>NZ_VIWW01000001.1:5400000-6000000 GCF_007829885.1 Streptomyces brevispora
GGGACCCGGCACCAACGCCACGCACGGCGAGGGCGCGATCTTCGTCGCCGAGGCGGACGAGAGCGACCGGAGCTTCCACAAGTACGACCCCGAGGTCGCGATCGTCCTCAACGTGGAGCTGGACCACCACGCGAACTACGCCTCGATGGACGAGATCTACGACTCCTTCGAGACCTTCGTCGGCAAGGTCGTCCCCGACGGCACCCTGGTCGTCTCCGCCGACCAGGCCGGCGCCGTCGAGCTGACCCGACGGGTGCGCGACCTGTCCGCACTCAAGGTCGTCACCTACGGCGAGTCCGCGTCCGCCGACGTACGCGTCCACAAGATCACCCAGCGCGGTCTGACCAGCGAGGTCACGGTCGTGCTGAACGGGAAGTACCTCACCTTCACCGTCTCCGTGCCCGGCCGCCACTACGCGCTCAACGCGGTGGCCGCCCTCGCCGCCGGTGTCGCCCTCGGCATCCCGGCGCACAACCTCGCCTCGGCCCTCGGTAAGTACACCGGGGTCAAGCGCCGCCTCCAGCTCAAGGGCGAGGCGGCCGGCGTCCAGGTCATCGACAGCTACGCGCACCACCCCACCGAGATGACCGCCGACCTCGAAGCGATGCGCGGCGCCGCCTCCGACGCCCGCCTCCTGGTCGTCTTCCAGCCCCACCTCTTCTCCCGCACCCAGGAGCTCGGCACCGAGATGGGCCAGGCCCTCGCGCTGGCCGACGCCTCCGTGGTGCTGGACATCTACCCGGCCCGCGAGGACCCGATCCCCGGCATCACCAGCACCCTGATCATCGACGCGGCGCAGGCGGCCGGCGCCGATGTCACCGCCGTCCACGACAAGGCGACGGTCCCCGAGGTCATCGCGGGAATGGCGAAGCCCGGCGATCTCGTTCTCACCATGGGGGCGGGCGACGTCACGGACCTCGGCCCGCAGATCCTGGACCACCTGTCGAGCTGAGGGAGCCATCGTGCCGTACGACATCGACAAGCCGGACGAGGAGTGGCGGGCGGAGCTGTCGCCCGCCGAGTACGCGGTGCTGCGCAAGGCCGGCACCGAGCCCGCCTTCGTCGGCGAGTACACCGACACCAAGACGACGGGCGTCTACTCCTGCCGCGCCTGTGACGCGGAGCTGTTCCGCTCCGACACCAAATTCGAGTCGCACTGCGGCTGGCCGTCCTTCTACGACCCGAAGGACTCCGACGCGGTCGAACTGATCCAGGACCGCACCCACGGCATGGTCCGTACCGAGGTCCGCTGCGCCCGCTGCGGCTCGCACCTGGGCCATGTCTTCGAGGGCGAGGGCTACCCGACCCCGACGGACCAGCGGTACTGCATCAACTCGATCTCACTGCGGCTGACCCCCGACGCCTGACGCCGGGGCCCGGCCCGAGGAGGACTGACGCGCCTGCGTCAGTCCTCCTCCGGCGTCTCGGGCTTCAGCAGCGGGTGCACCACACCGGGGAAGACCCGGGCCCGCACGACCTCCTCGGCCGAACCGCCCTGGATCACCGTCTCCGCCACACCCCAGGGCCGCCCCGGCAGCTCGACGAGCAGCGTGTACGAGGCCGGGCAGCCGGTGCACTCGTAGCGGTCGACCCAGGTCTCCACCTCGGTGGCACTTCCCGGATACCGCGCCACGTGCCGGTGCTGGGCGTGGCACTGCTCGCACATGTCGCCGGGCTCGCACGTGCCGCCGCACGGGCACGGCAGGTCGAGGGAGTCGACCGGGCGCCAGCGCTGGGTGACGACGGCCTCACGGGTGGCGCCCATGTCCTTCATCGCCTTGAGATTGCGGGCGGCCACGTTGTACGACTCACCGGTCGCGGCCATCCGGTCCCGGATCACGTCCTTGCGCCCACGGTTCGTCGTCATCTTGTTCCTCCTGGGGTTCACGCAGCCTGCTGGGGCCCGTCGTCACACGGCCGTCGTCGCCCGGAGGGCGGCCGTGCGGCATCTGGTGCGTGCGATCGCAAGGCACCGGAATGGTCTCGTAGCGGAGCTACCAGGGCATTTCGGCAACGCCGCGAGCGTGCGTGCCGGACGCCGCGCGGCAGACGGCAGTGTGACGACGGGCCCCAGGAGGCCCACGAGATCGGTAGACCCCAGGTTACCGGGCGCGGTGAGGCGCCCGTGACACACGGGATCCCGGCGTCCGGCGGACGTCAGCCGCGCCGGACGCGGCCCGCGAGCCGCCTGCCCAGCCGGCCGAGGGTGCCCTGGCCCCGGCGGTTCCAGTCGCGGAAGGCCTCGGCCCGGCCGCTGCTGCCCGAGCGCCCGACGGCCTCCTCCACGGCCGCCACCCCGTCGGCGGACAGCGCACGCACCGCGGGGCGCAGCACCTCCTCCAGCAGGGCGGCGGTGGTCCGGCTCCACTCGGCTCCCGCGTGCGGGTGGGCCGTCCACACGGCGAAGCAGCCGGCCGCGTAGCCGGGGTCGGCCTCCAGCCTCGCCCGGACGTCGGGGCCGTGCGCGGCCCGGTCGTACGCGGCGATGAGGTCCGCGTCGCCGCTGTGCGCGAGGGCGTACAGCTCCGCCTCCGGGCCGTCCGGGGCGAGCAGCCGCCCGGCCAGGGCGCCGAACGCGTGGCCGAGCACCTCCGGCTCCACCGGCTCGGCGCCCGGCCGCAGCGCGCGGACCCGTTCCGCCCAGTCCGGCGCCGCCGACCCCGACCGCAGCTCGCGGGCGAACTCCAGGAGCAGCAGGGCCCCGCGCGCCCGCCCCCCGATCTCCTGCGGGAAGCCGCGCAGCAGGTCATGGGCGAGCTCGGACGCGGCCTCGTCGTCGGCGGGGGCGTTCAGCGCCGCGGCGACCAGGTGCGACCAGGTGCCGGCCGTCCGGTGCGCGTCCGAGGTCGCGGCGTCCAGCAGCAGCCGGGCCTCGCCCACCGTCGGGGGACCGGCCTCCCACACCAGGCCCACCGCCGTCCGCAGCACCAGCGGCTCGGCGAACGGCGACATTCCGGCGGCCCGCAGCACCCGCTGCACCGCGCCCACCCGGTCGGCGCCGCAGCCCGCCTTGGCCTCGGGCGCCTCCGCGCACATCCGCAGGTGCGGCAGCGACTGCGTGCCGGTGAACGGCAGCGCCACCCGGCCCAACAGCCGCTCCGCCCCGGAGGGGTCATCCGGCGCGATCCGGTCCAGTGCGCCGAGCAGCGCCGTACGGACGTCGAACTGCTCGTCCATCAGCTCCAGCAGCGCGGGCGCCCAGCCGGGTGCGTCCTGCGCGTCCGTGTCCCGCGCGTCCGTGTCCCGCGCGTCCGTGAGGAGGGCGGGCGCCAGCCGCCGTACGAGGCCGGGCAGCAGCTCCGCGCAGTCCACGCCGAGCAGCCGGGCCACCCGCAGCAACTGCACGGTCCGGGCCACGTCCAGCCCGACGCCCGCGCCGCTCAGCTCGGTCAGGATCTCCGGGCCGAGCACGGCGGCGACGGCCGCGCCCTCCGGACCGCTGAAGGCCGTGCGGCCGGGCAGCTCCACGGAGCCGTTCCCGCCGCGTACCGCTTCGGTGACCAGCATCGCGGCCAGTGGGGTCGTGGTGGTCGCGGGGGAGCGGCCGTCCAGCGCGGCGAACAGCCGACCCGCGGCGTCGAACTCGGCCCCGGTGCGGTCGTCGACCCCTGCCGCGGTCAGCGCGTCGACCAGTTGCCGGGTGCGCTTGGCGTCCAGCGCGTAGGGCCGCTCGGCGGCCCAGCCCGCGGCGGCGGCCCTCTCGTTCGGCCCCAGCGCGATGCCCGCGCACAGGGCCGTCACGGCCACCGGCCCGGCGGCGAACGGCTCCCCGGGCAGCTCGGCCGCCTCCCGGAACAGTTCCGGTACCCGGTTTCGCCAGATCCGGGCGACGGTCTCGGCCCAGGGGTCGTCCACCGCCCCCTCCGGGCGGGGACCGGTGCAGGTGTGCACGCGGAGCCCGGGACCGGACAGCTCGTGCGCGTCCTGCGGCAGCACGCCGATGATCTGCTGCGGGGCGCGCTGCGGGTGCCGGGCGTACGTGGTGAAGGTCAGCCGCTCGGTGCTCTCCTGGGGCAGGACGGCCGCGGCCAGCGCGAGCCATCGGGCCACGTCCACGCTCTGCCGCTCGACGATCACGACCTTCGACGGCTCGGCCGTCTCGCTCAGCCGGCGCAGGTCGGACAGGACGCCCGCGAGCCAGGGGCCGCGGGAGACGGCGAAGTCGTTGAGCCCCTCACGTTCACCGGTGCGGCCCGTGGCGGCGGGGAGCGCGGTGACCGGATCCACCGCCGGTATCCGGGCCGGTGTCGCGGCGGCCCAGCGGGCCGACCGGCAGGCGGTGATCGGGAGTATCCCGCTCGGCAGCCGGGTGCCGGCGGGGAGATGGACCGCGTGGGCGTGGAAGCGCAGCGAGGACAGCTGCGGGGTGCGTACCGGTACGGTCCGGGCCAGCAGATGGCTGCCGTCGGACAGCACACTGAAGCTGAACGATTCGGGGAGTGCGCGCAGCGCGTTGTCCGTGACCTGTCGAGGGGTGCCGGTCGGCGGCTCGTACGCCAGGAGCGGACCGGCCTCGGTCAGCGCCGACGCGGGTATCGCCGCGTCAACTGCGCTGAAACGGGCGGGTATCGCCGCGTCCTCGCTGCTTTCCGGACCGTCCCCGTACGTTGCGGAGGTGTAGTGCAACTGCGCGAGGCTCATGCGTTGGCTCTCTTCGTCCCTGCCATGAATGTCCCCTGCCACCCACACCCGCCGTCCCGTGGTGGCAGCGCCGCCCCGGAAGAGCGACGACCCCGGCGGGGAGAGTTCCGCAGTCGCTGGGGCGACGCTATCAAGGACCCGCGTGCCCTTGCGGCGCGAAGCCCGAGCGGGGACATCACCCTCGGGGCCGGTGGTCCCGAAGGGCCCGTGCGATCAGGTCGTGGATCAGGAACTCCCCGGGGCCGCGGTTCTCCCTGATGCGGTCGAGGCCGTCAAGGGTGAACCAGCCGTAGGCGGAGTGCTTGGACCACTCCAGGGCGGGCCGGCCCAAGTCGCCTTCGACCTCGACGAGATAGTCCGCCTCGTGGCGCAGGCCCCGCCGTCGTCGCCGGTCCAGGTGCTGGTGCCGAGGAAGCGCCGCACATGGCGCAGCCGCCAGCCGGTCTCCTCCTCGACCTCCCGGGCCAGCGCGTTCAGAAGCGGTTCACCGGCCTCGACATGGCCGCCCACGATGTCCCACGTGTCGGGAAAGAGACGGCGGTCGGGGCTTCGCTTCTGCGCGAATGCCGCGCCGTCCTCGTTGAGGATGACCGCACCGACGGTCCACAGCGTGCCGGGGAGGGGGACGGGCACCTCGACGCCGCCGCTGACGGTGAACGAGCCTTTGTCTGTTGGCATAACCGCCAGCCTGGGAAGTCGTGCCCCGGGCGACCAGTATTCGCCCTTGTGGCCGACGACGCGCCCTCGCCAGAGTGTGGGAATGATCCTTCCCTTCACCCACGACGGTGAGCCTGGCAGCGTGACCGTGGACCTCGAACAGGTCGATGATCCGCTGACGATCGGCAAGCACCCCGCCACGCGGGGCTTCCCGTGCTGCACTTCTGCCGTGACCTATCCCGGCAGGGGATATCGGGCCATGTTCGGCTGGGTCCAGTTCGTCCGGTCGACGGACAACAGCAGTGGCGGTGCCGACTTCGACATGGACCCGTTCATCCTGTTCGAGGACGCGCCCTCCCCGTACGCCTTCTTCGGCTACCGACCCACCCTGTTCGACGCCCCGTCACGGGCCGAACGCCGGCCCATGGCCTGGCTCGCGCACAGCTTCCTGGCCCACACGCCACTGGACCGCGAACAGCGGTACGTGATGCCGCTGACCGGCTTCTCCTGGGGCTTCGACGTCGATGCAGCGGGAGACATCACCGTCCGGCCGGCGGCGGCCCTGACCGCCGCCGACTGGCACGAGCACCTGCCGTACCTGGACACCACCCACCCGGCCTGGGAGTTCGACAAATGGCGGGCGGGCGCTCAGCCCTGAACCGCGTACGTGACGAAGTGGGTCCAGGTGGTGGGGGAGAGGGCGAGTTGGGGGCCCTCTTCGACCTTGGAGTCCCGGATGTGGACGGTGGTGGGGCAGGTGGCGACCTCTACACAGTCGTCCCCGGAGCCGCTGCTGTAGCTCGACTTGTGCCAGGACAGGGCGACTTCGACGCAGGAGTCGCCGTCGCCGCCGCTGTAGCTGCTCTTGAACCAGGACAGTTCTGTGGTGCTCATATCGCTCCTCGCATCCGCCGCAACAGGCTCAAGGAGTCCTCCAAGGAGAGAGCCTGCGAACGCATCCTGGCATATCGCATTTGGAGCATGCTCACGACTTTGGGATCGGAGATGAACTGACCGCTCTCCTGCCCCTCGCAGTAGCCGAACCAGCGGTTCTCGGGGGTCTCCAGAAGCCTCATGGGGCCGCCCAACCCAGCATGGTGCTCCCGCATCACTGGCATGATCTGAATCTCGATGTTCCGGAGCGAGACGAGCTCCAAAAGGTGTTCGACCATTCCGACGGTGACGTCCACGCCACCGGTCCTGCGCAGCAACAGATGTTCTTCGAGGATGAAGCTGTACGCGGTGTTGGGCCGCTGCCGCAACAACTCCTGGCGTTCCAGTCGCGCCGCCAACTGGGTCTCGATCTGCTCGTCGCCCAGCGGCGGCAACTGCTCGGCGAACAGCGCCCGAGCGTACGCCTCCGTCTGCAACAGGCCAGGGATCAAACGGCATTCGTACGTCTGGAGGGTGATCGCGTCCTGCTCCAGCTGCGCCCACTGGCGGAACCAGCTCGCCAGCCCGCGCCGCCGCGACAGATGCTTGGCCGCCGCGCGCACGACCCCCATGCCGTCGAGGGCCACCTCCGACCGTTCCACGAAGGCGGGCGGCGGGAAGCGGCGGCCCTGCTCGATCGAGGCGACCATCGTCACCGAGTACTGCACCAAGGGCGCAAACTCCTCCTGGGTGAGTCCGGCCCGTTTGCGTAAGACCTTGACCACCTCGCCGAAGGCCTTGAGGCTGTCCGAGGGCTCGGGCTCGTCGGCCATGTGCGGTCACCTTTCGCGCGCTGTTCCCCGTCCACAACGAGCCCATGGTCACGCATAGTTATCGACACTGTCCACTCTCTGTGCTCGTACGCTGACCCAGCGTACGAGTGGCGTGGCTGGTCGCAGGGGCCGAGCCCGGCAAGGCTGACCCGCATGGAAGCATCCATCACCCCCCACCGGCCGCGCACCGAGAGGCTGTTCGTGCAGCGGTTCAGCTCCACCCCCCGAGGCGCCAGGCTCGCCCGCAGGCTCGCCGTTCATCAGCTGAACGTCTGGGGCATCCCGTACCGCTCGGACATGTCCGACACTGCCGCGCTGCTGGTGGCCGAACTGGCGGCCAACGCGGCGACGCACGGCCGGGTACCGGGGAGGGACTTCGAGCTGCTGCTGGGCATGGACGCCGCAGGTCCCGAGCGGCTCGGCAGGCTCCGGATCGAGGTCACCGACACCCGGGGCGAGTGCCGTCCGCCCGGCCCCGGGGAGGTCGTGAAACCGCCGCCCGGGTCCGGCAGCGGGCACGGTCTGGTGCTCGTCGAGGCGCTGGCGGACCGTTGGGCGGTGCTGGAGCGTGTACCGGGGAAGACGGTCGGCGTGGAACTGGACCTGTTGTACTGAATCCGGCCCCGCCCCGACCGGTTACTCGAAGCGGGACGTGTCGCCGGCGCCCCGGCGTACGATCTCCAGCTCGCCGCTGGAGAAGTCGATGACGGTGGTCGGCTCCGTCCCGCAGTCGCCGGAGTCGACCACGACGTCCACTTCGTGGTCGAGGCGCTCCTTGATCTCCCAGCCCTGGGTCATCGGCTCCTCCTCGTCGGGCAGGAGCAGGGTGCTGGAGAGCAGCGGCTCGCCGAGTTCGGCCAGTAGGGCCTGGACGACGGCGTGGTCGGGGATGCGGACGCCGACGGTCTTCTTCTTCGGGTGCAGCAGCTGGCGCGGCACCTCCTTCGTCGCCGGAAGGATGAAGGTGTACTGGCCGGGCGTCGCCGCCTTGATCGCGCGGAACACGTCGTTGTCGATCTGCACGAACTGCCCGAGCTGGGAGAAGTTCTGGCACATGAGCGTGAAGTGATGGCGGTCGTCGAGGTTGCGGATCGCGCGGATGCGGGAGATGCCGTCACGGCTGCCGAGCTGACATCCCAGCGCGTAACAGGAGTCCGTCGGATACGCGACGAGTGCGCCGGAGCGGATGCTGTCGGCCACGGTGCTGATGGTGCGCCGCTGGGGGTTTTCGGGATGTACATCGAAATACTTCGCCATTCGGCGAGTCTACGGCCGCGGAGGCGGGCGGTCCGGCCCGCAAGCAGGTTGCCCCGCCCCGGGAGGGACAGGACAACCTGTTCGGGTGGCGAGGGCCGGCCGGGGCTCGTCAGGCCTTGGCCTCGGACGTCTCGGGCACTTCACGTGTTGCGGGCCGGGCGATCACGGGCTCCGGCTTCGCGGCGGCCCGTACGGGGATGAGGGCGGCGATCACCGCTGCTGCCAGCCCCACGCCGCGGCCGATCAGCATGGCGGCGCGGAATCCGCCTGCCGACGGCAGGACGTGGCCGCCGAAGCCCGTGGTCATCTGGGCCATCACGACACCGATGACGGCGGCGGACAGGGAGCTGCCGATCGAGCGCATCAGCGTGTTGAAGCTGTTGGCCGAGGCGGTCTCGGACTGCGGCACGGCCGACATGATGAGCGCCGGCAGGTGTCGAGCAGCCTTGGGAGTTCCGCGATCAGCGGCACCACCAGGGTCTGCGTGATCGCGGCCACGATGCCCGCGAAGGCGAGGATGCCGACAACGCCGCCTGCGCGGGCTGTGGGCTGGATTCTGTCCACGGGTACTCCTGTAGCTGTGCCGTGCCATGACGGGATGCGTCATGAAGTAGATGTGCACCGTACATTAAATGTGGATCATACACACGAAGTGCATCATGCATACAGTCCGTGGTATATCTGTACGGAGAGTTGGCCTTCCCGGCGGGGAGGCAAGCCCCGCACCCGCAGTTGAAAGAAGCCTCGCGTGGACAAGCCCGTGGACCGCATCGAGTTCGAGACCATGCTTCTCGGCCGCCATATGAATCTGCTCGCCTCCAGGGGAGACGGCCGGCTGGACCGGAGCGCCTACATTCTCCTCAGCCGCATTCAGGTCGAGGGCCCGATGTCCATCGGTGACCTCCGGGACGCCTTCGGTCTGGACGCCTCCACGCTGAACCGGCAGACCGCCGCCATGCTGCGGGCCGGTGTCGTCGAGCGCATTCCCGACCCGGACGGCGGCATCGCCCGGAAGTTCGTCATCACGGAGGAGGGCACGCGGCGCCTGGACCGCGACCGGTCGGAGAATCTGGACGGCCTCGGCGCGCTGCTGGCCGACTGGACCCCCGAGGAGGCGGCCCAGCTCGCGGACAGCCTCGCCCGGCTCAACCGCGACATCGAACGCCTCGACGGGCGGCCCTGGCCGCGGGACTGATCACCGGGGCCGGGGTCGGCCCCTTCCGCTACGCGCAAGCTGCCCGAACTCGATCGACACATCGCGCAGACTCAGGCCCTGCGGCAGGCAGTCGCGGACTGCCCGGAGTGCGGCTGCATGAAATTCGATCAGTGCGTACTGCTCGATACAACGGACGCGGCACCCTGACCGCACAGCCGACGGCCGTGCAACTGCCGGGCTCTGTCGCCGGGAGGCGGCAACGCGCGCCCACATTTCGAAACGGTCGGTACGGCGGCGACGCGCGCCCACATTTCGAAACGGTCGGTACGGCGGCGACGCGCGCCCACATTTTGAAACGGTCGGTACGGCGGCGACGCGACGTGGCTGTCCTGAGCGAGTGTCCTTCCTGCGCCTCGGGACTGGCCGGCGGGTCAATTGTAAGGTCAGACGCTGACTTCGCCTGACAGGATCGGGCCATGCCGATAGACCCTTTGCTACTCAGAGCTCGTGCTCTGTGGGAAGACCTTGCCCGAGTACCGGTGTCGTTCCCGCCGCCGGGTGGTGTGCACGTGGTGGTCTCCCAGGAGTCAGGGCTGTGCCCGGCCGGCTGGCTGGGGGTGGTGGCTCTCGGTGAGTCGGCGATCGTGACCGTGCCGACTGAGAGCGCCGCAGTGATCGTGCGCGGCGCACTGGCGGGACTGTCGGTGGAAGGTGTCGTGGACGGCACTTCAATCCGGACTGTCCTGCCTGTTGCGAGGGCGTTGGGACCGGCGGTGTTGTCGTATGTGTCTCCGGAGGGTTTCCGCCCGGTCGCATCTGGTGCACTGTCGGCGGAGCAACTGCCGACCGGCCACCCGGATCTGCGGCGCCTGGAGAGAGCAGTCGGCGAGGGAGACGCTGGGGAGGCCGCGCTGAACGAGATCACGTCTCCCGCGTTCGTGGTCCGCGAACATGGTCAGGTAGTTGCTGCTGCCGGATATCGGGCCTGGCCGAGTCGCACCGCGCACATCGGCGTGCTGACCGCGCCGGCAGCGCGGGGGCGGGGGCTGGCACGGGTGACGGGTTCAGCGACGGTCGCACATGCCCTCGCTGCCGGGCTGCTACCGCAATGGCGTGCACGGCCTCCCGCCTCCCGGCGCGTTGCAGCCGCGTTGGGCTTCGAAGAACTGGGCTTCCAGCTGAGCGTCGAGATCGTCTGATCGGTGAAGTGCGGCATGCGGAGGTCGACCAGTTGGGGCCGACCGTCAGCCGGGGCCCGACTGAGCCCTGAACCGCGGCGACCCGCATCGCCGATCATCCGGCCGCCGGCTCGCCCGCACCGCTGCCGAACCCGGACTCCAGATATCGGCGCAGAGCCTCCCGCCCTCCCGGAACGAAGAGCCACTCATCAGCGACTTCACGCAGTTCGTCCACTGTCATCCAGTCCTGCCAGTCGATCTCAACCGGGTCCGGCACCAGAGCCTCCGACACGACGGCCTCATGCACCCCGAACCAGATGGGACTAATCCCTGCCCTGCAAAGGAACTTGAACAGGAACCGCACCGGCACACGAACGCCCAGCTCTTCAGTCAGCTCGCGGACTGCCGCCTGCTCATACGACTCGCCCACGTCCACGGCGCCGCCGACCATCACGTCGTAGTAGCCCGGGAACCGGGACAACGTCTCGGCCCGCCGCAGCACCAAGATCCGCCCCTCGCGATCACGACAGATCGTCGTTGCAATGCGATGCGGCCAGTTCTCACGCACCGCCTCATCTCGGTCGACGACTCCCAGCACGCGGTCATGCTCATCGACGTGCTCAACCAGTTCACTCATGGAGGCACGATCTCAGCCCCCAATGACAACGCTGCCCGACGAGCACCACGGGTAAGTGATCCGCACCACAGGAGATCTGACGGAATGCAACGCGTCACGAGGCTGTCTACCCGGCCGAGACGATCGAGGCGCACAGGGCGTTCATCGTCCGCCGCCGGGCCACCCGGCCCAACGCGCCCGCCTCGAGGAGATCCACGACAACCTCAACGCCCGAATCGCCGAAGCCGAACACGAAGGCCGGCTCGGCGAGATCGAAGGTGTGCGAACCAGCCCCGCCGGAGCGGAGGACAAGCTTGCGCGGATCGACCAGCGGAGCTCGCGGGCGATCGACCTGGGCATGCCGGGTCGGGCCGCCGGTCCTGTCCGCAGCGCCACGCCCGCTGAGCGCCGCACATGACCGGTGGGCCACCCAGGAGCCGCCACGACGCTGACGCTGCGACGCGGTTGGTTCAAGCCATGAGCAGGCGGAGGCCGAGATCTGCCGTGTCGAGGTCGGCGAGGTCGCTGTTGCGCTCGGCCCACCGGCCGGAGTCGAGGTCGTCGCCGAGGCTTCGTACCGCCCGCTGCTCGGCCTCCGGCCCGACCCTCGTCCACACCGACATCGCACGGCGCACATGATCCTCCAGATACGCCCCCGGTCGGCGCCAGTACGCCTCGAACAGGCCGTCAGCGCAATCCCACGGAATTGGGACCGGCTCAGCGCGTGCGCCGATCGCGTCGGCCATCCCGGCGAGCGAGGGAAACTCTGCGAGGACGTCGGCGAACTCGGGCAGGTAGTCGCGGGTTAGCCAGAACCGGTCCTGCCATCCGGGCTCGTCGGTGTCGAACGTGAGCACCACCACGCGGCGGGCCACGCGCCGCATCTCGCGCAGCCCCGCTATGGGGTTCCCCCAGTGGTGAACGGTGGAGACGGCCATCGCGACGTCGAAGGAGTGGTCCTCGAACGGCAGGTTCTCCGCGGCGGCGGCCACACACGGCGCCGCGCCGGCAGGCCGCTGCCCCCGCATGACCGCCGATGGCTCCACCGCGGTCACGTCGCGATCAGCCGGCTCGTAGGAGCCGGTGCCGGCCCCGACGTTCAGCACCGTCCGCGCGTCCCCGAGCGCGCCCCAGATCTGCGCGGCGATCCGCGGCTCGGTATGCCGTGTCGCGGTGTAAGCGCCGCCGATCGCGTCGTACAGTCGCGCACCGAGCATCTCCAGTTGCTCCTCCGGTGTCACCTTCAGTCCCTTCGCCCGTGCCGTGAGTTCCCTGTCGATGGCCGCCACCATGGCGTCAGCGCGATCACGCCGCTCCAGCAGCAGGCCGCGCAGTCGGCGCAGGTGTGCGACCGCGTCGGTGGACGGGTCACCGACCAGTTCCGCAACCTCCCGCAGCCCGAAGCCCAACCGCCGATAGGCCAGCACCTCACGCAGCCGCTCCACGTCGCCCGCCGAATAGGCCCGGTACCCGGCCGCGGTTCGCGCCGAAGGCCGAACGAGCCCAATCTCGTCATAGTGATGCAGCGTGCGGACGCTCACGCCGGCCAGCTCGGCCACATGTCCCACGGTCCAGTGATCCTCCACGGCACCGACTGTGCAGCCTGACGCCACGTGAGGGTCAAGAGCCTCACTCACGGCAGCAAGAGCCGAACGCGAAGGGGCGGTCCGAGGCGACTCCTGCGAGCCAGAGCGATGGTCCGGTTCGGAGAAGACTGAATCCGATGCCCGATGCGGCAGATCAACCCCAAGATGCCGCTGTGGCCGGTCGAGATCGAGAGGGACCTGGTTCTCCGTCGCAAGCGAGCCGAGGAGGAGCAGTGGCGGGGCGAGATTGAGGACATCGACATGACGTTGATCTTCGTCCGCACCAAACAAGCCGAACAAGCCGACGCGGCCCGGACCGCCGTCAGAACCACAGTCCTGTTTGGCCTGCCCGGTACTCGTCACGTGAGCGGGTGAACGTCGCCGGATCCCAGGCATGGCGACCGGCGAGGCCGGAGGGATGTCCGAGTGTCGTGCTCTACTGGTTGGGGTGCGGTCATTTCTGCATCAATACGCATACAACGGAGGTGAGTTCGTGTCGTCCGTGCTGGAGGCCCTGTCTATTGTTTCCACGACGGGCAGCGTTGCCGCCGCAGTCGCATCCAGGTATGTCGCGCACCGAATCGGGCGCCGAGAGACTGCCCGGAGCCGGCAGCGAGGGATCGTCGCCGAGCTGGCACGCAGTCTGCGAGCTGGGGAGGTCCCACGAGACCTGGGCCGACTCGGGGGGTCGGGCCGATGAACCGAGGCCAGAGGGATCAAGATCTTCGGGACGTCTATCAGCTCGTTCTGCAGCGGACGGACTTGGACGGACCGGGCAAGGCCGCGTTGCTCGAGGCATGGAACGCTCGCGAGCAGCGCGAGCACGAACGGGCGCAGCGGGCAGATGAGCGGAAGCAACAGCGCTTCGAAACGGTGATGGGCTTCCTCGCGCTGATCGCGTTGCTCCTGGCCACCGTTTGGCTGGCCCGGAGCGGGCACGCCTGGGTCGCAGTCGCACTCATCCCACCGATGGTGGTGGTGGTTGCCAAGTTTCTCGGTCGGCCTGTCACCGCTTCGGAGGCAAGCCTGATCGGCTCGGGGGTCAGCGGCGCCTTCCGTGGCCTTCGGGAGGCCATGAATGGTGCGGCATCCCAGCCTGCGCCTGCCGCCGGCCCAGTGCCGACCAACGGTCCGGCCGGTCCGCCAGTTCCATAAGGGCAGCGCGACGGCCGGGACGGAGCCTCCGTCCCGGCCGTCGCCGCGTCATCGGCGTTCTCCGCTGCTTCCGGCGCACCAAGACCTCGAAGGTTCTCCTTGACCTGGCGCAGAGAACGGCGTTCCTGCTGGAGGCGCGAACCGCTGAAGGAGTGAAGGGGCGACGGGGTTCAGGGCCGTGCGTGCGCCGAATGGAGCAAGCCGTCCCCTGGGGAGGAAGCCGGGAAAGAAGCCGGACTCCGGCAGCCCGGCGAGCGGCCGGGCCCCCGCCCGCGCGGCGGGGCGTGAAGCGGAGCTGCGGCCGCGCTTAAGAAAACCTCGATGGACCTGGGGCGCGCGGTACGGCAGATTTCTCCGTGACGGCGGAGGATGGTGCGCGGCAGCCGGTCGAAGCGCGCTGCCACGCCGTCCCCTCATTCTTCCCCGGGCCGCAGGCTTCCTCAGGCATGCCCCCGGCCCGGGGAGATCAACGCCGTACCAGGTACAGGGAGCCGCAGCCGTGAAGGCACTCGTGAAGCAGAAGGCCGAGCCGGGACTCTGGCTGATGGACGTTCCCGAGCCGGAGACCGGTCCCTCGGACGTGCTCATCAAGGTGCTCCGTACCGGCATCTGCGGTACCGACCTGCACATCCGTAACTACGACGGCTGGGCGCAGCAGGCGGTCAGGACCCCGCTCGTCCTGGGCCACGAGTTCGTCGGCGAGGTCGCCGCGATCGGGTCCGATGTCGTGGACATCGCCGTCGGCGACCTGGTCAGCGGCGAGGGCCACCTGGTGTGCGGCAAGTGCCGCAACTGTCTGGCCGGCCGCCGCCACCTCTGCCGCTCCACCGTGGGGCTCGGTGTCGGCCGCGACGGGGCGTTCGCCGAGTACGTCGCGCTGCCCGCGTCCAACGTGTGGGTGCACCGGGTCCCCGTCGACCTGGACGTCGCCGCGATCTTCGACCCGTTCGGCAACGCCGTGCACACCGCGCTGACGTTCCCGCTGGTCGGCGAGGACGTACTGATCACCGGCGCCGGCCCGATCGGCATCATGGCCGCGGCCGTCGCCAAGCACGCCGGGGCCCGTAACGTCATGATCACCGACGTCAGCGAGGCCCGGCTGGAGCTGGCCCGCAAGATCGGCGTCAGCCTCGCCCTCAACGTCGGCGAGCAGTCCATCGTCGACGGTCAGCGGGAGCTCGGACTGCGCGAGGGCTTCGACATCGGCCTGGAGATGTCCGGCCGCCCCGAAGCGATGCGCGACATGATCGCGAACATGACGCACGGCGGCCGGATCGCGATGCTCGGACTGCCCTCCGAGGACTTCGCCGTCGACTGGTCCCGCATCGTCACCTCCATGATCACGGTCAAGGGCATCTACGGCCGCGAGATGTACGAGACCTGGTACGCCATGTCCGTCCTGCTGGAGGGCGGCCTCGACCTCGCCCCCGTGATCACCGGCCGCTACGGCCACCGCGACTTCGAGGCGGCCTTCGACGACGCGGCGAGCGGACTCGGCGGCAAGGTCATCCTCGACTGGACCGTCTGACCTCCTACCGCCCCGTCCGGCCGCTTCCGTACCCAGCTGGGAGACCCCTTCATGTTCGACTCCGTACGCGACGACATGCGCACCACCCTCGAAGAGATCGAGGCCGCCGGGTTGCACAAGCCCGAGCGCGTGATCGGCACCCCGCAGTCCGCGACCGTCGCCGTCACCGCGGGGGGCCGCCCCGGTGAGGTGCTCAACTTCTGCGCCAACAACTACCTGGGCCTCGCCGACCACCCCGACGTGATCGCCGCCGCGCACCAGGCGCTGGACCGCTGGGGCTACGGCATGGCCTCGGTCCGCTTCATCTGCGGCACCCAGGAGGTCCACAAGGAGCTGGAGCAGCGGCTCTCCTCCTTCCTGGGCCAGGAGGACACGATCCTCTACTCCTCCTGCTTCGACGCCAACGGCGGAGTCTTCGAGACCGTCCTGGGCCCGGAGGACGCGGTCATCTCCGACGCCCTCAACCACGCCTCGATCATCGACGGCATCCGGCTGTGCAAGGCCAAGCGCTTCCGCTACGCCAACCGCGACATGGCCGACCTGGAGCAGCAGCTCAAGGAGGCGTCCGGGGCCCGGCGCCGCCTCGTCGTCACCGACGGCGTCTTCTCCATGGACGGGTACGTCGCACCCCTGCGCGAGATCTGCGACCTCGCCGAGCGCTACGACGCCATGGTCATGGTCGACGACTCGCACGCCGTCGGCTTCGTCGGCCCCGGCGGGCGCGGCACCCCCGAACTGCACGACGTGATGGACCGCGTCGACATCATCACGGGCACGCTCGGCAAGGCGCTCGGCGGCGCCTCCGGCGGTTACGTCGCCGCCCGCGCCGAGATCGTCGCGCTGCTGCGCCAGCGCTCGCGCCCGTACCTCTTCTCCAACTCGCTCGCCCCGGTCATCGCGGCGGCCTCGCTGAAGGTCATCGACCTGCTGGAGTCCGCCGGAGACCTGCGCGAGCAGCTCAATGCCAACACCGCGCTCTTCCGCACCCGGATGACCGAGGAAGGCTTCGACGTCCTGCCCGGCGACCACGCCATCGCCCCCGTGATGATCGGGGACGCGGCGAAGGCAGGCCGGATGGCGGAGCTGCTCCTGGAGCGCGGTGTGTACGTGATCGGGTTCTCGTACCCGGTCGTCCCGCAGGGCGCGGCCCGTATCCGCGTCCAGCTGTCCGCCGCGCACTCCACGGCGGACGTCAACCGCGCGGTCGACGCGTTCGTGGACGCACGGACAGCCCTGGGCGCCTAGCACCCCGTCGCGGAGGGCGTACCGGACGCTCTCCGCGACCTGGGACAATAGGCACATGATCGATGCACGGCGGCTGCGCATCCTGCGTGCGGTCGCGGACCACCGCACAGTGACCGCGGCGGCCGCCGCGCTGTATCTGACCCCCTCCGCCGTCTCCCAGCAGCTGGCCGCGCTGGAGCAGGAGACCGGGCACCGGCTGGTCGAGCGCAACGCGCGAGGAACCAGGCTCACGGTTGCCGGCGAGATCCTGCTGACCCACACCAACGTGGTGCTGGCCCAGCTGGAGCGGGCGGAGGCGGAGCTCGCCGCCTACGGCGCGGGTGACGCCGGGACGGTCACGGTCGCCGCGTTCGCCACCGGCATCGGCCTGGTCCTCGCCCCCGCGATCGCCGCCCTCGGCAGGTCCGCCCCCGGCATCCGGGTCCGGGTCCAGGACGCGGAGGGCGACGCGAGCGTCCCGATGGTGCTGGACCGCCAGGTCGATGTGGCGGTGGCCGTCGAGTACCGGGGCGCACCGGGGGAGGACGACCGCCGGCTGACCCGGGTGCCGCTGTACTCGGAGCCGTTCGACGCGGTGCTCCCGGTGCGGCACCGGCTGGCGGACCAGGAGCAGGTGGCGATCGCCGATCTGGCGAAGGACACCTGGATCGGCCCCTACCCGGGCAACCCGTGCCATGACGTGGTGGTCCTGGCCTGCGAGTACGCGGGCTTCGCGCCCAGCCTCGAACACTCCTCGGACGACTTCCACGCGGTCGTCGCACTGGCCGGCGCGGATGCCGGAGTGGCCCTGGTCCCGAGATCCGCGCTGCGCGGGATGGACCTGACGGACGTGGTGGTCCGCCCGGTGCAGGGCGCCGCCCCGACGCGCCGGGTGTTCGCGGCGGTACGCCGTGGAGCGGAGGCGCATCCGCTGATCGCACCGGTGCTGGACGCGCTGGCGGGGGCGGCGGGAGGCGTGGGGCTCGGCCGCGGGACGGGCTGAGGCACCGGGCGCGGGCTTCCGGTGGCGGGTTTCGGGCCTCGAAGCGGATCTCCGGAATCGCCCGCCGCGGCCCGGCCGATCGGCCAGACTTGCTGCTCCTTCCCGGTGACGAAAGGGCAGTCGACATGGCGAACAGCGCGCTCCTCGTGATGGACGTCCAGCAGGACATCGTGGACATCGTCGACGACGGCTCCGGATATCTGCCGCGCCTGAGCAAAGCGATCGACGGTGCCCGCGCGGCCGGCATCCCCGTGATCTACGTGACGATCGGGTTACCGCCGGGCGATCCGGAAGTCAGCCCTCGCAACAGGGTGATCACGAACGCGGTGCGGGACGGCCTGTTCGCCGAGGGCGACGCCGGTACCGAGATCCATCCCGATGTCGCTCCCCGGCAGGGCGACGGCGTGGTCACCAAGAGGCGGGGGAGCGCATTCTCGGGCAGCGACTTCGACCTGGTGCTCAGGCGGCGCGGCATCGACAGCCTCGTCGTCACCGGCCTCGCCACCAGCGGTGTGGTGCTGTCCACCCTGTGCCAAGCCGTCGACCTGGACTTCGGCATCACCGTCCTGGTGGATGCCTGCCTCGACACCGACCCCGAACTGCACCGGGTCCTCACCGAGAGGCTGTTCCCGCGTTGGGGGGACGTCGTCACCGTCGAGGACTGGCTCCAAGTCATCGCACCGCGGTAGCGGGCGCAGAGCCGGCGCATCGGCGCGGTCCTCACCGGGCCCGGCCTCGGACCGGTTGGCGGCACGAGCCACCGCCGGGATCCTCCGGGTGCCGGGGTGTCCGGAGGACAACGGGATCCGCTGAGCGTCCCCGGCCGGGTCACGCGGGCTGGAGCAGGTCCCAGCGGTTGCCGTACAGGTCCTCGAAGACCGCGACCGAACCGTAGACCTCGTGCCGGGGCTCCTCCAGGAACCGCACCCCCGCCGCCAGCATCCGCGCGTGGTCCGCCGCGAAGTCCTCCGTGTGCAGGAAGAAGCCGACCCGGCCCCCGGTCTGCGCCCCGACGCTCGCCCCCTGCTCCTCGTCCTTGGCCCGGGCCAGCAGCAGACCCGAACCACGCGTCCCACGCGGCCGGACCACCACCCAGCGGGAGCCGTCGCCCCGGTCGGTGTCCTCGACCAGTTCGAAGCCGAGGGCGTCGGTGTAGAAGGCAAGTGCCTCGTCGTAGTCGCGGACGACCAGGGTGACCAGAGCGATGTGCGGCATGGGGGGTCCTCGTTGATCAGGGCGGGCAGGGGGAGTGCGCGGCGCAGGGCCCGTCGGCCGGATCGGGCCGGGCTCGCGGGGCCTGGGGGCGCCGGGCCCGCAGCGGGACAATATCGGGCATGGACACCAGTGACCTCATCGGGCTGACCGCCCGCGCCCGTCGGCTCGCCCTGGCCGGGGAGCGCCGCGTCCTCGGTATCGCCGGGCCACCCGGTGCCGGGAAGTCCACCCTGGCCCGGCAGTTGGTCGACGCCCTCGGGCCGCTCGCCGTCCTCGTGCCCATGGACGGCTTCCACCTCGCCCAGGCCGAACTGGAACGGCTCGGCCGTGCCGCGCGCAAGGGCGCGCCCGACACCTTCGACGCCGCCGGATACGCCGCCCTGCTCCGGCGACTGCGCACACCGCAGCCGGAGACCGTCGTGTACGCCCCCGCGTTCGACCGGGCCCTGGAGCAGCCGGTCGCCGGGTCCCTCCCGGTCGCCCCGGACGTTCCGCTGGTCGTCACCGAGGGCAACTACCTGCTCCACGGGGACGGCGGCTGGGCGCCGGTGCGCGGGCTGCTCGACGAGGCGTGGTACCTGGAGCTGGACCAGGACGTACGGATCCGCAGGCTCGTCGAGCGGCATGTGCGGTTCGGGAAGCCGCGGCCGTACGCGGAGCGCTGGGTCGCCGGTTCCGACGAGACGAACGCACGGCTCGTCGCCCGCGGCCGCGACCGGGCCGACCTCGTCGTACGGCTCGGGCCCGTCCGACCCTGATCCGCCGGACTCTGATCTGCCGGACCTTGATCCGCCGGGCCCTGATCCGCCGGGCCCGGACCCGGACCCTGATCCGCCGGACCGGCCCTCGGTCCCCGAGCCCGGGAGGAACCGCACGGCACCCGCCCCGACCGCTCGCGCACGGCCGTTCGTACGGGCAGGATGCAGGGAGCCGTTCCGCGCCGCCAGGAGGTCCCGCATGCCCAGCCCGAACCAGCCCGTGCCGTTCACCGCCGACGACTACCGGGCCCGGATGACGCGTGCCGCCGAGAGCGCCGCCGCCGCCGGACTCGCGGGATTGCTGGTGGCGCCCGGACCCGATCTGGTCTACCTGACGGGGTACCGGCCCACCGCGATCACCGAGCGCCTCACCGTCCTCGTCCTCGCCGCCGGACAGGACCCCGTCCTGGTCGTACCGACGCTGGAGGCAGCGGACGCGGAGCACGCCGTCGGCGCACCCGCCCTGACCCTGCGGGACTGGACGGACGCCAAGGACCCGTACGCCGTCACGGCACCGCTGCTCGACGCGAAGGGCCGGTTCGGGATCAGCGACAACACCTGGGCGATGCACCTGCTCGGCCTCCAGCAGTACCTGCCCGGGACCTCGTACGCCTCCCTCACCGAGGCGCTGCCGATGCTGCGCGCCGTGAAGGACGCCGCCGAGCTGGAGCGGATCACCGCGGCGGGGGCCGCCGCCGACGCCACGTACGAGGAGATCCTGAAGGTCCGGTTCGCCGGCCGCAAGGAGACCGACGTCGCCGCCGACCTGGCCCGGCTGCTCACCGAGTACGGGCACTCCCAGGTCGACTTCACCGTGGTCGGCTCCGGGCCGAACGGCGCCAACCCGCACCACGAGGCGGGCAGCCGCACCATCGAGCGGGGCGACATGGTCGTGCTCGACTTCGGCGGCCTCAAGCACGGCTACGGCTCCGACACCTCCCGTACGGTCCACGTCGGCGAACCCACCGCCGAGGAGCAGCGGGTCCACGACGTCGTGCGGGAGGCGCAGGAGGCCGGCTGCAACGCGGTCCGGCCCGGTGCCGCCTGCCAGGACATCGACCGGGCCGCCCGCGCCGTCATCACCGAGTTCGGCTACGGCGACCGGTTCATCCACCGCACCGGCCACGGGATCGGCGTCACCACCCACGAGCCCCCGTACATGATCGAGGGCGAGGAGCAGCCGCTCGTCCCCGGCATGTGCTTCTCCGTGGAGCCCGGCGTCTATCTGCCGGGCCGGTTCGGTGTGCGGATCGAGGACATCGTGACCGTCACCGAGGACGGCGGCCGGCGCCTCAACTCCACCGCGCGCGAGCTGGCGATCGTCGAGTAGCGCCGCCCCGGTCAACGGCGGCGGAGGATCAGTCGTCCGCCAGCACCACGCACGACTCCGGCGGAAGGTGCAGCACCCCGTCCGCGCCGGGCGCCTCGACCGGCTGCCAGGCGGCCAGCACCCGGCCACCGCCGCTCCGGTGCCGGCCGCCCCCGAGCGGGATCGTGGCGGGCTTCTCGTCCAGGTTGACCGCGATCCGCAGATCGCCCCGCCGGAACGCCAGCCAGCGGGCCTCGTCGTCGTACGCCGTCTTCACCGTCGCCAGATCGGGGTCGCTGAGGTCGGGCAGGGTGCGGCGCAACGCGATCAGCTCGCGGTACCAGGCGTGCAGCCGGGCGTGCGGCTCCCGCCCCGGCTCGCTCCAGTCCAGGCAGGAGCGGTCCCGGGTGGCCGGGTCCTGCGGGTCCGGGATGTCCTCCTCGGCCCAGCCGTGCGCGCCGAACTCCCGCCGCCTGCCGTTGCGTACCGCCTCGGCCAGCTCCGGGTCGGTGTGGTCGGTGAAGAACTGCCAGGGCGTACGGGCACCCCACTCCTCGCCCATGAACAGCATCGGCGTGAACGGTCCGGTGAGCACGAGCGCCGCCGCGCAGGCCAGCAGACCGGGGGAGAGGGAGGCGGCGAGCCGGTCGCCGAGCGCCCGGTTGCCGATCTGGTCGTGGGTCTGCGCATAGCCGACGAAGCGGTGGGCGGCGCTGCGGGTGACGTCGACGGGGCGGCCGTGCGTCCGGCCGCGGAAGCCGGAGTACGTACCGTTGTGGAAGAAGGCACTGGTCACGGTCTTGGCGAGCGCGGCCAGCGGGGCGACGGCGAAGTCCGCGTAGTAGCCCTGCGCCTCACCGGTGAGGGCGGTGTGCAGACAGTGGTGGAAGTCGTCGTTCCACTGCGCGTGCAGACCGGTGCCGCCCGACTCGCGGGGCGTCGTCGTACGCGGGTCGCAGCGGTCGGACTCCGCGATCAGCGAGAGCGGGCGGCCCAGTTCGGCGGAGAGCGCGTCGGCCGCCGCGGACAGTTCCTCCAGGAACGTCAGCGCCCGGGTGTCGGCCAGGGCGTGGACCGCGTCGAGCCGCAGGCCGTCCAGGTGGTAGTCGCGCAGCCAGGCGAGCGCGCTGCCCAGCAGGAACGCCCGCACCTCGTCGGAGCCGGGGGCGTCCAGATTGACCGCCGCTCCCCACGGTGTGTGGTGCGTGTCGGTGAAGTACGGACCGAAGGACGGGAGGTGGTTGCCGGAGGGGCCCAGATGGTTGTGGACCACGTCCAGGACGACGGCGAGACCGAGCCCGTGCGCCGTGTCGACAAAGCGCTTCAGTCCCTCCGGGCCGCCGTACGGCTCGTGCACGGCCCACAGCGACACCCCCTCGTACCCCCAGCCGTGGACACCGGGGAACGGGCAGACCGGCATCAGCGACACATGGGTGATGCCCAGCTCGGCCAGATGCCCGAGCCGCGCGGCCGCCGCGTCGAAGGTCCCCTCGGCGGTGTACGTACCGATGTGCAGCTCGTACAGGACGGCGCCCGGCAGCCCGCGCCCGGCCCAGTCGGAGCGCCATGCGAACCCGGAGTGGTCGACGACCGCGCTCTCGCCGTCCGGCCCCTCCGGCTGGCGCCGCGAGCGGGGGTCGGGGAGCACCGGCCCGCCGTCGAGGACGAAGCCGTAGCGGTCGCCGTCCGCGGCCTGCGCGTCGGCCGTCCACCAGCCGGCCCGTCCGGGATCGCGTTCCATGGGCCGCAGTTCACCCGCCAGCCGCAGAGCGGCCGACTCCGCATCCGGTGCCCATACGTCGAACTGCATGCAGCGCTCCTCGTCTCGTCGTCCGGCCCATGGTCGACAGAAGTCGCAATCACCGACCCACGACACTGGATCGAGCCCGTTACTGGCGGTTAAAGTCTGGTTCTGATCACTGCCCTGCCGACTTCCGCCATACGCACTTCCTCTTGGACCGTCCCCGATTGCCGGTCGGTCTCACTACGGCTGTGGAGGCCGAGATGACTGTGCCGATGTTCCCGCCCGGTTTCCTCTGGGGAGCCTCCGCCTCCGCCTTCCAGACCGAGGGGGCCGCCGACACCGACGGCAAGGGCCCATCGGGCTGGGACGCCTTCGCCGCGCAGCCCGGACGGATCAAGGACGGCGCCGACACCGGCCGCGGCACGGGCTTCCACCGGCACTACCGCGAGGACGTCGCCCTGCTGGCCGGCCTCGGCGCCGACGCGTTCCGGTTCTCGGTGAGCTGGCCGCGCGTCGTCCCCGGCGGCAGCGGCCCGGTCAACCCGCAGGGGCTCGACTTCTACGACCGCCTCGTCGACGAACTCTGCGCCCGCGGGATCACCCCCGCCCCCACCCTCTACCACTGGGACACCCCGCTCCCGCTGGACGAGGCCGGCGGCTGGCTCAACCGGGACACGGCCTACCGCTTCGCCGAGTACGCGGGCATCGTCGCCGAACGCCTCGCCGACCGCGTACCCATGTGGATCACCATCAACGAACCCGCCGAAGTGACCATGCTCGGCTACGCACTCGGCGAGCACGCACCCGGCCGCACCCTCCTCTTCGACGCACTGCCCGCCGCCCACCACCAGCTCCTCGCCCACGGCCTGGCCGTACGCGCACTGCGTGCCGCGGGGGCCGACAACATCGGCATCGCCGTCTCGCACTCCCCGGTCTGGACCGCGGGGGAGTCCGACGAGGACCGCTTCGCCGCAGAGCTGTACGACACGCTGACCAACCGGCTGTTCGCCGACCCGCTCCTCATCGGCAGCTACCCCGACGAGAAATTCGCCGCACTGATGCCGGGCCCGGTCGAGGACGACCTGCGGACCATCTCCACCCCGCTCGACTGGTACGGGGTCAACTACTACAACCCCACACTCGTCGGCGCGCCCAGGTCCGACGCCCTCGACACCTTCGCCGGCTTCGGCATGCCCGCCGAACTGCCCTTCGGCATAAGGGAGATCGAGGGATACGAGAAGACCGACTTCGGCTGGCCCGTCGTCCCCGACGGGCTGCGCGAAACCCTCGTCGAGCTGAGCAGCCGCTACGGCGACCGGCTCCCGCCGCTCTACATCACCGAGAACGGCTGCGCCCTCGACGAACCCGCCAAGGACACCCGCCGGATCGCCTTCCTCGACGCCCATCTGAACTCCCTGCGGTCGGCCATGGACGCGGGGGTGGACGTACGCGGCTACTTCACCTGGTCGCTCACCGACAACATCGAGTGGATCGAGGGAGCCGGCAAGCGTTTCGGCCTGGTCCACATCGACTACGAGACGCTGCGCCGCACGCCCAAGGACTCGTACGCCTGGTACCGCGAAATGATCAGGGAACAGAAGCGGCAGAGCGCCGGTCCGGGCAGCCTGACCGGCGCGGACTCGGCGCGCTAGGCAGGGGCGGAGGCGAGGACCCGGTCCAGGATCCGGCGGCCGGCCCGGCCCCGGGCCGGCCGGGAACTCCTCGCGCAGGAGCTCGGGGGCACGCTCGGTCAACGCCAGCCGCACGACCAGTCCGTCGCCGAGCCGCCGGAGCTGGTTGTCCCAGCCCGAGGCGGCCGGCCGGATCCCCAGGCCGGCCAGGTGCGGGTGCCGGTCACGGGCGAGGGTGCGGACGAAGCCCTCGTCGACGCTGCCTCGTTCCACGCGTCCCTCCCAGCGGTCACGCCCAGCGTGGGACGGCCCGGTGGAGGTGGTCCGGCTGCGCGCCCCGGCCCGCCTGCCGCGGCGGCTCCGTCAGTCCCACACCATGTCGAAGGCGCGCTCGAAGTTGACGTACCCCAGACGCTCGAAAGACCTCGCCATCGGAATATTGCCCAGGTCCGTCGCCGCCCGGATCCGCTCCACCCCGTCCTGCCCCGCGAGCACCCGGGTGCCCTCCGCGAGGAGCTCGTCGATGTGGCCGTGACCACGCCGCGCGGGCAGCACACCGATGTACGCGATGATCGGGTTGTAGTTGTTGCGGGCCGGGATCACGAAGCCGACCGGTTCGCCGTCGGGGAGCTCGGCGATGCGCCACCACTCCCGCGGAGTGGTGTAGTTGGCCAGTTCCTCGTCGTAGTGCTTCTCCGCGGCCCGGCGCGCCGACAGCCCGGAGGCCAGGTCCTGTTGGCCGTGGGCGTCGAGGGTGCCCTCCATCACCGGAGTCATCAGCGCGAGGAGGTCCTCGCGCCCGGCGACCGGGCGGAAGCGCAGCCGGCCGCTGTCCGCGGGCACCGGGGTCCCCGCGCGCCACTCCAGGCGCAGCCGCTCCACCAGCATCCGGGCACCGGCGCGTTCCATCACCCGGACCCGGGCCTCGACGACATCACGGGCCACCGGGTCCTCACGCCAGTCGGACGGCACGAATCGCCCGTACTCGGGACGCGGGCCGCCTGCGGGCACGACCGCCGCGCTCGCCGTCTCCAGCAGCCGCAGGCCCACCTCGCCTCGCTCGGGCTCGGGTAGCGTGTCGTCGAGGTCGAAGAAGTCGAGGAGGAGCGGCACCTTGCCGTCCGGGCTCCACCACGCGATCCGCGCCACCACCCGCTCGCCCCGCAGGGCCACCCACATCCACTCCGGGCGGCGGCGGCCGGAGCCGAGGTCGTCCGCCAGCTCGTGGTCGAGGACGTACGACAGCCGGCAGAAAAGAGCGAGCTCCTCCGGCCCGGCGAGCGGACGGAAGGTCAGTTCGTGTGGTGCGTCGGGCACAAAGTCTCCTGGGAGGACAGGGGAGCGCCCCGGCGGTCGCCGGGGCGGCACGGCGGCAGACGGTAGCAACGCATCGCTCCGGGCGCCCCTGGATATCCGGGTGAGGGATGTGGCCGGGGCCCGTTCAGGAGCGAGGAAGCAGCGGTCGTTCTGGACACCTTGGGGCGGTCGGACCGACAATTGGCCCCGTGACGTCCTCCTTCGAGTTCCACACGTATCCCGCGCGGCTGTCCGACGCCCAGCGCGACCGTGTTCTCGGTGTGCTCAGAGAAGGCGCGGCGCAGGGAAAGCTCTCCCACGACACCTTCATGCGGCGCATGGAGCTGGCCCTGACCGCGAACCGCTCCGAGGAGCTGGAGGCGCTCACCGCCGACCTGGACAGCGGGGGCCGCTGGTCGCGGCAGCTGATGCGGTTCGT
Source organism: Streptomyces brevispora (assembly GCF_007829885.1). Taxonomy (NCBI): domain Bacteria; kingdom Bacillati; phylum Actinomycetota; class Actinomycetes; order Kitasatosporales; family Streptomycetaceae; genus Streptomyces; species Streptomyces brevispora. The sequence continues at coordinate 5,426,100 of NZ_VIWW01000001.1, forward strand.
CGGCGGGGTCTCCGGCTTTCCCGGGCGGGTACGCAGGGCCTGGTGGGCCGAGCGGCTGCCCAAACTGCTGCTGCCGGCGCCGAGCCCGTACCCCCTGCTCATCGGCCGGGATCCGGGCAACGGGCTGCGCCTCAGCCACGAGACCGTGTCCCGGACGCACGCCGAACTCACCGTGCACGGCGGCCGGTGGCTGCTGCGCGACCTGGGCTCGACCAACGGCACCTGTGTCAACGGACAGCGCGTCACCGGGACGGTCTCGGTGCGGGAGGGGGACCAGGTGAGCTTCGGCACGATGGCCTTCCGGCTCTCCGCACCCGCGCTCAGGCCGCCTGTGTAGCGCATCCGCGGACCGCTCGCCCGTCCGGCCCGACTGTCCGGCCCGCGCTCACGCCTGTGAGCGCCTCCGTCACCCGGACGGCCCCGCGCCGACTGCGGTGGGCCCGTTCAGGTGATCCCCTGAGGGGGACCGCGCCGCACACCGGCGCACCGACCGCCCGGGGGTACGGATGCAGACCGACGCGCCCGGCGACATACCCGCCCCGACGCCCTCGCCCGACCACCGCGCCGCCAGGCCGGCACGGTCCCGCCGGACGACCCGCCCCGGCGGCGGTCCGAGCCTCCTCGCCCCCGGCGCGGCCCGCGACCCGTACCGGCTCTACCGGGTACTGCGCGAGGAGCACCCACTCAGCTACGACGCCCCGCTGGGTGCCTGGCTGATCAGCCGGTACGACGATGTCGTCACCGCGCTCACCGGCCCGGAGTTCACCGGCTTCCCGCACGACGGGGCACCCCGCGGCGGCCCCGCCCCGCTCGGCCTCTGCCACGGCAGCACCGGCTGCCTGCCCCGCGACCGGTACACGGTGGTGACCGGGTTCGTGCCCCGCCGCCTGGCCGAACGCGTAGAGCGGACCGCCTATGTGCTGGCCCGGCGCATCGCCGGGCGTCGGCAGGCCGATCTCGTCGAGGAGTTCTGCCACTGGCTGCCCGCCGGTACCGGGCCGTTCCGGTCCCCGTTGCGCACCGGTGACGCAGCACCCGTCGACGAGGGACCCTGCACCCGGCACACCGGGCTGCGCGAGACGGCACTCGCCTCGTTCCTCGCCAACCTGCTGGACGACCCCGACCTGCTGGCCGCGCTGCGCGTCGAACCCACACTCGCCGGCCGGGCCTGGACGGAGTCGATGCGCCGCGACCCGCCCGTCCAGGTCGTATTGCGGCGCACCCTCACCGAGGTCACCCTCAGCGGTGGCACCCTTCCTGCGCGGGCCCCCGTCGCCTGCCTGATCGGCTCGGCGGTACGTGACCCGGAACGGTTCGCCGCACCCGATGTGTTCGACCCCTTCCGCCGCGACCAGGCCGACGCCACCACCGGCCCGGCGGGCTGCCCGGCCGTGGTGCTCGGACGGCTGGAGGCCGAACAGGGCCTGCGCGCCCTGCTGGACGCGATGCCCCGGCTCCGCTGGGCGGACGGCTTCAGACCGGCCGCCACCGGCCTGCTCACCCGAGGCCCGCGGTCCCTCCTGGTACGACCCGGCTGAGCAGCGCCACCGGCCGTTCGGCGAACAGCTCGGCCACCGCGGCCGTGCCGCCGGAGAACTCCCGGCCCGGCGTCAGCAGATCCCGCCACACCCCGTCGTCCGGCAGCGCCAGCTCCGTCCCGCGCCAGCCGCCCGCCTCCGTCAGCCGAAGCGACAGCCGGGTCACCGCCGTGACGACTTCGCCCGAGCGGCAGAACGCCAGACAGTGCCCGGCCGCCGGACCGCAGGCCGCCAGCGGGGCGTACGTCCCCGACTCACCGAACACCCCGGGCCGCTCGCGCCGAAGCCGCAGCGCCGCCACCGTCAGAGCCTCCTTCTCGTCGAAGGGCGCGTCGGACGAGGGAACGCGGAACGGCCGCCGGTTGTCCGGGTCGACCAGCGCCAGATACTCGCGCTCGGTTCCCTGGTAGAGATCCGGCACCCCCGGCATCGTCAGATGCACCAGCGCCGCACCGAGCGCGTTGGCCCGTACATGCGGGGCGAGCGTGCCCGCGAACCGCTCCAGCAGCGCCCGCACCGGACCGGTGTCGGCGGCCGGACCGGCGGCGACGAAGTCGGACAGCGCCCGCTCGTACCCCGGATCGGGTTCGGTCCAGCTGGTGAAGAGCCCCGACTCGCGCACCGCCTTCAGCAGCGCGGGCTCCAGCCGCGCCGCCTGCTCACCCGCCGGGAACCCCACGCAGCCGAACGCGGTCTGCCACGCCTGCCAGGCCAGCTGCGGATCGGGGGCGGCCGCCGGAGTCGTCCGGGCCAGCTCCGCCACCAGCCGCGACCACGGCCCCGGACACTCCGACAGCACCGCGACGGCGGCCCGGACGTCGGCGCTGCGCTTGGTGTCGTGCGTGGTCAGCGCCGTGCCGGTGGCGGGCCAGTCCCGGGCGAGCCGGGTACAGAAGGCGTGGAAGTCCTCCGGTGCCACCGCCGGCTGCCCCGGATCACCGCCCACCTCGTTGGCGGAGATCAGCGGCACGTAGCGGTAGTACGCGGTGTCCTCGACCGACTTGGCCCGCAGCGCGGACGCCGTCTGCGCGAACCGGGCACAGAACGCCGCCCGGTCGCCGCCCGCGCCGAGCCGCCCCAGCGCCAGCTCCCGCACCACATCGACGGCCGACGCCTCCTCCCGCACCGCGAACACCGCCTTGGCATCGCTCACCGCCGTCGCGTCGAGCGCCGCCGCGGCCGACTCCGTGCAGGGGCCGCCCGCCGTCACGTACGGGCGGTAGACCGGCATCCGGACGAGCAGCTCGCGCACCGCGGTGCGCAGCGCCCACGGGGCGTGGTCGCGCAGCGCGGGGTCCTCGGCGCAGATGCGCGACGCCAGCCGGGTCAGCAGTCCGGTCTCGGCGGCCAGCTCATGGGTGACGACGCGGTACGCGGCCCGGCGCACGGTCGCCGTCCAGTAGCCGCCCCGGTCGCCGGCCGGGGAGGCGGACTCCCGGTAGTGGCCGAGCAGTTCCGCCGCGCCCGCCGGATCGACGAAGAGGCCGTCGATCCGGTGCAGCGCGTCGTACCCGGTCGTCCCGGCCACCGCCCAGCCGGCCGGCAGCGGTTCGGGACCGGTGAGGATCTTCTCCACCACGGTCCACGTACCGCCGCTCGCCTCGGAGAGCCGCTCCAGATAGGCGGCCGGGTCGGCGAGCCCGTCCGGGTGGTCGATCCGCAGGCCATCGACGATTTTGTCCCGGACCAGTTCGAGGATCTTGGCGTGGGTGGCGGCGAAGACCTCCGGGTCCTCCACCCGCACCCCGATCAGCTCCGAGATGGTGAAGAACCGCCGGTAGTTCAGCTCGGTCCGGGCCAGCCGCCACCAGCCGAGCCGGTAGTGCTGGGCGTCCAGCAGCTCGGGCAGGTCGAGACCGGCGGTGCCGGCCCGGAGCGGGAACGCCTGCTCGCCGTAGCGCAGCACATCCCCGTCGACCCGGAGCCCGCCGATCTCCTCGCCGAGCCGCCCGGCGAGCACGGGCAGCAGGATCCGCCCGTCGCCCGCCGCCCAGTCGATGTCGAACCAGCGGGCGTATGGGGAGCCGGGCCCCTCACGAAGGACCTCCCACAGCGCGTGATTGCGCCGGGGGTCGGCCGCCATGTGGTTGGGCACGATGTCCAGGACCAGCCCGAGCCCGTGCTCCCGAGCGGTGCCGGCGAGCTGCCGCAGCCCTTCCTCGCCGCCCAGCTCGGCGCGCACCCGGCCGTGGTCGACGACGTCGTAGCCGTGCCGGGAGCCGGGCACGGCTTCGAGGACCGGGGACAGATGAAGATGGGAGACGCCGAGCGTGGCGAGGTACGGCACGGCGTCCTCGGCGGCCGAGAACGGGAAGTCCGGCTGGAGCTGAAGCCGGTACGTGGCGGAAGGCGTCATGAAGGCGTTCGTACCCAGATCCGGGCCTTCTGTGTCACCCGGTCACACCCAAGTGCTCGACCGGCGGTGCCGTGACCGCTCCCGCCACCACTTCCGTCAGCCTCCCGTCGGCTTCACCGTCACCGCTCCCGTCACCGCTCCCGTCATCGTTCCCCGGGTCGGCCCGGGTCGGCCCGGGCCGACCCGGGTCCGAGGGGCAGGCCCTACGCCGGCCGCTGGAGCACCGCCATGCTCCGTCCCACCAGCGTCACCCGATCGCCCGCCGCCACCTTCGGCCCCGCGCCGGTCAGCACTCCGGCGGGGCGCGCCGTGTCGACGACCACATGCCACTGCCGCCCATGGTTCACCGGGACGGCGAAATCCAGCGTCTCGGCGCTCGCGTTGAACATCAGCAGGAACGAGTCGTCGGAGATCCGCTCGCCGCGCGGGCCCGGCTCCGAGATGGCGTGCCCGTTCAGAAAGACCGTCAGGGCCTTGGCGTGCGCCGCCTGCCAGTCCCGCTGGGTCATCTCCGCGCCCTCCGGCGTGAACCAGGCGATGTCCGAGAGCTCGTCGTGCGTGCCCTCCACCGGCCGCCCGTGGAAGAACCGGCGGCGCCGGAAGACCGGATGGTCCCGGCGCAGCCACACCATGGCCCGGGTGAACTCCAGCAGGCTGCTGCCGAGCCCGTCGCCGTCCCGCGGTTCCGTCTCCTCCTCGTCGTCCGCCGCCGCCTCGGCCGGGCCGGGCCAGTGCACCCAGGACAGCTCGCTGTCCTGGCAGTACCCGTTGTTGTTGCCCAGCTGGGTGCGGCCGAACTCGTCGCCGTGACTCAGCATCGGCACGCCCTGCGACAGCATCAGCGTGGCGATGAAGTTCCGCATCTGCCGTTCGCGCAGCTCCAGCACCTCGGGCCGGTCCGTCTCCCCCTCCACACCGCAGTTCCAGGACCGGTTGTGGCTCTCGCCGTCCCGGTTGCCCTCGCCGTTGGCCTCGTTGTGCTTGTCGTTGTACGAGACCAGGTCGTGCAGGGTGAATCCGTCGTGGCAGGTGGTGAAGTTGATCGAGGCGAGCGGCCGCCGGCCGTCGTCCTGGTACAGATCCGATGAGCCGGTCAGCCTCCCGGCGAACTCGGCCAGCGTCCGGGGCTCACCGCGCCACAGGTCCCGTACCGTGTCCCGGTACTTCCCGTTCCACTCGGTCCACAGCGGCGGGAAGTTCCCCACCTGGTATCCGCCCTCACCCACGTCCCACGGCTCCGCGATCAGCTTCACCTGGCTGACCACCGGGTCCTGCTGCACGAGGTCGAAGAACGACGACAGCCGGTCCACCTCGTGGAACTGACGGGCCAGCGTGGCCGCCAGATCGAAGCGGAACCCGTCCACATGCATCTCGGTCACCCAGTACCGCAGCGAGTCCATGATCAGCTGGAGCACGTGCGGGGAGCGCATCAGCAGCGAGTTCCCGGTGCCCGTGGTGTCCGTGTAGTAGCGCTGGTCGTCGGCGAGCCGGTAGTACGAGGCGTTGTCCAGGCCCCGGAAGGAGAGCGTCGGACCCAGGTGGTTGCCCTCCGCCGTGTGGTTGTAGACCACGTCGAGGATCACCTCGATGCCCGCCTGGTGCAGCGCCCGTACGGCCTGCTTGAACTCGAGCACCTGCTCGCCCCGGTCGCCCCAGGAGGCATAGGCGTTGTGCGGGGCGAAGAAGCCGATGGTGTTGTAGCCCCAGTAGTTGGCGAGCCCCGCGTCCGCCAGCCGGTGGTCCTGGACGAACTGGTGCACCGGCATCAGTTCGATCGCCGTGACCCCGAGCTCCGTCAGATGCGCGATGACCTCCGGATGGGCCAGCCCCGCGTAGGTGCCGCGCAGCTCCTTCGGCAGCCCCGGGTGAAGCATCGTCAGGCCCTTCACATGGGCCTCGTAGATCACCGTGCGGTGGTAGTCCGTACGGGGGCGCCGGTCGTCGCCCCAGTCGAAGTACGGATTGACCACGACGGACGTCATGGTGTGCGGCGCCGAGTCGAGGTCGTTGCGGGCGTCCGGCCGGCCGAACGGATAGCCGTACACCGCCTCGCCCCACTGGATCTGTCCGGCGACCGCCCGCGCGTACGGGTCGAGGAGCAGCTTCGCGGAGTTGCAGCGGGCGCCGCGCTGCGGCTCGTACGGCCCGTGGACCCTGAATCCGTACCGCTGACCGGGCATCACCCCGGGCAGATAGGCGTGCCGGACGAAGGCGTCGGTCTCCCGCAGCTCCACCGCCATCTCGGAGCCGTCGTCGTGCAGCAGGCACAACTCGATTCGGTGGGCGGCCTCCGAGAAGACCGCGAAGTTGGTCCCGGCGCCGTCGTACGTGGCACCGAGGGGGTACGCCTGTCCCGGCCAGACCTGCATAGATTCGACTCTTCCACTCTGACGCGGTTGCCTGGGGAATGCGGGCTCCCTGGGTCAGATCTTCCCCGAAAGGGCGGCCCTTACCTAAGACCGACCGGCAATCGGGGTCGGCGTCGTCCGGTCCGGTCAACATGGGGCCCCTCCGTGTCGCCCGGAACCGGAATCCGGCGGCCCCGCCCGGCCGGCTGTCCGGTATGCGGCGTGAGGTGGGGTGTTTAATCACTATGAATCCGCTCACTACGGCAGATCTCGACGCACGGAACGAGACTGTCTCATAGGGGTGTTGAGAAAGGAGCCTGTTCATCCGGCTGCACCGGCTCCCGCTCCCGGAGTACCCTTCCTTGATCGTTGGTGGGGGAGTGGAAGGCGGTGTGCGGGTGAGCTCGGGAGGGTTCGAGCTGCCTCCGGGTGACAGTGGTCACGAGGGGGGCTCCACCGCTGTGCCCCCCGGGGCGGTATCGCTCGCCAGGCCTCTGGAGATCGGTGCGGAACTGGACTGGGGCGCGGACGCATGGAGCGAGGTGCGCACCAGGGCGCAGCGCGCCGGGCGCGCCTACATCTGGCTGAACCTCGTGGAGCAGCGGCTGCGCGCCGTGGTCGCCGCCGTGCTGCGGCCCATCTACGAACCGGTCCACGGCGAGGACTGGGTGGTGGCCGCCGCGGGACCCGCCGGGCAGGAGTGGGTGCAGCGCGCCGTCGCCGTGCGCGAGGTCTCCCGCCGCAAGGGCTATCTGCTCGACCCGGCCGACGACAACGTCCTGAGCTTCCTCACGCTGCCTCAGCTGCGTGAGCTGATGGTCCAGCACTGGCCCTGCTTCGAGGCCTACTTCGACGACCGTCGCGAGGTGGAGCTGGCCCTCGACGAGCTGGAGGTCGCCCGCAACGTGGTCTCCCGCAACCGCGCGCTCAACGAGGCGGTGCTCGCCCAGGCCGAGCGGGCCTCCGCGCGGCTGCTGGAGATCCTCGGCAGCGGCGCCGCGGTCCCGTCCGCCGACCGGCTGCCCGTCGACGCGGTCGAGGAACTGGTCGGCGACCGGTACGCGGATGTGGTCTCCGTCCACTCCGACCGGGTGCGGCTCCAGCGCCAACTGCCGGCCGAGGACCTCTTCGGCGGTGCGCGCCGGCTGGACGCGATCGGCATAGGGCTCAATCTGCTGGTGCAGAACTTCTCCGGCCGCCGGCTGATCCGGCTCGCCGAGTCGGGCTGCCGGGTCCGGCTGCTCTTCATCAACCCCGCCAGCAGTGCGGTCAAACGCCGGGAGAGGGAACTGGGGCTCAAGAAGGGTGAGCTGAGCCGGACGGTGGAGATGAACATCCTCCACATGCGCCGGGTCCGCTCCAAGCTCCGTGACCCGGGCGCCTTCGAGATCCACGTCTTCGACGAGACACCGCGCTTCACCGCCTATCTGGTGGACGGCGACGGGGCCGACGCGGTCGGGGTCGTCCAGACCTATCTGCGCCGGGCCCGCGGCATGGAGGCACCCGTGCTGGTGCTCCGGGGCGGCGGACGGGCGGTGGTCCGGGCCGGGCAGGACAGCGAACACGGGCTGTTCGAGACGTACCGCGAGGAGTTCGAGTCCGTGTGGACGGACTCCCGGCCGGTCTCCTGAGGGGCCGTCCACCGGCGTTGTCAGTGGCCCGTGCGAGGGTGGTCATCACCTGGGGGAAGCACCACGAAGGAGGTACGGGATGAGCTGGCACCGGCACGCGCTGGTCGGCTTCGACCTGGAGACGACGGGAACGGAACCACTGGAGGCCCGGATCGTGACGGCCGCGGTCGTCCGCGTCGACGGCAGCGACGGCGAACCGGACGACACGCACACCTGGCTGGCCGATCCCGGGATACGGATCCCCGCACAGGCCTCGGCGATCCACGGCATCAGCAGCGAGCGGGCGGCGGCGGAGGGTCGGCCGGCGCGCGAGGTGGCCGACGAGATCGCCGACACCCTGACCGGGTACTGGCGCCGGGGCGTGCCGGTGGTCGCGTACAACGCGGCCTTCGACCTGACCTTGCTGACGGCGGAGTTGCACCGCCACGGGCTGCCGTCACTGAGCGAGCGGCTGGGTGGCGCGGGGATCGGCCCGGTCGTCGACCCGTACACGATCGACCGGGCCGTCGACCGCTACCGCAAGGGCAAGCGGAACCTGGAGGCGGTCTGTGTCGAGTACGGCGTGGTCCACGGCGGAGCGCACGACGCGGGGGCGGACGCACTGGCCGCGGTGCGGGTGGCGTACGCGATAGCCGCGCGGCACGGCTCGGTGGCCGCGCTGACGGCGGCGGAACTCCACGAGCGCCAGATCACCTGGTACGCGGAGTGGGCCGCCGACTTCCAGCAGTTCCTGCGCCGCAAGGGCGAGACGGACGCGGTGATCGACGGCCGCTGGCCGGTCCGGGAGCCGGTGCGAGTGACGGGCTGAGGGGACCCGTACCACCGGCGCGGAGCCTCCCGGAACGGGAACCACGGCAGCAGCGTCGGCTCGGAACGGCTACCACCGCACCCGCGTCGCCTCAGAACGGGTACCAGCGCACCGGCGTCGGCTCGGAACGGCTACCACGCACCCGCGTCGCCTCAGAACGGGTACCAGCGCACCCCCGCGTCACCGTCGCGCAGTGAGGCCACGCGCCTGCGGAACTCCGCGAGCGCCTTCGGGTTGGCCGGTGCGTGCTGGGCGACCCACGCACAGCTCGCCGTCTCCCGGGCCCCGCGCAACACCGCGCAGCCGTCCCACTCACGGACGTCCCACCCGTACGCCGAGGTGAACGCGTCATAGGCGTCGGCCGCCAGCGCGTACCGGTCCCGGGACAGGGCGAGCACCACCAGATCGTGCTCGCGCAGATCCGTCGAGAAGGTCTCCAGGTCCACCAGGACCGGCCCGTCCGGACCGACGTGGACATTGCGCGGGAGCGCGTCGCCGTGGATCGGGCCCGGGGCCAGATGCGGCACCAGCGCGGCGGCGGCCGTGGCGAAGCCGTCCCGGCGCTCGCGCAGATACGCGGCGTCGGCCGGGTCGATCGAGTCGCCCGCCAGGCGCAGCCAGCGCTCGACCCCGCCCAGCAGCTCCCGGCGGGGGAGGGTGAGGCCCTCCGGGACCGGCAGCGCGTGCACCGCGGTGAGCAGCGGCGCCAGATCCCGCGGCTCGGCGGGCCGTACCGCGTCGGGCAGTCGGTGCCACAGCGTCACCGGGTGGTCCTCGACCAGTCGTGCCGAGGGCTCGGCGGCCCGCACCGCGGGGACGCCGGAGGCGGCGAGCCACTGTGCGACGGCCACCTCGCGCTCGGCCCGCACCCGTAGCTCCGGGCTCCGCACGGCATCCCGGCCGATCTTGACCACCAGGTCGCCCACGGCGAACACCGCGTTCTCACCCAGCGCGAGCAGTTCCGCGTCGCCGGGGAGTCCGGCAGCGGTCAGTACGTCGCGCGCTCGCATCTCGTTCATGGATCCGATTTTCGCATCTGTGCAGGTGGCCTTGACGAACCGACGGCCCGTCAGCACGATGACGGAGGCCACCTGAGCGGCCAGAACGGTATCAAGCCGGTCGAATGACGCAAGGGTGCCATATTCATGACATTGGCTAATGGAGCCGTGCAGACCGGACGGGGCGCTCCGCCGGGCGGCCCGCGCGGCGAGCGGCCCGCGCGGATCAACCGGAACGCCGGTACCTGGTTCCTGGGGCTGCCCGCCCTCATCCCGATCCTGGCCCTCAGCGTCGGCCCGCTGCTCTACGGCATCGCACTGGCCTTCACCGACGCCCAGTCGGGCCGTACGAGATCCACCCGGTGGACCGGGGTGCTGAACTTCCCGGACCTGCTCCACGACGGACGGTTCTGGGACTCGTTCCGGATCGGTCTGGTGTGGGCGGTCGGTGTCACCGTCCCGCAGTTCGTGCTGGCCCTCGGACTGGCGCTGCTGCTCAACCAGAATCTGCGGATGCGGTGGCCGGCCCGGGCGCTGGCGATCATCCCGTGGGCGATGCCCGAGGTGGTCGTCGGCATCATGTGGCGGCTCGTCTACAACCCGGACGCCGGAATCCTCAACGAGACCATCCGCGACCTGGGGCTCGGCGACGGCCGTGACTGGCTGACCGGTCTCGCCACCGCGCTGCCGGCGGTGATCCTCGTCGGGGTCTGAGCCGGTATGCCGCAGACCACGGTCGCCCTGCTGGCCGGTCTGCAGAACACCCCGCACGAACTGCACGAGGCGGCCGCCTTGGACGGCGCGGGCGCCTGGCGCCGATTCCGTACCGTCACCTGGCCCGCGCTCAGACCGGTCGCCCTCTCCATCACCGCGCTCAATTTCATATGGAATTTCAACTCATTTGCCCCGGTTTATGTGCTGACCAACGGCGGCCCCGGTCTGCTTCACCGTCTCGACGCTCGTCGCCAACGCGCTCCGGCTCGGATCGCCGTTCGACGACGCGACCTCGAACCGGCCCGAGCGCTGGGACGGCCTCGACCCGGACGATCAGCCCGGCTATCTGCCCTTCGGTCATGCGTCCGAGCGCTGCTGGGGGCGGCACATGGTGATGCCGCTCGCCGAGATGCTGCTCGACATGGTGCGCGGCGGGGGTTTGACGGTGGACTCCGCGCAGGCGGCCTCCGATGTCCCCCTCGCCGGGCTGATGGGCGTGACCGGAGTACGTGTCGTCCGACGCTGAACCCGCCCCGCCCCGCCCCGTTCGTGATGAAACGTCACCGACGGGGCGGACTGCTGTGCCGGGAAGGGCGGCTGCTGGTGTGTCCGCCGGTAACGGGCAGTGCCTGTGTCGGACTTGGGTGTGGCTGGTCGACTTCTTGTGACGAAACCTTGCTCAGGCGGTCGCAGACGCAATGAGGGTCTTGATCTGGGCGCGTCAATCGGTCAGGGTTTCGAGCCAGCCCCCGGAGATCTTCTGGCCGAGGGTCAATCCCCCCACAAAGAATGACGAGGAGATCCCTCTTTATGGCAATTCACAAGCGCACACGTCGGATCAAGCTCACTGCCGCGATCACCGCCGTGGCCGCCGCAGCCGGAATCACCCTGCTGGGCAGCCCCTTCGCCGGAGCGGCGCCCGCCCCCGCGATGGGCAAGATCTACGGCGCCGACGCGGCAACGGCCGTATCCGGCAGCTACATAGTGATGCTGGACCACAAGGCCGACAAGGCGAAGCTCGCCAAGGAGTACGGCGGCAAGCTCAAGCGCAACTACAGCTCCGCCATCAACGGCTTCTCCGCCAGCGGCCTTTCGCGGACCGAGGCCAAGCGGCTCGCCGCCGACCCGGCGGTCTCCAAGGTCGTCCAGAACAAGAAGTTCCACATCAGCGCCACCCAGGACAACCCGCCCTCCTGGGGTCTGGACCGCATCGACCAGACCGGGACCGCCGGCGACAACGCGTACACCTACCCGGACAGCGCGGGCGAGGGCGTGACGGCGTACGTCATCGACACCGGCGTCCGCACCACGCACAAGGAGTTCGGGGGCCGGGCCAGTTCGGGCTTCGACGCCGTGGACAACGACGACAGCGCCGACGACGGCAACGGCCACGGAACCCACGTGGCCGGCACCATCGCCGGTGCGACGTACGGCGTCGCCAAGAAGGCCGAGATCGTCGCCGTCCGGGTCCTCGACGACTCGGGCTCGGGCACCACCGAGCAGGTCGTCGCCGGCATCGACTGGGTCACCGCGAACCACCAGGGCCCCTCCGTCGCCAACATGAGCCTCGGCGGCGGCGCGGACGAGGCGCTCGACGCGGCGGTCCAGAAGGCCATCGCCTCCGGTGTCACCTTCGCGGTCGCAGCCGGGAACGAGTCGGGCGACGCGGGCCAGGGCTCCCCGGCCCGCGTCCCGGAGGCCATCACGGTCGCCTCGTCCACGGTGGACGACAAGCAGTCCTCGTTCTCCAACTACGGTCCGCTCGTGGACATCTACGCCCCGGGCTCAGACATCACCTCGTCCTGGAACGACAGCGACACCGGCACCAACACCATCTCCGGCACGTCCATGGCGACCCCGCACGTCGTCGGCGCCGCCGCCGTCTATCTGGCGGGACACCCGGACGCCACCCCTGCGGAGGTCTCCACCGCACTGACCGACGGAGCCACCCCGGACGCCATCGGCAACGCCACCGCAGGCACGGCGAACAAGCTGCTGAAGGTCGTTGAGTAACCGCACCGACCCCTGACCGGCGGCCGCCGCGCTCTCCCCCACGGGGCGCGGCGGCCGCACGGCTCGCTGCGATCGTCCTATGGTGTGCCCATGATGATGTACGCGGCGCTGCTGCGCGGGATCAACGTGAGCGGACACAAGAAGATCCCGATGGCCGAACTCCGCACCCTGCTCACCGAACTGGGCCACGGCGACGTCCGCACCCACCTGCAGAGCGGCAACGCCGTCTTCAGCAGCGAATCCGACGACCAGAACGCCCTCGCGGCAGAGCTGGAGCATGCCATCGCCCAGCGGTTCGGCTTCGACGTCCCCTGCCTGGTCCGGGACGGCGGCTACCTCGCGGCCGTGGTCGATGCCTGCCCCTTCCCCGCCGCTGAGCTCCAGGCCAGGGAACTCCACGTCACCTACTTCGACCAGCCGGTCGACGCGGCCCGCTTCGCCCCGCTGAACGCTGCGGCCTTCCTCCCCGAGGAGTTCCGGCTCGGCGAGCGCGTCCTCTATCTCCACGCCCCAGGCGGACTGGGCGGCTCCAAGCTCGCCGCCGCGCTCTCCCGTCCCACCCTCATCAAGGGCCTCGTCGCAACCTCACGCAACTGGAACACCGTCACCAGACTCGCCGAGATGACCGGAGGCACCACGTGAGTGAGCCGTCGCCCGGTGTGGCCGCGGCGGTCGAGGGCGAACTCCGCCTCCTCGACCCGCTGGTCCGGGCCTCCACCGAACTCCTCGTCCAGGTCCTGCACCCCGACTTCCGCGAGGTCGACACCACCGGCCGCCGCTGGGACCGCGACATGGTCATCACCTCGCTGATCACGGGCACCGCCCAATGCCCCGGCCAGCTCACCGCCTCACGGATGCACGGCATCCAGCTCGCCGACGAACTCGTCCACGTCACCTTCGACACCGAGGCCAAGGGCATCCGCGCCCACCGCAGTTCACTGTGGCGGCGCACCGGGACGGGGTGGCTGCTCTACTACCACCAGGCCACCCCCTTCATCACCGGACCGGCAACCGACGCGTGAGCGCCGGGGTCAGCGACGGGCCGCCCGCTGCGCCCGCGCCGTCCACCGGCCGTCCGTGCGGGAGATCCGTACCGGATGACCGAAGCAGTCGCTGACCCGGTCCGTGGTCAGCACCTCGTCCGCGAAACCCGAGGCCACACACCGCCCGCCGCGCAGCAGCATCGCATGCGTGGTGGAGGCCGGCAGCTCCTCCAGATGGTGCGTGACCAGCACCGTCGCCAGCTCCGGGTGCTCCTCGCGCAGGGCGTCCAGGCTGTCCAGCAGCTGCTCCCGGGCGGCCAGGTCCAGTCCGGTGGCCGGCTCGTCGAGCAGCAGCAGCCGGGGCTGCGGCATCAGCGCGCGGGCGATGAGCGTACGGCCCCGCTCGCCCTGCGACAGCGCGGGCCAGCGGGACTTCTCCTTGCCGCCCATGCCCAGCATCCTCAGCAGCCGATCCGCCCGCTCCCGCTGCTCCGGGCTCGCCGACCAGCGCGGCACCGGCTCGATCGAGTTGGTCAGACCCGTCAGCGCCACCTCGTCCACCGTCAGTGGCGAACGCAGCGGATGGCGCGGATCGACGTGCCCCAGCAGCGTCCGCAGCTCCCGCAGATCGACCCGCCCGATGGTGCGGCCCAGCACCTCCACCACGCCCCGGGTGGGATGCCTGATCGCGCCGAGCAGCCCGAGCAGGGTGCTCTTGCCCGCACCGTTGGCGCCGAGCAGCGCCCAGTGCTCCCCGCCGCGCACGGTCAGCGAGACCGAATCGAGCAGAACCTTCCCGTCCCGTACGAGGGTGACGTCATCGGCCCTGATCACCGGAACCGGGGCAGTGGGGGACGACGGGAGGAGAGTGGCGGTCGTGGTCACGCGCGGGTACTCCTTCATGCGGGTGCGAGGGCCTCCAGGAGGCTCATGTCCTCGGTCGACAGCAGGATCTCCCGGGCCCGGAGGTTCTCCGCCAGATGGACGGGCGAACCGGTGCCCGGAGTCGGGCACAGCGCGGGGGAGCGGTGCAGCAGCCAGGCGAGGGCGATCTGCCCGCGGGTGGCACCGTGGCGTTCCGCGACTCCGTCGAGGGCCGCGGCGTCGTCGCCGGTCAGAGCGCCGTTCGCCAGCGGGAACCAGGGGAGGAAGGCGAGGCCATGGGCCTCGCACACCTTCAGGACGGCGTCCGACGCACGGTCGAGGAGATTGAAGCGGTTCTGCACCGAGGCGATCCCGGTCAGGGAGAGCGCCTGCTCCAGCTGGTCGGCGGTAAGGGTGTCCAGACCGATGTGCCGGATCTTACCCTCCTGCCGCAGCGCATCCAGAGTGCCCAGCTGCTCGGCCATCGGCACCTGCGGGTCCAGCCGGTGCAGTTGGTAGAGGTCGATCCGGTCGGTCCGCAGCCGTTGCAGACTGGCCTCGCACATCGCCCGAAGCTGCTCGGGCCGCCCCGCGATGTGCCAGGCGCTGTCACCGGTCCGTACGACACCGCCCTTGGTCGCGATCACCAGATCGTCCCGGTACGGGTGCAGTGCCTCGGCGACCAGTTCCTCGGCCACCCCGGGGCCGTAGTTGTCGGCGGTGTCGATCAGGGTCACGCCTTGGTCGACCGCCGCCCTGAGCACGGCCAGCGACGCCCGCCGCTCCCCGCGGGGACCCCAGTAGCCCGGGCCGGTGAGTTGGGCGGTGCCGTAGCCGAGGCGGCGCACGGGCAGCTCGCCGCCGAGGAGGAAGGAGTCGTCGGGCGATCGGAACACGGAGGACATAAGGGGAACTTTAGTCCGGGCGCCGGTTGTCACTTCCGGCCCGGGGCCGGACCTCGCCGCCCCAGATGTCCGTCGCCGAGCCGGCCGCACCGACCGAGCCGGACGCACCGGCCAGCCGGCCGAGCCGGCCGCACCGGCCGCCTCGACCTCGGCCGGGCAGGGCCTATGCGCTGAGTGACGCCATCCGGTCAGCCGGCAGCCGGGCCTCGTCGTACCGGTCCAGCAGCAGCCGGGCCAGCTCCGGCGACGGGCCCAGCACCCCGGCCAGTACATCGGCACCGGCCTCGGCCGCCCCCGCCGCGATGCGGTCCGGGAGGCGGCCCGGGGCGATGACGTAGGGGGCCACCGCCACCCGGCGCACCCCGTCGGCCCGCAGGGCCCGTACCGCGTCCTCGGTACGGGGAAGGGGTGCGGAGGCGAACGCAGGCCGCACGGAACACCAACCGGTGTGCCGCAGCTCCCGCGCGATTTCAGCGATCACTGCGATCGCCTCCGGATCTGTGGAGCCCGCCGAGGCCAGGACGAGCCCGGTCGAGCCTTTGTCGCCGGGGCGTACCCCGGCCTCTCGCAGCCGCCGTTCCAGGGCGGAGTTCAGCAGCGGCGACGGGCCGAGCACCTCGGCCTGCCTCACGCGCAGCCTCGGGAGCCTGCTGCGGGCCTCCCGCAGTACCGCCGGGATGTCGGACTTGGCGTGGAAGGCGCGGGTGAGCAGCAGCGGAAGCGCCACCACCGCACCCGCTTCCTCCGCGTCCAGCCGCTCCAGGACCCGTGGTACCGAGGGCGCGTTGAAGTCCAGGAACCCGGTCTCCACCCGAAGCCCCGGCCGCAGCGCCCGTACCCGCGCGGTGAGCGCGCGCACGGTCGCGGCGTGCCGAGGATCGCGGCTGCCGTGGGCGATGACGAGGAGGACCGGTGCAGTCATGTCCGGGCTCAGTTCTTGACGAGGAGACCGCGGCTGCGCAGCACCCATCGCTCCAGCGGACTGAAGATGAGCAGATCGATCGCGATGCCGACGATCAGGATCAGGAAGATGGCGAGGAAGACCATCGACATGCTGCTGGTCTCACGGCCCTGCTCCAGCAACTGCCCCAGCCCCACGCCCAGATCGGGCGACGAGGCGATGATCTCGGCGGCCATCAGCGAGCGCCAGGAGAACGCCCAGCCCTGCTTCAGCCCCGCCAGGTATCCGGGCAGGGACGCCGGGAGCACGATGTGCCAGGTGCCGCGCAGCCCGGTGGCGCCCAGTGTCTTGCCGGCCCGCAGATGCAGCGGCGGAATCTGGTCGACACCGGCGACGAGACCGTTCGCGATCGACGGGACGGCGCCCAGCAGGATCACCGCGTACATCATCCTGTCGTCCAGCCCCAGCCAGATGACCGCGGGCGGCACCCACGCCACCGACGGCAGCGACTGGAGACCCGAGAGCACCGGGCCGATCGCCGCGCGCACCAACTTCACCCGTGAGACCAGCAGTCCGAGCGGGGTGCCGATGACCAGCGCGAGGAGGAAGCCGAGCAGACCGCGCGAGACGCTGGTCCAGATGTAGCCGAGCAGGGTGCCCTGCGCCCAGGCGTCGGACACCTCGCCCCAGACCTGGCCCGGGGACGGCAGCTTGTAGTCGTCGGTGACCTTCGCCCAGATCAGGATCTGCCAGATGATGAGCACCAGTGCGACGGCAACCACCGGCGGCAGCACCTTCTGCACCAGCACCTGGCGTACCGGGGTCCGGCTCACCCGTACCGCGTCGAGGGCGTCGAGCCCCGCTTCGAGGCCGGCCAGGTCCTGGGCGGCGTCCTTCGGGGCGCCGTCCCCGCCGGCGCTGCCCTTGGCGGTGGTCTCAGTGCTGGCCATGTCGGCGGATCTCCCCACGCAGCTGTTCGGTGATCTCGACGGAGAGCTCCGCCACGGCGGTGTCCTCGATGCGGCGCGGCTGGTCGATGTCGACCGTCCACTCCCGGGCGATCCGGCCCGGCCGCGAGGAGAGCAGGACGACGCGCTCCGCGAGCCGGACCGCCTCCCGCACGTTGTGTGTGACGAAGAGGACCGAGACGTTCGTCTCGCGCCAGATCCGGGTCAGCTCGTCGTGCAGCACATCCCGGGTGATGGCGTCGAGCGCGGCGAACGGCTCGTCCATCAGCAGCAGTTGACTGTCCTGGGCGAGGGCGCGGGCCATCGCCACCCGCTGACGCATACCGCCCGAGAGCTCGTGCACCCGCTTGCGGTACGCCCCGCCCAGCCGGACCAGTTCGAGCAGCCGCTCCGCCTCGGCGCGACGCTCCGGCTTCGGTACGCCGCGCAGCCGCAGCGCCAGTTCGATGTTCTTGCCCGCGGTCAGCCACGGGAAGAGGGCGTGCTCCTGGAACATCAGGGCCGGCCGCCCGCCGGGGGCCTCGATGGACCCCGCGGTCGGACGGTCGAGCCCGGCCACCAGATTGAGCAGCGTCGACTTGCCGCACCCGGAAGCTCCCAGAAGGGTGACGAACTCGCCAGGGGCGACATCGAGTGTGATGTCGTCCAGGACGAGCTGCTGCCCCTCCGGTCCGCCGAAGGACTTCGAGACGTGGTCGATACGGACGGCGTGCCCGACCGCCGTACGGTCCTCGGCCTTGGTGAGAGTGGTCGTGGCCATGGTCGTCACCTCCTGGGAGATCCTGGAACGGTCGGGTGCTTACTTGACGCCGAGACCGGCGTCGGCGACCGCGGGCTTGCCCGCGGCCTTGAGGATCTTGTTCAGCGGCTTCAGGTCGTAGATGCCCGTCAGGTCCGTCTCGTCCAGGAGGCCCGCCTTCACCGCGTGCTTCGCCTCCGTGTCGAGGGTGGAGGCCAGCGGGTCATCGGTGAACTGGATCGACTTCCACGCCGGGTCGATGACGTCCGCCGGCAGCTCCTTGCCGGACAGCGTCTTCAGCGCGCTGTTGGCGGACGCCTTCGCCTTGTCCGGGTTGGCGTTGATCCACGCGTTGGTGTTGACCGAACCGCGCAGCACCGCCTCGACGACGTCGGGGTGCTCGGTGAGGAACTTCTGGGACACGATGATGTTCGTGATCACGAACTTGTTGTCCGGCCACAGCGTCGACTCGTCGAGCAGTACCTTCGCGCCCTGCGCGACCAGCTTGGAGGCGGTCGGCTCGGGGGCCCAGGCGCCGTCGATGGAACCGGACCTGTAGGCGTCCGGGGTCACCTTGTTGTCCGTGCGGACCACGGAGACGTCGCCCTTGCCGCTCCGGGCGTCGGTCTTCCAGCCCTTCTCGGAGATCCAGTTGAGGAAGGCCACGTCCTGGGTGTTGCCGAGCTGCGGGGTGGCGATCTTCTTGCCCTTGAGGTCGTCCACGGTCTTGATCTTCTTCGGGTTGACGACCAGCTTCACACCGCCGGATGCCGAACCGCCGATGATGCGCAGGCTCTTGCCCTTGGACTTCGTGAAGCCGTTGATGGAGGGCGAGGGGCCGATGAAGCCGATGTCGATCGAACCGGCGTTGAGCGCCTCGATCTCGGAGGGGCCCGCGTTGAACGTGGAGGGCTTGACCTCGGTGGCGCCGAGCTCCTTGGCGATGATGCCTTCCTGGATGCCGACCAGGGCGGTGGCGTGCGTGAGGTTCGGGAAGTAGCCGATCTTCACGGTGTCCGCGGAGAGCTTCTTGCCCCCGGCGGAGACGTTCGCCTTCTTGGCGTCGTCCTTCGCGGTGGAACCGTAGCCGCAGGCGGTGAGCGCCACGGCGAGCAGCGGCAGGGCGGTGGCAGCGGCGATGCTGCGGCGCAACGTGGTGCGGGGGACAGACACGGGAGGGTTTCCTCTCGGAGGCCCGGCGCTCACGTCCCTCAAAAGTACGGGGAGGTGGCCGGGAAGTCGGCAGGTCTTCGTCTGAACTGGCGTTGCAGGCAGTGCTGTTGGTGCTGCCGGGCGCGCAGGCAGTGCGCGTACGTCATCGCGCACATCGCGCAACCCCGCCCTGGCCGCTGCCGAGGGCGCCGCTGCCGACGCGGCCGCCCTCCTTCGCGAAGGTGGAGAAGAAGTCGATGCTCATCAGAAGTCCCACTCGGCGTCGTCGTCCGCCGGAGCCGGAGCCGGTGCCGGAGTCACGGCGAACGAGGCGCCCGCCATGCCGGCCGACAGGGTGGTGCCGTCCGCCGGGTCGATCAGCAGGAAGGAACCGGTGCGGCGGGAGTCGGCGTACGTGTCGAGCGCGAGCGGCTCGGCGGTACGCACCACGACCCGGCCGATGTCGTTGGCGACGAGCTTCCCGGGTGCCGGGTGTTGCGAGAGGTCGTCCAGGGTGAGGCGCGACGGGATGTCCTTGATGATCGCCTTGACCGTGCGGGTGGTGTGCTTGATCAGCACCCGCTGGCCCACGGCCAGCGGCCGGTCCGCGACATGGCAGACGGTCGCCTCGACGTCCTGGGTGACGGAAGGGGCGTCGTCGAGCGGTGCGATCAGGTCGCCGCGTGAGACGTCGATGTCGTCGGTGAGCCGGACGGTCACCGACTGGGGGGCCCAGGCGATGTCCACGCTGCTGCCGAGCAGGTCGATGCCGGCGATCGTCGAGGTGCGGCCCGAGGGCAGTACGGTGACGGGCTCGCCGACCCGGAACACACCGGCGGCGATCTGGCCCGCGTAGCCCCGGTAGTCGGGGTGCTCGGCGGTCTGCGGCCGGATCACGTACTGGACCGGGAAGCGGGCGTGGCAGGCGGTGAGGTCGTGGCTGACCGGCACCGTCTCCAGGTGTTCCAGGACGGTCGGTCCGCCGTACCAGTCCATGTTGGCGGACGGTTCCACGACGTTGTCGCCGGCCAGCGCGGAGATCGGGATCGCGGTGATCTCCGGGACACCGAGGGAGGCCGCGTAGGCGGTGAACTCCTTGGCTATCGCGGCGAACACCGGCTCCGCGTAGTCGACCAGGTCCATCTTGTTCACGGCCAGCACCACGTGCGGGACGCGGAGCAGGGCGGCGACGGCGGCGTGCCGGCGGGTCTGTTCGACGACCCCGTTGCGGGCGTCGACCAGGACCACGGCCAGCTCGGCCGTGGAGGCGCCCGTCACCATGTTGCGGGTGTACTGCACATGGCCCGGGGTGTCGGCGAGGATGAACCGGCGCCGGGTGGTGGCGAAGTAGCGGTAGGCGACATCGATGGTGATGCCCTGCTCGCGCTCGGCCCGCAGCCCGTCGGTCAGCAGCGCCAGGTCGGGAGCATCCTGACCGCGCTTGCGGGACGCGTCCTGGACCGCCTCCAACTGGTCGGTGAGGACCGACTTGGAGTCGTGCAGAAGCCGTCCCACGAGGGTGGACTTGCCGTCGTCGACGGACCCCGCGGTGGCGAACCGCAGCAGGGTGGTGGTCGACAGCTGCTCGGCCAGCTGGGTGGGTGTGGTCATTTTAGAAGTACCCCTCGCGCTTACGGTCTTCCATCGCGGCCTCGGACATCTTGTCGTCGGCACGGGTCGCGCCCCGCTCGGTGAGCCGGGAGGCGGCGATCTCGGTGATCACGGCGTCCAGCGTGGTGGCGTCGGAGTCGACGGCGCCGGTGCAGGACATGTCACCGACCGTGCGGTAGCGGACCTGGCGGGTCTCGGTCCTCTCGTGCTCCTTGGGACCGCCCCAGTCGCCCGCGGTCAGCCACATGCCGGAGCGGCTGAAGACCTCGCGCTCGTGGGCGAAGTAGATCTCCGGGAGCTCGATGCCCTCGCGCTCGATGTACTGCCACACGTCGAGCTCGGTCCAGTTGGAGATCGGGAAGACCCGGACGTGCTCACCGGCGGCGTGCCGGCCGTTGTACAGCTGCCACAGCTCGGGGCGCTGGCGGCGCGGGTCCCACTGGGAGAACTCGTCGCGCAGCGAGAAGACCCGCTCCTTGGCGCGGGCCTTCTCCTCGTCGCGGCGGCCGCCGCCGAACACGGCGTCGAAGCGGTGCTGCTGGATCGCCTCGGTCAACGGCACGGTCTGCAGCGGGTTGCGGGTGCCGTCGGGGCGCTCGCGGAGCTTCCCGGCGTCGATGTACTCCTGCACGGAGGCGACATGGAGACGCAGCCCGTGCTGGGCGACCGTACGGTCGCGGTACTCCAGGACCTCGGGGAAGTTGTGCCCGGTGTCCACGTGCAGCAGCGCGAACGGCACCGGCGCGGGCGCGAACGCCTTGAGCGCCAGATGCAGCATCAGGATGGAGTCCTTGCCGCCGGAGAAAAGGATCACCGGCCGCTCGAACTCCCCCGCCACCTCACGGAAGATGTGCACCGCCTCGGACTCCAGGGAGTCCAGGTGGCTCAGTGCGTACGGATTACCGGTGCCTTCCGACACAGTCGCGACGGTGGTCACGCCGCACCCCTCTCGCTCAGCAGCGCATACAGCTCCGCCGCGGACTCCTGCACGGTCTGCCGGTGCGACTCGATCCGCAAGTCCGGTGACTCGGGGGCCTCGTAGGGATCGTCCACTCCGGTCAGGCCGCTGATCTCACCCGCGGCCTGCTTCGCGTACAGACCCTTCACATCGCGGACAGAGCATACGTCGACCGGGGTGGCGACATGCACCTCCAAATACGCGGTGCCTTCGGCCTGGTGGCGCTTGCGCACCGCGTCCCTGCTGTCCGCGTACGGGGCGATGACCGGGACCAGCACCTTCACGCCGTTGGCCGCCAGGAGTTCGGCGACGAAGCCGATCCGCTGGACGTTGGTGTGCCGGTCCTCGCGGGAGAAACCGAGGCCCGCGGAGAGGAACTCCCTTATCTCGTCGCCGTCGAGCACCTCCACGCGGTGTCCCTCGCCGCGCAGCCGCCCGGCGAGTTCGTACGCGATGGTGGTCTTGCCCGCGCTCGGCAGACCGGTCAGCCAGACGGTGGCTCCCGTCCCCGTCACGCTCATCGAAGTCTCCTGATCAGTCGTCATCAGCCGTGCAGCCCGCACTCTGTCTTGCCCCGGCCCGCCCACCGGCCGGCCCGCGCGTCCTCGCCCTCCAGCACCCGGCGGGTGCAGGGCGCGCAGCCCACGGAGGCGTAACCGTCCATCAGCAGCGGGTTGCTGAGCACACCGTGCTCGGCAACGTAGGAGTCGACGTCGTCCTGGGTCCAGCGGGCGATCGGCGAGACCTTGACCTTCTGCCGCTTCTGGTCCCAGCCGACCACCGGAGTGTTCGCCCGGGTGGGGGACTCGTCACGGCGCAGTCCGGTCGCCCAGGCGGTGTACGAAGTCAGGCCCTCCTCGAGCGGCTTGACCTTGCGCAGCCTGCAGCAGAGGTCGGGGTCGCGGTCGTGCAGCCTCGGCCCGTACTCCGCGTCCTGCTCCGCCACCGTCTGCCGCGGGGTCAGGGTGATGAGGTTGACGTCCATCACCGCCTCCACCGCGTCGCGGGTGCCGATCGTCTCGGGGAAGTGGTATCCGGTGTCGAGGAAGACCACGTCCACACCGGGCAGGGCCCGGGAGGCGAGATGGGCGACGACCGCGTCCTCCATCGAGGAGGTGACGCAGAAACGCGGGCCGAACGTCCGGGTGGCCCACCGCAGGATCTCCGGCGCGGAGGCCTCCTCCAGCTCGCGACCGGCCCGCTCGGCCAGGTCCCTGAGGTCTTGCGACGTGAGCTCTTCGATCTTCAGGGTATCCGTCATGTCCCGCCCCCTTCAACGTCGTTGCGCGCCAGCCCCCGGGTCAGCAGGCCCAGGAACTTCAGCTGGAACGCTCGGTTGCAGGAGGCGCATTCCCAGGCTCCGTGCCCTTCCTCGTGCGGGCGCAGGTCCTCGTCACCGCAGTAGGGGCAGTGGAACGGTGCGGCACGCTCGCTCATGACAGGGACTCCGCACCGGCCCGCGCCGCCCAGGTCGCGAAGCGCTCGTCTTCCTCGCGCTCCTTCTGGAAGTTCCCCAGGACCCGCTCGACGTAGTCGGGCAGTTCGTCCGACGTGACCTTCAGGCCGCGGACCTTGCGGCCGAATCCGGCCTCCAGGCCGAGCGCTCCGCCGAGGTGCACCTGGTAGCCCTCCACCTGGTTGCCCTCGTCGTCCAGCATGAGCTGGCCCTTGAGCCCGATGTCCGCGGTCTGGATGCGGGCGCAGGCGTTGGGGCAGCCGTTGATGTTGATGGTGAGCGGTTCCTCGAACTCCGGCAGGCGGCGCTCCAGTTCGTCGATGAGCGAGGCGCCGCGCGCCTTGGTCTCGACGATCGCCAGCTTGCAGAACTCGATGCCGGTGCAGGCCATCGTGCCGCGGCGGAACGGGGACGGCTTCACCTGGAAGCCGAGCTCCTCGAGACCGGCGGACAGCGAATCGATCCGGTCCGGCTCCACGTCCAGGATCAGCATCTTCTGCTCGACGGTGGTGCGCAGCCGGTCCGATCCGTGCGCGGCGGCCAGATCGGCGATCTTGGACAGGGTGGGCCCGTCCACCCGGCCGACGCGAGGGGCGAACCCGACGTAGAAGCGGCCGTCCTGCTGCTGGTGGACGCCCACGTGGTCGCGCCAGCGGCTGCTCGGCTGCTCGGGGGCGGGGCCGTCGAGCAGCGGCCGCTTCAGGTACTCGTCCTCCAGCACCTGGCGGAACTTGACGGGGCCCCAGTCGGCCATCAGGAACTTCAGCCGGGCCCGGGTGCGCAGTCGCCGGTAGCCGTAGTCCCGGAAGATCCCGACCACTCCGGCCCAGACATCGGCGACCTCGTCCAACGGCACCCAGGCGCCCAGCCGTTCGGCGAGCCGCGGGTTGGTCGAGAGGCCGCCGCCGACCCAGAGGTCGAAGCCGGGACCGTGCTCGGGGTGAACGACGCCGACGAAGGCGATGTCGTTGATCTCGTGGACCACGTCCTGCACGGGCGAGCCGGAGATGGCGGTCTTGAACTTGCGCGGCAGGTTGGAGAATTCCTTGCTGCCGATGTAGCGGTCGTGGATCTCGTCGACCGCCGGGGTCCCGTCGATGATCTCGTCGGCGGCGATCCCCGCCACGGGGGAGCCGATGATCACGCGGGGGCAGTCGCCGCAGGCCTCCGTCGTGGACAGGCCGACGGCCTCCAGCTTCTGCCAGATGGCCGGGACGTCCTCGATGCGGATCCAGTGCAGCTGGATGTTCTGCCGGTCGGTGACATCGGCGGTGCCCCGCGCGTACTTCTGCGAGACCTCACCGATCGCCCGCAGCTGCGCCGTCGTCAGCCGGCCGCCGTCGATGCGGACCCGGAGCATGAAGTAGCGGTCGTCCAGCTCCTCCGGCTCCAGCACCGCGGTCTTGCCCCCGTCGATCCCGGGCTTGCGCTGCGTGTACAGCCCCCACCAACGCATGCGTCCGCGAAGGTCGTTGGGGTCGATCGAGTCGAATCCCCGCTTGGAGTAGATCGTCTCAATGCGCGTCCGCACATTGAGACTGTCGTCGTCCTTCTTGAACTGCTCATTGCCGTTGAGGGGGGTGTGGTGCCCCAGGGCCCACTGGCCTTCGCCACGGTGGCGTCCTGCCTTGCGGCGGGGGGTGGCGGGCGCAGGCTGTTCCGGGGTAGCGGCCATGACAGTACGTCCTTCGGGACTGCAGGAGGGCGGCTCTGAACTGCACACGCGCGTCTGGGCGCGGCGGTGCGCAGGGTTTGCAGAGAAACGGGATCGCGGCGGTGCTGGAGACTCTCAGCTCGCCGGACAGATGGCGCTGGACATGCGGCCGAGGTCGACGTGGCGTCGACTCACCAAGGCAATTCCAGTTCCAGGCATGACGGAAGCGTGTCACGCGCATCTCGGAGCAGTCCACCACTATCCATGATGTGGACGAGACTGTCCCGACAGGTGAGATGCTGTGGCGCCCGTCACTGAAGTGACGGGCGCCGGGCTACTCAGAAAGCCGGACAACTGCGTGTATTTCCCACGGGTGCCGGGCCGGCACCGGGTTACGGGAGCAGCTGCCGGCCGGAACCCGGCCACGGGCCCGGTGTGACGACATCCGGCTCCAGCTCGGTCCTGGTGTCGAAGAGCCGGAAGCCGCGGCGCAGATAGTTGTCCATGGCATGCGGCCCGTCCTTGGAGCAGGTGTGCAGCCACACCCGCTTCGTCGCCGGCCGCTGCGGCCACCGCTCCGCCAGGTCCCAGGCACGGGCCACCCCGTACGAGAGCAGATGACCGCCGATCCGACGCCCCCGGAACGCCGGGATCAGACCGAAGTACATGATCTCGACCACGCCGTCGTCCTGCGGGTCCAGCTCGATGTATCCGGCCGGCGTCCCGTCCGCGTACGCCACCCAGGTCTCCGCGCCGGGCCGGTCCAGCGCCTCCTGCCACTGCGCGTACGTCATCGTCAGCCGGTCCGTCCACCGGATGTCCCCGCCGACCGCCGTGTAGAGGAAGCGGCTGAACTCGGGCAGCGGTATCCCGGACCGGACGATCCGGATGTCCCCCTCCGGTACGGCCGAGGGCCGCAGATCGTCGGGGGAGGTCTGCTCCAGGGACCAGATGGTCACCTCGGAGGCCGGGGCGGCGGGGTGCGCGGGGTTGCTCATGACTGCCAGAGAACCACGTCCCGCCGCCCCGGCCCAAGCCGGCCTCGTCGGACGGACGACCGCGACCTGCGAGAACACCGTTCAGCCGGTGCTGCGCGCCGCCGCCACCACCGGAGCCTTCGAGCCGGGCAGCAGATCGTCCGGGTGCTCCGGGTGGATCACCTCGACCTCGACCCCCTCGCCGAAACGGTACGGGCGGTGCGCCAGCACCTCCGCGAGATGACGCCGCAGCCGGGAGATCTCGGCCCGCACCGTCACCGTCCTGGTCGGATCGCCGAAGATGTCCTCGGCCAGCTCCGACGCGGTACGCCCCTCGCGGTGCAGCGCCAGCGCGAACAGCAGCTCGGCGTGGCGAGGCGAGAGCCGCTGCGTCCAGGTGCCCACCGGGCTCACCACATTCACCGCGAGACCGCGCGGACGGCTCAGATCGAGCACGAGCCTGCGCGGCGGGCTGTCCGTCGCGCCGTCCGCCACCTGCACCAGCCAGCCGCCCGGCAACGGCTCCACCCGGCACATCCCGAGCGAGGGCAGCCACACCCGCCCCGGCCGCAGGGACTTCGGCAGCGGCAGCCGGTCCACCGGCGGCATCCCGGTGACCGCTGCCAGCCAGCCGTGGGCGTCCACGGCCAGCGCCCGGCCGCCCAGCCGGCACAGCATCGGCGCCGCGACCGAGCGCAGCCGGTCGATCGACTCCAGATGCCAGGTCCTGATCTCGCTCTCGGCCAGCCGGGCCACCGAACCGACCAGGGCGAGCGTCGTCGGATGGAAGGTGGACGCGGGACCGCTGACGTCCACGATCCCCATCAGCCGGCCGTCCCGCGGATCGCGCACCGGGGCCGCCGCGCACGTCCACCCGTGCAGACTGCGCACGAAGTGTTCCGTGGAGTGGACCTGGACCGGGGCGCGCGAGGCGAGCGCCGTGCCGATCGCGTTGGTGCCGTTGCTCTGCTCCGACCAGGCGGCGCCCTCGGACAGGCAGATGCCGTCGGCCCGGCGCAGCACTCCCGTGTTGCCCTGGCGCCACAGCACCCGGCCCTCCACATCGGTGACCACCATGATCTGCTGTGAGGCGTCCGCGATGGCCGCCAGGGCGTTGCCGAGGAGCGGCATCACCTCACCCAGCGCGGAACTCCGGCGCCGCCGCTCGACCTCGTCCGGCTCCAGCACGGCACTGTGGGTGGACTTCTCCGGATCGACCCCGCTGCGCAGCGCCCGGTTCCAGGAGGCAGCGATGTCGGCCCGCGGCGCGAGCGGCATACGGTCGCCGGCCGGCCGCGCTTCGCGGGCACGGTGGACCAGGCGTGCGGCCCGGTCCGACTCCTGGGCAGCCAGTCGCATCGCGTCGACAGGACTTGTCTCCACGCCGGATCCCCCTAGATGCCGTGTAAGGGCCGCGGGGCCCCGCCCTGCAGTCACCGGGGCCCTGATGCCGCAACTCCACACAATGGTTGCAACCCTCTGCAACTCTGGCGACGGTTCCCGGTCCGTACAAGAGTGGCGGTACACCGGAAGTCGCGGCCTCGGCTGCGAAGACCGGTGTGTACAGCATGGGGGGTGGTGCCGTGTCGGCGCAGCACCACCCCCCGTTGCTGCTCCGACGGCCCGGCCGGCTGACCGGCCCCGTCCGGTCAACGCTCCACGGGCCGCGCCCGTTCCACGACCGACGCCAGATCGAGGGTGTGCGGAAGCGTTCCGAACGCCGATCCCCAGTCCCTGCCCAGCCGTGACGCGCAGAACGCGTCGGCGACCTCCGGCGGCGCCCAGCGCACCAGCAGCGAACCCTGCAGCACCAGGGCCATCCGCTCCACGAGCCGACGCGCCCGCGCCTCGATGCCCTGGAGATCGGCGAGCTCGGTCAGCAGATCCCTGATCGCCCGGTCGAGCCGGTGATCGGCGCCCCGCGCCCGCCCGACCTCCGAGAGGAACGCGTTCAGCGCCGCCGGCTCGCGCTGGAGCGCCCGCAGCACGTCCAGCGCCTGTACGTTCCCCGAGCCCTCCCAGATCGAGTTGAGCGGCGCCTCGCGCAACAGCCGGGGCATCCCCGACTCCTCCACATAGCCGTTGCCGCCCAGGCACTCGAGCGCCTCGCCCACCATCGGGGTGCACCGCTTCGTCACCCAGTACTTGGCCGCCGGCACCGCGATCCGCAGAAAGGCGAGCTCGCTCTCGGTCCCGGCGTCGTACGCGGCCGCCAGCCGCATCGCCAGCACCGTCGCCGCCTCCGACTCCAGCGCCAGATCGGCCAGCACATTGCGCATCAGCGGCTTGTCGACCAGCACCCCGCCGAACGCGCTGCGGTACGTGGTGTGGTGGACCGCCTGCGCCACCGCCTGCCGCATCAGCGCGGCCGAACCGATCACACAGTCCAGCCGGGTCGCCGCCACCATCTCGATGATCGTGGGCACCCCGCGCCCCTCCTCACCGATCCGGCGCGCCCACGTACCGTCGAACTCGACCTCGGCCGAGGCGTTGGACCGGTTGCCCAGCTTGTCCTTGAGCCGCTGGATCGCGAAGCCGTTGCGACTGCCGTCCGGCAGCACCCGGGGCAGCAGAAAGCAGGTCAGACCGCCCGGCGCCTGGGCCAGCACCAGGAACCCGTCGGACATCGGCGCCGAACAGAACCACTTGTGCCCGGTGAGCAGATACTCACCCTCGCCGGACAGGGGTTCGGCGCGCGTCGTGTTCGACCGCACGTCCGTGCCGCCCTGCTTCTCCGTCATGCCCATCCCGAGGAGCGCCCCGCCCTTGCTCCCGGCCGGCCGCAGCCCCTCCTCGTACACGTGCGAGGTCAGCAGCGGCTCCCACTCGGCGGCCGTCGCGGGATCGGTGCGCAGCGCGGGCACGGCCGCGTGCGTCATCGACAGCGGGCAGCCGTGCCCCGCCTCGGCCTGCGTCCAGACCAGGAAGCCGGCCGCCCGGCGCACATGTCCGCCCGGCCGGTCCCAGGCGTCGGTCAGACCCGCGGAGACGGCATGGCCGAGCAGCCGGTGCCAGGCCGGATGGAACTCCACCTCGTCGACGCGGTGCCCGTAACGGTCATGGGTGTGCAGCCGGGGCGGGTTCTCGTTCGCCTGCGCACCCCACCGCTGCGCCTGGGCGGAGCCGGCCGACCGGCCGAGCCTGACGAGTTCTTCCCGCGCATCGTCGAGCAGTTGCGGCGGGAGATGCCGGTCCACGGCTTCGGTGAGCGCCCGGTCCGCGGTGAAGACGTCGTAGCCGCGCAGGGGAGGGGACTGGTTGGACACGGTGTGGGTGGTGGCTGCCATGCCGATACGGTAAGGACGTGCAGGCAGCAAATGAAACACCCGAGCGGCCACCGGGCCGGCTCCACCGGGCCCGAGTCCTCTACCGCAACGTCTCCAAGCGGCAGATGGCCTGGCAATTGCTCAAGGACACCGTCAATTCGTGCATGGAGTACCGCATTCTGGGACTCGCGGCCGAGGCGGCGTTCTTCACTCTGCTGTCCCTGCCGCCGCTGCTGCTCGGACTGATCGGCCTGCTCGGTTACGTCGACGCGTGGACCAGCACCACCACGGTCGCCTCCATCGAGGACAACATCCTCGGTGCGGCGCAGACCGTGCTCTCCCAGCGGGGCGTCAACGACTTCGCCAAGCCGCTCCTGGAGGACGTCACCACCGGGGCCCGGCCCGACGTCATCTCGATCGGTTTCGCGATCGCGCTCTGGTCCGGCTCCCGCGCGGTCAACGTCTTCATCGACACCATCACCGTGATGTACGGACTCGACGGCCAGCGCGGCATCGTCAAGACCCGGATGCTCGCCTTCCTGCTGTACGTGGTGGCGCTGTTGCTGGGCGCGGTCGTACTGCCGCTCCTGGTGGCCGGACCCGACCGGGTCGTGGAGTTCATCCCCTGGGGCACCGAGCTCATAAGCGTCCTGTACTGGCCGCTGGTGATACTTCTGTCCATCGCCTTCCTGACGACGCTCTACCACGTGTCCGTCCCCGTCCGCTCGCCCTGGATCGAGGACACCCCGGGCGCGCTGATGGCACTCGCGATCTGGGTGCTGGGCAGTTTCCTGCTGCGGATCTACCTCACCAGTACGGTCGAGGGGCCGACCATCTACGGCTCGCTGGCCGCGCCGATCGCCGTGCTGCTGTGGATCGGCATCTCCGCGTTCGCGGTGCTGGTGGGCGCCGCGGTCAACGCGGCCATCGACCGGGTGTGGCCCTCGGTGGCGACGGCCGCGGCACGTGCGGCCAACGACCGGGTACGCGTGGTCCAGGCGGCTGAGTTCGTGGCCCGCACCCAGGCGGAGAGCTGGGACGAGAACGCGGACGACGACGAGGACGAGGGGGACAGCCCCTACATGCCCTCCGAGTTCCCGGAGCGGTGGTCCCGGTTCCTGCCGCCCGACGACGTGAAGTCCAGGCTGCAGCCGAGCCGCGAGAAGGAGCCGGACAAGCCGTACCCGCCCGGTGAGTGACAGCGGCCGTCAGATGGCGGCGGGGGCGGGCGGTACGGGCGGGGTCGTTACGGGCTGAGGGGCCGGTGGGGTCCCGGGCGTCGAACCGGGCGACCACGACAGTTTCACCGTCAGATGGCCCTCCATCGCGCTCTTCGCGATCACGGCCCCGGCCTCGGTGGTGATCTTCACACCGAACTCGATCTCCACCCCGTCCGGCTTCAGCGAGCCGTCCCGGAACACCGAGAGCGCCGATTCGGCGGCCGCCCGGATTCCCTGGAGCGCGCTGTCGAAGGTGCGCCCCGACCGTGCGAGGGAGTTGCCGTCGCGCGCGACCAGCTGCGCGCCCGGAGCGTGACGGTCGACCTCCACCGTCACCGTCGCACCGCTGTCGGTGGTGAACTCCATCAGTGCCGCCATGACCGCTCCCGGGATGCCGGTTCCGCACGATTTCCGTCCGTCGACGAGACTAGTGCCATGGGCGACAGGTACGAAGAGCGCGCGTCGCGGATGGACGGTGCGACGGTGTGGACGCTGACCGTGCCGCGGGGTTCGGTCCATCCGGTGCTGCCCGACGGCTGCATGGACCTGCTCTGGACCGGCGGCCGGCTCCTCGTCGCGGGCCCGGACACCCGTGCGGCGCCCACGTCCGGGAGCGACGGCGGCAGCCACGCCGGAATCCGCTTCGCCCCCGGCACGGCCCCCGCCCTGCTCGGCGTGCCCGACCCGTCCTAACCGGCGGCGGGGGCGAACAGCGACACCGCACAGCCGTCCGGATCCAGCACCACCGCGTACCGCTGCTCCCACACGGCGTCCCACGGCTTCAGGTGCCCCCGGTGGCCGGCGCCGGTCAGCTCCGCGTAGACCGCGTCGACCTCCGCCGGGCTGTCGCAGAGGAACGCGAGCCCGAGACGCTCACCGCCCTTCGGCCCCGACCACGCGGGGTCGAAGGAGCGGACGACGTCCTCGGTGTCCCACAGCAGGCGCTGCCCGCCCGGGAGCGTCACCTCGACATGGGGTACGGATTCCGCGCCGTCGGGGATGTCGAGGCCGAGCAGGCGGTAGAAGGCGAGCGATGCGGGCAGATCCGCGGTGGTGATGCCGATCGCGTCGAGTCGTGGAGTCATGATCCGACCGTAGACCGGGCGCCCGCCGCCGGTCTTGTACGAATCGGTCATGCCTCCTGCCCACCTCGGGCGATGCCAGAGCCGCACGGGGACGGTCTGTCGCACAGGTGTCCCTGGCGGGGGCCTGCGGGCTGATGGCCGGGCAGGTGTGGCCGCTGTTCCATGCCGGCTCCGCCGAGAGCTCACCCGTGACGTGGAGCCGCGGCGCATCGAGCTGCGGGACCGACGACCTCGCGGGCGGGGCACCGTTCCTGGGCACCGCGGCCGTCGCGGTGCCGGCGCCGATGTCCCGGCGCTAGCCGCGCCGGGCCGCGCCGGGTGCCGTTCTCGCGCTCGCCGCGCCCGCTCCGTCCGCTGCGTCCGCGACGCACTGCGCCGGGGATGTGCCCGGGTCCGTCAGGGCCAGGCCGAGCGCGGCGCGTTCGGTGACCCAGCGGGTCGGGCGGTGGCGCGGATCGCCGGTCGTCGCGTGCAGGGCCCGGTGCAGCTCCAGCATCCGGGCCGCGCCGATCCGGTCGCCCCAGGCCAGTGGGCCGACGGGATAGCCGAGACCGGTCGTGACGGCCAGATCGATATCGGCCGGCGTCGCCAGGGCGCGTTCCGCGATGGACGCCGAGACCGACACGATCGAGGCGAGCAGCCGCTGGGCGACCGAGCCCGCCGTGTCCCGTACCACCGACACCGCGAACGGCTCGCCGCCGTCCGCCGCCCGCGCCAGTACCGCGCGGGCGTCCCGCGCGGCCGCCGGCTCCGCGGCCGGTGTCACGGCCAGCACCCGGCGGTGCCCGGCCGCCGGCAGCGGGTCCACCCCGAAGGTGCGCCCGGCGGGCAGCCCGTGCGGGGCCACCGCCGAGGCGACCGTGGTGCCCCAGACCGGGACCAGCACCAGGGCCTCGGCGGAGGGCTCCCGGCCGGACTCGACCGTGGCGCCCGCAGCGGTCAGGGCCTGACGCAGCGCGGCGGCGTCCCGCTCGCCCGCCCGGTCGGCGAAGACGTGCACCGGACGGTCCGCATCGCCCGTGACCGGCGCTTCCGGGACCGGGGCGGGTGCCTCGGGGCCGTACGTGAACCAGCCGCGCCCGGTCTTGCGGCCGTGCAGCCCGGCCGCCACCCGGTTCGGCGTCAGGTAGGAGGGGCGCAGCCGGTCCTCGTGACGGAAGCCCTCCCAGATCGAGTCGATCACGGCGGCGGTCACGTCGAGTCCGGTGAGGTCCATCAGCTCGAACGGGCCCATCCGCAGGCCCAGTACGTCCCGCGCGATCCGGTCGATGTCCGCCGGGTCGCCGACCGTCTCCTCCAGCAGCGCGAGCGCCTCCGTCACCAGTCCGCGCCCGGCGTGGTTGATGAGGAAGCCGGGGGTGTCGGCGACCGTGACCGCGCGGTGCCCGCAGCTCTCCACGAGCGCCGTCAGCAGCGGCGGGATGCCGGGACGGGTGGCCGCACCCGGCACGACCTCGACGATCCGCATCAGCGGGACCGGGTTGAAGAAGTGCAGTCCGGCCAGCCGCGTCGGGTCCTTCAGCGCGGCGGCGATCCGGGTCACGGACAGCGAGGAGGTGTTGGTCGCGAACACGGCCGAGGCGGGCAGTGCCCGCTCCAGCCGGCCGAAGACCTCCGTCTTGGTGGCGAGATCCTCCCGCACGGCCTCGATGACCAGCTCGACCTCCGGGCCCGCGGCCCACGGGTCCTCCAGCGGGATCAGCCGGTCCACGGCGGCTGCCATGTCCTCGGCGGACATCCGGCCCTTCCGCACGGCCCGATCCAGCATGGAGCGTACGAAGCCGGCCGCCTCGGTCACCGCCTCCGTCCGTACGTCACACAGTTCGACGGTGTGTCCGGCGGCGGCGGCCCACTGGGCGATGCCGCGGCCCATGGCTCCGGCGCCGACGATCCTGATACGCATGGCAGTTACGGTCCTCTCGGGGGTGACGGACGGGCGGATCGTACGGTTCACGGCCTCTCCCACGCTGGGCAGCGGCGTCGCGGCGGATCGCGGGTGAGGTCCTCAGCGGAGATACACGCGGTCCGGGTCGACATCCTCGCGCAGCAGCCGCAGTTCCTCCTCCGTCGGGGGCGGGACCTCCTCGACCGTGTCGGCGACCCGGAGGTCCCAGCCGGTCGCCGCCCGGACCCGCTCGACGGTGACGCCCGGGTGGACGGCGACCAGCCGCAGCTCGTCGCCCACCCCCTCACGGGCCAGGATGCCCAGTTCGGTGATGACACGGGTGACTCCGGCGCCCAGTGACCGGATGCCCTCGGCCAGGGCGCGATCGGGGCCGGGTGTGGTGCAGAAGTCGAGCTCCGCGGTGAAGGAGCGCGGATCGTGGCGGCGCATCACCACGAAGACCTCGCGGGAGTTGGCCATCACCTCGACGCCGCCGCCCGAGCCCGGCAGACGGACCGACGGGCTGTCCCAGTCGCCGATCACCGAGGTGTTGAGACTGCCCCAGCGGTCGATCTGCGCCGCGCCGAGGAACCCGATGTCGATATGGCCGCCCTGGAGCACACAGCCGAAGAGCATGGGCATCGAGATCACCGCCTCCGCCCCCGTGATCAGGACGGCGTCGGCGATGGTCTCCGGAAGCTGCGAGGGGTGGGCGCCGCAGACCCCGGACTCGTACACCACCTCGATGTCCGGGGCGACCGTCAGACGGGCCAGTTCGGTGGCGAGGGTGGGCAGGCCGATTCCGGCGAACACCGTTCGACGCGCGGCCAGTTCGCGGGAGGCGACGACGGAGAGCAGTTCGGACGGGGTGAGGGCGCCCGGTGCGGTGGTGGTCATGACCCGTTCCCTCTCGTGTTCCGCGGCGTCGTGGTCCATGGGGCCCGTTCCGGTGGAGCTGTGTGCTGTCGGGCCGGGTGTCCCGGAGATGCTCACAGCCGCCGCCCGTAGTTCACCGGCTCGCTGAGCGCCTCGCCGACCGCGAGCCCCGCCCAGAACTCCTCGCCGAGCTTCTCGACGTACTCCGCATGGTCCGCAGTCCCGCGCACCCACTCGTCCAGCCAGTCCCGGAGCCGCTGAGGATCCTTGCTGATGTGCGACCAGGCCCGGTAGAAGGCGTTGTCCCGGTCGTAGTACCCCTGCGCGAAGGACGGATGCGCACCGCGCGGGCAGCGGACGACCGCGTCGACCGCGTGGGCGGGAACCAGCGTGCGGTTCGGGTCCGAGCGGATCACCTCGTCGTCCACGATCTCCTCCACGACGACGACCGCCTTGTCCGCCGCGTACACCGCCTCGGCCTGAATGCCGGTCAGCCCCCACATCTGGGTGTTGCCGCTGCGGTCGGCGCGCTGCGCGTGGATGATCGTCACGTCCGGGTTGACGGGCGGCACGACGTAGATCTGCTCGGATTCGCCGTCCGGGCCCGGGTAGGGCGAGGTGACCTTGCGCAGATCGCTGTTGACGGACGGCAGATCGCTGCCCCCGTAGGAGCGCAGGGGGTAGAACGGCAGCCGCTGGGAACCGGCGAGATAGCGGCAGACCATCCCGTAGTGGCTGTACTCCTCGAAGGCGAGCGGTGCCGGGTCCGCGCTCTCGACACGGCGGCGGAGCTCACCGAGCGAACCGGCCGAGGAATTGCCCACGAACGACGAGACCAGGCGCGTCACGCAGCCCGCGGCGAGCATCTGGTCCACCACGATGTCCGCGGTCATCCGGACGACCGTCAGGTCCCGGCGGCCCTGGCGGATGATCTCGTGACCCGCGGCGGTCGGGATGAGATGGGTGAAGCCTTCGAGGCAGACGGTGTCACCGTCGTGGACGAAGCCGGCGATCGCCGCCCTCATCGACATCGTCTTGTCCTTCCGGCCCGTCGTGGCCACGGTGCCCCTCCGCTTCGTGTGCGTCACCGACCCCTGGGCGCGTGCGCGTCGCCCTACCGTGTCAGCGGTCATTGATCGCTGTCCAATACCAAATTAAGGTCGAATCAAGACGTCTGATGTATCAATGACCGCTGAGGCGAGGGGTGGGAATGGAACTGCGCCATCTGTCCGCGTTTGTCGCCGTGGCCGAGGAGCTGCACTTCGGCCGGGCCGCCAAGCGGCTCCAGATGGCCCAGCCGCCGCTGAGCCAGCAGATCCGGCAACTGGAGAAGGAACTCGGCGTCCAGCTCTTCGAGCGCAACACCCGCTCGGTGCGGCTCACCAGCGCGGGGGAGTCGTTCCTCCAGCCGGTACGGACCGTGCTCGACGACCTCGACCTCGCGGTACGGGCAGCGAAGGCCGCGGGCCGCGGCGAGTACGGGCGGGTCAGCATCGGCTTCGCCGGCGCCTCCAGCCACGAGACGCTGCCCCTGCTGACCCGGGCGGTGCGCGCCGCCCACCCCGGTATCGAGCTGGTCATGACGGGCCAGACCTACGCCGACGTGGCCCTCGCGCGCGTTGCGGACGGCTCGCTCGACCTGGGGTTCGTACGGCTGCCGGTGAGCCGGCCCGGCGTGACCCACCGGGTGATCGACGAGGAGGAGCTGGTGTGCGCGCTCCCCTCCGACCATCCGCTCGCCGCCCGGGACAGCGTTCCCATCGAGGTCCTGGCCGAGGAGCCGTTCGTCTCGTTCCCCGCCAACACCGGATCCACGGTGCGCGACGCGATGGTCGGGGCCTGCGAGGACGCCGGGTTCAACCCGCGGGTGGTGCAGGAGGCCCCCGACTCGTACACGATCCTGGCACTGGTCGCGGCGGGCGTCGGGGTGACCCTCACCGTCACCTCCGTCCAGCACATCCAGCAGAACGGCCTCGTCTACCGCCCGCTCGCCGGCCCGCCGATCCGGCTCCGGGCGGCGCTGGCCTGGCGGGCGGACAATCCGTCCGCCGCCCTGCGTGCGGTGCTTGCCGTCGCGGAGAGTGCCCTGCCCACGCCGTCCTCGTGACCGCTCGTCCACATTGAGACGCGCTGCGTCTCGAATCAGGGTGAACTGGATATTGGACCTGCTCAGTCGCCGGGTGCGAGGGTCACCTCACACCCGGTCGGCCTTCGCTCCTTGCCAGTCCCTGTCCTGCCGACCTGCCCCCTGTCCCGTCCTCGTCCCGTTCCCTGAAAGGTCCCGCCGTGCCCGACCAGAACGATGTCGTGATCTGCGAACCGCTGCGCACCCCCATCGGCCGCTTCGGCGGAGCGTTCGCAGGGCAGACCCCGGCCTCCCTCGCCGCGCGGGTCATCGCCGAGGTCGTCGCCCGCACCGGAATCGACCCCGACCGGGTCGACGAGGTGATCCTCGGGAGTGCCTACCCGTCTGCCGACGCCCCCGCCATCGGCCGGGTCGCCGCGCTCGACGCCGGGCTCCCGCAGTCCGTCACCGGCACCCAGATCGACCGTCGTTGCGGCTCCGGACTGCAGGCCGTCCTCGACGCCGCGATGCAGATCAGGGCCGGTTTCAGCGAGGTGGTGATCGCGGGTGGCGTCGACGTGATGAGCGCCGCCCCCTACTACACGCACGACGGCCGCTGGGGCATCAAGGGCCCCGGTCTCCAGCTGCACGACTCGCTCGCCCGGGGCAGGGTCACCGCGGGCGGCATCAACCACCCCGTGCCCGGCGGCATGATCGAGACCGCCGAGAACCTGCGCCGCGAGTACGGAATCAGCCGTGCCGACCAGGACGCGCTCGCCCTGCGCTCGCAGCAGCGCGCCGGCCGGGCCGCGGCCGAGGGGCGGTACGAGGCGGAGACCGTCCCCGTCACCGTACGGGCCCGCAAGGGCGAAACGGTGGTCACCGCCGACGAGCACCCGCGCCCCGACACGACCGCCGAGCAGCTCGCAGCGCTCCGCCCGATCATGGGCAGGACCGACCCGGAGGCCACCGTCACCGCGGGCAACGCCAGCGGCCAGAACGACGCGGCCGCCGCCTGCCTGGTGACCGGCGCCGCCACCGCGGAACGGCTCGGCCTCACCCCGCTCGTCCGGCTGGTCTCCTTCGCCCGCGCCGGGGTGCCCGCCGCCACCATGGGCATCGGCCCCGTCCCCGCCACCCGCACCGCGCTCGCCCGCGCCGGGCTCACCCTCGCCGACCTCGACCTGATCGAGCTCAACGAGGCCTTCGCCGCCCAGGTGCTGGCCTGCACCCGTGAGCTGGGACTCGGCGAGAAGGACCACGAGGAGCGGATCAACGTCAACGGCTCCGGAGTCTCCCTCGGCCATCCGGTCGGAGCCACCGGCGCCCGCATCCTCGCCACGCTGACCAGGGAACTGCACCGCCGCGAGGCCCGCTACGGCCTGGAGACCATGTGCATCGGCGGCGGCCAGGGCCTCGCCGCGGTGTTCGAGCGCATCGCGGTCTGAGACCGGTCACCGGTCCGCGCGCACGGGTTTCTCCGTGGTCACCACCGCGAGATGGTCCGGTGTGGAGTCCGGGTCCGTAAGCCGGTTCAGCCGCGCCGGTACGTCGAAGCCGACCAGCACCACCACGATCACCGTGCCCGCGAACGTCAGCACCGCCAGCGCCTGCCCCAGGTCCATGCCGGAGGCGAGATGCGCGCCGAGGACCGGGGCGACGGCCCCGCCGAGGGCGCCCACGTTGTACGTGAAGCCGAGCGCGGCGCCCCGGCTCGCCGTCGGGAAGTGCCCGCCGATGTAGCGCGGCAGCAGCCCGGAGATGCCGAAGCTCGTCGCCTGGAGGAGGAAGAGCAGGATGCCGAGCAGCAGCAGATTGTTCTGCACGGCGAACACCGGATAGACGAAGGCGAGCGACGCCAGCAGCGTCAGCGCGTACGCCTTCTTCGCCCCGATCCGGTCGCCGAGGAAGCCCGCCGCCCAGCAGCCGGCCATGGTGCCGAAACCGGCGAAGTACAGGACATCGGTGACCTGGTCCGTGGAGTAGCCCAGTTCGGTCTTCAGATACGTCGGCAGCAGGGCCTGGATCGGCCACGAGTACAGGAACGCGAAGAACAACGTCACGATCATCGACAGATACAGCGCCCAGCCGCGCTTCCCGCCCAGCTGCACGGCGAACGCGGCGAGCGAGAGGCCGGCGAGCACCGAGAGCACCGGCACCATCCCGGCGCCGCCGGGCGTGAAGACGAGGAACAGCGAGACCGTGGCGACGACGACCAGGACCGTGTTGACGGTGGCCCGGCCGCGGGTGACGAACAGCGGCCGGAACGGATTGGGCTTGGCGCCCTTGTCCGCGACGGACTCCGTCCACTCCTCCGCCTCCGGCAGCGCCCGCCGCATCCACAGCGCGATGGCGATCGGGATGAGGCCCAGATAGAACATCCAGCGCCAGCCGAGCGAGGGCACCACCCAGTTGTAGACCTGGGCGGCGAGCACCGAACCGACCGAGAAACCCGAGATCAGGAAGCCGCTGGCCCGGCTGCGCAGTGCGGCGGGCCAGCTCTCCATGACGTACGTGGCACTGGCGCTGTACTCACCGGCCATGCCCATGCCGATGGCCAGCCGGGCGGCGAACAGACTGTGGTAGTTCCAGGCGAACCCGCAGGCGAAGGTACCCACCGAGTACAGCAGGATGCTCAGCACCATGGAGAGCTTGCGGCCGTACCGGTCGCCGAGCGCGCCGAGCACCGCTCCGCCGAGCCAGCGGGTGATGAACGCACCGGAGATCAGGCTGGCCGCCTGCACCGTGCTCAGGCCGAACTCGTCACTGATCTCGGTCAGCACGAGGGTGATCAGCACGAAGTCGAAGCCGTCGAGGACATAGCCGATCCAGGCGGCGAGGAACGACTTCCACTGGGTGCGGCTGACCTGGCGGTACCAGGGGGGCGTGGGGGGTGGGGTGGTCTGCACGGTGACTCCAGGATGCGGGGCGGCGCTCGCCGTTGAACAGCCGCCCCGCGAGGTGGGGGGAAGGTCAGGGCCGGGCGATGCCCGCGACGAAGCGTGCGGTCAGGGCCGTGGGGGCGGTGATGGCGGTGCCGACGACGACGCTGTGCGCGCCGCGTCGCAGGGCCTCGGCCGCATCCTCGGGGGTGTTGATACGGCCTTCGGCGACGACCGGGATGTCGATCGAGGCACGGAGCGCGGCGACCAGGGCGAGATCGGGGCCGGTCTGCTTCGGTGTGCCGGGAACGTAGCCGGACAGCGTTGTGGAGACGAAGTCCGCCCCCAGCCGGGCCGCCTCGACACCCTCCTCCAGGGTGGAGACATCGGCCATGACCAGGGCGCCGGCCGCGTGGACCGCCTCGACGAGCTCGGCGAACGTCGAGCCGTCGGGGCGCGGGCGGTCGGTGGCGTCGGCGGCGACAACGGCCGCACCCGCCTCGGCCACCGCCAGGGCGTGCCGGACGGTCGGCGTGATGTACACCCCGATGTCCCCGTCCTTCCACAGACCGATGACCGGCAGGTCGACGGCCTCGACGATCGCGGCGACGACCGCCGGCTCATTGGCCCGGATCGCGGCGCCGCCACCGGCGACCGCCGACTGCGCGAGGCGCACCAGGGTGGTGGTCTCCCGCATCGGGTCGCCGGGCGGCGCCTGGCAGGACACGATCAGCTTGCCCTGAAGGGCGGCGGCCAGTTTCTGCGCGGTCATCGGAGAGCTCCCGGGTGGTGGAGGGGAAGGGTGGTGGTCAGGGCGGCCGCTCCGAGAACGGCCGCGTCGTGGCCGAGGAGCGGGGCTCGGGGTACGAGCCCGCGCAGCGGCCCCATCAGCTCCGAGGCGAAGGCGGCCCGCAGGGCATCCTCGTACAGGGGGCCGATGCGCGGCACCCCGCCGCCGACGACGACCCGGTCGGGGCCGAACGCGTTGGCGAGCCCGCCGAGCACCTGGCCGGCGGCGGCCGCGCCGGTGGTGATGGCGGACACGGCGTCGGCGTCGCCCTGCGCGGCCCGCACGGCAACGGTCTCCAGCCGGTCCACCGGGGCGCCGGTCAGCCGCTCGTAGTGGGCGGCGATACCGGGCCCGGAGGCGATGACCTCCAGGTGGCCGGTGGCCCCGCAGGTGCAGGGCAGTCCGGCCGCCTCGGGGCTGGGCAGATGGCCGAGGTGCCCGGCGATGCCGGACGCGCCGTGCAGCATCCTGCCGTCGACGGCGATCGCGCCGCCGACCCCCGTGCCGATGGCGGCGAAGAGCAGCGAGCCGCTGCCCGCCGGGTGCGGCCGGGCCCGGAGCGCCGCGAGTTCCGGCCCGGCCGTGGCGCGCACGTCGTTGTCGCAGGCCACCGGGTACCCGGTACGGTCCGCGAGGCCGGCGCCCAGAGCGGTGCCCGCCCATCCGCGGATGGAGTCCGTGGCGCTGGTGACCATGCCGGTACGGGGATCGATCACCCCGGCCGCCGCGATGCCGAGTGCCGCGGCGGTCCGGCCGGGATCGACCTCGGCCGCGGCGGCGGCGAGTGCGTCGAGCACCGCCGTCGCACCGTCGCGGGCCGGGGTGGGGCGGCTGTGCCGGACCAGGACCGTGCCGTCGGCGTCGAGGAGCGCGGCGGCGATCTTCGTACCGCCGAGGTCGAGGCCGACGACCGGCCGCCCCTCCGTCGCTGTCCGAGCTGCCGAGGTCATCGGACCGGCGGCAGACCGGCGGCGCGCAGCAGTCCGGAGACCAGCGCGACGGACTCGGCGGACAGCTGGATCTGCGGGAACGCGGTGTCGCCGCACTCGATGATGCCCAGCAGCCGGAGCGCCGACTTGAACGAGCCGAGCGCCGAGGAGCTGCGGCCCATGTCCGCCTCGGGGCCGACGTCGACCATGGCGAACAGCTCGATGAGCCGTTCCTGCTCCTTCGCGGCCAGCGCCCAGTTCCCGGCCCGCGCGGCCTCGTAGAGCCGGACGTAGCCGGACGGGTCCACGTTGCCGATACCGGGGACGACGCCGTCGGCGCCGGCCAGCAGGGCCGCGTCCACGGTCAGTTCGGAGCCGGTGAGGATGCTGAAATCCGGCACCGGACCGTGCGCGCGGCCCTCGCGGCCACCCAGCTCGACGATGAGCCGGCGCAACCCGCCCTCGTCGCCGCTGCTGTCCTTCAGCCCCGCCAGGGTGCCGTCCTCGGCGAGTTCGCGGACCAGCGCGGCGGACAGCTTGCTGTGCACGGCGACCGGGATGTCGTACGCGAACAGCGGCAGGTCCACCTCGGCGCGCAGCCGGCGGAAGTGCCCGGCGATCTCCTTGCCGTGGGTGCGGGTGTAGAACGGCGCGGTCGCGACCAGGGCGTCCGCGCCCAGCTGCGCGGCGGACCTGGCGTGCTCGACGACCCGGGCCGTGGTGGTGTCGATGACCCCGGCCAGCACCGGGACCCGGCCGTCGGTCGCGTTGACCACGGTCTCCAGGACGGTGGCCCGCTGCTCGTCGGTGAGGTAGGCGACCTCGCTGGT
This sequence comes from Streptomyces brevispora, assembly GCF_007829885.1. Taxonomy (NCBI): domain Bacteria; kingdom Bacillati; phylum Actinomycetota; class Actinomycetes; order Kitasatosporales; family Streptomycetaceae; genus Streptomyces; species Streptomyces brevispora. The sequence continues at coordinate 5,467,502 of NZ_VIWW01000001.1, forward strand.
GGACCCGAGCGCGAAGAGCCCGTGCACGCCACCGCCGATGAGGTGCTCGACGAGCCGGACGAGGGACGTGGTGTCGATCTCCCCGCGGGAGTCGAGCGGGGTGCAGACCGGCGGGACTACGCCGTGCAGCGGTGCGGTCAGAGACATGGTGGGGGCTCCAGCTGATCGGGGTACCGATCCGGGGCCGGTCGGGCTACGCGGATCGAGACGTGAGACGTAAGATGTCCTATGTCTGGCCTTACCTTAAACAGATGCTCCTGTGACCGGTCAAGGGGCAACGGCACCTCAGGAGGACGTTGTGGCGCGGCCCACCATGGCTCAGGACATCGAGCGCAGGATCAAGGAACTGATCCTGGAACGCCGGCTCGCTCCGGGCGACGCACTGCCCACCGAGGCGGAGCTGATGGAGCTCTTCGAGGCCGGGCGGGTGTCGGTGCGCGAGGCGCTCAAGTCGCTCCAGGCGGTCAACGTCGTCGAGATCCGGCGCGGATTCGGCACCTTCGTGGGCTCGCTCTCCCTGTCACCGTTCGCCGAGGGCCTCGCCTTCCGCGCGGCGGTCCGCCACCGCCAGGGCGAGCCGGGCCTCGCCGAGCTGATGAAGGTGCGCGAGGCCCTGGAGGCCGGACTGGTGGGCGCCGTCGCGGCCGGGGTCCCGGACGAGGACCTCGAAGTGCTGCGCGCGCTGGTGGCGAAGATGGAGGAGGAGGCGGGCACCGGCCGGGTCGCGCGCGGCACCGACCGGGCGTTCCACCTCGCGCTGTACGCCTCGCTCGACAACCACCTGCTCAGCGAGGTGCTCGACGCCTTCTGGGCGGCGATGGACCGGGTGCGCGAGGACCTCGACGACGGTCACCAGGACCCGTGGGTCACCTGCGCCCAGCACCGCGAGATCGTCGCGGCGGTGGCGGCGGCCGACGGCGTGCGCGCGGTGAAGGCGATGCGCACCCACTTCGACGGCATCCGCATCCGCCTGGAACCGTCACCGGTTCTGTAGCCGTCACTGGTTTCGTAGCCGTAGTCCCGGTCCGGCGCCTGGTGTGGCCGTTCCTTGCCGTTCCTGGCTGTTTCTCGCCGTCCTCCGCCGTCCTCCGCCGTCCTCCGCCGTCCTCCGCCGTCCTCCGCCGTCCCCCGCCGTCCTGGATCCGCCCCGGTGATCGCGGTGACGGCCATGCGGACCGCGCGGTCGGTCACGGCCACGTGGTCGTCGCCGGCCTCCAGCGCCGTGGTGGCCGCGTTGACGATCCCCTGGAGGAGCAGCGCCGTGCGGCGGGGGTCCTCGCCCAGTTCGGTGAGGGCGCCGATCAGCGGGGTGAGCAGCTCCCGGTGGGCCTGCGCCGCGCTCTCCCGTACCACCGCCGCATCCCGGACCCGGGCCAGTGTCTGGGCGATCCGGTGCTCCCCGCTGCGCACCAGGTCCAGCTGCGACGACACATAGGCGGCGATCTTCTCCTCGGGCGTGCCGGCCGCCGACATGCCGGCCCGGATGGCGTCCGTCCACCGCGGCATCGCGTCCTCGACGACCGCGGCGAGCAGCTCGGGACGTCCGGGGAAGTACTTGTACACGCTGTTGCGGGCGAGACGGCACCCCCGCGTCCGCGAACACCGCGATCCCGAGCCAGTACAGCGCCCTCGCCCTGCGCACCCCGCCGACCGGGATCTCCACGGCCGCCCTCGACGCGCGCCACGCCACCACCGCCCTCACCAAGGAGAAGGCGTACGAGGCGGCCCCCGGCTACACCGGCGAGCGCGTCACCATGAACTCGGTCCAGGTCTTCCTCTACCTGATCGCACCGCTCGTCGTGGGTGCTTTCTTCGCCGTGTGGACCGTGCAGCGGCAGCCCGAACTCGCCCTGCTGCGGGCCCTGGGCGCCTCCCGCCGACGGCTGCTCGGGCACACCGTGTTCCAGGCGGCCCTGGTCGTCGTTCTCGGCACCGCGGCCGGTGCCGTGCTCGCCGGGGCGGTCGGACTGCTCGTCGGTGAACAGGTGCCGTTCAGCCTGCCCGCCGCCACCCTCGCCGGCACTATGTTCACCGTCGCGGCCGTGGGCCTCGCGGGCACCGCCCTGACCCTGCGCCGGGTCACCCAAGCCGACCCGCTGACCATGCTGGGAGCCAACCGATGAGCCTCGAACTGAGCGATGTCACCGTGGCGTTCGGCAGCGCCGACGCCCGCACCACCGTCTTCGACAGCCTGGGCGTCACCTTCGAAGCCGGGCGGATGACGGCACTCGTCGGCCCGTCGGGCTCCGGCAAGTCCACCCTGCTCGCCGTCGCGGGCGCACTGCTGCGGCCCACCGCCGGGCAGGTCCTGCTGGACGGCCAGGACCTTGCCGTGCTCTCCGAGGCCCAGCGAGCCCGGGTGCGGCGGGAACGGATCGGCTACATGTTCCAGAGCGGCAATCTGTTCTCCGGCCTGGCCGCGTCCGACCAGCTGCTCGCCGCGGTCTCCCTGACTGGCCAACGCCCCCGCGCGCACCGTTGCCGTGCCGAGGAGGCCCTGACCCGGGTGGGGCTGGGGCACCGCCTGCGCCACCGCCCCGAGCAGCTCTCCGGCGGTGAACGCCAGCGGGTCGCCCTGGCCCGTGCGCTCTTCCTCTCCCCGAAGCTCCTGCTGATCGACGAGCCGACGGCGGCCGTGGACCGCTCGCAGGCGGGAGATCTGGCCGCGCTCCTCGCCGAACGCACCCATCAGGACGACTGCGTCACGGTGGTGGCCACGCACGACCCGGCCGTGGCGGAGGCGGCGGACCGGGTCGTGGACATGGCCGCCCTGACGGCCGGCGCGGCCCGGCCCGTGGCGCTCTTCTCCTGACCTTCGATCAAGATCAGGATGGTTGGAAGACCACGAGATGGGTCAGTTTTGATCCGCCGTCAGAGGGTCACGATTCGCCCGTCACCGACACAAGCCGCACTTCCGGGTCCCCGGTCCCGAGATGCCCGATGCCACGCAGGTCCCGCGTGAAGCTCTCCTCCAGCGAGACCGTGTCCGGGTCGAGCCTGAGGTGGACAAGGACCGTCTCGGCCTTCTCCGAGCGTGGTCCTCTCTCCGACGTTGCCGGGGGCCGGTGCCGGACCTTTGATCCGAAGGCAGCTCATCTGCTGGATCGACGCGGAACCCGGCATCGGGGAGCAGTCATCTCTGCCGAGTTCCGGCAATGAGTTGGAGCGGCGCGCGTGACAAGCTCTGGGGTATGGAGTCGAGTTTCAAGTTGCACGGGGGCGCCGCGGCCGGGTCGAGTGCCGTACTGCTGTTGTTCGCCGCGCTCACTTGGCTGCCGGGGACCTTGCCGCTCACGGGCTCGAAGTGGCCGATGGTGGCGATCGCGGTGCTTCTCTTCCCGATCTGTATAGCTGCCGTGGTGCGCATGCTCCTGAGCGGGGCGGACCGGCACTCGATCTGGCTCGCCTTTCGATGTCTGCCTGGCAGAGGGCAGGCAGTGCTTGGGGCTCTGGCCGTCTCGGGCGTCGTGCTGTTGTTTTTCAGCACGGCCGGTTCGGGGAACCGGCAGGCGCCAGAGGTCAAGGACGGCCGATACTTCGTTTTCGAGGTGACTCCCGAAGCACGCGGCACGATTGAGGTCTCGTACAGCCAGTACGAGGCCGTCCTCGAGAACGAGCAGCGGTTCATGCTCGCGATCCCAAGCGCGCTCTTTGCCGGGGCCGCATATGTCGTCTTTGCGGCAGGGGAGTTGCGCCGGGCGGATGTTCGGTGCAGATCTTCGTAGCCGGTGCAGGTCTGACGATTCCAGATCGTGGCTGATCGCTTGTCACCCGTGCCGACACCGACGGTCACGCTTGGAGGCCCGCCCCGGCGGCAACGGTGCAATCGACGCGCCTGGTCGCAGCGCTTGTGAGGGTGGCGATCATGCGGTGCTGCCGGTCCTCGGCCGCCGTGCGCGACCTGGACCCCCGCCGTCGCCGGCGGAAAGGATCGGCTGTCGGAGGGCGGTTGGAGATGCGGACCAGAGTGTTTCGGCGGCCGGTGTACGTGTGGCTTCCCGTAGCCGGGGCGATGACGTCCTACGTCTGTGCGGTTTGACCGCAGGTCGGTGGGACGAGGAGCCGAAGGCGGCGTTCGCGGTCGCCCGGATCGCGATCTTCTTCTGGGCGCTCGGATGGGACTGGGCCATCCGAAGCACTGCCACCCACGTGTCCCTCACGAACTTTCTCGCGGCCGCAACGGCTGCCTGGACCGATGCCGACGCGATGGATGCGCACGATGGCCTGACCATCATCTTGAGAGACGGGCGCGAGAGGGGATCGGTCGCGTTCGGCAGTTCACTGCTGGGAGCCTTCACCGGCCACACGGCCCACGCCATCGACGGTCAGGCCCTGGGACGTGAGCGTGCCGGGGTGGGTGCGGCGGCCTGCGCGCTGCCGGTCGCGGTGACCACCAGCATGGCGGGCGCTGAGCAGTGCGACAGGGACTGTTCGCTGCATGGGCGATCTCTCTTCTCTCGGAAGGGAGGTGCTTCTCGAAGGGTGGGAGATGGGGGCGCCGGGATTGCGGGGTGTGCGGGGGCGGACCGGGCGGCACGGAGGTGCCTTCCGGGGAGCGGCCCGGAAGTGCCCGGGTGCACGGTGAAGCACCGGACATCAGACGGATGACGTCAGATGTCCTGTCGCCGTACGAACCCTAGGCACCCCTGCGGCGCCCGTCAAGGGACTGCCGGGCCGGGTCCGTGAGGGGCGGGGGCCCGGCCCCGTCGCCGCGCCGGAGGCGTCGGCGACCGGTTCAGCCCTTGGCGCCGTCGCGGGCCCGGGCCTCGGAGATCCGGCGCCTGACCGGGGCGTAGTGCTCGCCGAGCGCCTGCATGAAACCGGCGATGTCCCCGGCTCGCGCGGCGTCCACGATGTTCTGATGGGCCGCGATCGTCGCCGTCTCGTCGGCGTGGGTGAATCCGTCGAGATGCGGCGCGACGATCGTGTACACGTCCCAGAAGGCCATCGAGAGCTGGCCGATCAGCTCGTTGCCCAGTGGGGCGACGAGCAGTGCGTGGAACGCCCGGTCGGCGTCCACGAATCCGTGCCCCTCGGAGGCCCCGGTCTCCCGCATGGTGGCCACCAGGCCGTCCAGCGCGTCGAGTTGCTCCGGCGTGAGCAGCGTGACGATCCGGTCGGCCATTCCGCGCTCGAAGAGCTCGCGCACGTCGACCAGATCGGCCATCACCTGGAAGTCGTCGTCGGGGGAGAGCAGCCCGCGGAAGGTCAGGCTCTCCACCAGCGCGGACAGGCTCAGCCTGCCGACGTACGTGCCGTGCCCGTGGCGGACCTCGACGATGTCCAGCGCGTTGAGGATCTTGACGGCCTCGCGGACGCTGGAGCGGCTGGCGCCGAGGGCCTCGCACAGGGCGGGCTCGGGGGGCAGCGGGTCCCCGGGGCGGAGCCGTTCTTCGAGGATGTACCGCTTGATGCCGTCGACGACTTCCTGCCGGAGCAGCTGCCGGCCGGGCCTCGTTCCGGACATATGTGAACTCCCCACCTCTTGACCCCTCTCGATTGTCAAGCTACGTTCCCACGCTATCAAGGCATCAGACATCTGACGTCTGATGCTCTAGGTTCCGCGGTCCCCCGTGAACCACCGATCCCACGCCTGCCGTCACCCCGACGCCCCACCTCAAAGTCCCTGGAGGACCCGTGCCCGAGCTGAGATCAGCCGGTGTCGAGCGCCGCACCTTCCTGCGTTACACCACCGCTGTCGGTGCCGCGGCTGCCATCACGGCAAGCCTCGCCGCCTGTGGCGGACCGTCCTCGACCACCGACGGATCGTCGGACAAGGGCAGCGGCAGCGACCTCATCGAGGCCGGACTGTCCTACCCGCTGTCGACCGGCTTCGACCCGATGATCACCTCGGGCGCGACCCCGTACGCCGCCAATATGCACATCTTCGAGGGTCTGGTCGATCTTGATCCGGCAACACTCGTGGCACGCCCCGCGCTCGCCACCGAGATGCCGAAGAAGATCAACGCCACCACCTATCGGGCCACGCTGCGCAAGGGGGCGACCTTCCACGACGGATCGGCCGTCACCGCCGACGACGTGGTGTTCAGCTTCGAACGCATCCTGGACCCGAAGAACGCCTCGCTGATGGCGCAGTTCGTGCCCTTCATCGACACGGTCAAGGCCGTCGACGCCGGTACGGTCGAGTTCAAGCTCAAGTACCCCTTCGCGCTCTTCCCGTCCCGCATCGCCGTGGCCCGGATCGTCCCCAAGAGGATCGTGGAGCCCGACCCCAAGGCCTTCGACGCCAAGCCGGTCGGCTCGGGCCCGTACAAGTTCGTCTCGGCCACCCGCGAGGACAAGATCGTCTTCGAGGCCTACGACAAGTACAACGGCGCCCACCCCGCCAAGGCCAAGAAGATGGTCTGGCGCCTGATGTCCGACCAGTCGGCCCGCGTCAGCGCGATGGAGTCGGGCCGCGTCCAGGCCATCGAGGACGTCCCGTACATCGACGTCAAGCGGCTCTCCGGCAGCGCCAAGACCGAGTCCGTGCAGTCCTTCGGGCTGCTCTTCCTGATGTTCAACACCGCCGACAAGCGGTTCGCCGACAAGCGGGTCCGCCAGGCGCTGCACTACGCCCTGGACACCGAAAAGATCATCTCCACCGCGATGGTCGGCAACGCCGCGGCGGCCACCGGCTATGTGCCGGCCACCCACCCCGATTACCACAAGGCCGCCACGGTCTACACCCACGACGTGGCCAAGGCGAAGCAACTGCTCGCCGACGCGGGCGTGAAGAACCTTTCCTTCACCGTCCTCACCACCGACACCGGCTGGGTCAAGGACATCGCCCCGCTGCTCAAGGAGAGCTGGGAGCAGGCGGGCGTCAAGGTCACCCTCGACATCGCCCAGTCCCCGGCCCAGTACGCCAAGGTCGACAAGGGCGACTTCGATGTCCTCGTCGCCCCCGGCGACCCGTCGGTCTTCGGCAACGACGCGGACCTGCTGCTGCGCTGGTTCTACTACGGCTTCTGGCCGGAGAACCGCTACGGCTGGGGCAAGTCCGACGCGTACAAGAAGGTCAAGCAGACCCTCGACAAGGCGGCCCAGGCGGGCGACGAGGCCAAGCGCAAGGAGCTGTGGGGCCAGATCACCGACCTCGTCGCCGACGAGGCCGCGCTCTACCCGATCCTGCACCGCAAGCTCCCCACGGCCTGGGCCGACCAGGCGCTGCCCGGCTTCAAGCCGCTGCCCACCACGGGCCTCTCGTTCCTGGACGTCGGCCGCGCCTGACCGGCCACCACCGGGCCACCGGTGGCCGCCGCACCGGCAGCCACCGGCCCGGTGAGACGGCCGCCGCCCCGGCCGCCGGCCCCAACCCGGCGCCTCTCACCCGGCGCCAGATCGCCCGGTCCGGGACAACACACCCCCGCTGTCCCGGACCGGCCCGCCCAACCGCAAGGAACCCGACGATGGTTGCTTTTCTCCGGCTCGCGCTGCGCCGCGTCGCGATGATGCCGGTGATGATCCTCGGTATCGCGCTGCTCGTCTTCGTGGTGCTGCAGTTCTCGCCGGCCGACCCGGCCTTCAACGCGCTCGGGGAGAGCGCCACTCCCGAGGCCCGCGCGGCCTTCGCCGAGGCCAACGGCCTGAACGACCCGCTGCCCGTCCGCTACTTCCACTTCCTCGGCCAACTGCTCCACTTCGACCTCGGGATGACCGTCCCGCCGAGCCAGCCCGTCGTCGACCGCATCACCGCAGCCTTCCCGCTCACGCTCCAGCTGACCGTCCTCGGCCTGATCCTCGCGATCGTCCTGGCGGTCGTCTTCGGCGTCGTCGGCGCGATGTACCGCGACCGCTGGCCCGACCAGCTGTTCCGGGTGCTCTCCATGGCCGGGGTCGCCATCCCGTCCTTCTGGCTCGGGGTCCTGCTCATCCAGCAGTTCGCACTCAACACCCGGATCTTCCCGACCGGCGGCTACACCAACCCGGCCGACTCCTTCAGCGGCTGGCTCACCTCCATGGCGCTGCCCGCCTTCTCGCTCGCCGTGCCCGTCGCCGCGTCGCTCGCCCGTCTCGTACGGACCTCGATGGTCGCCGAACTCGACCGCGACTACGTCCGGACCGCACGCGGCAACGGCCTCCCGGTGTTCCTGGTGATCCGCTCGGTGCTGCGCAACGCGCTCGTCACCCCGCTCACCGTGCTCGGCGTCAAGGTCGGTTACCTGCTCAGCGGCGCCGTCGTCATCGAAGCGATCTTCGACCTGCCCGGCATGGGCAAGCTCATCCTCGAAGGTGTCACCGGCGGCGATGTCGCCCTGGTCCAGGGCACCGTACTGACCATCGCCATCGCGTTCCTGGTGGTCAACGTCATCGTCGACCTGCTCTACCTGCTGGTCAACCCGCGCATCAGGACGGTGTGACATGTTCGCCACGGGCCGTCTGGCCAATAAGCTCTCCCGACCGGGCATCGCGTTCCGCGCCCTCCCGGTCACCTCCCGCATCGCGCTCTGCGTGCTGCTCGTCGTCATCCTCGGCGCGGTGTTCGCCCCGCTGCTCACCCAGGACCCGCTCACCACCGGCACCCCGGTCCAGGCCCCGGGCGCCGACCACTGGTTCGGCACCGACCGGGCCGGCCGCGACATCTTCGCCCGCGTCGTGCACGGCTCGCGCTACTCGCTGGTCATCGGACTCGGCTCGACCGCACTGGCCCTGGTCGCCGGCTCCCTGCTCGGCGCACTCGCCGCCACCTCGCGCAAACTCGGCGACGAGTCCGTGATGCGCACCCTCGACGTGGTGATGTCGTTCCCGCCGATCGCCCTGGCCGCCGTTCTCGTCGCGGTCTTCGGCACCAGCGTCCCGGTCATCATCTTCACCATCGCCTTCGTCTACACCCCGTCGCTGGCCCGGGTGGTCCGCGCCAACGTCCTCTCCCAGTACGGCGAGGACTACGTCGCGGCAGAGAAGGTCATCGGTGCCCGGCGCGGCTACATCGTGCTGCGCCACGTCGCCGTCAACTGCATGGCCCCGGTCATGGTGTTCGCCACCGTGATGGTCGCCGAGGCGATCATCTTCGAGGCGAGCCTCTCCTTCATCGGCGCCGGCGTGCAGGACCCCGACCCCAGCTGGGGCAGCGTCCTGGCCTACGGCCGGCAGATCCTCCTCGCGGGCGGCTGGTGGGCCACGTTCTTCCCCGGCCTCGCCCTGCTGATCACCGTGCTCGCGCTGAACATTCTCTCCGAGGGCCTCACCGACGCCTCGGCGGCCCCGAGGAAGGCCCGTACCGGCGCGGAGCCCTCCCACACCACCGCGGCGCCGGACCCGGTGGAGGCCCGCTCCACCGTGGACATCGACGCCGCCCTCGCCAAGCTCGCGGAGCGCATCCACGCCAACGGCCCGGCGATCAACCCGGTTCGCGAGGACGCCGCCGAACTCCTGGTCGTACGGGACCTCGCCATCCGCTTCCCCGACCGGTACGGCACCGTCCCCGTCGTCGACTCGCTCGACTTCACCGTCCACGAGGGCGAAACCCTCGGCCTGGTCGGCGAGTCCGGCTGCGGGAAGTCCATCACCAGCCTCGCCGTCATGGGCCTCCTCGCCCGCAACGCCGAGGTCAGCGGCGAGATCCTCTACCGCGGCCGGGACCTGCTGAAGCTCCCGCCGAAGGAACGCCGCGCCCTTATGGGCCCCGAGATCGCGATGGTCTACCAGGACGCGCTCTCCTCCCTCAACCCGTCCGTACTCGTGGGCACCCAGCTCAAGCAGCTCACCTCGCGCGGCGGCACCAAGACCCCGGCCGAACTCCTCGAACTGGTCGGCCTCGCACCCGAACGCACCCTGCGCAGCTACCCGCACGAGCTCTCGGGCGGCCAGCGCCAGCGCGTCCTGATCGCCATGGCCCTGTCCCGCAGCCCCCGCCTGCTCATCGCGGACGAGCCGACCACCGCCCTCGACGTCACCGTCCAGGCCCAGGTCGTCGAACTCCTCGTCCGGCTGCGCGACGAACTCGGCTTCGCCATGGTGCTCGTCTCGCACGACCTCGCCCTCGTCGGCGACCTGTCGCACCGCGTCGCGGTGATGTACGCGGGCAGGCTGGCCGAGATCGGCGACACCCGGTCGGTACTCACCGCCCCCACCCACCACTACAGCCGCGGCCTGCTCGGCTCGGTCGTCTCCCTGGAGGCGGGCGCCGAACGGCTCCATCAGATCCGCGGCATCGTCCCCGCACCCCAGGGCTTCGGCGAGGGCTGCCGGTTCGCCTCGCGGTGCGGCGCCGCCACCGAACTGTGCCGCACCACCACCCCCGCACTCACCGCACTCGGCGGCGCGCACGACCACGGCTTCGCCTGCCACCACCCGGCGAAGGCCGCCCAGCTGGAAGGGAGCGCCCTGTGATCAGGCTCGACGGCGTCCACGTACGCCACAAGGCACGCAGCGGTGGCGTGTTCCGCCGCGACGCCGTGCACGCACTCACGGACGCGAGCCTGGAGGTCGAGCGCGGCGAGATCGTCGGCCTGGTCGGCGAGTCCGGCTGCGGAAAGTCGACGATGGCCCGGGTGCTGACCGGTCTGCAGAAGCCCACCGAGGGCACGGTCACCTTCCACGGCAAGGACCTGTGGGAGATGTCCGGGACCCAGCGGCGCGACGACTTCGGCTCTGCCGTCGGCGTCGTCTTCCAGGACCCCTCCACCGCCCTCAACCCGCGGCTCACGGTCCGTCAGATCCTGCGCGATCCGCTCGACGTGCACCGCCGCGGCACCCGCGCGGAGCGCGAGGCACGCGTCGAGGAACTCCTCGACCTGGTCGGCCTCCCCGGCCACACCCTGGCCGCACTGCCAGGACAGCTCTCCGGCGGCCAGCGCCAGCGCGTCGCCATCGCCCGCGCCCTGGCGCTCGAACCGGAACTGATCGTCGCCGACGAACCGACGTCCGCGCTCGACGTCTCGGTCCGCGCCCAGGTCCTCAACCTCCTGGTGGACCTGCGCGAACGGCTCGGCCTCGGCATGGTGTTCATCTCGCACGACATCCAGACCGTGCGCTACCTCGCCGACCGCCTCGCCGTCCTCTACCTCGGCCGCATCGTCGAGGAGGGACGCGCGGCGGATGTCGCGGGCGCCCCCTCGCATCCGTACACCGAGGCGCTGCTCTCCGCGACCCCCAGCCTGCTGGAGACCACCGAGCGCATCGTGCTCACCGGCCCGGTCCCCTCGGCGACAAACCCGCCGACCGGCTGCCCGTTCCGTACCCGCTGCTGGAAGGCGGACGACGAGTGCGCCACGGTCTTCCCGGTCCGCACCGACGGCCCCGACGGACACCGCTGGCACTGCGTCCACCCCCAGACCCCCGCGTCCCCCTCCGGGGACCCGACCCCCGTACCGTCCGCAAGGAGCACCGCATGACCGCCCGAACCCCCCGTTACTCGGGAGTGATCCCGCCCGTCGTCACCCCGCTGACCGCGGACGGCGAGCTCGACCGCGCCTCCCTAGAGCGGGTCGTGGGGCATCTCCTCGACGGCGGTGTCAGCGGGCTGTTCGCCCTCGGCAGCTCCGGCGAGACCGCCTATCTGACGCCCGGCCAGCAGGACCAGGTCATCGAGGTCATCACGGCGGCAGCCGCGGGCCAGGTGCCGGTCCTCGTCGGAGCGATCGAGACCACCACCAACCGGGCCATCGAGCGCGCCAACCGCGCCGCCGAGCTCGGTGCGGACGCCGTCGTCGTCACCGCGCCGTTCTACACGCGCACCCACGACATCGAGATCGACCGCCACTTCAGGGACGTCGCCGCCGCCGTCGACCTGCCGCTCCTCGCGTACGACGTGCCGGTCTGCGTGCACAGCAAGCTCGACCCGGAACTGCTGCTGCCGCTGGCCGCCGACGGGGTACTGGCCGGGGTGAAGGACTCCAGCGGCGACGACGGCTCGTTCCGCCGTCTCGTCATCGGCGCCCGGGAGCTGCCCGGGTTCTCCGTGCTCACCGGCCATGAGCTGGTCGTCGACTCGATGATGCTCGGCGGCGCCGACGGCTCGGTCCCCGGGCTCGGCAACGTCGACCCGCACGGGTACGTACGCCTCCACGAGGCGGCGGTACGCGGTGACTGGGCGGCGGCGACCGCCGAGCAGGACCGCCTCGTCGGGCTCTTCGACATCATCCGCGCCGCCCGCCCGGGAACGGCTTCCGCCACCGCCGCCGGACTCGGTGCGTTCAAGACCGCGCTCATGCTGCGCGGGATCATCGCCACCAATGTGATGAGCCCGCCGATGCGCCGGCTGGACGTCGCGGAGACGGCGACGATCGCCGAGTGCCTGGACCGCGCGGGGCTCTCCAGGGCCTGACGGCCCGCCCCGTCACGCGGACGGAAGGACGAAAGTGTCTGGTCGGACAGCTTGGGCTGTCCGACCGGACCCTTTCAGCGCGTGGGGTGGGTCAGCTCTGCGAGTTGCGGCTGCGCCGGATCAGCAGGCTGCCGCCGAGCACCATCGCGGCGCTGGCGCCACCGGCGATGCCCAGGTTGCTGTTCGCACCGGTGTGCGCCATCTGCGGCGGCGTGTGGTGCGCCGGCTTGTGGTGGTGCCAGGTGTGCGTCGGCGGGTTGTGGTGCCAGGTGTGCGTCGGCGGGTTGTGGTGCCAGGTGTGGGTCGGCGGGTTGTGCGTCGGAGGGTTGTGGTGCGGCGGGGTGTGCGTGGGCGGGTTGTGGTGCGGGGGCTTGGGCGTGGGCGGGTTGTGGTGGTGGCCGGGAGGGCAGTCACCGTTGTGGTGATGGTGGTGATGCCCCGTCTTCGGCGGCTGCGGGGGCTGGTGCTGCACCGGCGGCTGGGGGTGCACAGGAGGTTGGTGGTGCACCGGAGGCTGGTGCTGGACCGGAGGCTGCGGGGTGTCGGTCCCTCCCTCGTCGTTCTCGCACCTGTTGCCGAACGCCGAGTTCAGCGCGCCGACGACGTCGACCGTGTTGCCACAGGCGTTGACCGGGATGTCCACCGGAGCCTGGATCAGGTTGCCCGACAGCACGCCGGGGGAGTTGGCCGCGACGCCGTTGGCGCTCGCGCCCTGGGTGTCGCCGGTGCCCGAGCCGCCGTCGACGTTCTCGCACTCGTTGCCGAACGCCGGGTTCAGCAGGCCGATCACGTCGACCGTGTTGCCACAGAGGTTGACGGGAACGTGCACCGGCACCTGCACGGCGTTCCCCGAACCGACCCCGGGTGAACCGATGGCGGCGCCGTCGGCCGAGGCGTCCGCGAAGGCGTAGCCGCCGGAGGCGGTCAGGATGCCTGACGCCGCCGCCATGACGAGCACGCTTTTACTCAAGGCTTTTCGCATTGGTTGCCCTTCCTTAGGACAGTTCGCGCGGGCGTATTGCCCGCAGTTCATTCATCAGCCGATGCAGCAACCATCGGGCATGCCAGGTCTGCTGGGTCAGCCTCCCGTCGGGCGGGCTTGACTCCACCCAATAACGAGACCGGCGCGATTGGGAAACGTGGAAATCGTGAAAATCGTGTGTCCACTCGAACGGGTTACGCATAAGCGTTCGTTTCCGGGATCTGGCGTATTCGACCACACCCGACGCCGCACGGATGAATAGCTGTTGACGCTTGAATCACTTACCGTATCTGCCGTGCTTACCGAATGTGCGGTGGATTGCGCGGCCTATTTCGCACGAATGTCCGTGAGGCCCCGGCATTTGGGTGAATGGAGATAACCAAACGTCCGGCAGCGAGTTGGTCAGTGTGCTCCGGTACGGGGCATCCAGTACGAGAAGGGTTCATCGTGATCAAGAAGGTCCTGGCTACGGGTGCCGTTGCCGCCTCCATCCTCGGTCTCGGCGCCGCGCAGGCGATGGCCATCGGCAACGACGGCGGCACCACGTCGGTCAACGGCAACGGCGCCTCGCAGTCGTTCGGCAACGCCGAGACCCACGGCGACGGCAGCCCGCAGTTCGGCCTGGTCCAGGGCTCGCTGAACAAGCCCTGCATCGGCCTGCCGGCCAAGGCCAACCTCGGTTCGCTGATCGGGTTCATCCCGATCGCGGTCCAGGACGTCAACGTCCTGTCCTCGCCGCAGAACCAGCAGTGCACCGAGAACTCGACCCAGGCCAAGGGTGACGAGCCGCTGTCGCACATCCTGGACGGCATCCCGGTCCTCTCCGGCAACGGTGCCGGCAACAGCTGATCCGGCTGAGCACAGGCCCGGGCCGCCGGCATTCCTCCTCCGAGCGGCCCGGGCCTGCTGCTGCCCTCCAGGGGCTCGCCCGTGCGCAGTCCGACGATCGCGACGGTGACGTCGGGTGATCGGAACTGCGTCATTCGGGCGGACTTCGAGGAATCCTCGTCTCGAAGAGTTTCGCGTACCGTCCTAAATCGTTACGAATTACAGCGGCGGAGTTACGAGTGATTCAGAACCCGCGCTCGTGCGGCACGAAATTCGTCGCCGCTCCGGACTCCGTCAAGGAAAGGGTTGAAAGTGAAGTACACCAAGATTGCCGCCGTCGCCGCCGGAACCCTCATGGCGATGGGTGCCGCCACCCCGGCGTTCGCCGACTCCGGCGCCGAGGGTTTGGCCGTGAGCTCCCCGGGCGTACTGTCCGGCAACGTCGTCCAGGTCCCGGTCCACGTGCCGGTCAACGTGTGCGGCAACACCGTGAACGTCATCGGTCTGCTGAACCCGACGTTCGGCAACACCTGCTTCAACGTCTGATCGTTGTATCGCTGAGCCCGTCTCGGCACCGGTCTGCCCCGGATCGCATCTCCTGCGATCCGGGGCATTCCTCTTTCCTGCGTTCTCCGTCCCGGGAGTTCGCGGCCCTGCCCGGACGCGGTGGAAAGACGTGAGGCATTTCCACCGGCCCGGGGCGCGGTGCGCCGGCGGCTGGGGGCGGACATCCGGGCGGGCGCGCGGGACGGAGTACCGACAGTGCACCACCGATTCGTGTCCGCTGTCCCGCAGTCACACCCGATTCAGTGATTAGTCATGCAATCGATCGAGCGGTCCGGCGAGTGGTGCGGTGAGCAGTCCGGCCAGTTATCCGGCGAGTTGTCCGGCGAGTGGTTCCGAGAAAAGTCGAAAGCTCCAGTTGCCCGACCGCAATCGGGTCGTTAGGCATCAGGAAAGCGGCAGGAGTCTCAGCTAAAGAAGGCTGGTGCGGCGCGAGGACGCGACCGAAACAGCTGCCGCAGCAGAAGGGAACCCGAAAGTGAAGTACGCGAAGACTGCTGCGTTCGTTGTCGGTTCCGTGGTCGCTCTCGGAACGGCTGCTCCCGCCTTCGCCGTCACCACCGCCATGGCTCCGAACTTCAGCCTCGACAGCGGCGTCAACCAGGTGATGGCGGCGGCCCCGCAGGCCGTCTACCCGGTCGTCGACACCGTCGGAGGCGCCGCCCAGGCACTGCAGAAGGACGGCACCGTCACCAAGGTCGCCGGCCAGGCCACCGGTGCGGCCAAGAGTGCGGCCCCGCTCGTGGGCGGCCTCCCGCTCGGTGGCTGACCCGTCCCAGGACGGCAGTTCCCGACTCGAAGCGTTCCGCATCTCTCCGGTGCGGTGCCTCCCGTGAACAGACGGATGGCAGAAGCACCGTTCGAGTGAAGCGCCACAACCATTCCCGCCGCCGTGAGTTGATCAAAGCGCTCAGGACAGGCGGGCAACAGAAAACCCCAGAAGGGCTATTTCATGATCAAGAAGATTATGGCCTCGGCAGCCGTCGCTGCTTCCATCGTCGGCGTCTCCGCCGCGGCGGCCCCCTCGGCCATGGCGATCGGCAACGACCAGGGCACCACCTCGGTCAACGGCAACGGTGCCATGCAGTCGTACGGCAACTCCGCCACCCACGGCGACTGGAGCCCGCAGTTCGCGCTCATCCAGGGCTCGCTCAACAAGCCCTGCATCGCCCTGCCCGCCAAGGTCAACGCCGGTTCGCTGCTCGGTGTCGTTCCGGTTTCGGTCCAGGACCTCAACGTCCTGTCGTCGCCGCAGAACCAGCAGTGCACCGAGAACTCCACTCAGGCCAAGGGTGACGAGGCGCTGTCGCACATCCTGGACAACATCCCGATCCTGTCCGGCAACGGTGCCGCCAACAACTAGTGGTTCCTGTTCCACCCGTGGGGCCGACTCGTCCACGCGGCAGCCGATGTCCGGCCGCCCGGACGCGTCGGCCCCATGCCGTGTGCCCGGGGTGCGGCCCGGAACGTCCCCGAAAGGACGGGCCGCTGGGCCGGTTGCCGTAGTGACACCGGGACGTGCCCGCCGTACCGGGTATGGCCCACTCATGGACAATTACGACAGCAGCCGCCCGCAGGACCGGCACCGTCACGCGGAAGACGTCACACCGATCTACGACCGCCTCCTCGCCGAGTGGCAGGCGACCCGGGGCGATCCGCAGCCCGCGGAGCCCGGCCCGCCCCGCGCGGGCGGCCTCGTACCGGCGGCACGCACCTCGGGCGAGGCCTTCCAGGGTTGACGGCAAGGCGTCGAACTTACGCCGGATGCAACCCATTTGAGTGGAACTGCGCAACCGACGCCTCCGTAAGGGGTTGATCAGTACGTTCCAGAACGGAACGCTTCGAAAGGTGAAGTGTGATGAAGAAGATGATGGCCGGCGCGGCAGTGGCCGTGTCCATGGTCGGCCTGTCCGCCGCGATGGCCCCCTCGGCCATGGCGATCGGTAACGACCAGGGCACGACGTCGGTCAACGGCAACGGCGCCGTGGACTCGTTCGGCAACGCTGTGACCCGGGGCGACGGCAGCCCGCAGGTCGAGCTCGTCCAGGGCTCGCTGAACAAGCTCTGCGTCGGCGCGCCGATCAAGGCCAACGCCGGTGCGCTCGTGGGTCTGCTCGTGCCTGTCGCGGTCCAGGACATCAACGTCCTGCACTCGCCGCAGAACCAGCAGTGCGCCGACAACTCCGTCCAGGCCAAGGGCGACGAGGCCCTTTCGCACCTGGTGGACGACATCCCGGTCCTCTCCGGGAACGGCGTCGCCAACAACTGACGCCTGACACACGTGCCACGGGCGGTCCGGGAAGTTCCGGGCCGCCCGCGGTCCGTCGGCGGGGCACCCGAGCACGTGCGAGGCCCACCGCTCCACGGGGCGGTGGGCCTCGCACGTCGCACCGGGGCCGGTCAGCCCAGGCTGCGTACCGGCAGGACGCAGTGGGCGGAGGTCACGATGACATCCGGGTCACCGGCGAAGGACCGCAGCGTCTCCTCGGTCACCGGCCGCCCCGGCGCACCCTGCGGCCACGGGCGCGTGGCGAACATCGCGTGCACCTCGCCCTGTTCGCGGGCGACCGCCAGCCACTCCGGCGGTGCGGGGTACTGGGCGGTGAAGTGAGGCAGCGTCAGGACCGCCTGTCCTGCCTGGACGAGGAGTTTCACCGGGAGCCCCGGCAGTTCGTCGGCGCGCACCGGGCCGCCGCTGACCGGAAGGCCGCTGCGCTCCAGAGCGATGTGCATGGCCGCCTCGCCGGCCGCCGGGCCGTCCGAACCGTCGCCGAGCGAGTAGACGAGCAGGAAGGCGACGTCCTGTCCGTTGTGGGGGTGCTCACCGCTCCAGCCGATCAGGGTGAGGGTGCCCAACTGGGCCTGGGTGAACGTGCCGGTGGCTGTCTGGGGGGAGGTCATGTCCGGCACCCTAACCGGCCGCGACCGGTCGATCTCCATGCGTATCACCCGATCGAGGGAGAGTTGAGGATATCGGTGGTCAACGCCCCTGGACCGGCCCGTTCCGGGGTACGGACCGGGTGTCCGCGTTAAATCGGTTGACGCCACCGGACCGCCCCGGGCTATCGTTTGCGACGTTACGGGCGGCGGAAGAGACCGCTGTTCCCGGACCGTGCGTGTCGTGCGTGAACCAGGAGGTGAGGACATTGATGACTGTCGTTGCGGTGGGCGCTGCCCACAAGCCGAAGAGCATCGTTCCCACCCCCGTGGCCGCCGGCTGACCTTCTTCGAACTTCTGCGCCGCCGTGCGCAGTGCCGGGGCCACCCTGTGAAGGGTTTCCCTTGTCCTCCCCGATTTCATCCCCTTTCTCCTCCCTCTCCTCTGCTCCTCAGGGCTCCTCGTCGGCGCACCCGCTGGCCGCGTACGGCTGGGACGACGGCTGGGCGGCCGAGTTCGCCCCGTACGCCGCGCAGGGGCTGCTGCCCGGCCGCGTCGTGCGGGTGGACCGCGGGCAGTGCGACATCGTCACCCCGCGGGGCACCCTCCGCGCCGACACCGCGTTCGTCGTGCCCCGCGACCCGATGCGGATCGTCTGCACGGGCGACTGGGCCGCCGTCGACCCCGTCGGCGACCCGCAGTTCGTCCGTACGCTGCTGCCGCGGCGCACGGCGTTCGTCCGCTCCACCTCGTCCAAGCGCTCCGAGGGCCAGGTGCTCGCCACCAACATCGACCACATCGCCATCTGTGTCTCACTGGCGGTGGAACTCGACCTGGGGCGGGTCGAACGGTTCCTGGCCCTCGCCATGTCCAGCGCCGGCGGTGACGCGCTTCTGCGTGACGGGGCATCGGCCGTGGACGGGGCCGCCGAGACGCTCGTCGTCCTGACCAAGGCCGACCTGGTCCCGGACGCCGCCACCCTGTCCCACCTCGTCCAGGACGTCGAGCGCCTCGCGCCGGGGGTGCAGGTGCTGCCCGTCAGCTCCGCGACCGGTGAGGGCGTCGACGTGTTCGCCGCGATCGTCTCCGGCGGTACGAGCGTGCTGCTCGGGGCATCCGGCGCGGGCAAGTCCACCCTCGCCAACACCCTGCTCGGGCACGACGAGATGGAGGTGCGGGCGACCCGCGACATGGACGGCAAGGGCCGGCACACCACCACGACCCGCAATCTGCTGGTGCTGCCCTCCGGCGGAGTCCTGATCGACACCCCGGGACTGCGCGGGGTCGGCCTGTGGGACGCCGAGACCGGCGTCGGCCAGGTCTTCTCCGAGATCGAGGCACTGGCCGGGCAGTGCCGGTTCCACGACTGCGCCCACGAGGCCGAGCCGGGCTGCGCGGTGCAGGCGGCGCTCAAGGACGGATCGCTGCCCGAGCGCCGCATGGACAGCTACCGCAAGCTGCTGCGCGAGAACCAGCGCATCGTCGCCAAGACCGATGCCCGGGTCCGCTCCGAGCTCCGTCGCGACTGGAAGCGCAAGGGGGCCGAGGGCCGGGCCGCCATGGAGGCGAAGCGCGGCCGGGTGCGCTAGCCGGAGGCGCCCTGGGCGGCGTCCGGAAACCGCGACTGAGGCGGTGCGCGACGCCGCCCAGCTGGACGGTGTCATGGACGAAGAGACCAGGTACGAGGCGGTGAGCAGCCGCGACGCGCGTTTCGACGGGGAGTTCTTCGCCGTCGAGACGACCGGTATCCACTGCCGGCCGAGCTGCCCCGCCGTCACTCCCAAGCGGAAGAACGTCCGGTTCCACCCGACCGCGGCCGCCGCTCAGGGCAACGGTTTCCGGGAGTGCCGACGCTGCCGCCCGGACGCCGTCCCCGGCTCCGCGGACCAGTACGTCGCCGGTGGACTGGATGAAGGCGCGGAGCGTGAGGGTGCCGGCCGAGGTGGTGACGGTGCCCTGGAGTTCGGCGGTGCGCAGCCGCATCCGCCAGTCGATGCCCGTGATGGTGCCGGCCGGCTCCAGCGTGAAGTGGCCGATCGGGAGCCGGGCGAGGCCGAAGAGCGAGCCGTACTCGGGGCGGTGGTCCTGGACCTCGGAGTGCTGGACGTCGAACCGGATCGCCGTGGTCTCGGCGCCGGGCTCCGCGTAGATGCCGGAGCCGAGCCGGCCCGTTGCCCAGGTACGGGCCCTCGTACCAGGTCCTCGGCAGCTTCTGCCAGTGCAGATCGGCGTCGTCGAGGACGGTGTTCCAGCTGTCGGCGGGGGAGTGCACCGCGACAGGGGCCGTGGCGGCCGTGTCCGGGGCGGCGGCCTGGGCCGGGACGGCCGCGCCGCCCACCACGAGGGCTCCGCCGAGCGCGGTAGTGGTGGCGAGAACGGTTCTGCGGGAGGGGGCGGACGACAGGGAGTCGGTTCGGGGGAGGGCGGCGGGGTCCGGTGCTGTGGGCAAGGCATCTCCTGGCGACTCGTACGCAGGCGGGCGCAAAAATTCATCCGAGCTATGTCCTCGCGAAAGGTTGACTTGAGCTACTTGGGCGTCAACGAGAGACGAGAGATCGGATGCGTCTCTATCCATGTGATCAGACTTCGTCCATGTGACGTCGTGTCGAGGCCGCACGCCCCACATCGGTGCCGGGGCGCCCCGGCGACGTCGGTGCCGGAGCGTCCCGCCGACGTCAGTGCCAGAAGAGCGCGCCCAGCCATGCCCCTGTCACCAGCAGGCAGGCGAACAGTTCGACCAGCACGGAGTAGCCGGTGGCCCGCATCACCGAGCGGACCGAGGCCCACCCCGCCCCCCGGCTGCCCAGCCGCAGCCGCTCCGCCCCGTAGATCACGCCCACGTACCCGGCGACCGCGCCCACCACCGGGATGACGAAGAAGCCGACGATCGCACCGATCCCGCCGAGCATCAGCGTCTTGCGCGGCGCCCCCGCCTCGTGCGGGTGGCGCGGCGGCAGCAGCGGCTTCAGCGCCTGGTTCACCAGCAGGAGCACGGTGGCGCCGATCAGTACGCCCCAGGAGGCCGGGGTGTTGACCGTGAGCGCCCACCACAGCACGGCGGCCCAGACGATCGCCTGACCGGGCACGCCCGGCACCAGCACGCCGATCAGGCCGAGCAGCATGACCAGGCCCACGGCGACGAGCTGCCACACACTCATCTGACCAGCCTGCCGGAGTCCGGCCGGTCCCGCCCGTCGTCGATACCCGGAGCGGGGCCCGTCGGTGCAGCTCAGAGCGTTTCGTCGGGAGTCGGGTCCCGCGGAGCCCGCGAGCTCAGGCCCGCGGCCTGCGGGACACCCAGCCCCGCTCGT
This sequence comes from Streptomyces brevispora, assembly GCF_007829885.1. Taxonomy (NCBI): domain Bacteria; kingdom Bacillati; phylum Actinomycetota; class Actinomycetes; order Kitasatosporales; family Streptomycetaceae; genus Streptomyces; species Streptomyces brevispora. The sequence goes on from NZ_VIWW01000001.1 coordinate 5,488,336, forward strand.
AGGCGTGCCAGCCCAGCTGGAGCCGGGTCGACACCCCGGTGAGCTCCATCAGGCCCTTGACCCGGCGCTGCACGGTCCGCAGTCCCAGTTCCAGCTGTTTCGCCACACTGGCATCGGTCAGCCCGGCCAGCAGCAGTGACAGGATCTCCAGATCCGTCGGATCGGGCCCGGTCGTGTTCTCCCGCAGCAGCCCGCTCTCGCCGAGCCGCAGCGGCATCGCCTCCCGCCACACCGCCTCGAAGAGCCCCATCAGCGACTCCAGCAACCCGGAGGCGTGCACGACCAGGGCCGCCGGCTCCACACCGCGGCCGGTCAGCGGCACCATCGCCAGGGAGGCATCGGCGACGACCAGCTTCGTCGGTACCCGGTCCACGACCCGGCACTGCTCATCACGGCTCAGCGCCGCCGACAGCTCCAGAATCCCGGACGGCAGCCCGAGCACCTCGCGCTCGACCACCACCCGGAACGACACCCCGCGGGTGGCGGCCTGCTCCTCGGACTCGTTGTCGTGGCCGCTGACCGCGATCGGCTTCCCGGTCACCAGGGCGCACACCTCGCTCGTCGCGCCCAGTTGGAGCTGATGGAAACGGTGCGCCACCGCGCTCGCGCCGGTGACCACTTCGACCAGGTCGTGGACGGCGGGCTCGGCGGCGTCCGCCCGGTACTCCTCGGCCAGCAGCGCCGCCGCCAGCTCCGCCTGCTCCAGCTCATGGCGTTGCTGCTTCAGCAGCGCCCCCAGCGCGACCGTGGGCGGCGCCGCCACCCACCGCCGCGTATGGGCCGACGACTGGGCTGCCAGGCCGTGCTGCTCCAGCCGCCGCAGCGCCCGCTCGGTCACCGGTTCGGGAAGCGCCAGCCGGTGCGCGAGATCGGGGAGCTCGGCGGCTCCCAGTGCCACGAGCGCGCGATAGGTCGATTCCTGTCTCTCGTCGAGCCCTATGGCTTCCAGCATCCTCGGACCCCTCCCCGGACGCAGTGCTTCGGTGTCATCTCGTGCTCCTCGGCCGAACGGCCGTGGCGGAAAGCGGCCACGGCGTAAACCCGCCTTGGCGCATCATCGCCGTACCGCCCGCCCCTCTGTCAATGTTGCGCCACCGCAGCACCAACAACCTCCGGAACATGGTGTTTTGCGCGACCCGTTATGATTTCGCTTGGGGAGAGTGATGCGTCCGATACCGCGTACGGCGCTGGGTGCGGCCGGTGAGCGCAACGGCAGGCTGCGCGGTGTCGCCACCGTTTTCGTCGGCGACGGCGAACACGCCGCACACCGCGAAAGCGGCGAAAACGGCGGCGTCCGGGGTGCGTTCGACGGCATCGCCGGCGTGCGACTCCTCTGCGGTGGCAAGGGGATCGGCGACAGCCCCTGCGCCTTCGGTGTCTTCGAGGTATCGCCCGAGGAAGTACCGTACGAAATAGGCCTGTTCGCGACGAACGTCGGCGGTCCGGCGCCGGTCCGGGTGTCCGACGCCCACTCCGTGCGCTGACGCCGGATCACCAGACCGCCCGCCGGGCGTCCTTCCCGTGGGGGGTGGGGCCGCCCGGCGGGCCTTTTCCCGGCGGGCCGCGGTCACATTTTCGGGATGATCCGTTTTCGCGCGGCCCCCGCGGTGGACAATAAGGGCATGAGTCAGCAGGGGGAGAGGCCCGCCGCCCACGAGGACGACTGGTGGCGCAGGCTGTACGACGATTCCGCTCCGGACACCGGGGCGAGCCACGCGGCCGACAGTCTCGACGACCGCTTCGACTCGGCGTCGGACGCCGTGGGGCCCGACGGCTCCGAGGCGCCCGAGGCCGCCGCGGCGGTGCCGGAGCCGCGGGTCGCGCCGTCGGAGGCTGCGCCGGTTCCGTTGCCACCGCCCCTGCCGCCCCCGCCGCCCGTACGCGCGCCCTGGGAGCCCCCGGTCGGCGCATCCGAGCCCCGCACCTTCGCGGCACCGGCCTCGGCCTCGGACGCGGCACTGGCCCCGGAGGTGGCACCGGTCCCGGAGGCTGCGCTGGCACCGGAGGCTGCGCCGGCACCGGTGGAGCCGCAGTCGGTGGGGGAAGCGGCCCCCGCACAGGTGTCGCCCCCGCTGCGGCCCGTCGATCCCCGTGTCGCCCAGGGTCTGCTGCCCGGACGGGGCGCGGAGGAGCCGCCCGCGGCCGAGGCGCCGACCCTCGTGTCCCCGCCGCCCGTCCCGCCGGCCGACACGGTGCCGCCCGTCCCGCCGGCCGACACGGTGCCGCCCGTCCCGCCGGCCGACACGTCGGTTCCGCCGTTGCCCAGGTGGCCGGTCGTCGAGCGGACGGCCGACGAGCGGCCCGAGGCGGAGGCCCCGGCCGCCCCGGCCCCCGTCGTCCCCGCCGCCGAGGCGCGAGCACCCCGACCCGCCGTCGCCCATGTGGGCGCCCGGCCGCCCACGTACGACGCGGAGCCCACCGCGCTGCCCGCCACCGACCCGCACGAGATTCACTCCCTCGTCGCCGACACCGTGCTCGACGGCGCCAGCTACGGGACGTACACCCTGCGTGCCGCCTCCGTGCGCGGTGACTCCGCACGGTTCCGGGGCGAACCCCGGCGCGACGCGCTGCTCACCGTGCGCTTCGGCACCGCCGAGAGCGCCCTGGTCCTGGTCGCCGTCGCGGGAGGCGCCCGCGCCGCCGCGGGCGCGCATCCGGCCGCCGTCGACGCCTGCCGCTGGATCGGCGAAGCCGTCGGACGCAGCCATCTCAGGCTCTCCGAGGACATACGGGCGGGCCGCCGCAGCGACCTCAAGTCCGGACTTCACCGGCTCGCCGACCGCAGCTACGGCAAACTCCGCGCCCGCGCCGCCGAACTCGGGCTGCAACCGCACGAGTACACGGCGGGCCTGCGCTGCCTCCTGCTGTCCGCCGATCCCGACTGCCGCACCCGGGTCTTCTTCGGCGTCGGCGGCGGCGGGCTCTTCCGGCTGCGCGACGGCCGCTGGAGGGACCTCGAACCGACGGTTCCGCATCCCTGCGAACTCACCGGGGAGGGCGTGGTCGGCTTCGGTTCGGCGGTACCCGAGAGCGGGCCCGGGGGCGAGCGGCTGACCATGGACCTGGGGATTACCACCGGCCCGTCCCCGTACATCGAGAGCCCGGTCCCGCCGCCCGCCGAGCCGTTCCGGTTCCGCGCCTCGGTCGCCCGGCCGGGCGACACCCTGCTGCTGTGCAGCACCGGTCTGTCAGATCCGTTGCGCGACGAGCCGGCGCTGGCCGACGAGCTCGCCGAGCGCTGGGCACCCGGCCGGGCGCCGGGCCTCGCTGCGTTCCTCGCGGACACCCAGATCAGGGTGAAGGGGTACGCCGACGACCGGACGGCGGTCGGCGTCTGGGAGGCGTAACCGCGCGTGCCATGGGTTGATGGACTCCGGAGAGCCCGTCCGGCCGAGGCGTCACGCCCCGGACCCGGCCGAGGTTTCACCATCCCGGAGTCCGGACAGCCGAACGTGCACGGAGCACAGGCAGAGGGAGCGCACACCCATGGCCAAGCAGAACGTGTCGGAGCAGTTCGTCGAAATCCTCGCCCGGGCAGGCGTCAAGCGCCTGTACGGGGTCGTCGGCGACAGCCTCAACCCGGTCGTCGACGCCATCCGCCGGCACCGGGGCATGGACTGGATCCAGGTCAGACACGAGGAGACGGCCGCGTTCGCCGCCGGCGCGGAGGCGCAGATCACCGGCACGCTGGCGGCCTGCGCCGGATCGTGCGGCCCCGGCAATCTGCACCTCATCAACGGCCTCTACGACGCACACCGCTCCATGGCGCCCGTGCTCGCGCTCGCCTCGCACATCCCGTCGAGCGAGATCGGCCTCGGCTACTTCCAGGAAACCCACCCGGAGCTGCTCTTCCAGGAGTGCAGCCACTACAACGAGATGATCTCCAACCCGCAGCAGATGCCGCGGCTGCTCCAGACGGCCATCCAGCACGCGATCGGCCGGGGCGGCGTCAGCGTCGTCTCGATGCCGGGCGACATCGCCTCGCAGCCCGCCCCGGAGAAGGCCGTAGAGCACGCCCTGGTCACCTCGCGGCCCACCGTGCGGCCGGGCGACGAGGAGATCGAGAAGCTCTGCCGGATGGTCGACGAGGCCAAACGGGTGACGCTGTTCTGCGGCAGCGGAACGGCGGGTGCGCACGCCGAGGTCATGGAGTTCGCCGAGCGGGTGAAGTCGCCGGTCGGGCACGCGTTGCGCGGCAAGGAGTGGATCCAGTACGACAACCCGTACGACGTCGGGATGAGCGGCCTGCTCGGCTACGGTGCCGCCTACGAGGCCACCCATGAGTGCGACCTGCTGATCCTGCTCGGTACGGACTTCCCGTACAACGCCTTCCTCCCCACGGACGTGAAGATCGTCCAGGTCGATGTGCGGCCCGAGCACCTGGGCCGCCGGTCCAAGCTCGATCTGGCGGTCTGGGGCGATGTCCGCGAGACGCTTCGCTGTCTGACCCCGCGGGTGAAGCCGAAGACCGACCGCAAATTCCTCGACCGGATGCTGAAGAAGCACGCCGACGCGCTGGAGGGCGTGATCAAGGCGTACACCCGAAAGGTCGACAAGCACGTTCCGATCCACCCGGAGTACGTGGCATCGGTGCTGGATGAACTCGCCGACGAGGAAGCGGTGTTCACGGTCGACACCGGCATGTGCAACGTCTGGGCGGCCCGCTATCTGTCACCGAACGGCAAACGCCGGGTGATCGGTTCGTTCACGCACGGTTCGATGGCCAACGCCCTGCCCCAGGCCATCGGCGCACAGTTCACGGACCGGAACCGGCAGGTCGTCTCGATGTCCGGGGACGGCGGATTCGCCATGCTGATGGGGGACTTCCTGACTCTCGTCCAGTACGACCTGCCGGTGAAGGTCGTACTGTTCAACAACTCCGCTCTGGGCATGGTCGAACTGGAGATGCTGGTGGCGGGACTGCCGTCGTTCGGCACGACCAACAAGAACCCGGACTTCGCGGCCGTCGCGCGAGCCTCGGGGGCGTACGGCGTGCGTGTCGAGAAGCCCAAGCAGCTCGAAAGCGCCCTCAAGGACGCCTTCAAACACCGGGGCCCTGCCCTCGTCGACATCGTCACCGACCCCAACGCGCTCTCCATCCCGCCGAAGATCAGCGCGGACATGTTGACCGGCTTCGCGCTCTCGGCAAGCAAGATCGTGCTGGACGGCGGAGTGGGCCGGATGGTCCAGATGGCCCGCTCCAACATCAGGAACGTGCCCCGCCCCTGACCCGCGGTCCCTCACCCTCCTTCCCCGACCCGCTTCAGCCGGCCCCGGAGCGTGGTGCCCAACCGCTGTGGCGATGGGCACCACCTATGTGACAGCACGTCAGATCACAGGTGGTAACGCCCTCTTGGCACCCCGTGAGCAATGTGACATATTACTGGCGTGTTCACGAGACAGCCTTTGGATGTCGTCGTTGTCGGGGCCGGAGTGGTCGGCGCCGCCTGCGCCTACTACGCGGTCCGGTCCGGACTCGCGGTCGCGATGGTGGACCGAGGACCGGTCGTCGCCGGTACCACCGGGGCGGGGGAGGGGAACCTCCTGGTCTCCGACAAGCCGCCGGGTCCGGAGCTCGACCTCGCACTGCTCTCCACTTCCCTCTGGTACGAGCTCTCCCAAGTGCTGCCCACCGTGATCGAGTTCGAGCGGAAGGGAGGTCTGGTGGTCGCGGCGGACGAGTCGTCGTTCGCCACCCTGACCGCGACGGCGGCCAGACAGGCCGAGGCGGGGGTGCGGACCTCCGTGGTGGCCCCGCACGAGCTGCCCGGACTGGAACCGCACCTCGCGCCCGGCCTGGCGGGCGGAGTCCTCTATCCGCAGGACGCCCAGGTACAACCCGCCCTGGCCACAGCCCACTTGGTGCGGGCGGCGCGCGACGCCGGGGCCAGTGTCCACCTGGGGGAGGCGGTCACGGCCGTGCTGACCGGGCCGACGGGCGCGGTGCGCGGCGTACGGACCGGCCGGGGCGACCTGCTCGCTCCCGCGGTGATCAACGCCACGGGCGTCGGGGGCGGCGAACTGGCCGCGCTGGCGGGGGTGGAACTGCCCGTCCTGCCCAGGCGCGGGTTCGTCCTGGTGACCGAGCCGCTGCCGCCCCTGATCAGGCACAAGGTGTACGCGGCGGAGTACGTGGCCGATGTGTCCAGCGCGTCGGCCGCTCTGCAGACCTCGCCCGTCGTGGAGGGGACGCCATCGGGGCCCGTGCTGATCGGCGCCAGCCGTGAACGGGTCGGCTTCGACCGTACGTTGTCCGTGCCGGTGATCAGCCGGCTGGCCGCCGCCGCGGCGGCGCTCTTCCCCGTACTCGGCCATGCCCGAGTGCTGCGGGCCTACCACGGCTTCCGCCCCTACCTGCCCGACCACCTCCCGGCGATCGGACCCGACCGCCGGGTACCGGGCCTCTTCCACGCCTGCGGTCACGAGGGCGCGGGCATCGGGCTGGCGCCCGCCACGGCGGCGCTGGTCATCGCGGCGATCCGCGGGGAGGAACCCGCCATCGACCCCGAGCCGTTCAGGCCCGACCGGTTCGACAGGACGCCCGGATCCAGGCAGTGAACCGTCGGCCACGAGGACGCGCGCCCGAGCGGCGGGGCGGCCCGCGACCGGTCCGGCCCGTCCGACGCACGCCCCGAGCAGCCCGCGAACCGTCCGCAAGCCGCCCGACCGCCCGATCATCGAGACAGGAGCCCTGGTGATACGTATCCGTAGGCGCACCGCCGCCCGGACCCCGGCAGGCGTGGCCGGTGCCGAGCCGGGGCCGGGTTTCGAGATCACCTTCGACGGCAGCCCGGTCCACGCCCTGCCCGGCCAGAGCGTCGCGGCGGTCCTCTGGGCGGCCTCCGTCCTCAGTTGGCGCACCACCAGGGTGAACGGGGAGCCGCGGGGAGCGTTCTGCGGTATCGGCTCCTGTTTCGACTGCCTGGTCACCGTGAACGGACTTCCCGGCCGGCGGGCCTGTCTGCTGCCCGCCCGACCTGGTGACGTGGTCACGACCCAGGAGGGGGACGGACATGCCGGTCTCCTCCACTGAGGCCCACGACTCCGCGGACGCGCCGCCCTTCACCGAACTCGCGGTCGTGGGCGCCGGACCGGCGGGACTGGCCGCTGCGGTCACCGCGGCCGACGGCGGACTCCAGGTCATCCTGCTCGACGCGGCGGACGCGCCGGGCGGCCAGTACTACCGCGCCCCGGCCCCCGGCCTCGGCGCCACCCGGCCCGAGGCGCTGCACCACGGCTGGGCGCGGTTCGCCGGACTGAGGGACCGTCTCGACCGGCATCGCGGCGTGGGGCGGATCCGCCACCTGGCCGGGCACCAGGTGTGGGCCGTCGAGCGGACCGGAGCGGACTGGACCCTGCACGCCGTCACCGGCCCCGACGGCGGAGGTTCGGCCGCTCTGCGCGCACGCCGTCTGCTCATCGCGACCGGCTCCCACGAGCGCCAACTCCCCTTCCCCGGCTGGACCCTGCCGGGCGTCGTGGGCGCGGCAGGAGCACAGGCCATGCTCAAGTCGGGGCTGGTGCTGCCGGGGCGACGCATCGTCGTCGCGGGAAGCGGACCGCTGCTGCAGGCCGTCGCGGTGTCCCTGGCCCGGGCAGGTGCCCAGGTGCCCGTGCTGGTGGAGGCCGGCGGATACGGGGCGTACGGACGTGCTCCCCTCGTCCTGGCCGCCGATCCCGGCCGGCTCCGGGAGGCGGCACGGCACGGCGCGGCGCTGGTGCGCAACCGGGTACGGGTGCTGACGCACCACGCGGTCACCGCCGTGCACGGCACCGACCGGGTGGAGGGCGTCACCGTCAGCCGCCTGGACCGCGAATGGCGTCCGCTGCCCGGGACCGGGCGCCGTATCGACTGTGACACCCTGGCCGTGGGCCACGGCCTGGTACCCCTGCTGGACCTCGCCGTCGGCCTGGGCTGCGCCACCCGGTGCGGCGCGGACGGGGTGGCGGCCCTGGTGCTCGACGAAGACCTGCGCACCACCGTGCCCCGCGTCTGGGCGGCGGGCGAGACGGGCGGCATCGGCGGCGTGCAACTCGCCCTGACCGAGGGAGAACTGGCCGCACTCACGGTGATCGATGAAGCCCGCGGCGGGGCGCGGGGCCGGGGCGCGCGGCGGGTGATCGCGCTGCGGCGGGCCCGGCGCCGGATGCGCGCGTTCGCCGAGCTGATGGGCGCCGCGCACCGGCCCGGACCCGGCTGGATCGAGTGGGCCGCCGAGGACACGGAGGTCTGCCGCTGCGAGGAGGTCACCGCCGGCGCCATCCGCACCGCGGTCGACGAACTCGGCGCCGGGGACAGCCGTACGGTGAAACTCCTCACCCGAGCCGGAATGGGCTGGTGCCAGGGCCGGGTGTGCGGATTCGCGGTGCGGGAGCTGGCGGGGTGCGCCGCGGAAGCCGGAGCCCCCGACCGCCGACCGCTCGCCTGTCCGGTCCCGCTCTCCACGCTCGCCCGTGCGGTCCGCCACGAGGACGGGTGAAGCCCCGCGGCACGCACGTCTCCCGGAACCCGCCCCGGACTCGGTACCGATCCCGGTCCTAGTCCTAGTCCTAGTCCCAGTCCCAGTCCTTCCCCGTCCCCCTTCCCCTTCGCCGGTTCATGCCATGTCACACCTCAAGAGGAGCCCCGATGCCGATGAACTCCCCTGCACACAGCCGCCCCTGGCGAGGCGTCATGGTCGCCACCCCGCTCACCCTGCGCGACGACCGTTCCATCGACTTCGACGCGTACGCGGCCCACGTCCGTGGCCTCGTGGACGCCGGCTGCGACGGGGTGGTGCCCAATGGCTCGCTGGGGGAGTACCAGACCCTCACGGACCAGGAGCGCGACCAAGTGGTGCGCGTCGCGGTCGAGGCCGCCGGGGACGGGGCCAGGGTCATGCCCGGAGTCTCCGCCTATGACAGCGTCCAGTCACGGCGCTGGGCCGACCGGGCCGCGGAGGTGGGCGCCGGCTCCGTACTGCTGCTACCGCCCAACGGCTACCCGTGCGAGGACTCCGCGGTCCGTGCGCACTACGCCGAAGTCGCCGAGGCGGGCCTGCCGGTCGTCGCGTACAACAATCCGTACGACACCAAGGTCGATCTGAACCCCCGACTGCTCGCCCAGCTCCACGCGGACGGATCCATCGTGGCCGTCAAGGAGTTCAGCGGGGACGTCCGCAGGGCCTACGAGATCGCCGAGGAGGCTCCCGGGCTCGACCTGCTGGTCGGCGCCGACGACGTCCTGCTGGAACTCGCCCTGGCCGGCGCGGTCGGCTGGATCGCGGGCTGCCCCAACATGCTGCCCGAAAGCTGTGTCGAGCTCTACCGCGCCGCCGTCTCCAGTGACCCGGCGACGGCACTCCCGCTGTACCGGCGGCTGCACCCGCTGCTGCGGTGGGACTCGAAGCCGGAGTTCGTGCAGGCGATCAAGGCGTCGATGGACATCGTCGGACGGCACGGCGGTCCCACCCGGCCGCCCCGGCTGCCCCTCGGCACCGATGCCATGGCCGCCGTGCGTACCGCCACCGAGAAGGCACTCGCCGAGGGGCTGGACCGCCCCGGTCGCAGCACCTGACCAGCGCACCGAACAACGCGTATCAACCACTTCGCATCGCAGCGGACCGGCAGGACGACCGAGGGGGAGACTTGCGAACGCGTCACCTATTCCATGCCGTCGACTCGCACACCGAGGGCATGCCCACGCGGGTGATCACCGGCGGGATCGGCACGATCCCCGGCGCCACCATGGCCGAACGGCGCAACCACTTCATGGCGCACCGCGACGCGGTGCGCACCCTGCTGATGTACGAGCCGCGCGGCCACGCCGCCATGAGCGGTGCCGTCCTCCAGCCGCCGACCCGCCCCGACGCCGACTTCGGGGTCCTGTTCATGGAGGTCTCGGGCTGCCTGCCGATGTGCGGACACGGCACCATCGGGGTGGCCACCGTGCTGGTGGAGACCGGCATGGTGGAGGTTATTGAACCGGTCACCACGGTGCGGCTGGACACCCCGGCCGGACTGGTGTCCGTCGATGTGCACGTCGAGGACGGAGCAGCCACCTCCGTCACCCTCACCAACGTCCCCGCCTTCTGCGCCGGACTCGGGCTCACGGCGAAGGTGCCCGGCCTCGGCACGGTCACCTACGACCTCGCGTACGGCGGCAACTTCTACGCGATGGTGCAACTGGCCGACCTCGCGATCCCCTTCGACAGATCACGCAAGGACGAACTGCTGGCGGCGGGGCTCGCCCTGATGGACGCGGTCAATGACACCGACCGCCCGGTCCACCCGCTCGACCCCGGCATCCACGGGCTCAAGCACGTCCAGTTGATCGCACCCGGCTCCGACGCCGTCCATTCCCGGCACGCCATGGCCATCCACCCCGGGTGGTTCGACCGGTCACCGTGCGGCACCGGCACCTCCGCACGGATGGCGCAGCTGCACGCGCGGGGCGAGCTCCCCCTGAACGCGGACTTCGTCAACGAGTCATTCATCGGTACGTCGTTCACCGGCCGACTCGTCGGGGAGACCACCGTGGGAACACTGCCCGCGGTCGTCCCCACCATCACGGGCCGGGCCTGGGTCACCGGAACGGCGCAGTACTTCCTGGACCCGGCCGACCCGTTCCCCGAAGGGTTCCTGCTGTGAAACGGTGACCCACCGGCCGCTCCCTGCCCCGGCCTCGCACTTCCCGTACCGCGAGGCCGGGTTCCCGGGCAACGTGACATTGTATTCTGGGGCTCCGTACGGTGCTGGAGGAACAGACATGGCCCGCCTGACGTCGCTCAACGTGATCTCGGCGCAGGAACATCTGCGCGACCAGGTGGCGCACGCGCTGCGGGCGGCTCTGATCTCCGGGGAGTTGAGGCCTGGGACGATCTACTCCGCGCCCGCGCTGGCCTCGGAGTTCGGTGTCTCCGCGACGCCCGTCCGCGAGGCCATGCTCGATCTGGCCCGGGAGGGACTGGTCGAGGCCGTCCGCAACAAGGGCTTCCGGATCACCGAGGTGACCGATCAGGATCTCGACGACTTCACCGAGCTCCGCGCCATGATCGAGGTCCCCACCGTCGGCCGGATCGCGCGGATGGGCCTGACGCGGGAGCTGGAGGCGCTGCGCCCCGTCGCGCTGGAGATCGTCGAGGCCGCGCGCCGGCACGACATCCTGGGCTACCTGGAGGCGGACCGCCGCTTCCACCTCGGCCTGCTCGGGCTGGCCGGGAACCGCCGACTGGTCGAGGAGGTCGGCGAGCTGCGCAAGCGCTCCCGGCTGTACGGGCTGAACAGGCTCGCCGAATCGGGGCAGTTGACGGCTTCGGCCGAGGAGCACGTACAGCTGCTGGATCTGGTGGTCGCCGGTGACGCCCCGGGCGCCGAGGCCTGCATGCTCGCCCACATGTCCCATGTCCGCTCCCTGTGGGCCGACGGCAAGCGGGTGGATGGGAAGCCCGAGGGAGTACCGGCTGCCCAGGCCTGAGGTCTGAGACCAACGCCTGAGGCCTCAGGCCAAGGTCTGAGGTCTGGGGCCGCCGAACCGGCAGGCCGATGCCCCCAGCGCCTCCCTCCCGCCCCTTGAGGGGCGGGAGTTCGGCGTTCCTCAGCTCTCCAACAACTCCGCCATCCACGCCTCGATGCCGTCCGGGGCAGCGCGGATGACATCAGCCGAGCGCCGTCCGCCGTGATCACGAGGTCGTCCTCGATCCTGATGCCGATGCCCCGGAGCTCCCGGGGGAGCGTCTCGTCGTCCGGCCGGAGGTACAGCCCCGGCCCCACGGTGAGCACCTGCCCCGGCTCCTTAGAACTCGCCGTCGGTACGCGGTGACCGGACTCTCAGGTAGAGGACCGCCTCGTGGTGGGCGTCCCCGTCGGGCTCCAGGACCAGCACATGGCCGGCCTGGTCCTCCCCGGTGAGGCCGGTGAGCCAGGCGTACCCGGTGTGCGGTCTGAACCGGTGGTCCGTGTCGTTGGACCGGACGGCGAGGGCGCCCGCCGGGATGACCAGCCGCTCGCCCGGAAACCGTGCCGCCACCCGTGCGCGGCGGGCCGGCGTCAGGGCGTGGCCCGGGACGCGGTCACCCGCGGGAAGAGGGGTGTCGGCCCAGGCGGCGCGCATGAAGGCGTCCAGGGCCGGGGTGACCGGCAGGTCATGGCTGCCGGTGTGGAAGGGGACTTGGAGCTCGGTCACGAATCGGTACTCCTCGGCTGTGCCGGCACCGGCCGCAAACGGCGTGCTGCGGGCGGGAGTTGGCGATCCGGCGAATCTGCGCGCAACGCCTTCCAAAGAACATGTGACATGTGCCATTGTACAGACGGCCGCGATCGAGGTCGTGTCCATGTCATGCGCTCATCCCCGTCAGGCCTCGACCCGCGCACCATCCCCCACGACCGCGCACCGTCGCGCGGCCACCACTCCGCTGGGAGGCGGCACGTGAAGAACCGAACGGTTCGTCAGAGATTCACCGGGCTATCCACCGTGGCCCTGGCGGCCTGTCTGGGAGTCGGCATGCTCGCGGCACCGAGCCGGGCTACCGAGGTCCACCCCGCCATCGCGGCCGCCGCAAGTGCGACGGCCGCCGAGCGGGCGGGCGTTGACCCGACCGCACCGGATCCGGGTGGCCCCGCCGCACAGGCCCTCACCGCACCCGTCCAGGATGCCGGTCACCTGGGTGACAAGGCGCTGAAGCCCGCGGACCGGGCACCGCAGACCGCTTCCAAGGACGCGCTGCGGCGCGACTACGACGACCCCGGGACCTCCGCGCCGAGCCACCCCGCCCCCTCGATGAAGGCCAAGGCCCGCTCCGCCGCGAAGTCGGCCGGAACCGGCGCGGCCACCGCCTGTTCCGTCGCCGATTTCACCAGCCGCACCGGAAGCGCCCTGGTGCAGCAGGTCAAGTCGTCGACGACCGACTGCGTCAACACCCTGTTCGGGGTCAAGGGCAACGACGGGTACCTCGCCTTCCGTGAGGCCCAGATGGTCAGCGTCGCCAACGCCATGCGCGACGGATCGGCCGCCTACCCGGGCGACAGCAGCACCGGCATGCCGCAACTGGTGCTCTTCCTCCGGGCCGGCTACTACGTGCAGTACTACGACCCGGGCACCGTGGGCAGTTACGGTGCCGCGCTGTGTACCGCCATCCGGGGCGGACTTGACGGCTTCTTCGCCTCCGCGCACTCCCGCGATGTCACGGACGCCAACGGCGAGACCCTGGCCGAGGCCGTCACCCTCATCGACAGCGCGGAGCAGAACGCCCGCTACCTGTACGTCGTCAAGCGCCTGCTCGCCGACTACAACGCCTCGTACAACAGCTCCTGGTACATGCTCAACGCGGTCAACAACGTGTACACCGTGACCTTCCGGGGCCATCAGGTGCCGGAGTTCGTCAGCGCGGTCGAGGCGGACCCGAGCCTGCTCGACTCGCTCGCCGGCTTCGCCCGTGACCACCTGAGCCTGCTGGGCACGAACCAGTCGTATCTGACCTCCAACGCGGGACGCGAGCTGGCACGCTTCCTCCAGGAGGCGTCGCTGCGGCCCAAGGCCCGCCCCCTCGTCACCGACCTGCTCGGCCGGAGCTCCCTGACCGGACCCACCGCGCCGCTCTGGGTCGGCCTGGCGGAGATGACCGACTACTACGACGCGGCCAACTGCTCCGCCTACGGCACCTGCGACCTGTCGGCCCGGCTCAAGAGCGCCGTACTCCCGGTCAACTACACGTGCAGTACCAGCATTCGCATCCTGGCCCAGCAGATGTCCTCGTCCGACCTCGCGACCGCCTGCACCAGTCTGCGCAACCAGGACGCCTACTTCCACAACGTGGTGCGGGACAGCGGCCCCGTCGCCAACGACCGCAACAGCTCCATCGAGGTGGTGGTCTTCGACTCGAGCACCGACTACCAGACCTACGCCGGGGCCATCTACGGCATCGACACCAACAACGGCGGAATGTACCTGGAGGGCGACCCCGCCGCGGCCGGCAACCAGCCGCGGTTCATCGCCTACGAGGCCGAGTGGGTCCGGCCCGTCTTCCAGATCTGGAACCTCAACCACGAGTACACGCACTACCTCGACGGCCGGTTCGACATGGCCGGTGACTTCGACGCCGGCATCACGACGCCGACCATCTGGTGGATCGAGGGCTTCGCGGAGTACGTCTCCTACACCTACCGTGACGTCACCTACGACGACGCCGTCACCCAGGCAGCGGCGCACACCTACACCCTGCGCACCCTGTTCGACACCACGTACGAGAACGCCGACCAGGCCCGCATATACAACTGGGGCTATCTGGCGGTCCGTTACATGCTCCAGTCACACCGCGCCGACGTGGACAAGCTGCTCGGTCTCTACCGCGGCGGCGACTGGAACGGCGCCCGCACCCTGCTCACCTCCACGATCGGCAGCCGTTACGACGCCGACTGGAACACCTGGCTGACGTCCTGTGCGGCCGGCAGTTGCGGCACCACCACCAACCCGCCCACCGAGCCGGGCACCGAGTGTGCCGCCGCCGACAACCGTGAACTCGGCCAGAACTGCGCCCGCAGCGGGCAGCAGGCCACCAAGGGCAACTACTCCTACCTCTACGTCTACGTGCCCGCCGGCACCGCCCGGCTGAAGATCACGACGAGCGGGGGCACGGGGGATGCCGACCTCTACTACAGCGCCGGCGGCTGGGCCACCATGAGCTCCTACACCGCCCGGGCGACCGGCAGCGGAAACGCCCACACGCTGACCGTCGACCACCCGGCGGAAGGCGCCCACTACATCAGCCTCTACGCCGTGCAGGACTTCGGCGGAGTGAAGGTCTCCACGCAGTACTGAGCCGGGCGGCATCGCTCGACGGAGGGTCACGGGTGCGGCCGACGCCGCGCCCGTGGCCCTCAGCGCAGTCGCAGGGTGCCCGCAGGTGTCTCGTCCCGGATGATCTCCAGCAGCCGGTCGAAGAGCGTCGGCCCGAGCCCCGCGCCCGCCCGGGCCAGTTCCTCGCGCAGCCGCGGCAGGTTGCTCGGATCGGCGCGGCCCAGCAGGCCGCGCAGGTACCGCGCGGTCTCCTCATGGCCCAGGGCGCGCGCCGAGCGGGCGTGGTCCCGCCACTCGATGACGAAGTCGCCGTCGTCCGGCGTGCCCATCCCGCCGCGCAGGCAGTCCGCGAAGGAGTCGGGATTGCGGCCGAAGTAGCCGCCGGGCCCGTTCACCGCCTCGCCGACCACGTTCCAGAAACGCTCCAGGCCGGTGACCTGGGAGCCGTCGATCACATAGGTCACGGTCATGGAGGGAGCGTACAAGTCCGTCGCTTCGGTGGTCCGCGCCGCAGGTGGGGGACTGCGGCGCGGACCTGACCGGGGAGGGTTCAGCAGCCGAGGTCGACGAGGTCGAACGTCACGTAGTGGTCGGAGGTGTAGTAGTCCTCCTGGCTCTTCTCACCGGTGACTATCCGGCGTGCGCCACGGGTCGGGGCGCCGGGGGTGATCACGGTGTACTCGTGGTAGTAGCCGGTGCTCTGACCGGGCAGGACGCCTTCGCGGTTCTGGAAGACGACGCCGTCCTGGTCGTAGGGGAAGGGGCCACCGGAGTCGATGAGATCGAGGGTGTCGTGTGCCTGGGAGGGGAGGGCGGAGTAGCAGATGCTGCCGACCGACGTGGTGGCGGCCGTCGCGGTCGCCGCGACGTGGCCACCGACGAAGAGAACGGACAGGAGGGCGGCGACGCCGCCGAGCGTGGTGATCCGTGGGGGGATTCGCATACCCATCATGATGACGCGCGTAGATGTGGTCCCGTCAACGCCAACTCATGTGAATTTTTTGGAAGTTAACCTGAACGGCGGTAGTCCCACGTCCTGGAGCGCGGGATCCGCCCCGGATGCTGTGTTTTCGCACTCATTGACTCGTCGGCAAGCGTGACAGCCCGTGGGCGGGGCATGCATTGCGTGAAGCACATTCGACGACAAGGAGGCGATTCACTGTGCGGGCGGGGGAGATGGAGCGTCAGGGAATGGGCCGGCTGCATCGCAGGCTGTGCCGCGCCGATCTGGCCGCGGTTTCCGAAGTGCGGTGTGCTGTACGCGAATTACTGAGGTATCGATGGAGGGAGGAGCCCGCACAGGTGGCCGAGCTGCTGCTCAGTGAGCTGGTGACCAACGCGCTCGTCCACACGGACGACGGCGCGGTCGTCGCCGTCAGCGTGGCGCCGCAGAAACTGCGGGTGGAGGTGAGGGACTTCGTCCCGGGGATGCCCGTGTCGCACGTGTCGAACGCCGACGACGGTACGCACGGCAGGGGTCTGATCCTGGTGGAGAGCCTCGCGGACGCCTGGGGGGTCAGCCCGAAGACGCTGGGCAAGGTGGTCTGGTTCGAACTGGACGGCGAACGGTCCTGACCATCCGTGGGATGGTCAGGACCGTTCAGAGCCAACCGTGTTGAATTGCGTGCCGTCCCAAGAGGGTCAGCCGAACTGCTGCTCCAGGTTCTTCAGTTTCTGCTCCAGCGAGTCGAGCCGGGGCAGGGACAGGGTGTCGTCCTCGGCAGTGAGGTCGACGGCTCTCGGATCAGTTGTGCTCAGGTCCGAGGCGCTGTTGGAGCTGGAGCCGCTGACGGCTTGCAGGGATGGCCGGGGTCGCAGAGGCAGCTGACCCGGCTCGGATATGGCGGGCTCCGCGACGGACTGCGCGGAGCCCGCTGCGGCGATGGCCTGGACGTCCACCTGGGTGCCGGCATTGCCTGCCCGCCCCCAGGCCCGGTTCTGCCGGTTCAGGGCCTTGATCTGTGCCCGGTCGAGCTTCTCCTGGTCCTTTCTGCGGAGACGGTTCTGCTCGTTCTCCCTGCGGTCCTCGCGTACCTCGTCGACCGCCTCGTCGAGCGTGCGTACCCCTTCGAGCAGCATCAGCGACCAGGCGCCGAAGGTCTCCCGGGGTGCCCGCAGCCACCGTACGATCCGGATCTGCGGCAGCGGGCGGGGCACCAGGCCCTGCTCGCGCAGCGCGGCGACGCGGGTCTGCTTCAGTGCCCGGTCGAAGAGCACGGCCGCCGAGAGCGACATCCCCGCGAAGAAGTGCGGGGCGCCCGCGTGGTCCAGGCCGCGCGGTGCGTGCACCCAGTTGAACCAGGCGGCGGCACCGGCGAAGGTCCACACCAGCAGCCGGGAGCCGAGTGCCGCGTCGCCGTGGCTGGCCTCCCGGACGGCGAGCACGGAGCAGAACATCGCGGCCCCGTCGAGGCCGAACGGCACCAGGTACTCCCAGCCCCTGGCGAGGCCGAGGTTTTGCCGGCCGAAGCCGACCAGACCGTGGAAGGAGAGCGCGGCGGCGACCGCCGCGCAGCAGAACAACAGGACGTACGAAGCGGTGGCGTAGAGCGCTTCCTTGCGTCTGCGCCGCTCCTCGCTGCGTTCCCAGGTGTCGTCGGCTGTGGATGTGTCAGAGGCGCGCTTGCCGCGCGCGACCACCGCCACCGCCACAGCCGCCATGACCCCCGCGAGCAGCACGGCGCCCGGAAGCAGCCAGTCAAGCGGTATGTCGGTCAGTCTCATGCGCGGTCCCTTGCGTCGCGTAGGGCGTTTCGGACGCAATTGTGGCGGAGATTCGCTCAAGTCCAGGCGGTTTCAGGGCAAGTGAATGCCAATGGGGTGGTTGAGCGGGTGAATTTTCCGCGATCTGGTCGAATACCCCTCAGTGGTGGGGCAGTTCTGTTCGAATTACGTCACCCTTGCGGGCGGTGTGGATCAGGAGACGGGCGTCAGCTTCCGGAGCCGGTCGGCATCGCAGGTGCGCGGGCAGGTGACACAGGTGTCCTCGGGCCGCAGCGTGTAGAAGAGGCAGCAGCTCGCCCGGTCGCGGGTGGGCAGCGACTCACCGCCGGGACCGATCAGTTCGCGAAAGCCCGCCGTGCCGACGTACGGCTTCGTGGTGCCCGGCAGGAGCGCGTCCAGCTCGGCCATCGCACGCCGCTCCTCGCCCAGGAGATGGGCGATGTACCAGAGGCCCTCGACGATCTCGTCCGTCGCCATGCCCCACAACGCCCGCTTGCCACGCCGCATGCGCGGCCCGAAGCCGTCGAGCACGGGTCCGAGGTGCTCGGCCACCGACGAGAGGACCTCGGCGCGCAGCGCGGCCTCGTCCGCCACCACCCGGGCACCCGGCAGCGCCGCCGCGGGATCGTCGGGCAGGCAGGCGAACTCCCGCACCCGGACGGTCAGATGGCCCAGCGCCCGCTGGAACGCGACGTCCTCGACCGGGATCCGGGGCACCCGCCGGTGCAGGAACCACGGCACCGTCACCAGCAGACAGGTCGGCCAGGCGTAACGGTGCAGCCCGAAGCTGGCGACCACGTCGGGCCGGGCCTGCTGTCCGTAGTCCCGAAGCACCTGCGCGTTGTCCCAGGCGAGGAAGGTGTCCAGGGCGCCACCGCCGGCCGCGAGCTCGTGCGCACCCACCCAGCCGACGCCGCCCGGGGCGGACTCGCCGTCCGCGAGCACCTCGGCGCGCAGTCCCGGGAAGACCTCGGCCAGACGCGCGTAAGCCGCTGCCACGGCCGAGGTCGTCGCAGCGGGGTGCGGTGCGGGAAGCAGGGCGGGGAGGGGCATGCGAGGACCACCGAATCGCGATCGTTTAGAGGTAAGCCTTACCTTACCCGAACGGATCGATGTTTGAACTGCGGCCTCCTCCGCCTATCGTGCACAAGGGGCACAGCACACGCGAGCCGTGCCCGGCCGGCCGAGGAGGTACCCGTGGAGCAGGGCAGAACGCGTGAGGAAGTGCGGCCGCCGTACGCGTCCGCCGCGTCCGTGACCGCCCACCCGTCCGCCCGGGTGCCCGAACAGGCCCGTGGCGAGCACACCCACAGCGAGCCGCCCGCGCCCCGGGTCGTGGTGCGGCGGCACTCCGTGCGCGGCCAGATCCTGGACGCCCTGCGCGCCGCCCTCGCCGACGGCGAACTCGTCCCCGGGCGCGTCTACTCCGCCCCGGCCCTCGGCGCCCGCTTCGGGGTCTCCGCCACGCCGGTGCGCGAGGCGATGCAGCAACTGGCCGTCGAGGGAGCCGTCGAGGTCGTGCCGAACCGCGGCTTCCGGATCTCCGAACGCGGCCCGCGCGAGCTGGCCGAGCTGGCCGAGGTACGGGCACTGATCGAGGTCCCCGTCATGCTGCGGCTCGCCCGCACCGTGCCGCCGACGGGCTGGTGCGCCCTGCGCCCACTGGCCGACGCCACCGTCGCGGCGGCGGCCGGTGGCGACCGGGCGAGTTACGCGGAGGCCGACCGGGCCTTCCACGGAGCGGTGCTCGCCCTCTCCGGCAACGCCCAACTGGTGACCGTGGCCGACGATCTGCACCGCCGCTCCCAGTGGCCCCTGAAGGCCGGCCCCGTCACCCGCCGCGCCGACCTGCCTGCGGACGCCGCCGAACACACCGCACTGCTGGACGCGCTGATCGCCCAGGACGTGGCGGTCGTGCAGTCACTCGTACGGGCACACTTCACGGGCGTCGGCGTCTGACGCCCCGAGGGCGCTGCGGAAACCCCTGCCCCGCCCTCGGACAGGTGTCGGCCTCGGACGGGTGCAGCCCTCGGACGGGTACAGGTCTCGGACGGGCGTCGGCACCCGGCACCCGAAGGCGCGGCGGCAGCCCCCCGGCCCGGCCTCAGTTCGCCCCGGCCGTCTCCGGCCCCGGCGGGTCGATGTGCGGGGCCAGCCAGGTCGGTACGCCGCCGAGCAGCCGGAAGAGCCTGCCCGCCTCGGCGCGCAGCCGGGTCGCCGCCTCGGGCTCCGGTTCGGCGTCCGCCATGGCGATGAGCGCCGGGGCCGTCCCGACCAGGTAGCCCAGCTCCTCCCGTATCCGCAGGGACTCCGCGAACCCGTGCCGGGCCTCCGCCAGCTCCCCCTCGCGCAGCGCGATCAGGGCGAGGTGGCGCCAGGTCGAGGAGAGGAGCAGTTCGTCGCCCTGGGCGGTGGCACCGGCATGCGCCCTGCGGTACGCGGCGCGCGCGGCCTGCGGCGAATCGGCGATGTTCTGGGCGATCAGGCCCCGCCGGAAGTCGAGCAGCGGGCGGGCCGCTGCGGCCGGCGAGAGAAGCGCCGCCGCCCGGCTCAGCGCCACCCGGGCCTCGTCGGCCCGGTCCCGTACCCGCAGCAGGGTCGAGGCGTACGCGAGATGTCCGCGTTCGCAGGCGGCGGCCCCGCGCTCGGCGTCGTCGTGGGCCAGGGCCTCGGCGGTGCGCAGGGCGTCCTCGGCGTCGGTCCAGCCCTGTCCCGTGTACAGACACCGCTCGGTCAGCAGGGCCGTCCGCTGGAGCGCCGCCGCCGGATCGGTGGCGGCGTCCTGTTCGAGCAGCGCCGCGGCGTCCGTCCAGCATGCGCGTGACCGCAACCGCCATACCGCTGTCTGGAGCGGCGGATCGTCATCTGCTGTCGTTCCGGAACCAGACATGGCGGTGTACGCCACATTGCCCTCCCCGAGCGCGCCATTGAGCTGTTGAGTCTGGCCGCATCAGAGCACGGAATGGCACGCCGGGCCAAGGGGTCGAGGCAATGTCAGGTGAAAGTTTTCACAATCGACGTGAGGCCTCCGTGGCCGCCGGAGTCCCGGGAGTCAGCTCATACGCAGGGCGAGGAAGAAATCGAGCTTGTCCTCCAGCCGCGAAAGGTCACGCCCCGTCAACTGCTCGATTCGCCCGACCCGGTAGCGCAACGTGTTGACGTGCAGATGCAGCCGGGCCGCACAGCGGGTCCATGAACCGTCGCAGTCCAGGAACGACTCCAGGGTCGGGATCAGCTCCGCGCGGTGCCGCCGGTCGTAGTCCCGCAGCGGGTCGAGCAGCCGTGCGGTGAACGCGCGGCGCACGTCGTCCGGGACGAACGGCAGCAGCAGCACGTGCGAGGCCAGCTCGTGATGGCCGGCCGCGCAGACCCGCCCCGGACGGGCCGCCGCCACCCGGCGGGCGTGCCGGGCCTCCTCCAGTGCGCCGCGCAGCCCCTCGGGCGAATGCACCGAGGCGCTGACACCGAGTGTCAGGCGGCCGTCGTCGGCCAGCCCCGCGGAGAGCGGGGCGTGGACGGCGGCCAGCAGGACGTCGGCGTGCAGCGCGGGACCCTCCGCGGAGGTTTCCGGCCCGTCCGGGTCCGTGTCGCCTGCCGTGTCCGCGGACGGCGGGACGGCGGCGGGCAGCGGCACCAGCGCGACGGCCTCGTCGCCGGAGTGCGCGACCGCGATCCGGTCCGCCGAGTCGGGGCCGGTCACGGCCGGGTCGACCAGGATCTCCTCCAGCAGCGCCTGGGCGACCGCGCCGCCCGCGATGCCGGACCCGGTGCCCGCGGAGGCGCCCTGCGCGTCCCAGTCGACCCGGGCCACCACCACCTGCCAGTGCGGCGCGGCCCCGAGGCCGGGGAGCAGGACCGGAGCGGCGACCCGCAGCCTGGCGGCGATCTCGGCGGGCGGGGAGCCCGCCTGGACCAGCTCAAGGACCTCCTGGGCGAGCCTGCGGCGTACCGTACGGGCCGCGTCCCGACGGTCCCGCTCGACCGCGATCAGCTGGGTGACGCCCTGGAGCAGGTCGAGCCGGGCGGCCGGCCAGTCGCTCGCGTCGGCCTCGACGGCGAGCAGCCAGTCGGAGAGCACCGATTCACGCACGTCACGGGAGGCCGGAACGGCGCTCCGGCTGTTGTTCCGGATCGGGAAGAGCGAATACGTCACCCCACCGGCCGCGGCCCGGTACGGGGCGCGGCGGCCGGAGCGGACCGCGGCCAGATGGAGACCGGCCAGCTCCGCGCCGACCGGTCCGGGCAGCGGCGTACCGGCGCCCGCGATCTGCCGGCCGGTGGGCGAGAGGACCCAGGCCCGCAGGTCCAGGTCGGTACCGAGTAGATCGAGGACCACCTCGGGACCGCCGCCCGCCGGCCCCGAGGTCATCAGCCGGCGGTGCCGGTCGACCACCGCCGCCAGGTCTCCGGCGCGCTCGCCGGACACCTGGCGGACCACATGCTCGGTGATCGTTGCGAACGCGACGGTCTCGTTGACGGCGAAGAGCGGCAGCCGGTGCCGGTGACACGCCTCGACCAGATCGGCCGGAATGTCGCCGAGCTCCGCCTCGCCCGCCGCGAGCCCGGCGACACCGGCTCCCGCGAGGATCCGTACGAAGGGCTCGGAGTCCTTCGCGTCCCGGTGCCAGGCCAGGCCCGTCAGGACCAGCTCGCCGCCCGTGAGGTAGCGGCTGGGGTCCCGCAGGTCGGTGGTCATCACACCACGGACCGACCGGTCCAGCTCGCCGTCGTCGCCGAGCAGCCGCAGGCCCAGCGCGTCGGTCTCCAGCAGTGCGCGCAGCCGCATCTCGTCGCCGCCGATCTCATTTGTTGTCGCGGGTGAAAACTGGGTATTGCGGTGAGGTCGCAGAGACCCGTCATTCGTTCGAATCTACAAGACAAGAACGGAGAGCAACCAACTCCTTCATGGTTTCGGTGACTGCACCAGGTGGAGCAGGGCTTGTGTACTGGGCCACACACCGCGTGAACAACATATGAACGACCAGTCCAGGGCCGGCCGTCCCCAGCCCGAGCGAACGACCCGAATGAGAAGAAGAGAGCCACTCATGGACTTCCTTCGCCCCGCCAGCTGGGAGGAGGCGCTCGCCGCCAAGGCCGAGCACCCGACGGCTGTGCCCATCGCGGGTGGCACCGACGTGATGGTCGAGATCAACTTCGATCACCGGCGGCCCGAGTACCTCCTGGACCTCAATCGCATCGGTGAGCTGTCCGAGTGGGAGGTGGGCCGGGAGAGCGTACGGCTCGGCGCCTCTGTCCCCTACAGCGCCATCATGGAGCACCTGCGGGCCGAGCTGCCCGGTCTGGCGCTCGCCTCGCACACCGTCGCCTCGCCGCAGATCCGCAACCGCGGCGGCGTCGGCGGCAACCTGGGCACCGCCTCGCCCGCCGGGGACGCACACCCGGCGCTGCTCGCCGCGGGCGCCGAGGTGGAGGCCGAATCCGTCCGCGGAACCCGGCTGATCCCCATCGACGCCTTCTACACCGGCGTCAAGCGCAACGCCCTGGAACCGGACGAGCTGATCCGGGCCGTGCACATCAAGAAGGCCGACGGGCCGCAGCAGTTCTCCAAGGTCGGCACCCGCAACGCGATGGTCATCGCCGTCTGCGCCTTCGGCCTGGCGCTGCACCCCGAGACCCGTACGGTCCGCACCGGCATCGGATCCGCCGCCCCGACCCCCGTACGGGCGAAGGCGGCCGAGGACTTCCTGAACGCCGCACTCGAAGAGGGCGGGTTCTGGGAAAGCCGCACGATCATCACACCGTCCGTCGCCACACAGTTCGCCACGCTCGCCGCGGCCGCCTGCAACCCGATCGACGACGTGCGCGGCACCGCGAGCTATCGCAGGCACGCGGTCGGGATCATGGCCCGCCGGACCCTCGGCTGGACCTGGGAGTCGTACCGCGGCAACGGCCGCAGCACCGAAGGAGCCGCATAGCCATGCGTGTCAATTTCACCGTCAACGGCCGCAGGCACGAGGCCGACGACGTCTGGGAGGGCGAGTCCCTCCTCTACGTGCTGCGTGAGCGGATGGGCCTGCCCGGCTCCAAGAACGCCTGCGAGCAGGGCGAATGCGGTTCCTGCACGGTCCGCCTCGACGGGGTTCCGGTCTGCTCCTGTCTGGTGGCCGCCGGCCAGGTCGAGGGCCGCGAGGTCATCACCGTCGAGGGTCTCGCCGACTTCGCCGCCCACCGCTCCGAGGCCCACCCCGGTACCGGCTGCGCCTCCGGCGCCTGCGGTACCGCGCTCGACGAGGCCCGGCGCTGGGAGGCCGAGCCATCCGGCGAGGACGCCCGGGAAACCGGTGAGCTCTCCCCGATCCAGCAGGCGTTCATCGACGCCGGAGCCGTCCAGTGCGGCTTCTGCACCCCCGGTCTGCTGGTCGCAGCCGACGAACTGCTGGAGCGCACCCCCGAGCCCTCCGACGCGGACATCCGCGAGGCGCTGTCCGGCAACCTCTGCCGTTGCACCGGCTACGAGAAGATCCTCGACGCGGTCCGCCTCGCGGCCGCCCGTGCGGAAGAGGCGGTCTAGACGATGGGCGTCACCGGTTCCCCCACCAGTATCAACCAGGGCACCCGCACCAAGGGCGGCATCGGCGAGTCAACGCTGCGCCCCGACGGCATCCTGAAGGTCACCGGCGAGTTCGCGTACTCCTCGGACATGTGGCACGAGGACATGCTCTGGGGCCACACCCTGCGCTCCACCGTCGCGCACGCCGAGATCGTGTCGATCGACACCTCCGAGGCCCTCGCCACCTCCGGCGTCTACGCCGTCCTCACCTACGACGACCTGCCGACCGCGGTGAAGAACTACGGCCTGGAGATCCAGGACACCCCCGTCCTCGCCCACGGCAAGGTCCGCCACCACGGCGAGCCGGTGGCGCTCGTCGCCGCCGACCACCCGGAGACCGCCCGCCGCGCCGCCGCGAAGATCCGGATCGACTACCGCGAGCTGCCGGTCATCACCGACGAGGCCAGTGCCACCGCCGACGACGCGGTCCTCGTCCACGAGGGCCGCACCGACCACCACATCGGGCACGTGGCGCACCCCAACATCGTCCACCGCCAGCCGATCATCCGCGGCGACGCGGAGGCGGCGAAGGCCCGCGCCGATGTCGTGGTCAGCGGCGAGTACGTCTTCGGCATGCAGGACCAGGCCTTCCTCGGCCCCGAGTCCGGCCTCGCCGTGCCCGCCGAGGACGGCGGCGTCGACCTGTACGTCGCCACCCAGTGGCTGCACTCCGACCTGCGCCAGATCGCCCCCGTTCTCGGCCTGCCCGAGGACAAGGTCCGCATGACGCTCTCCGGCGTCGGCGGCGCCTTCGGCGGCCGCGAGGACCTGTCGATGCAGATCCACGCCTGCCTGCTGGCGCTGCGCACCGGCAAGCCGGTGAAGATCGTCTACAACCGCTTCGAGTCCTTCTTCGGACACGTCCACCGCCACCCCGCCAAGCTCTGGTACGAGCACGGCGCGACCCGTGACGGCAAGCTCACCCACATGAAGTGCCGCATCGTGCTGGACGGCGGCGCCTACGCCTCCGCCTCCCCGGCCGTCGTCGGCAACGCCTCCTCGCTCGCCGTCGGCCCGTACGTCGTCGAGGACGTCGACATCGAGGCGCTCGCCCTCTACACCAACAACCCGCCCTGCGGCGCGATGCGCGGCTTCGGCGCGGTCCAGGCCTGCTTCGCCTACGAGGCGCAGATGGACAAGGTCGCCGCCGAACTCGGCATGGACCCGGTCGAGTTCAGGCAGCTCAACGCCATGGAGCAGGGCACCCTGCTGCCGACCGGGCAGCGGGTCGACTCGCCCGCGCCCGTCGCCGAACTGCTGCGCCGGGTCAAGGCCATGCCACTGCCGCCCGAGCGCCAGTGGGAGAGTGCCGGCGAGCAGGCCGACGTACGGGCGCTGCCCGGCGGACTGTCCAACACCACGCACGGCGAAGGCGTCGTACGCGGTGTCGGCTACGCCGTCGGCCTGAAGAACGTCGGCTTCTCCGAGGGCTTCGACGACTACTCCACCGCCCGGGTGCGCATGGAGGTCATCGGCGGCGAACCCGTCGTGACCGTGCACACCGCCATGGCCGAGGTCGGACAGGGCGGCGTCACCGTGCACGCCCAGATCGCCCGTACCGAACTCGGCGTCGCCCAGGTCACCATCCACCCGGCCGACACCCGGGTCGGCTCGGCCGGCTCGACCTCCGCCTCCCGGCAGACGTACGTCACCGGCGGCGCGGTGAAGAACTCCTGCGAGGCCGTCCGCGAACAGGTCCTGGACATCGGCCGCCGCAAGTTCGGCACGTACCACCCGGCCTGGGCCACCGCCGAACTCCTCCTGGAGGGCGGCAAGGTCGTCACCGACGGCGGCGAGGCACTGGCCGATCTGGCCGACGTGCTGGAGGACGAGGCGGTCGACATCGAGCTGGAGTGGCGCCACCGGCCCACCGAGGCCTTCGACCTGCGCACCGGACAGGGCAACGGCCACGTCCAGTACTCCTTCGCCGCGCACCGCGCGGTCGTCGAGGTCGACACCGAACTCGGACTGGTCAAGGTCATCGAACTGGCCTGCGCCCAGGACGTCGGCAAGGCGCTCAACCCGCTGTCGGTCGTGGGCCAGATCCAGGGCGGCACCATCCAGGGGATGGGCATCGCCGTCATGGAGGAGATCATCGTCGACCCCAGGACCGCGAAGGTGCGCAACCCCTCCTTCACGGACTACCTGCTCCCCACCATCCTCGACACACCGACCATCCCGGTCGATGTGCTCGAACTCGCCGACGACCACGCCCCGTACGGGCTCCGTGGCGTCGGCGAGGCCCCCACCCTGTCGTCCACCCCGGCCGTACTCGCGGCGATCCGGAACGCGACGGGACTGGAGCTCAACAGGACGCCGGTACGACCCGAGTACCTCACCGGCACCTGACCGCGGCTCCTCCACAGCCTCCGGGCGGTGCGCGCCTCCAGGGAACGTCGCACTTCCTCCGCCCGCACCGCCCGGAAAACCCCAAGTTCCGCACCGCTCGCGGCCCTTGACCTGCTCGACCGAAGACGAAGTACCCGTACATCCACCCTGCATGAACAGTTCGCCTCGGGCCGTCCCCCGGGTCGTGCCGCCAGCGCAGTCATCCCAAATCCCGCATCTCGAATCCTCATCGCGGGTGCCCCTGTGAACCTTGGGAGTCAGGCATCATGACCCAGCAGTCAGTGGAGCCCCAGAACACCGCGGAGGAAGCGGGCCCCGGCTCGCGCGTCCCCGCCGGCAGATCTTGGCTCGACCGGTACTTTCACATATCCGAGCGCAGATCGACCGTCGCGCGCGAAGTGCGCGGCGGAGTCACGACCTTCATGGCCATGGCGTACATCCTGCTGCTCAACCCGCTCATCCTCGGCGGCAAGGACGTGGACGGGAACATTCTCAGCCAGCCGGGCCTGATCACCGCCACCGCACTCGCGGCGGCGGCGACCACCCTGCTGATGGGATTCGTCGGCAAGGTCCCCCTCGCGCTCGCCGCGGGACTCAGCGTCTCGGGCGTCCTGGCCTCACAGGTCGCCCCGGAAATGACCTGGCCGCAGGCCATGGGCATGTGCGTGATGTACGGCCTGGTGATCTGCCTGCTGGTGGTCACCGGCCTGCGTGAGCTGATCATGAACGCGATCCCGCTCGCGCTGAAGCACGGCATCACCATGGGCATCGGTCTGTTCATCGCCCTCATCGGCCTCTACAAGGCCGGCTTCGTGGGCAAGGGCGCCGCAACCCCGGTGACGCTCGGCCCGGCCGGCGAACTTGCCGGCTGGCCCGTTCTCGTCTTCGCGGTGACCCTGCTCCTCATCTTCATGCTCCAGGCCCGCAACATCCCCGGCGCGATCCTGATCGGCATCGTCGTCGGTACCGTGGTCGCCGTCGTGATCAACAAGGTCGCCGACGTCGACCCGAAGATCTGGAGCAGCGGCCCGCCCGAGCTCAAGGGTTCCGCGGTCTCCGCGCCGGACTTCTCGCTCTTCGGGGACGTCGAGTTCGGCGGCTGGGGCGATGTCGGGGCGATGACCGTCGGCTTCGTCGTCTTCACCCTCGTACTGGCCGGCTTCTTCGACGCGATGGCCACCATCATCGGTGTCGGTACCGAGGCCGAGCTGGCCGACGACAAGGGGCGGATGCCGGGCCTGTCCAAGGCGCTGTTCATCGACGGTGTCGGCGGTGCGGTCGGCGGCGTCGCCGGTGGTTCCGGACAGACGGTCTTCGTGGAATCCGCGACCGGAGTCGGCGAGGGCGCCCGTACCGGACTCGCCTCCGTCGTCACCGGCCTCTTCTTCGCGGCCTGCCTCTTCTTCACCCCGCTCACGGCGATCGTGCCGGCCGAGGTGGCCTCCGCCGCCCTCGTCGTCATCGGCGCCATGATGATGCAGAACGCCCGACACGTGGACTGGAGCGACCGCGCCGTCGCCATCCCGGTCTTCCTGACCGTGGTCCTGATGCCGTTCACTTACACCATCACCACCGGTGTGGCGGCCGGTGTCATCTCCTGGGTCGCGATCAAGGTCGCCCAGGGCCGGGCCCGCGAGGTCGGGGGCTTCATGTGGGGGCTGACGGTGATCTTCGTCGTCTACTTCGCACTCCACCCGCTCGAGAGCTGGCTGGGCGTCAACTGACGTCCCCGCCTTCACACATCCGCCAAGGAGGCCGAGATGCTGGACATCGCCGAGGAGCTCGACCGGTGGGCCGGGCAGGGACGCGAATTCGCCGTGGCCACGGTCGTGGCCGTCGGTGGCAGCGCGCCCCGGCAGCCCGGCGCCGCACTGGCCGTCGACCGTGACGGCACGGCGATCGGCTCGGTCTCCGGCGGGTGTGTGGAGGGCGCGGTGTACGAACTGTGCCAACAGGCCCTCGATGACGGCATCACCGTGCGGGAGCGGTTCGGCTACAGCGACGAGGACGCCTTCGCGGTCGGTCTGACCTGCGGCGGCGTCATCGACATCCTGGTGACACCGGTCCGGGCGGACGACCCCGCCCGCCCGGTGTACGCCGCCGCACTGGCCGCCGCCGCACGCGGCGAGGCGGCGGCGGTCGCCCGGATCACCGACGGGCCCGCCGAACTCCTGGGCCGGCCCCTGCTCGTCCGGCCGGACAGCGGATACGAGGGCGGGCTGGGGGGACACCCCGAGCTCGACCGCACCGCAGCGGCCGAGGCCCGCGCGATGCTGGACGCGGGCCGCACCGGGTCCGTCACCATCGGCGCCGAGGGCTCGCGCTGCGGGCAGCCCCTCACGCTGCTCGTCGAGTCCAGCGTTCCACCGCCCCGCATGATCGTGTTCGGGGCCATCGACTTCGCCGCCGCGCTGGTGCGGGCCGGGAAGTTCCTCGGCTACCACGTCACGGTGTGCGACGCCCGCCCGGTGTTCGCCACGAAGGCCAGGTTCCCGGACGCCGACGAGCTGGCCGTCGACTGGCCGCACCGCTATCTGGCCCGGACCGGCATTGACACCCGCACCGTTCTGTGCGTTCTCACCCATGACGCCAAGTTCGATGTCCCGCTGCTGGAGGCGGCGTTGAAGCTGCCGGTCGCGTACGTCGGCGCGATGGGCTCGCGCCGCACCCATCTGGAACGCAACGACCGGCTGCGCGAGGCCGGGGTCACCGAACGGGAACTGGCCCGCCTGCACTCGCCGATCGGCCTCGATCTGGGCGCCCGTACGCCCGAGGAGACCGCCCTGTCGATCGCCGCCGAGATAGTCGCCGACCGCCGCGGCGGCAGTGGTGTTCCGCTGACCGGCGCGCACACCCCGATCCATCACAGCAGCGCCCGGCCGCCCGCCGGGCGCATCGCCTCCGTGGCCTGAACAGGCCCCCCGCGCGCACCCGCGCCGACCGGCGGTTAGCCGCCACGGCGCATTCACGCCAGGTGTGAACCTCACCGCAGCCGCCGATTTACCGGTAGATCAGCTGCATGACATTCACCCCCTCCACCGTCTCCGGCAGGGCGAGACCCGCTCGTGCGGGGCGCAGGGCCCTCCTCATAGCGACCTCCGTCGCCCTGGTGAGCGGCGCACTGCTCCCCGTCACGGGCTCGGCCTCCGCCGCCACCGGTCATCTCCCGTCCACCGACCGCCGGGCCGCCCCGGTCAAGCAGTACGACGTCACCCTGCTGACGGGTGATGTCGTCCACTACACCGACGGGGTCGGCAAGCAGGACACCGTCACCGTGGACCGCCCCGACGGCGCGGCCGGCGGAGTGCATGTCCAGCAGGCGGGTGACGACGTCTACGTCCTGCCCGACGAGGCGGCGGGCCTGATCGCCGCCGGCAAGCTGGACCGCCGGCTCTTCAACGTCACCGCGCTCGCGAAGATGGGGTACGACGACAAGAAGTCCGGCGGTATCCCGCTGATCGCCACCTACCCGGCCGGCAAGGCCCGTTCGCTGCCGGCCGCACCCCGCGGCAGCAAGACGGTCCGCCGGCTGGAGAGCATCCACGGCGCGGCACTGAAGGCGGGCAAGGCCACCACCCGTTCCTTCTGGAACGACATCGCCGGTACGCCCAAGGCCCGTTCACTCGACAACGGCATCGACAAGCTGTGGCTCGACGGCCGGGTCGAGGCCGCGCTGAAGGACTCCGTCCCGCAGGTCAACGCCCCGCAGGCCTGGGCCGCCGGCTACGACGGCAAGGGCTCCAAGGTCGCCGTCCTGGACACCGGCATCGACGCCGACCACCCGGACGTCAAGGACCGCGTCCTGGAGTCCAGGAGCTTCGTGCCCGGTGAGGAGGTCGACGACAAGAACGGCCACGGTACGCACGTCGCCTCCACGATCGCGGGCTCCGGCGCCGCCTCCGACGGCCTCAACAAGGGCGTCGCCCCGGCCGCCGACCTGATCGTCGGCAAGGTGCTGAGCAACGAGGGCTCCGGCGCGGACTCCGGCATCATCGAGGCGATGGAGTGGGCCAAGGCGGAAGGCGCCGACGTCGTCTCCATGAGCCTGGGCTCCAGCATCCCGGACGACGGTTCGGACCCGATGTCGCAGGCGGTCAACGCCCTCTCGGCCGACGGCGGTCCGCTCTTCGTGATCGCGGCGGGCAACGCGTACGGCGCGGGCACCATCGGCTCGCCCGGTTCGGCGGACAAGGCGCTCACCGTCGCCGCCGTCGACAAGCAGGACAACCGCGCGGACTTCTCCTCCATGGGCCCGCTCACCCGCTCCTACGGCCTGAAGCCGGACCTCTCCGCACCCGGCGTCGACATCAACGCGGCCGCCTCGCAGTCGGTCCCGGGCATGAGCGGCATGTACCAGTCGATGTCCGGTACGTCGATGGCGACGCCGCACGTCGCGGGCGCCGCGGCCATCATGAAGGAGCGGCACCCCGACTGGTCCGGTCAGCGCATCAAGGACGCGCTGATGACCTCGTCGAAGGAGCTGCCGGACTACACCCCGTACGAGCAGGGCACCGGCCGGCTCGATGTGAAGGCGGCGATCGACACCACGATCGAGGCCACCGGCTCCGTCGCCGTCGCGTCCTACGACTGGCCGCACTCCGCCTCCGATCCGGTCGCCGAGCGGACCATCACCTACCGCAACACCGGTGACAAGGACGTCACGCTGGACCTGGCGACCGACACGGACGCCGACGCCTACACACTCTCGGAGAAGCAGCTGACCGTGCCCGCCGGTTCGACCGCCGAGGCCGTCCTCTCGCTCGACCCGTCGAAGGTCGCGAACAACACCACCTTCTCCGGTCAGGTGATCGCGAAGGACGCCGCCGGCACCACCGTCGCGCACACCGGCTTCGCGCTCAACAAGGAGCAGGAGCTCTACGACCTGAAGATCGAGCTCCGCGACCGCGCGGGCAAGCCGATGGACGGACAGGTCATCTTCGCCGCCCTCGGCGACGAGAACCTGGGCGTCGTCGCGGTGTCGGGCGAGACCACGCTGCGGCTGCCGCCGGGCAACTACATCACCTGGACCGCCGCCGACATCAAGGGCGACACCGCCGACTCGAAGGCCCTCGCCTTCCTGGCGGCCCCCGAGATCGTCCTCGACAAGGCGACCACCGTCTCCCTCGACGCCTCCAAGGCCCACAAGGTCAGCGTCAGGACGCCGAAGGAGACCGAGAACCGCCAACTGCGCTACGACATGGCGCGCACCGCACCGGACGGCACCCTCCAGCGCGACGCGTACCAGATCCCGATGGTGTACGACCAGCTGTGGGCGAGCCCGACCAAGAAGGTCACCAAGGGCAGCTTCTCCTTCCTGACCCGCTGGCGGCAGGGCGAGAAGCTGATCGACCTGACGGCCGACGGCCGTGATGTGCCGGTGGCGGTGCAGGGCGGTTCGCCCGTCGCCGAGGACAGCCGGAAGAAGCTCGCCGGAGTCTTCGCGGGCAACGGCGCCGCCGCCGACTACCGTGGCGTCGACGCCAAGGGCAAGGCCGTCGTGATCCGCAGCAGCGCCGAGGTGGCCCCCGCCGACCGGATCGCGGCTGCCGTCGCGGCCGGGGCCGAGGCGCTCTTCGTCGTCAACCAGGGCGACGGCGTGCTGATGGAGTCCTACGCCGACTACGGCACCACGGCGGCGATCCCGGTCGCCACCGTTCAGCGCCTGGCCGGCGAGGGACTCGTCAAGGCTGCCCAGCGCGGCAAGAAGGTGACCGTCCAGCAGCGGAAGTTCGCGCGCTACGTGTACGACCTGGTCGACCGCCACGACGGCACGATCCCGGACCGTTCGCTGGCCTTCGCCCCGACCGCCCGTCAGCTGGCGAAGGTGGAGAACACCTTCTACGGCAACCGCGACGTGGTCGGCGGCGGCTACCGCTACGACATCCCCGACTACGGCTACGGCATCGGCTTCCCCGAGTACGAGAAGTACCCCGCCACCCGTACCGAATGGGTCACCCCGCTGCCCGGCGCCTCGTTCTGGTACGAGGACCACTCGGTCTTCAACGACGACGAATCGGAGGCCGCGCTGGAGGAGCGCGGCGGCACCATGGACTACACCGCGGGCCGCAGCTACCGGGACTCGTGGTTCGCACCGGTCAGCCACCCGCGTCTGGGCACCGGCTACTGGGGTCCCTTCCGCTCCTCGTACAACGACATCCAGTTCAACATCACGCCGTGGACGGACTCCGGTGCCGGCCACTCCGGCTCCATGCCGGACAACGAGTACGACAGCGGCATCATCGCCTTCTTCCAGGGCGACAAGCAGCTCGCGAAGTCGGCGGGCCGCGCGGGCTACGCCTTCGACCTCTCGCCCGAGAAGCTGCCGTACCGGCTGGCGCTCGACGCCTCGCGCGACGAGGGGATCTGGAAGACCTCGATCCGCACGCACACCGAGTGGAACTTCCTCTCGGGCGCGATCGACCCGGCCGGACCGGAACAGGCCGACATCCCGCTCCTCCAGCTGGACTACGACGTCACGACCGACCTGGCCGGTGATGTGCAGGCCGGGAAGCAGACCGAGATCGGTCTCTCGTCCGCCACGCAGGAGTGGCTGGACGGTTCCGTGAAGGCGACGAAGGCCTCGCTGTCGGTCAGCTACGACGACGGGGAGACCTGGAGCGCGGTGCAGCTGAAGAAGGACTCGGCCGGTTCCTGGACCGCCCGGTTCAAGACCCCGAAGAAGGGCGCCACCGCGGTTTCGCTCAAGGCTCACGCGGAGGCCGGCGACGGCTTCTCCGTGGACCAAGAGATCATCCGGGCCTTCGGCCTGAAGTGACCTGCTGAGGTTCCCTCTTGAGGCGGCCGCGCACCCCTGGACCGGGGTGCGCGGCCGCCTCGCGCATGGTCCCGGCTTGACCAAAATTTGTCTGCTTTGCCCGTATGTAGTGGGTCATGATGCAAGAAAGGGACATTGTGCGGTGTGGTGCGAATTGCCACGGCCGTACCCGGAGGCTTATAAGAGGAAGGTGGTCGAGGCGATTCCGGGAATTCCGAGAACTGCCGCCATGGAGGTATCCCATGTTTCTCACTCCGTCCGACACGGAGAAATTGCTGCTGAGTGTTGCCGGAATGGTTGGCCGCGACCGGCTGGAGCGGGGCGTACGCCTCAACTACCCCGAGTCCGTCGCGCTGCTCGCCTGATGGGCGATGGAACGAGCCCGGGAAGGGGCCCGGGTGGCCGACCTCATGACCGCGGGGCGATCCGTACTCACCCGCGCTGACGTGCTCGAAGGTGTTCCGGAGATGCTGCACGACGTCCGGGTCGAAGCGACCTTCCCCGACGGGCGCAAGCTCGTCACGACCCCCGCGCCGCCTACGCGGCGTTCTACGGCCCCACCACCGGCGACCGCATCCGGCTCGCCGACACCGACCTCTGGATCGAGGTCGAGGAGGACCGCTGCATCGGCGGCGACGAGGCGGTCTTCGGCGGCGGCAAGTCCATCCGCGAATCGATGGGCCAGGCCACCACGTCACGCGCCGACGGCGCCCTCGACCTCGTCATCACCAATGTCGTGGTCCTGGACCACTGGGGCGTCGTCAAGACCGACATCGGCATCCGGGCCGGCCGGATCGTCGCCCTCGGCCGCTCCGGCAACCCCGACATCGGCGACGGCGTCCACCCCGACCTCGTGATCGGCCCCGGCACCGAGGTCGTCTCCGGCGAGGGACGCATCCTGACCGCCGGAGCCGTCGACACCCAGACCTCGCCTTCGCCGAGTCCCGCATCCGCGCCTCCACCATCGCGGCCGAGGACATCCTGCACGACATCGGAGCCCTCTCCATCACCTCATCCGACGCCCAGGCGATGGGCCGCATCGGCGAGGTCATCTGCCGCACCTGGCAGGTCGCCCATGTGATGAAGCAGCGCTTCGGCGACCGCGTCAGCGAGCTGCCCGCCGACAACGAACGGGCCCGCCGCTACGTCGCCAAGTACACGATCTGCCCGGACGTCGCCCACGTCATCGGCTCCGCCGAACCCGGCAAGCTCGCCGACCTGGTGCTCTGGGAGCCCGCGTTCTTCGGCATCCGCCCCGCCGCCGTGATCAAGGGCGGCATGGTGGTCCACGCACCCCTCGGCGACGCCAACGCCGCGATCCCCACCACCCAGCCCGTCCTGCTGCGCCCCGCCGCCGCAGGGGCCGCCCCGCACCTCTCGGTCAGCTTCGTGGCCCCGGCCGCCCTGGCCGACGGCCTCGCCGAACGGCTCGGCCTCGAACGCGAACTCGTCGCCGTACGCCCCACCCGCCACCTCACCAAGGCGGACCTGCCGAACAACACCGCGCTCCCGGACATCGAGGTGGACCCGGAAACCTTCGCCATCCGTATCGACGGGGAGCTCGTCGAGCCGTCACCCGCCACCGAACTGCCGCTGGCCCAGCGGTACTCCATGTTCTGATGGTCGCACTGGCACCCCTGCTGCTCGGCGACGGACGGCTCCCGGTCGGCGCGTACACCTACAGCGCCGGGCTCGAACCGGCCATCGTCGCCGGCCTCACCCGCGACCGGATCCCCGCACTGCTGCGGGCCCGGCTGCACACCACCGCCATCACCGAGGCGGCGGCCGCCGTTCTCGCCCTGCGGGCCGCGGGGCGGGACCCGGTCGACTACGGGCCCGTGCAACACGCCCTCGCGGCCCGGATTCCGGCCGCACCCCAGCGCGAGACGTCCGCGACCCTCGACCGGGGCGTGCACCGGCTGGTCCGGCGGCTGGCCCCGGACCACCCGGCGGTCACCGCACTGGCCGTCCTGCGCCCCCGGCCCCTGCGGCCGGTCACGCTTGGCGCCCTCGGAGCCGTACTGAAGGTCTCCGAGGAGGAGTTGGCGCACGCCGTCGTCTACGACGAGCTTCAGACCGTCGCCTCCGCCGCACTCAAACTCCTGCCCGGCGACCCGCTCGACTCGGTCGCCTGGATCCTCGCCGCCGAACCCGACGCGGCATCGGCGGTGGCCTCCGCCCTCGCCGTACGGACCCCGGACGGGCTGCCGGCCCGTACCGCCGCGCTCACCGAACAGTGGGCGCTCGAACACGCACGACGCGAACGGAGACTGTTCCTTGCCTGAGAACGACATCACCCCCGCGCAGCAGCCCAACCCCCACTTCCACCAGCCGCTGAACCAGCCCCGGGCCTTTCGCCTGGGCGTCGCGGGACCCGTCGGAACCGGAAAGAGCTCGATCCTGGCTACCCTGTGCCGCGAACTCGCCGGCGAGCTCTCCATGGCAGTGGTCACCAACGACATCTACACCGACGAGGACGCCCGCTTCCTCCGCTCGGCGGGCGTCCTGCCCACCGAACGCATCCGCGCGGTCGAGACCGGCGCCTGCCCGCACACCGCGATCCGCGACGACGTCAGCGCCAACCTCGACGCCGTCGAGGACCTGGAGGAGGCCTACGGCCCGCTGGACCTGGTGCTCATCCGGGTCTTCGTCGAGCGGGGCGCGCGGGTCGTGGTCGTCGACCTCCAGCAGGAGGCAGGGGACGCCCTCGTGGCAGATCTCGGAGACGCGGTGGTGTTCATCCGGGGCGACGTCTCCGACCGCGCGGTCGGAGACCTAGCGGTGGACACGGCCGTCGAGCGCTTCGGCGCCCTGGACGCCCTGGTGAACAACGCCAGCGCCTCACGGGTGCGGCCCTTCACCGAGCAGACCGAGGACGACTGGAAGCTCGCCCTGGACACCGGCCTCTTCGCCACCCGCAACTTCATGCTCGCCGCGTACCCCGAGCTCCGCAGGAGCCAGGGCGCGGTGATCAACTTCGCCTCGGGCGCGGGCACCGACGGCCAGCCGAACCAGGCGTCGTACGCCGCGGCCAAGGAGGCCATCCGCGGACTGAGCCGGGTCGTCGCCAACGAGTGGGCCGCCGACCAGATCCGGGTCAACGTCGTCGCGCCGATGGCGAGGACCGCGGGCGTCGCCGCCTGGGCCGAGGCCAACCCCGAGCAGTACGCCCTCTCCGCCGCCAAGGTCCCGCTCGGCCGCTTCGGTGACCCGCGCACGGACGTCGCCCCCGTCATCGCGTTCCTGGCGAGCGACGACGCCCGTTACATCACCGGTCAGACCCTGATGGCAGACGGCGGCGCGATCAAGCTCCGCTGACCCGGCCCCCCGCCTCCGCCTCCGCCCCCGCTCCCGCGAGCCGGGAGCGGGGACGCACCGATGCCGCCGCGCACAGCAGCGCGGGCGCCGCCGCCAGGGCGAAGCACAGCGCGAGCGGCAGCCGCCCGACGAGCAGTCCGACCGCCGCGGTGCCGCCCGAGGACCCGGCGTTGAACGCGGTGTTGACCCAGGCGCCCGCCTGGGTGCGCCGGGCGGCGTCCACGGACTCGTCCGCGATCAGATACGCGGTCGTGAGGACCGGGGCGACGAACAGCCCGGCGACCGCGACGACGGCGACCAGTACGTACAGACGGGGCGAGAGGCCGGCGACCATCAGCGCCGCACCCATCCCCGCGGCCGCCACCACCAGCCGCACCCGGTTCGTCGTCCTCCATCGGACCGCCCCGTACGCGAGACCGCCGACGGCGCTCCCGGCCGAGAGGGCGGCCAGCACCCAGGACACCGCGGCCGCCCGGTGCAGCTGCTCGGTGAACGCCACGACCAGCAGATCGAGCGCCCCGAGGCAGAGCCCCACGGCTGCCGTCACCAGCACCGCATGACGCAGCGCGGGGATGGCGTGCAGCCGCAGCCGGGGCGCGGCGGGGGCGTCGGACGGGGCCGGTTCGGGGCTCGTGTGCCTACGGGGCACCGCCGGTGACGACACCAGCGCCAGCGCCCCCACGAACACCAGCACGGCACCGGCCAGCACTCCGGCCGCCGGTCGCCCGGCGCGCACGATCAGGCCCACCAGCAACGGGCCGGTGACGTACAGCAGTTCCTCGGCGACACCGTCCAGGCTGTACGCGCGCCGCAACAGCTCCCGGTCCGGGACGAGGCCGCTCCACAGCGTCCGCATGACCGGACCCAGCGGCGGAGTGCAGACACCGGCCGCCACGGCGAGCGCCCCCAGGGCGAGGGGCGGGGCGCCCGGCCGCCAGGTGACCAGGGCGAGTGCGCCGAGCACCGCCGCGTACAGCCCGGCCATCGGTGGCAGGACCCGGCGTGGCCCGTACCGGTCGATCAGCGCGGCACGGGCGGGCGAGAGGAAGACACTGGCGGCCCCGAACAGGGCCATGGCGGCGCCGGCGACGGAGTACGAACCGGTGGCGTCCCTGATCGCCAGCAGCAGCGCGAGCGGCACCATCCCGTACGAGAGCCGCCCCAGCAGCGCGGCACCGAAGGTGCGCGCGGCATGGGGGGTACGCAGGACGGTGGCGTACGAAGGCGCGCGCGAGGGAGCGGAAGAAGACGTGGGCACGATGACATTCCTCGTCAGGGCGGCGCGGGGACACGGCGCCGCGGGTATGCGGGGACACCGGAGTGCCGCA
This sequence comes from Streptomyces brevispora, assembly GCF_007829885.1. Taxonomy (NCBI): domain Bacteria; kingdom Bacillati; phylum Actinomycetota; class Actinomycetes; order Kitasatosporales; family Streptomycetaceae; genus Streptomyces; species Streptomyces brevispora. The sequence continues at coordinate 5,526,174 of NZ_VIWW01000001.1, forward strand.
CCCGGGGAGAACGGGTGCGGTCAGTGCGGGGTCCTACGCACGAGGAAGGGGCATGCGGGAAAATTAGCAGAGCGGGCGGTGCGGCGGCAGAGCGTCTCCGGACTTCCCGGTGACGTCCGGATCGGCCGCCATGATGTCTTCGGCGGCCGTCCACAGCCGGGGCAGGAACCGGGTGACCTCCTCGCGGCGGGCCAGGACGTCCGCGGTGCCGGTGATCCCGGTGAGCTCGGCGACCGCCGCCTCGAACGCGGGCAGCCGTGCGGCGTGCAGCGCGGGATCGTCCACGGCCAGCACCGTGTGGCAGCGGGCGAGTGTCGCGACGACCCAGAAGACCGCCTCGCGGTGCTCGCCCCGGTCCAGGAGCTCCAGGCTGCCGTCGACGGCGATCGGACGGGCCTGCGCGGTGAGGTCGCTGCTGAAGAAGAACGGCGTGCGCGCTACGGGGACCGTGGCGTCGAACGTCCGGGCCAGCTCGCCCACATGGCGCCGCACCCGCCGCTCGGAGACGTCCGCGCAGCCGAGGAGGCCCAGCAGCTCCGGATAGAGCTCCGGCCGCCGGTACGCGGTCAGGACGTCGCGCGCGGCCGGATAGCGCAGCCGGACGGTGGGGTTGCGCAGTGCGGCGACCAGCAGGACGTGCGTGGTGACCCCGGTGGGGAACATCCACGCCGTCACCTGCTCGTGGAAGGGTGCGGAGGCGTCGAACGCGGCGAGGCGGCTCTCGACGCGGTGCCGGGCGTCCAGACACCGTCGGCGCACCCAGCTCCGCTCGGCGAAGTGCGGTGAGACGTCCGCGTACAGGGCGCGCAGCCGTCCGGTGGGATCGTCGATGACCGTGTCCTCGCGGAAGCTGCCCGCCAGATGGTACGAGGAGAGCACCGCCGCCGGGTCGCGCAGTTCGGCCCACGGTACGTAGGAGATCTCCAACAGGGCTTCCTCGTAACGGAGTTTGCCGGGCTTGGCGGGCGGTTCGTCCTGCGCCGTGACGACCACGACATCGACATCGGACGAGGGCGCCAGCTCGGCGTCGTCCGGCCGTCCCACGGTCGACCCGCTGAAGTACGCCCCGCGGTAGCCGGGGGCAGGCCGGGCGTGCTCGGCCACCCAGCGGACCGCGGCGGCGCGTGCCGCTCCGACTCTCACCACGGACTCCTGCGGACCGGCCGACGGCCGGGCGGACCGCGCGGCCCTTCGTGATCCACCCCTTCCCCGAAGATCTACGCGGGGCGCCCGCGGGCCGTCAAGCGGCCGCCGTCCCTTCCCGCCCCGTGGACCGCCGCCGGGTAAGGTCGGATTCGTTCCGCCGCCCCGTCCCTGATTACCCCGGTGAGGTTCGCGATGCGCAAGATCATCTATTTCATGTCGATGTCCCTCGACGGCTATATCGAGAGCCCGGACAAGGACATCGACTGGCATCACGTCGACGACGAGCTGCACCACGCCTTGAACGAGCGGCTCGCCGCGATGGGCGGCTTCCTCCACGGGCGGGTCGTCCACGAGTTGATGGCGGAATTCTGGCCCACCGCCGACCAGGACCCGGCCAACGCCGGGCCGACGGCCGACTTCGCCGTCATCTGGCGGGACATGCCGAAGTACGTCTACTCCCGGACGCTGCAGCGGGCGGACTGGAACACCACCGTCGTCCATGACGTCGTCGCGGAAGAGGTCATGGCGCTGAAGGCGCAGCCCGGCGGCGACCTGGCGCTCGGCGGCGCAGGGCTGGCCGCGTCCTTCGCGGCGCTCGATCTGATCGACGAGTACTGGATCTACGTCCACCCGGTCCTCATCGGCCGGGGAAAACCCATGTTCCCGTCGACGGACACCATGACCGACCTGCGGCTCGCGGGCACGATGGCCTTCGGCAACGGAGTCGTGGAACTGCGGTACGAGCGAGCGGAAGAGCCCCCGGCGCGCTGACCGTTCCGGGGGTACGGCCGTGATCCGCTCCCAGGGCATCGGCCACTGGCCTGCCAGCAGGGCGACGGCCACGACCGCGGCCGACCCCACCGACCAGCGCCAGATGTCCGCACCCACGTCCATGTTGAAGAAGAACAGGGCGAGCGTGAGGATCGAGACCTGCGTGGTGGTCAGCTCCATCTGGGACGTCATCGGTCCCAGACCGGCGCTCAGCGCCGCGTTCGAGTAGGCGTCGAGGAACAGTCCGCCGAACACGAGAAACCAGATGACTTGCGCCCGGCCGGTGATCTTTCCCAGCCCATCGATGAGCGCAACGACGTCGGCGACGCCTTTGACGCTCGGACGTTGTGTCATGAATCCGCCTTCGAGGAAGACCCATCGGCGGCACGGGGAGCACAAAAAAACAGGCATGACGAAACCACCGACAGGTGGTCTATGTCTGTGCCTGTCAAAACACTGCGGAAAGCGCCGCAGCACGTGAAGTACGACTACACGAGGAGGTTAGGAACGATGCGGGAGAAACGTCAAGGGTTTCCGGCGGGTTACCCAAACGTGACGTCCCGGGTGTTCTCGCACGTCACGGGCGGGGCGCACCGCCCCGCCCGTGACCGTGTCCGTCAGCGGCCCGCCTGCAGCGCTGCCCAGGTCTCCGGGCCCACGATGCCGTCGGCCGTCAGGCCCCGGCTCGTCTGATAGCCGCGCACCGCTGTCGTCGTCGCCGGGCCGAAGCTGCCGTCGATGCCCACGGTCGAGCCGAGCGTCGCGGTCAGCGCGCGCTGGAGCCGCTTCACGCCGTCGCCCGTAGCGCCTTCCTGGAGCGTCGTCCTCGTGCCGGCCGACAGGAGCGCCGTCCAGGTTCTGGCTCCCACGATGCCGTCGGCGGTCAGCCCGTGTGCTTCCTGGTAGGCCGTCACCGCGGCCTGTGTGGCCGGGCCGAAGCTGCCGTCGGCGGCGCCCGCCGCCTGGCCCTGCTCGTTGAGCAGCTGCTGGACCGCCTTGACCTGGGCGCCCGTCGAGCCGCTCCGCTGGGTGGCGTACGCGGTGAAGCTCAGCCCGTCGGCGCTGTTGCCGCCCCCGGTGTCGCCGCCCACCAGCTGCATGTAGCGCGTCCAGTCCCAGTTCACGCCGGGGTCGGTGTGGTCGTTGCCCGGTGCCTCGCTGTGGCCGATGATGTGCGCCCGGTCCTTCGGGATCCCGTGCCGGTCGCACAGGTACGCGGTCAGGGCCGCGGACGACCGGTACATCGAGTCCGTGAACCAGGACGGGTCGTCGACGAATCCCTCGTGTTCGATCCCGAGCGCCGAGGAGTTGGCGCTGCGCGCGTGGTACGCGGTGTCGCTGTCGCGCACCATCTGGGTGATCTGGCCGTCGGACGAGCGCACCACGTAGTGCGCGCTCACCTGGGCGGTCGGGTTCTGGAACCAGCTGATCGAGCCCGCGTACGAGCCCTGCGTCACATGGATGATCACCTTGTCGATCGCTGCGGAGCGGCCCGCCGCGAAGTTGTCCGCATGGGCGGGGACCCAGAGCGCGGACGGGTAGTCGGCGCTCCGGGTGCTCGGCTCCGCGGCGGCGAGCGGGCCCTTCTGCGGGGAGACCGGGCGGCCCGTGACCGAGATCCGCTCGCCGTCCGGGGCGACGGCGTCGAGGCCGTCCGCCAGGAAGGTGTAGACCGTGTCGGCGTAGAGGGCGGCGGCCGGACCCCGGGTGCCGCTGTAGCGGGCGACGGCCTGGTACCAGGCGTCGATGTCCTCGCGGTCGTGGGCGTCGAGGCCGAGCTTGTCCGCGTATCCGCGCAGCACCGCCGCGCCGCCCAGGATGTTGGCCCCGGTGTCGTCGCGGAGGTCGGCCAGGGGTTTGCCGGTGAGGGCGGCGGCCTGCTCCAGCGTCCGGTTCGTGGGGTTGCTGACGAGGTGCATCACGCCGTAGCCGTTCGCCTGGCTGGGGAGCCCGGAGTGGCCGTCGAGGCGGGTCTCGCCGTATCCGACGGCGGCGAGCAGATCACGCGGTACGTCGTACCGGTCGGCCGCCCGCTCGAAGGCCTGGTTCATCGGACTGCCGGAGTCCGAGGCGGCGAGGGCCGGGGTGCCGGTGAGGGTCAGGACGGTGGCGGTGAGGGCCGCCAGCACGGATGCGCGGGCCTTGGTGTGGGCTGCGGGGCGGCTGGGCATACCTGCTCCTGCTCTGTGGGGGGAGAAGAACGGCCCCCGGGCCCGAGTGGGATGGGCCGAGGGGCCGCGAAGCCCGCTCAGGGTATCCACCTGTCTGGAGCATGACAATCATCGCGCTGCGTGTCGAACGCGTCTTCACTCCGATGGAGTTGGCGTACGTCCATGGACGCGTTCGCCCGAGGACGCTCGGTGGCGGCCCGGATCCGGGGGATCGCCCGGATCTGGGCCGGCCGCCCTACCAGCGGTCGCGGTGGATGACGTCCGCCACCGGGCGGCGCCGGACCGGGCCGAAGTTGCCCCGCGGCCACCCGACCGGAACGGCGGCGAAGGTGCGCATGTCCTCGGGGATGCCGAGGGCCTGCTTCCACTCCTGCTCCAGCATCAGGTGCCAGATGGTGACGTTCGCCGCGAGACCCAGGGCGCGGGCGGCGAGCAGCAGGTTCTGCACCCCCGGATAGACGCAGGAGCCCTCGGCGAGCGCCTGGAAGCGGGTCTGAGTGTTCGTCATGTGCTCGACGCCCGCCGGGCCGAGCTCCTGCGCGTACGCGATCAGGCCCTCCTCCTCGATCCGGGGCTCCGGGAACCGGTAGCACGGCACGATCAGCGCGGGCGTGTCCGCGAAGTGGTCGCGCTGGTACTCGATCGCGGCGACCATCCGGCCGTACGCCGCGTCGTCCATGCCCTCCGGCGCGTACTTGCCGGTCGTCGCCAGATAGGCGTCCACGCACCGCTTCCACAGCGGTGCCAGACCCGCCATTACTTCACGGTCGGTCACCACGACGTACTCGTAACACTGCATGTTGCCGCCGCTGGGACCCCAGACGGCGGCCTGTATGAGCTGCTCCAGCGTCTCGTCCGGCACGGGTTCCGGCTTGAGGCGGCGCATGGCGCGCATCGTGGACATGGTGGAGAACAGGGCACGGGCGTCGGCGGAGACCTCGGTGGCCTGTGTGGATTCGGTGTTCATGATCGCGGAGTTTACGGGCGGAACTCCATAAGGAGGAGTCCTGTTGACCGTCTTCTGACGGCGCGCGGCCCCGCTCCGCCCCCGGCGATCCGTCCGGGGCCGCGCACCGGCGGATTCGTACACCTGCCCAACCCCCCACCGCACGGGGGAACGCGGACCGGAGCCGCCGCCGACAGGGCGTATAAAGGGTCCCCCCGGACCGGCCGGCGTCCCCCGACGGCAGTGACCTCTCACGCGGCAAGGCGTCACCGCGTACGACAGCGGAGGAGTGCCCATGAGCACGGCAGACGAGATCAGCACCTTGCTGGTGGCGAACTTCGGAACCGATCCCGTGGCGATCCGTCCCGAAGCGTCGCTCCGTCAGCTCAGGCTGGACTCCCTGGCCCTGGAGGAACTGCGGCTCCTCATCGAGGACCGGATGGGCATCGACCTGGAGGACGTCCAGCTGACCTCGCGCGACACCGTCGGTCAACTGGTCGACGCCGTGCACCGCAAGGCCGCGGCATGACCGCCCGGTACCGCCCCGAGCCGTTCGCCGCCGCCGTCACCGGCATCGGCCTCGTCACCGCCGCGGGGGTGGGCGCCGCTGCCACCTGGCACGGGGTGACCGAGGCCGCCACCGCGCCCTCCGTGCCGCACAGGCCCGAACTCCACGACCTGCCCTGCGACTTCATGTACACCATCACGGGCCTCGACACGAGGGCGGTCCTCGGGATGGCGTCCCAGCGGCTCATGGACCGCTTCTCGCAACTCGCCGTCATCGCCGCCCGCGAAGCCGTCGCGGACGCCGGGCTCGACCCAGCGGTCTGGGACAGCTCCCGCGTCGCCGTCGTCATCGGCTCGGCCCACGGCGGACTGCCCTTCTACGACGAACAGCACACCACCCTCACCCAGCGCGGCGCCCGACGGGTCTCACCCAAACTCGCCCCGCTCACCGTCGTCAACGGCGCCGCCAGCAGCGTCGCCACGGACCTCGGCGCGCACGGCCCCAGCCAGGCCGTCTCCACCGCCTGCTCGTCCGGCACCGTCGCCATCGGCACGGCACACCAGATGCTGCGCACCGGGGCCTGCGACATCGCCGTCGCGGGCGGCGCCGAATCGGTCTGCTCCCGGCTGCTGATCGCCAGCGCCTGCCAGTTGAAGGCCGTCTCCACCCGCCGGGACGACCCCGAGACGGCCTGCCGCCCCTTCGACGCGCACCGCGACGGCTTCGTCGTCGGCGAGGGCGCCGGACTCCTCGTACTGGAACGTCCGGAACACGCCCGCGCCCGCGGCGCCACCGTCCGCGCGCACCTCGCCGGATACGGCGCGTCCAGCGACGCGTATTCCGCCGTCGCACCGGACCCCGAGGGCCTCGGCATCGAACGGGCCCTGCGTGCCGCCCTCGCGGACGCCGGAGTCGGCGCCAAGGACATCGGGCACGTCAACGCCCACGGCACCTCGACCGTGTCGAACGACCTGATCGAGGCGACGATGCTGCGCCGGGTGCTCGGCGAGCACCCCCTCGTCACGTCGACGAAGGCCATGACCGGACACACCCTCGGCGCCGCGGGCGGCATCGAGACCGCGCTCACCGTGCTGGCCCTCCAGCACCAACTCGTGCCGCCCACCGTCAACCTGGACGTCCCCGACCCGGAGATCCCGCTCGAAGTGGTGAGCAAGGAGGCCCGGCCCGGAGCGTTCGACGCGGCCGTCAAGACCTCGCTCGGCTTCGGCGGGCACAATGCCGCACTCGTCCTCACCAGGGCCTGACCGTGCGGCGCACGTAAGGACGGTCACCATGCCCGACGAGATCATCCGGAACCTGTCGGTGCACGGGCTGCGCTACAGCTACCGGACCCTGCCGCAGCCCTCGCCCCGCACCGAACCCGTCATCGTCCTGGGCGGCGCGCTCCAGGGGATGTACGGCTGGCCGCAGATGGACGAGCACCTGGGACCGCGGGCACAGGTCGTCACCGCCGACCTGCCCGGCATGGGCGGCGCCGATCCGCTGCCGCCCGGCACCGGTGACGACATCCTCCACGCGGCCGTCACCGGCATCATCGACGACCTGGGCGTACCCCGGGTCAACCTCTTCGGCTTCTCCTACGGCACGTCGATCGCGTTCGGCTGCGCCCGGCAGAACCCTGGGCGCATCGCCCGGCTGGCGCTCGGCGGCGTACCGGTCCACATCAGCGACGCCCAGCGGACCCAGTGGGGCCGGGCGGTCGACCGGCTGGCGACCGGCGACATGGCGGGGCTCGCCACCCTGACCGCCGACGCCCTGATGTGCCTGGACCCGGACCGCACCGTGCACCGAAGGGAGCTCGCCCGGCGCTATGTCCGCAGGTCGTTCCTGCACGCGCTCACCCATTCCCCGCACGCCGCGCAGTCGCTGCGCCGGGCGCTGGGCCACCGGCCGGACTTCTCCGGCGGGCTGAGCGGGGTGCCGGCGCTCGTCTTCGCGGGCGAGCACGACACGGTTTCTTCGCCCGGACGGCAACGCGCCTTCGCGGCGACGATCGAGGGCAGCCGGTTCCTGACCATCGGCGACTCCGACCACTGGGTCGTCCTGGAACGCCCCGACGACGTGGCGGACCTGGTCGCCCGCTTCTTCACCGACCGCCCGCTGGAGACGGCTCCCGCCCTGGGACCCCTCGCCGTGCTCCCGCGCCCGCGGGCGGGCACGGGAGGAGCGGCACTGCCGCGGGCGGGCGGCTGAGCCGCCCGCCCGCTCGGGATCAGTGGTGACCGTGGCCGGAGCCGTCGGCCTTCACCCGTACGATCTGCGGGTCGTGGTCGCTCGCCTGGTCGGCGAACTCCGCGTTGATGTGCACCACGTCGTAGTCGAAGTGCCGGATACCCGGGCTCGTCAGGATGTGGTCGAGGGTCTGCGAGTTGCCCTCGTACACATAGCTGTACCGCTCGTTCGCCGGCAGCGTGTCGATCAGCGGCTTGAGCGCCTTCCCGGCGGTCAGCGCGGACATCGTCGGCGAGAACGCGAAGTCGTTCAGGTCGCCGAGCGTGATGACCTGCGCCTGCTTGTCCGCCGCCAGCAGTGACTTGACGAAGGTGTTGACCTCCGCCGCCTGCCGTACCCGCTTCGTCTCCGAGCTGCGCGTCGGCGCCTGGTAACGGCCGTGCAGGGGCTGGTCGCCGCCCTTGGAGGTGAAGTGGTTGCCGATGACGAACACCGGCTCCCCGCGGAAGGTGAACTCGCCGACCAGGGGCTTGCGGCTGTCGTTCCAGGCGTCGTTCAGCGGGCTGATCCGGGCGGGCGAGGCCGACAGGGTGACGCCCTTCTTCGTCGGTACGGCCTTCACCGCGGTGGTCGCGTCGCCGCCCGCGCGGTCCACGAAGGAGACCCGGGCGGGGTTGAAGAGGAAGACGTTACGGATGTTGCCGCCGGGTTCGCCGCCGTCCTTGCCGTCCTGCGGGGCGACATAGCGCCAGGAGTACCGCGGGCCGCCCGCCGCGACGATCGCGTCGGTGAACCGCTTCAGGGTCGCCTCGGCGCCGACCGTGCCGTCGTTGACCGCACCGTTGTCGTCCTGGATCTCCTCCAGCGACACGATGTCGGGGGAGGCCAGGTTGACCGCGACGCCCTTGGCGAGGGTGTCGAACTTGCCCTGCTCGTCGAGCGCGTCGAGGTTCTCCACGTTGTACGTGGAGACGGCGAGTTCGTCGCGCTTCTGCTTCCTGGTGACCTCACGCTTCAGGTGCCGGTCGGTCAGTGTGCCGAGCTGGGTGGCCTGGAGGCTGTAGCCGCCGAAGGAGTCGTAGTCCAGCACACCGGTGGTGGCGTGGGACAGCACGTCGCCCACGTTCGCCACCGGGACGGGCCGGGTGCTGTCGAGCGACATCACCTTGATCCGGCCGCTGTTCTGGTCGTTGTACGAGGAGTACAGCGTGCCGCCGCTCCGGGTCGGGTTCTGCTTCGGCGCGACGGTCACCCAGACCTCGCCGTGCGAGCTTGTGGCGCCCGTGACCCTGGTGTCGACGGTCTCGACCCGGGTGCCTTCGAGCGACTCGTAGCGGTCGAGCGCGTACTTCTCCGGCTCGAGGGGCAGCGCGTCGATCGAGCCGCCGCCCGCTGAGGGGGCGTAGGTGCCGGGCACCGAGGCCGCGTTGAGCACCACCGGCGCCGGCAGCGCGTTGCCCGACGAGAGGACCGTGGTCCTGGGGGCGGTGATCTCGGTGATGGACTGCGTGGTGCTCGACGGGTAGTACTCGTCCACCGTGCCGCTGACCAGAACCGAGTCGCCCACCGACACCGTCGGGGTGGCGGAGCCGGTGTAGACGAGGACGCCCTCGGAGGTACGGGGGTCCGCGTCGGGCGAGGGGTCCTGGATCCAGAAGCCGCGCGAACCCGTGGTGCGGACCGCTGTGACGATGCCGGGGACCCCGGTCACCGCCTGGCCGTCCAGCGGGGACACCCGGGTGGTGCCCTGGATGTCGTGCACGCGCACGGTGCCGGGCTCGGTGGGGTTGCCCGGGTCACCAGGGCCCTCGCCGCCGCCGGACGTCTCACCGGCCGCGTTCACCGGAGTGGGAGCGCCGGCGGACAGGTCGGCGGCGTTGTCGTCGGTGTCCGCGAGCGAGGCCGCGCGCGCCACGGAGGCGGTGGCGGAGGCGCCCGTCGCCGGGCCGCTGCCTTCGCGGACGACCGCGGAGCCGTAGCCCACGAGGTCGACGACACGGGTGTCGGCGGCGCAGTCGGCCGCCGTCTTGCAGGTCAGCGGCGTGGTGCCGGAGACCAGCGCGACGGTGCCGCTCGCGGCGGCCATCGCGACGGTGCCGGTGGCATCCGGGGTGGGCAGGGCGACGGTGCCGCCGGTGCCCGCGGCCTGGGCGACCAGGTAGTGGCCACCGGGCGCGACGGCACCGGTGAGCGGGGACACCTGCCACTGCGAACCGGCGGACGGCGCGCCGGGCAGGTACTGGACGCTGAACCCGGACAGGTCGTACGCGGCGGAGCCGGCGTTGGCCAGCTCGACGAAGTCGCGGGTGAGTGTCGCCCCCGAGTTCCCGCCGCCCCCGTAGACCTCGGAGATCACGGCGGACGAGGACGGTGCCGCGAGTGCGGCGGGCAGCGCGGTCGCCGAGAGGGTCACGGCGACCGCACCGGCCAGCAGTACGGAACGAGATCTGGATATGCGCACGGAAACTGCCCCTCAGAGTGTGATTAGGGGGCACAAGCTATGCGCGTAGAACCGGTGATGACAAGGCACCAGAGGTTAATTCCAGAAAACGCTCCGCTATCCGGCGCACACCGGCCGCCGACCGCGGCTGCGCCCACGGCATCCACCGCGACCGGGTCCGTGCCCAGGGGCATCGCGCCGGCCCTATCCCTGCGCGGCACCCTCTTCCGGAGCGAGGCACGCCCCTCAGCAGCGGCTCGGCGCGGAAGCGCCTTGCCGACGCGGGCCCGTGCCGAACTCGTCGACCCTGAGGTCCCGTTGCTCGACGCGGGAGCCGTCGTCGAGGCCGGCCCGCCGATCCGGGGCGGGCCGGCCTCACCACGGCGGCCCGGGAGTCAGGCGGCCGGTACCCGGTCCAGGAACCCGCTGACCGAGCTGATCCGCCCGTCGTCGGCGAGGGTGATCACGTCCGAGCCGGCGACGGGCGCCGAGCCGTCCGCCGCGGAGACCAGCTCCCAGCTGAAGCGGACGAGGCCGTGGTGCCCGTCGACGGCCCCGGCCGGACGGAAGGCGAAGCCGGGGAACTGCTGCTGGGCACCGCTGATCGCGGCCGCCAGCCCGTCGTGTCCCCGCACATCGATGAGCGGGTCGATGTATCCGGCATCGTCGGTGAACGCCGCGGCGACAGCCTTCTCCAGCTCCTCGGGGGTGGCGGCGTTCCAGGCGGCGAAGTAGCGCTGGACGGCGTCGTCGTACGAGGTCATCGTGGGTCCTCTCATCGGTCCCGGCCGATGGGCCGGGCGCGTTGTGCTCATGAGGAACACGATGTCCGACGGAGGGGAACGGGTCGATTACCTCCGGGGTAAGCGCGGGCGGTCGGCTTCGGTCAGCTTCGGTCCGGCCGGCGCCGGGGTTCGTCCAGGAGGCACGTCAGCGCGGTGTTGAGCGCCTCGGCATGGGGCCGGTCGATGGTGTGCGGACCGTGCGCGATCTCCACGGGGCGGCTGTCATGGATGAGGTCGTCATACCTGGCCGTCCAGGACGACGTACATGGCGGCCTCCTCGGCCGATGCCGCGGCGCCGTCGACCCCGACGTCCTCGCCCGCCATGGTGTCCGGGTCGTTCCGGTCCAGTTCCCTGGTGAGGCGCCCGGCGCGTACGGTCCCGACCTCGTCGTCCCAGGGCTCGCCGTCCCCGTCCGGCATGTCGCCCACGCCGTCACCCGGCGTGTCGGTGATCTCGGGCAGTTCCCGGGCCAGCCGGCCCTCCAGGGCCTCGCCGCTGTGCTGCTCGGACGCGGTGGTGCCCAGGTCCTCGACCGCCCACGGGCGCTCGGGCGGGGAGTACCCCTCGTCGAGGACGTCGGCCGGCCCGCGGCTGTCCAGAGTGTCTTCCACGTCGAGCAGATCGGCCGGGTCGGAGGCCTCCGGCTGCTGGGGCTGGTAGACCTCGTCGCCCAGGGCGGCATCCTTCATGATGAGTCCCTTCCCGATGTCGGGGATCCCGGTCATGCCCACCGTACGACGCGGCAGAGAGGGGCACAGCGGCCCAATTCCCTTCGGACTTCCCGTACCTCTTCAGGATAGGGGGCCCGGTGCCGGACCCGCAGCCGTGCGGCCGTGGGCGGGCGGGGACGGCCGGAGTGCGGGAGGATGGAGGGTGTGGGCCGGAGCGCGGAGGGCGCGCACCCGCGGGTTGGGGCCGGCACGGAGAACCACGTGGGCAGGCCGTCCTCGGACGCAGCCACGGAGAGGCCGTCATGGAATATCCGGAGAGCTATCAGCTGGTGTTTCAGTCGTCCGCGGTCGAGGACGACACGGTGATCGTCCGGCGGACCGCACAGGCCGGGGCCGGTGGGTACCCGGTCTACGAGGACGAGACGGGGATCGTCCGGGCGGAGATCAGCGATCGCGGAGAGGTGCGCATGCTCGCCAGCGGCGGGCACCAGCTCCTCGGGACGCCGCTGGTGGTGCGGGTGCCGACCGGTTGAGAACGGGCCGAACTCCTCGTCGAACTGCTCGCCGGGGCCGATGCGTTCGTGCGGAACCCGGGTATCGGCAGCGGGCCGGCACACCGGGCGGATCCTCCCCGGCCCGGACCGCGGCCGCTTCCTCTATCGAGCGGGAATGCGTGAGGAGCCGTCGACTTCGCGGACCCGTATCACGTGCTCATGTCCGATGGCATCCTGCGGACGCAGGACAATCCGACCCGAGGCGTCAAACACTTGGTCGAAATTTTGCCCCTGGTGGGCTGCATGGGGAAGACACCAGGCACACTCGACCTGTAGGAATCTCGCCACGAAGAGGATCACGCATGATCACGTTGAAGAAGGAAGACGGCCCCGCGGATCTGGACGGGGTGACCCATCTGTCCATCGGGGTGTCCTGGGATCCCACAGTCGGCAGCAGTGGCGGGCTGATGGGCAAGCTCCGCCAGAAGAAGGGCACCGACCTCGACCTCATCGCCATCGCGGTGCAGGGCGCGGAGCCGGTGCGGCTGGCCGGGCTGGACTCGCTGGACCCGCTGGGCAACGGCTCGCTGGCGCACAGCGGCGACAACCAGACCGGGCGTGGTGACGGCGACGACGAGACCGTGACCGTCGACTTCGCCCGGGTGCCGTCCAACATCACGTCCATCGTCTTCATCGCCGCGGCGTACAAGAAGCGCAGCTCCTTCCAGGACGCGCGCAACATCAGCTTCAAGGTGTACGATGCGACGGGCGGCACCACCCAGCAGGTCGCCGACATCTGGCCGAGCCTGCTCAGCAACGACAACGGCTGCGCCGTGGCCAAGGCGTTCCGTGTCGGCGGGAGCTGGAAGCTTGAGGTGATCAACGAGACCGGGAAGATCAAGCAGGGCGACGAGCAGGCCCTGATGCGTTTCGCCGTGAGCAAGTAGCCGACGGGCAGCCGGGGCGTGTTCCTGGAGCGAGGCGCCCCGGCCGGTACGCGCGGTGGCTCAGTCCACCCGGCGCTTGCGGGCCGGGGACGTCGCGTTTCCGGTGGCCAGCGGTGACCGCGCCAGCTCGATGCAGCCCGCGGTGATCAGGCCCAGGGCCAGCAGTTCGGGGAGCAGCCACCAGCCGGTGCGCAGTTGCTCGCCGAACAGGGTCACCCCGTACAGGACGCTGATCAGGGCGTCGCCCAGGGTCAGGCACGGCTGGACCGCGACCAGCGTGCCTGCCTGGAGGGCGTTCTGGAGCAGGAACAGGGAGCCGACGCCCGCCGCGGCGGTGCCGTAGAGCTGCCAGGACTCGAGGAGCGCCACCACCCCGCCGCCGTCGCTGAGCCGGGCCATGGCGTCCTTCATCAGGGCGGCGGTGAGCGCGTATCCGCAGGCCGCGGCCAGGCCGAGCAGCGCGGCCCGGAGATTGCCGCGGGTGGCTCGTGCCCCGGCGATCAGGGCCGCCTCGAAGAGGCCGGTCAGGATCAGCGCCGGAACCCACGCCGCCCCGTGCACCGTGGCGCTGCCGCCGCCCGGAGCGGCCGAGGCCATCCCGAGGGCCAGACCGGCCGTCACGGCGGCAGCGCCGTACCAGACGGGCCGGGGCAGCCGCACCCGCATCACGAACCCCGCCAGCAGCAGTGTCGCCGGCAGTTCGATCACGAAGATCGGCTGGACCACCGCGATCGGCCCGGTGGCCAGCGCCACGGCCTGGCAGACGGCCGCGACGATCACCATGGCGATCCCCGCGAGCCACACCTTCTGGCGCAGCAGATGGCCGATCAGGGACACCCGCATCGCCTCCCTGTCGGGGACGTTGATGGCGGCGCGGCGCTGGAGGACGGACGCGGTTCCGTTGCTGAGCGCGGTCAGGATGGCGAAGAAGACACTGATCACCGGTCCATGATGCGGGCGGACGGCGCGGGGACCCGGGTCCCGGCACTCGGCGGCATGGCGGCGGGCCGAGGGCCGCGCGATCAGGACAGAATCCGACCTGATGACCGCGTAGCGTGCCGCCCATGGCCGTGAAGAAGAAGACCTCCGCCACCGCCCCCGCGGTGCTCTCGCCGCGGGCACTGGGGCGCGCGACCCTGGAACGCCAACTGCTGCTCCGCCGCGCCACGATGTCGGCCAAGGAAGCGATCGGGCACCTCGTCGGCCTCCAGGCGCAGAACACCAAGCCGCCGTACTTCCAGCTCCTGGCCCGGCTGGAGGGCTTCGGCCCGGCCGAGCTCGCCGGGTTGATGGAGTCGCGCGAGGCCGTCCGCATCGTCACCCTGCGCTCCACCATCCACACCCACACCGCCGACGACGCCCTCACCCTGCGCCCCCTCGTTCAGGAGGCCCGCGACCGGGAGCTCAGGATCTTCCGGAAACGGCTCGTGGGCGTGGACCTGGACCGGCTCCGGGACATCAGCAGGGCGTACGTCGAGGAGACCCCCCGCACCTCGAAGGAGATCCGCGAAAGGCTGCTCGACGAGTGGCCCGACGCGGACCCGCAGGCCCTGAGCACGGCGGCCCGCTGTGTGCTGCCGCTGGTCCAGGTGACCCCGCGCGGGGTGTGGGGAAGGAGCGGCGGCGTCGCGCTGACCACCGCCGAACGCTGGCTCGCCAGGCCATCCGAGCCGGTGCCCGCGCCCGACGCCACCGTGCTGCGCTACCTCGGCGCCTTCGGGCCGGCGTCGGTGCGGGACATGCAGTCATGGGCCGGCCTGACCCGCCTGGGGGAGGTCTTCGACCGGCTTCGTCCGCGACTCGTCACGTTCCGGGACGAGAACGGCGTCGAGCTCTTCGACCTGCCCGACGCCCCGCGCCCCGACGAGGACACCCCCGCCCCGCCGCGCTTCCTGCCCGAGTTCGACAATGTGCTGCTCGGCCACGCGGACCGCACCCGCGTCATCCCGCCGCAGTTCAAGGGGCGCAACGGGGTGGGGAACCAGACGTACGGAAGCGTGCTGGTCGACGGCTTCCTCGCGGCGGTCTGGCGGCTGGACGCCGGACGGCGCGGCGCACCGACGACCGTCACCGTGCAGGAACTGCGACCGCTCGGCGCGGCCGGGCGCGACGCCGTCACGGAAGAGGCCGTGGCGCTGCTCTCCGCGATGACGCGGGCGACCACGGACGGCAGCGGATACGACATCAGGTTCGCCTCGTTCATCGACTTCGACAGGTGAACGAGGCGCCACGGAACGCCGAACCCGGCCGGTACGCGCGGAACGCCGAACCCGGCCGGTACGCAGGGGACACCGAACCCTGGCCGGTGCACGTGGAACGCTGAACCCGGCCGGTACGCAGGGGACGCCGAACCCTGGCCGGTGCACGTGGAACGCTGAACCCGGCCGGTACGCAGGGGACGCCGAACCCTGGCCGGTGCACGTGGAACGCTGAACGCGGCCCGTACGCACGGAACGCGAAGCCCGGCCCGCACGCACGGGCCGCAGCGCCCGGCCGTACGCCCCGGCGCCTCGTCCGTCCGCCCGTCCCGGACTACGGCAGCAGCCCCGCCCGCCGGGCCGCGACGACCGCCTCCAGCCGGGTGTGCGCACCGAGCTTCCGCATCGCGGAGCGCAGATAGCCCTTCACCGTCTCCGGGCGCAGCCCGAGCCGGTCCGCCGCCACCGCGTTCGTCGCGCCCGCCGCGACACAGGCGAGGACATCGATCTCGCGCGGGGCCAGCTGCACCTCCCCGGACCTCGGCACCCGGGCACCGGCCGCCGACGCGAGCCGCCCGCACACCGCGAGCAGTTCGTCGCGCAACGCCGGGTCGAGGACCTTCGGCACCAGGGCGCGCAGTTCCCGGTGCGCCTCCCTGACGTCCTCCCAGGCATCCGGGGCGGCCCGCGGGTCGGTCACCTCCTCCCGGGTCAGGGCGAGCAACTGCTGCACCTCGTCCCGGACGGCCAGCGCCTGCTCCACATCGCGGGCCGCCGCCACCGCGGCGTCGAACGTGCGGTCCCCCAGCGTGAGGGGCTCGCGCAGCGCCCCGTACAGCACGCCCCGCACCTGGCGCCGTACGACGACGGGTACCGCGACGACCGAGCGCAGGCCCTCCGCGGCCACGGCCGTGTCGTACTCGTGGCTGATGTGGCGCGAGGAGTGGTAGTCGGTCACCGCGCACGGCCGGGACAGTGCGATCGCCTTGCCGCCCAGACCACTGCCGGCCGAGATCACCAGCCCGCGCAGCGCCGCGGTGTGGGCCCCGTTCAGCTCGGCGATCCTGGCGTGGCGGGTGTCGGAGAGCAGTCCGCCGAACGCCACGGGCAGCCCGCTCGTCCGGCGCAGCCGCAGCAGCGCGGCCTGCATCTCCACCGTATCGACGGATTCCGGCACGATGACGCCTCTCTGCCCGGCCCCAGGGGTTCGGCTGACTGCGCAGCACCCCCGTTCGGGGGTGGTGAGACCTGGGTCACTGTTTACATCATGTTCAGACCGACCGGCAATCGGGGCGGGTGAGAGACCGGTCCGCAATGAGGAGGGCACATGTCGGCAACCAGTGCGACGGAGACGTTCCGGGCCGCCCGGGACTTTCTGCTGAAGCACCGCGAGGACTACAGCGCGGCCTACGAGGGCTTCAGCTGGCCCCGGAGCGACCACTTCAACTGGGCCCTGGACTGGTTCGACGTCATCGCCCGGAACAACGACCGCACCGCCCTGCACATCGTGGAGGAGGACGGCGGGCGCACCGAGATGTCCTTCGCCAGGATGTCCGTCCGCTCCAACCAGGCCGCGAACTGGCTGCGCGCCCAGGGCGTAAGGGAGGGCGACCGGATCCTGGTCATGCTCGGCAACCAGGTGGAACTGTGGGAGACCGCCCTCGCCGCGATGAAGCTGCGGGCCGTCGTCATCCCCGCGACTCCGCTGCTGGGCCCGGCCGACCTGCGCGACCGGGTCGAGCGCGGCCGGGTCCGTCATGTGCTGGTCAGGGACGCCGACACCGCCAAGTTCGACGAGGTGCCCGGCCGCTACACCCGGATCTGTGTCGGCGCCGACACCGAGGGCTGGCTCTCCTACAGCGGGGCCGACGAGCAGCCGGAGACCTTCACCGCGGACCGGGAGACCGACGCCGACGAACCGCTGATGCTCTACTTCACCTCGGGCACGACCGCCAGCCCCAAACTCGTCGAGCACACCCATGTCTCGTACCCCGTCGGCCACTTGTCGACGATGTACTGGATCGGACTGAAGCCCGGAGACGTCCACCTCAACATCTCCTCGCCCGGCTGGGCCAAGCACGCCTGGTCCAATCTCTTCGCCCCGTGGAATGCCGAGGCGACCGTCTTCATCTTCAACTACACGCGTTTCGACGCGGCCCGGCTGATGGCCGAGATGGACCGCTGCGCGGTCACCAGCTTCTGCGCGCCGCCCACCGTCTGGCGGATGCTCATCCAGGCCGACCTCTCCCAGCTGACGACCCCGCCGCGCGAGGTCGTCGCGGCGGGCGAACCGCTCAACCCGGAGGTCATCGAGACGGTACGGCGCGCGTGGGGCGTCACCATCCGGGACGGTTTCGGCCAGACGGAGACGGCCGTCCAGGTCGCCAACACCCCCGGCCAGACGCTGAAGGCCGGCTCGATGGGGCGCCCGAGCCCCGGCTTCAAGGTGGTGCTGCTGGATCCGGTCAGCGGGGAGCCCGGCGCCGTCGAGGGCGAGATCTCCCTCGATCTGTCGGCCCACCCGGTCGGCCTGATGACCGGCTACCACGGCGACCCGGACCGCACCGCCGAGGCCATGGCGGGCGGCTACTACCGCACCGGGGACATCGGCTCGCGCGACGAGGACGGCTACATCACCTACGTGGGCCGCGCGGACGACGTCTTCAAGGCCTCCGACTACAAGATCTCACCGTTCGAGCTGGAGAGCGCCCTGCTGGAGCACGAGGCCGTCGTCGAGGCCGCGGTGGTACCGGCCCCCGACCCGGTACGGCTCGCGGTCCCCAAGGCGTACGTCGTGCTCGCAGAGGGCTGGGAGCCCGGACCCGACACGGCCGAGGCGCTCTTCGCCCACTCCCGCGCCGTCCTCGCCCCGTACAAGCGGATCCGGCGGCTGGAGTTCGCCGAGCTGCCCAAGACCGTCTCCGGCAAGATCCGCCGGATCGAACTGCGCGAGGCCACGGCCCGGGGCACCGGCACCGAGTACAACGAGGGGGACCTGACGTGACGGCACTGTCCTACGCGCACGGCACCGGAACCACGGCCCTGCTCGGCGACACCATCGGACGCAATCTCGACCGGGCGATCGACGCGTTCGGCGAGCGCGAGGCGCTGGTCGACGTGCCCTCCGGGCGACGCTGGACGTACGCCGAGTTCGGGGCGGCCGTCGAGGAGCTGGCCCGCGCGTTGATGGCGTCGGGGGTGGCCAAGGGGGACCGGGTCGGCATCTGGGCGGTCAACTGCCCCGAGTGGGTGCTCGTCCAGTACGCCACCGCCCGGATCGGCGCCGTCATGGTCACCATCAACCCCGCCTACCGGGCCCACGAGTTGGAGTACGTGCTGAAGCAGGCCGGCATCTCACTGCTGGCCGCCTCGCTCTCGCACCGCACCGGCGACTACCGGGCGATGGTCGACGAGGTCCGCGCCAACTGCCCCGCGCTGCGCGCCGCGCACTACATCGGCGACCCCACCTGGGGCGAGCTGCTCGCGACTGCCGGATCGGTGACCCCGGAACAACTCGCCGCACGCGAGGCCGGGTTGTCCTGCGACGACCCGATCAACATCCAGTACACCTCCGGTACCACCGGCTTCCCCAAGGGGGCCACCCTCTCCCATCACAACATCCTCAACAACGGCTATTTCGTTGGGGAGTTGGTCGCCTACACCGAACAGGACCGGGTCTGCCTGCCGGTCCCCTTCTACCACTGCTTCGGCATGGTCATGGGCAACCTCGGCATCACCTCGCACGGCGCCTGCATCGTGATCCCGGCCCCGGCCTTCGAGCCCGCCGCCGTGCTGGCCGCCGTTCAGCAGGAGCGCTGCACCTCGCTGTACGGCGTTCCCACCATGTTCATCGCCGAGCTGAACCTCCCCGGCTTCGCCTCGTACGACCTCTCCTCGCTGCGCACCGGCATCATGGCCGGATCACCCTGTCCGGTCGAGGTGATGAAGCGGGTCGTCGCCGAGATGCACATGGACGAGGTGTCCATCTGCTACGGGATGACGGAGACCTCCCCGGTCTCCACCCAGACCCGCCGCGACGACGATCTGGAGCGACGCACGGGCACCGTCGGCCGTGCGATGCCGCATATCGAGATCAAGGTCATCGACCCGGCGAAGGGCGTGACGCTGGAGCGCGGCGCCTCCGGCGAACTCTGCACCCGCGGCTACAGCGTGATGCTCGGCTACTGGGAGCTGCCCGAGCGGAGTGCCGAAGTGATCGACGCGGGCCGCTGGATGCACACCGGGGACCTCGCGGTGATGCGGGAGGACGGCTACGTGCAGATCGTCGGCCGGATCAAGGACATGATCATCCGCGGTGGTGAGAACGTTTATCCGCGCGAGATCGAGGAGTTCCTCCACGGCCACCCCAAGATCGCGGACGTGCAGGTCGTGGGGGTGCCGGACGAGCGGTACGGCGAGGAGATCCTGGCCTGCGTCATCCCCGGGGACCCGGCGGACCCGCCGACCCTGGAGGAGGTGGCGGAGTTCTGCCGCGGACGGCTGGCGCACTACAAGGTGCCGCGCCTACTGGAGATTCTCGAAACCTTCCCGATGACGGTCAGCGGGAAGGTCCGGAAGATCGAACTGCGTGAGAACCACGGCCGGTAGGGCCGGCCCCGGGACCTCGTCCGCCTGAGCGGGGCCCGGGGCGCCGTCAGGCGGCTTCGATGATGTTGCCCGTGGCGGCGTTTTGGGTCGCGGACGCCCATTCGATCAGGAGCACCTCGTATGCGGCGGACTCCACGGAGGACCAGTCCTGTCCGGCGCGGGCGTCGACGAGTGCGCGGATCGCCTCGTTCGCCTCGACCGCGGCGGGGTGGGACGGCTGTGCGAGGTATGCGGGCTGCGGGGTGTGCGGCGGATCCGTGGGTGGAGAAAGCCGTGGAGTTAAGACCATGCGCCCCACTGTAGGGCCCGCCACCGACAACAGACCGAACATTTGTGTCCACTGGCTCGAACGTGACCGATAGCACTCACTGTGGCCGGGCGGTTTCTGTGAGCTGCGGCACGTCCCGGCGCATGCAGACCCTCGGCCACCGGTCCAGGCCGTGTTCCGCCTCCTCCGCCCGGATCTTCCGCAGCCCGTCGGTGAGTTCGGATTCCGTCAGCACGCGGAAGCCGAGCCGCGCGTAGTACGGCGCGTTCCACGGAACGTGGGAGAACGTCGTCAGGGTGAGCCCGCCCAGGCCCTCGGCCGCCGCCCAGCTGCCCGCATGCCCGATGAGGCCACTGCCCAGTCCGCGCCGGGCGGCCGACGGATGGACCGAGACCTGCTCGATATGGCCGGCGCCGTCGACCGGATCGGCGACGAGATAGCCCAGCGGCCGGTCGTCGGCGCGGACGGTCACCCAGGCGCGGCCGGCCCGGCGGTACTCGTCCAGAACGTCCAGGGACGGCGGCTCGTCGTCGGCCACGAGGGACATGCCGACGGTGCGGAAGGGTTCGCCCGCGGCACGCTCGATGTCCTGAAGCAGGGGGAGATCCGAGCGTCGTGCGGGGCGGATACGCATGTCTCAGTATGGCGCGTGATGCCCGCGGAGCGGTACGGGCAGGAGCTCAGGCGCCGGGGCTGACCAGTTCTTCCGCCGGGCCGTTCACCGGCTGCGGGGTCCCGGTCAGATCCATGACGAAGAGCGGGATGACGAGTCCGTCCGCACGCTGCCGGGCATCCGGCGCGTACCCGGCGAGCGAGAAGAACACACCGGACACCGAGGCGCTCAGCGCGTTGAGCCACAGGCATTCGACATCGCGCAACGCGGTCGGCCGGGTGGTGGAGTCGACCTGGGCGATCAGCCCCGCCGCCCGCAGATCGATCCGGGACGAGGGGCGTCCGGCGGGCTGGACGACCTCGCGGTACCCGAGCCACTTCAGATACAGGGCGGCGGCGCCGACCGCGTCCTGTGCGGTACGGATCGTCAGTGGCCGGAAACCCGGCCGCGGGGCCGCGGCCGTGCGCGGCAGCAGGATGTGCGACGGCCGCACCGGCCGGGACGCGGTCCCCGGCGCACGGCCGGGAGCCGCCACCGGGCGGACCGGGATCCGCAGCACCGCCCCGCACGGGCAGCACAGTTCGGGCTGCGGCCACTGGTCGTGCCGCCCGCAGGCGCGGCAGCGCGCCGTCACCCAGTCGTCGGTCCAGGTGCGGTGGGTGATTCTCGTGACGGGGGCGCCGCGCAGCAGCGGCGTGGTGGTCGGGGCGCCGCACGGGCACGGGTAGGCGGGTGTGGCGTACATGTGGTCGCGGCGGCAGACCGGGCACCGTACCGGCAGTGACTCCACCATGACCTCCCTCCGCCGCGCGGACCGCGGGCGGCCCCGGAATCCGGGCCGACTCCGCTCCGTACCCCCATGCTCCACCAAGAGCGAGGTCCCGGGGAGGAAGTTGAGGCACTTCGCGGGACCGCCCCCCGTTCGGGCCGCACCCCCGCCGCCTCTCTTGACGGCGGTCCGGGCGCACTTTAGATTTGCTTCCGTATAGCAGAATCAATATTCCGTAATGCGGAATTGGTGCTCTCAGGTGGCGCGACAGAGCCCGACTCCACCCAGGTCCGAGCAGGAGCACTCATGCCTCGAATGACCGCTGCCCGAGCGGCAGTTGAGATCCTCAAGCGCGAAGGCGTCAGCAACGCGTTCGGTGTGCCGGGCGCGGCGATCAACCCCTTCTACGCGGCCCTCAAGGCCTCCGGCGGGGTTCATCACACGCTCGCCCGCCATGTCGAGGGCGCCTCCCACATGGCGGAGGGCTACACCCGGGCCCGCCCGGGGAACATCGGCGTCTGCGTCGGTACGTCGGGACCGGCCGGCACCGACATGATCACCGGCCTCTACTCCGCCATCGCCGACTCCGTCCCGATCCTGTGCATCACGGGCCAGGCCCCGACCGCGGTGCTCCACAAGGAGGACTTCCAGGCCGTCGACATCGCGTCGATCGCCAGGCCGGTCACCAAGGCGGCCACCACCGTCCTGGAGGCCGCGCAGGTCCCCGGCGTCTTCCAGCAGGCCTTCCACCTGATGCGCACCGGCCGTCCCGGCCCGGTCCTCATCGACCTGCCGATCGACGTGCAGCTCACCGAGATCGAGTTCGACCCCGATCTGTACGAGCCGCTGCCGGTGCACAAGCCCGCCGCGACCCGCAAGCAGATCGAGCGCGCCCTGGAGATGCTGAACGACTCCGAGCGGCCGCTGCTCGTCGCGGGCGGCGGCATCATCAACGCCGACGCGTCCGAACTCCTGGTGGAGTTCGCCGAACTGACCGGTGTCCCGGTCGTCCCGACCCTGATGGGCTGGGGCGTCCTGGCCGACGACCACGAGCTCAACGCGGGCATGGTCGGCCTCCAGACCTCGCACCGCTACGGCAACGCGAACTTCCTGGAGTCCGACTTCGTCCTCGGCATCGGCAACCGCTGGGCCAACCGCCACACCGGCCGCCTGGACGTCTACACCCGGGGCCGCACGTTCGTCCACGTCGACATCGAGCCCACCCAGCTGGGCAGGATCTTCGCCCCCGACCTCGGCATCGCCTCCGACGCCAAGGCCGCGCTGGAGCTGTTCGTCGAGGTGGCGCGCGAGCTGAAGGCGGCCGGCGGGCTCAGGGACCGCTCGCAGTGGGCCGCGTCCACGCAGGAGCGCAAGGCCACCCTCCAGCGGCGCACGCACTTCGACAACGTGCCGCTGAAGCCGCAGCGGGTGTACGAGGAGATGAACCGGGCCTTCGGGCCCGAGACCCGGTACGTCACCACGATCGGCCTCTCCCAGATCGCGGGCGCGCAGATGCTGCACGTCTACCGGCCGCGCCACTGGATCAACTGCGGCCAGGCGGGCCCGCTCGGCTGGACCGTCCCGGCCGCGCTGGGTGTCGCGACGGCCGACCCCGGGGGCTCAGTCGTCGCGCTCTCCGGCGACTACGACTTCCAGTTCATGATGGAGGAGCTCGCGGTCGGCGCGCAGCACCGCATCCCGTACGTGCATGTCCTGGTGAACAACTCCTACCTGGGGCTGATCCGCCAGGCGCAGCGCAACTTCGACATCGACTTCCAGGTCAACCTGGAGTTCGAGAACATCAACTCGCCGGAGCTGGGCGGCTACGGGGTGGACCACGTCAAGGTCGTGGAGGGCCTGGGCTGCAAGGCGATCCGGGTCACCGAGCCGGACCGGCTGCTGCCGGCCTTCGAGGAGGCCAAGAAGCTGGCGGCGGAGTTCCGGGTGCCGGTGGTCGTCGAGGCGATCCTGGAGCGGATCACGAACATCTCGATGAGCGGTACGGACATCGCCTCGGTCAACGAGTTCGAGGACGTCGCGTCGGAGCCGGGCCACGCGCCGACGGCGATCCGCCCGCTGGCCACGGCCTGACCCGTCGGGCCGCGGCCCCCGCCTCCCCGATACGGGTGGCGGGGGCCGCGTCGTCGTGTCCGCCATCGCCGGACGGGCTCGAGCGATGTCCTCCAGCGCCGGAGGGCTCGATGCGCGGGCCCACCGCGGCATGCCGAAAGGGCGTGGAGCACGGGACCGTGATCCGTGCTCCACACCCTGGTGAGGGGAGTGACTGGGGCCGCGGCGGCGGGGCGAGGAGGCGGCGGGCCCCGGCTCCTTCAGGTCAGGAGACGGGGTCCGCCGCCCACACCACCGCACTGGCGTCGCACAACCGCCGCGGCCTCGTCCTGCCCGCGACGTGCGCGACCCCTCATCCGGGCGGGCGCAACGGTGCGGGCAGGGCAGGTGGGAGGCTCAGTCCTCGCGCAGGGCGTGGACGGCCTCCTCCACGCGCTTGCCGTACTCGGCGTCCGCGGCGTGGAAGTGGGCGAGGTTCTTCTCGATCACGTCGTCCCGGGTGACCTGGGACAGGCTGCCCGCGATGTTGGCGATCAGCCGGCCCTTCTCGTCGTCCGACATCAGCCGGTACAGCTCGCCCGCCTGGAAGAAGTCGTCGTCCTTGGCGTGGGCGGGCGCCTGGTGCGTGCCGGTCCAGCCCTGGACGGCCAGCGGGGCGGAGTGCGCCGCGCCCGTCTGGGCCGGGCCCGCGTACGAGTTGGGCTCGTAGTTCTTGTCGTGCCGCGCACCGTGACGCGTGGCGTGCAGTCCGTCGCGGCCGTAGTTGTCGACGACGGCCGTACGCGGCGCGTTCACCGGCAGCTGGGTGTGGTTGACGCCCAGCCGGTAGCGGTGTGCGTCCGCGTACGCGAACAGCCGGCCCTGGAGCATCTTGTCCGGGGACGGGCCGATGCCGGGCACGAAGTTGTTCGGGGAGAACGCGGCCTGCTCGACCTCGGCGAAGACGTTGTCCGGGTTGCGGTCCAGGACGAGCCGGCCCACCCGCTGGAGCGGGTAGTCGCTGTGCGGCCACACCTTGGTCAGGTCGAACGGGTTGAAGCGGTAGTCCGCGGCGTCGGCGGCCGGCATCACCTGCACATGCAGCGTCCAGGACGGGTTCATGCCGCGCTCGATCGCCTGCAGCAGGTCCGTCTGGTGCGAGGAGGCGTCCTTGCCGACGAGCTCCGCGGCCTGGCCGGCGGAGAGCGAGCGCACGCCCTGGTTGGTCTTGAAGTGGTACTTGACGAAGAAGGCCTCGCCCGCGGCGTTCGTCCACTGGTAGGTGTGCGAGCCGTAACCGTTCATGTGGCGGTACGAGGCCGGGATGCCCCGGTCGCCCATCAGCCAGGTCACCTGGTGCGTCGCCTCGGGAGCGTGGGCCCAGAAGTCCCAGACGTTGTCCGGCTCCTGACGGCCCGTGAACGGGTCGCGCTTCTGCGAGTGGATGAAGTCGGGGAACTTGATCGGGTCCTTGATGAAGAACACCGGGGTGTTGTTGCCGACCAGGTCGTAATTGCCCTCGTCCGTATAGAACTTGAGGGCGAAACCGCGCGGGTCGCGCACCGCGTCCGCGCCACCGAGCGAGTCGGCGACCGTCGAGAACCGGATGAAGGTCTCGGTGCGGCGGCCCACCTCGGAGAGGAAGTCGGCGCGGGTGAAGCCGGTGACGTCGTCGGTCACCTCGAAGTAGCCGTACGCGCCGGAGCCCCGGGCGTGCACCACGCGCTCCGGGATGCGCTCCCGGTTGAAGCGGGCGAGCTTCTCCAGGAGGTGACCGTCCTGGAGGAGGATCGGGCCACCGACGCCTGCGGTGGCGGAGTTCTGGTTGTCGGCGACCGGGGCGCCTGACTCGGTCGTAAGCACACGCTGCGTCATGGTGTCGGGGTGACCTTCCGTACGGGAGCTGCTGAACTGCGAGGTCCTGGGGGCTCCAGGAGCGTAAGGACGCCCCGAACCTGACGTCAACAGTTTGTTGAAATTCTCGGTGGAGTGGTGTTCCGGACGGCGTCGGCGCCTGGGCGCGACAGGACAGGTGTCAGCGCCGACGCCGTCCGGAAGTCTGTGGGCCGGAGCGCGAGCACCCCGGGCGGGGGGAGAGTGCCGGCGGGGCCCGGCCGCGGTGGATCAGGCCCCGACGGGCCGGCCGGAGAGGCGCTCGACCGAGCGGAGCAGCGCCGAGTGGTCCAGGCCGCCGTCGCCCTGTGCGCGCAGCGAGGCGACGAGCTGGGCGACGACCGCGCCCACCGGCAGCGCGGCCCCGACGTTGCGGGCGGCGTCCGTGACGATGCCCATGTCCTTGTGGTGCAGGTCGATCCGGAAGCCGGGTGCGAAGTCCCGGTTCAGGAAGTTGGCCTTCTTGCGGGTCAGCACGGTCGAGCCGGCCAGTCCGCCGTTGAGGACGTCGAGCGCGGCGGCGAGGTCGACCCCGGACTTCTCCAGGAAGACGACGGCCTCGGCGCAGGCCTGGATGTTGACCGCGACGATCAGCTGGTTGGCGGCCTTCACCGTCTGGCCGCAACCGTGCGGACCGCAGAGCACGATGGTCCGGCCCAGTGCGTCGAGCACCGGCCTGGCGGCGTCGAAGTCGGCCTGCTCGCCGCCGACCATGATGGAGAGCACGGCCTCGATCGCGCCGGCCTCGCCGCCGGAGACGGGGGCGTCCAGCACGCGGATGCCCTTGTCGCGGGCGCGCTCGGCGAGGTCCACGGAGGTCTGCGGGGTGATCGAGGACATGTCGACCAGCAGCGCGCCGCGCCTCGCGTTCTCCAGGATGCCCTCGGGGCCGTACGCGATGGCCTCGACCTGCGGGGAGGCGGGCACCATCGTGACGATCACGTCGGCGTCCCTGACCGCCTCGGCGATCGAGGAGGCACCGGTGCCGCCGGCCGCGGCCAGCCGGTCCACCTTGTCCTGCTCCAGGGTGTAACCGGTGACGTCGTAACCGGCCTTGATCAGGTTCTCGGACATGGGCGAGCCCATGATGCCGAGCCCGATCCACGCAACCTTGGGGAGGTTGTTGCTCATGAGGGTGCCTTCCGATCGGCGTGTGTGGTGGGGGTCGTCGAACTGCCGTCCGTGCGACGGACGGCAGTTCGATGACAGGCCTCAGGGGGAGCCGGCCACCCTCAGCGGGCGGCCCGCGCGGCAGCCGGGAGCCACCCGACGGACTCGGCGCTCGACCGGTCGCCCGGCTTGTACTCCAGGCCGACCCGGCCGTCGTAACCGGCCTCGGCCAGCTCGTCGAGGAGCTGCTCCAGCGGGAGCGAGCCGGTGCCGGGCGCGCCGCGCCCCGGGTTGTCGGCGATCTGCACGTGGCCGGTCCTGCCGGCGTACGCGGTGATGACCTGGCTGAGGTCCTCGCCGTTCATCGACAGGTGGTACAGGTCCATCAGGAACTTCGCGTTGCCGAGGCCGGTCGCCGCGTTGATCCGGTCGACGACCTCGATCCCGGCCGGCGCGCTGACCAGCGGGTAGCGCGGTGACTCCGGCGCGTTCAGGGTCTCGATCAGCAGGACTGCCCCGATCCGGTCCGCCGCGCGGGCGGCGAGGACCAGGTTCTCCAGGGCGAGTTCGTCCTGCACCGCCGGATCCACGCCGTCGATCCGGTTGCCGTAGAGCGCGTTGAGCGCCTTGCAGCCGGTCGCGGCGGCGAAAGCGGCCGCCACCTCGATATTGGCGCGGAAGCGGTCCGACTCGGTGCCGGGCACGGAGAGTGCGCCGCGGTCGGGGCCGGGCAGCTGTCCGGCGTAGAAGTTCAGGCCCACCAGTTCGGTGCCCGCGTCGTCGAGCGCCTTCTTGAGGGCGTCGAGTTCGGCCTGTGGAGGAGTGGGGGTCTCGGTCCACGGCCACCACAGCTCGACCGCGGTGAAGCCCGCCGCGGCTGCTGCCGCCGGGCGCTCCAGGAGCGGGAGTTCCGTGAAGAGGATCGAGAGGTTCACATCGAAGCGCTGGTCCGGGTAGCCCATGAGGGTTTCGGTGCTCCTTCCGTATTGCGGAAGTTAGTTTCTGCTCAACGGAAGATTGCCCGGGGGGTCGATGGGCTGTCAAGGGGGTGCCCGGAATTCGGGCCGGTCGGCGACCGTCGGGGCCGGTCGGGGCGGGGCGGCGCAGGACGTGGTTGCGCCCTGCGCAATGGCCGGTGCAGCTCTTGCGGCAGCTGTTCGGGCAGGTCACTGTGGCTGACACATCCGACGCAGCCGACCCCACGAGGTGCCTCGCATGACCACCCCCACGAACCGCCGCACCCTCCTCGGAGCACTCCTGGCGGGCGGTGTCCTCGCCGCCGCCCCCTCGCGTCCACGCTCCGGACATCCCGGCCGGGCGCCGCGCACCGCCGAAGAGGGGGCGCGCGCGACCGCCACGCTCTTCCTCGGCACCTACACGTCAACCACCCCCGGAGGCACCGGAATCGGCGTCGCCTCGTACGACCCGGTGGCCGGGACCATCGCCGCGGGCACCGTCGTCACCGGCGTCCAGAACCCCTCGTACCTCGCGCTGCACCCCACCGGCGGCACGCTCTACGCCGTTGACGAGCAGCAACGGGGCGGCATCACCGCGGTGGCGCTCGCCGACGACGGGACCTTCCGGGTGCTGGGGACGCGGGACACCGGTGGCGCCGGACCCTGCCACCTCTCGGTCCACCCCGGCGGAAAGTGGCTGTTCAGCGCCAACTACACCTCCGGCAGCGTCGCCGTGCACCCGCTGGCCGCCGACGGCACACCGGGGGAGCGCACCGGCCTGGTCGCCCACACCGTCCCCGCACCCGGACCGGGTCAGGACGGTCCGCACGCCCACCAGATCGTCACCGCCCCGGACGGCGGCCACGTCCTCGCCGTCGACCTGGGGAACGACACGGTGTACACCTACCGGCTCGACGAGGACCGCGGCACCCTGGAACAGCTCTCGTACGCCGCGCTGCGCCCCGGCGCCGGACCGCGCTCGCTCACCTTCCACCCCGGCGGCCGCCACGCCTATCTGGCCTGCGAGGTCGACAACACGGTCGTGGTCTGCGGCTACGACCCCGCCACCGGTGTGCTCACCCCGGGCACCCCGCAGTCCACCGGAACGGGCAGTGGCACCAGCTACCCCGCCCAGCTGCTGGTCACCGGTGACGGCCGCTTCGCCTATCTGGCCAACCGCGGGCACAACAGCCTCACCCGGTACGCGGTCGAGGACGGCGGGGCCACGCTGCGGCTGCTCGACACGGTGCCGGTCGGCGGCGACTTCCCCCGGCACATCGCCTTCTCCCCGGACGGGGCGCTGCTCCTCGCCGCCAACCAGAAGTCCGGCACCGTCACGGTGTTCCGGGTCGACGGGGAGAGCGGCGCCCTGGCGTCCGTGGGAACGCCCTTCGCGGCCCCTGCCGCGGTCTGCGTGCTGCCGCTGCCGCGGTAGCGGTCGCCGGGGTGTGCCGGTGCCCGTCCGTTAGGGTCGTGCCCGAGCCGCGGGGTTCCCCGCCGCGGGGACACGCACCATGGAGGCACAGTGCGCTTGCGCGTGGAGTTCACCACCGAGCCCTTCGATCTCGACGAGGCGCCGGCCCACGCGGTCGTCGCCCGCGAGGTCGTCCAGTCGGCCCACCTGGACGCCGTGGACGTCGGCCCCTTCGGCAACACCGCCGAGGGGGGCGCCGACGAGGTGCTCACCGCGGTGGACTCCCTCCTGCGCCAGGCCCTGGCATCAGGTGCCACCCGGGTCTCCCTCCAGGTCAACGTGATCGGGGAGGACTCCAAGTGACCGCGCCCTCGGACCACCCCCTCGTCGCCGCGGTCAAGCCGCTCGTCGACGCCATGGGCGCCGAACTGCTCGGACCCGAGCAGGCGCAACCCGACGACGTCGTGCTGTCCTGGGAGGGGCTGGACGTCGTGGCGGTCCGACTGCCGCAGCTCTCGGACTCGCTGGATCACATCCTGGCCGCCATGGAGCGCCGGCACGGCATGCCGCTCGCCGAGCTGGACCGCAGAACCAAGCAGGCGGTCGTGCGGACCCTGGAGGCGCGTGGTGCCTTCTCCGTACGCCATGGCGTGGAGACGGTGGCCGGGGCGCTGGGGGTCAGCCGGTTCACCGTCTACAACTACCTGAACAGGGATATCGCGCCGAAGAGCGAGTAGTCGGGCCTGCTGACGGGTGCGGTCCGGGCAGCGTCACGGCAGGCCGTCGTCCGGACCATCGGGTGACGGCCTTTTACGTGAACGTAATTTCAACAAAGTGTTGACGTGGTGTTGTTGAGGGCGTTAGCTATCCGCAGCCCGACCGACGCACAGCGAAGAACAGCCACGGAGGCTCCCGTGACTTCGAGCTCCACACCGGGCCTGGCCCGGTTCAACACCCTGGCGGACCACGAGGCGGCCGCCGCTCTCCACGAGGTGTGTGCCAGCGCGGCCTGGGGGAGGAAGATCCTCTCCGGGCGGCCCTACACCACGGCGGAAGCCCTGCTCTCCGCGAGCGACACCGCCACAGCGGCCCTCGACACGGCGGACCTGGCCGAAGCCATGGCCGGTCACCCGCCCATCGGCCGCCCGAAGCCCGGGGACCCGACCTCCTCCCGCGAACAGCGGGGGATGGCCGGCGCCACCGAGGAGCTCAGGGCCGAGATGCTCGAACTCAACCTGGCCTACCAGGAGCGGTTCGGACATGTCTTCCTGATCTGCGCCACCGGCGCCACCGGAGAGCAGATGCGTGACGCGCTGAAGGCCCGGTCCGGCAACTCGCCCGAGCAGGAGCGCGGACATGTGCGCACCGAACTGGGCAAGATCAACCGCATCAGGCTGAACCGTCTCGTCGAAGAGGAGTGAGGGGCTTGAGCACCTTCGCCACCGCATCGGTGTCCACCCACATCCTGGACACCAGCATCGGCCGCCCCGCCGCAGCCGTCGCCGTCGCACTCGCCGCCCGCACGGGCAGCGACGCCCAGTGGGTGGCGCTCGGCGGTTCCGCGACCGATGCGGACGGGCGCTGCAAGGACCTGCCGGCCCTGCCGGAAGGAACCACCCACGTACGGCTCGACTTCGAGACCGAGCCGTACTTCGCCAGCAAGAAGCAAGCCGAGGCGCAGCAGGACGCCCCCCGCGCAAGGGACAGCGGTGCGTTCTTCCCGGAGGTGGCGATCACGTTCGCCGTCACCCCGGGCGAGCACTTTCACGTACCGCTGCTGCTCAACCCGTTCGGCTACTCCGTATACCGAGGGAGCTAGCAGACACATGCCCACGATTCTCGGCCAGAACCAGTACGGCAAAGCAGAGAACCGCGTCGTCAGGATCACGCGGGACGGCGACACCCACCACATCAAGGACCTGAACGTCTCGGTCGCCCTCTCCGGTGACATGGCCGACGTCCACTACTCCGGCTCCAACGCGAACGTCCTGCCGACCGACACCACCAAGAACACGGTGTTCGCGTTCGCCAAGAAGTACGGCATCGAGTCCGCCGAGCAGTTCGGTATCCACCTCGCCCGCCACTTCGTGTCGTCGCAGGAACCGATCCAGATCGCCCGCATCCGGATCGAGGAGTACTCCTGGGAGCGCATCGAGACCTCCGGAGGCAACTCCCGGTTCATCGGCGCCGACGAGGTGAAGCACTCCTTCGTGCGCAAGGGCCAGGAGACCCGCACCGCCCAGATCACCTACGACGGTGAGAAGTGGGAGGTCATCTCCGGACTCAAGGAACTCTCGGTGCTGAACTCGACGAACTCCGAGTTCTGGGGCTACGTCAAGGACGAGTACACGACGCTCAAGGAGGCACACGACCGCGTCCTGGCCACCGACGTGTCCGCCAAGTGGCGGTACAACTGGACCAGCGACGAGGCTCGCATGCCGAACTGGGAGAAGTCCTACGAGCAGGCGCGCAAGCACATGCTCGAAGCCTTCGCGGAGACGTACTCCCTCTCCCTCCAGCAGACCCTCTACCAGATGGGTTCGCGCATCATCAACAGCCGCAGCGAGATCGACGAGATCCGTTTCTCGCTGCCGAACAACCACCACTTCCTGGTGGACCTGGAGCCGTTCGGGCTGAAGAACGATACCGCTGACGGTGCGGTCTACTTCGCGGCCGACCGCCCGTACGGGCTCATCGAGGCGACCGTGCTGCGGGACGGCATCGAGCCGCGTATCCCGGTCGACCTGACCAACCTCTGACGCGGCGCCGCGCGGTTCCCGTCCGTTCGCGGCGGACGGGGACCGGCCGATCGCGGTGTGCCGGCGGCCGGCTGCCGTGCGTCAACGGTGCCCGGTCCGCCGGGAGCGCTCGTCGCGGTCCTGCTCAGTCTGTTCCTCCACCATCTCGGCACCCACAGCCGCACGGCCGTGGCACTCAAATCCTCCTGGGGTCCTGCCGTGCCCGCATCGTTGATGAGAGAAGGAAGCACCATGGCAGCACCGGCAGCCTCCGATCGTGTGGAACGCATCGTCATCGAGAACTGCTCGATCGCGACCGTCGACGCCGACGACACCGAGTACGCCTCGGGCCACGTCGTCGTCGCGGGCAACCGCATCGAGTCCGTCGGCGCCGGCCGGGCGCCGGAGGGCCTGGAACACGTCGTACGCCGGATCGACGGCACCGGGCATCTCGTCACGCCCGGTCTGATCAACACCCATCACCACTTCTACCAGTGGATCACCCGCGGTCTGGCCACCGACCACAACCTCTTCGAATGGCTGGTCGCGCTGTACCCGACGTGGGCGCGCATCGACGAGCCGATGGCCCGTGCCGCCGCGCAGGGTTCGCTCGCCATGATGGCCCGCGGCGGTGTGACCACCGCCATGGACCACCACTACGTCTACCCGCGGGGCTCCGGCGACCTGTCCGGCGCCATCATCGGCGCCGCCCGTGACATGGGCGTACGGTTCACGCTCGCCCGCGGTTCGATGGACCGCAGCGAGAAGGACGGCGGGCTGCCGCCGGACTTCGCCGTGGAGAGCCTCGAAGGCGCCCTGGCCGGCACCGAGGCGGCCATCGACGCGCACCACGACGCCTCCTTCGACGCGATGACCCAGATCGCCGTCGCACCCTGCTCACCCTTCTCCGTGTCCACCGAACTGATGCGACAGGGAGCCGAGTTGGCACGCCGTCGCGGAGTGCGGCTGCACACCCACGGCTCGGAGACCGTGGAGGAGGAGAAGTTCTGCCACGAGCTGTTCGGCATGGGCCCGACCGACTACTTCGAGTCGACCGGCTGGCTCGGGGACGACGTGTGGATGGCGCACTGCGTCCACATGAACGACTCCGACATCGCCGCCTTCGCCCGCACAGGCACCGGCGTCGCGCACTGCCCGTCCTCCAACGCCCGGCTGGCCGCGGGCATCGCCCGGGTCCCGGACATGCTCGCCGCGGGCGTCCCGGTCGGCCTCGGCGTCGACGGCACCGCGTCGAACGAGTCCGGCGAGCTCCACACCGAACTGCGCAACGCCCTCCTCATCAACCGCCTCGGTCCGCACCGGCAAAGGGCCCTGAATGCCCGTCAGGCCCTGCGCCTGGGCACGTACGGCGGCGCCCAGGTCCTCGGCCGCGCCGCCCAGATCGGCTCCCTGGAGCCCGGCAAGCTCGCCGACCTGGTCCTCTGGAAGCTGGACACCCTCGCTCACGCCTCCATCGCCGACCCGGTGACCGCCCTGGTCTTCGGCGCCGCGGCCCCGGTCACCCTCTCCCTCGTCAACGGCAAGCCGGTCGTCGAGGGCAACCACCTCGTCACCGTGGACGAGGACGCCGTCGCCCGCGCCACCCGCGAAGAGGCCCGCCGCCTCGCGCGGATCGCCGCCGGGGCCTGACGGCCCGGCGCCCCCGAACCGGCCGGCCGAGGGGGACGGCCCTCGACCGGCCGCCGCGGACCCGAGCGGGGTCCGCGGCAACCGGTACGGGGGGTGCGTACCCATGCGTACACGCCTCCCGTACCGCTGAACCGAGCTGCCCGCACCAGCTGCACGACCTGCACGACCTGCACCAACGCACCACCTCCCTGACACCCATGTCGCCGCAGACGTGTACCCGACCGGAGGAACCGCCGTGGCAGCCACACCCAGGTTTCGCAATGACGCAGACAAAGACACAGAAGCAGCAGCAGGAGCAGAGGCAGGGGGAGGTAAAGGCGCAGCACCCGACCGGATCCATCCGGTCGACGAGGCGCTTCCCCCACTGAAGATGTTCACCAGCGGCCTCCAGCACGTGGCCGCGATGTACGCGGGTGTCGTGGCCCCGCCCATGATCGTGGGTCCCGCCGTGGGCCTCACCCCGAAGGAGACCGCCTTCCTGATGGGGGCGAGCCTGTTCACCGCGGGCATAGCCACCCTGCTCCAGACCCTCGGCTTCTGGCGTATCGGCGCCCGGCTGCCGTTCGTCAACGGCGTCTCGTTCGCCGGGGTGACGCCCATGGTGGCGATCGGCAAGGACCGGGGACACGACGGCATTGCCGTCATCTTCGGCGCGATCATCGTCGCGAGCCTCCTCGGCTTCGTCCTCGCCCCCTACTTCTGCAAACTGGTCCGCTTCTTCCCGCCCGTCGTCACCGGCACGGTCATCACCCTGATCGGTGTCTCCCTGCTGCCGGTCGCCTTCAACTGGTCCCAGGGCGGCAACGCCACGGCCGACGACTACGGCTCCACCACCAACATCACCATGGCGGCGGTCACCCTGGTGATCGTCCTCGCGCTGAGGAAACTGCTCCGCGGCTTCCTCCAGCAGATCGCGATCCTGCTCGGACTCATCGCCGGCACACTCATCGCGATCCCGGTCGGCATCACCGACTTCGGCGCCATCAAGGACGCCGACGTGGTCGGCTTCCCCACCCCGTTCCACTTCGGGGCACCGCAGTTCGAGATCGCCGCGATCGTCTCGATGTGCATCGTCATGCTCGTCTGCATGACCGAGTCGACCGCGGACATGCTGGCGCTCGGCAAGATCGTCGGTCGTCCGGCCGACGAACGGACCATCGAGGGAGGTCTGCGCGCCGACACCCTGGGCAGTGCCGTCAGCCCGCTGTTCAACGGCTTCATGTGCAGCGCCTTCGCCCAGAACATAGGGCTGGTCGCGATGACCAAGGTCCGCAGCCGCTTCGTCGTCGCCGCGGGCGGCGGCATCCTCGTCCTGCTCGGCCTGTTCCCGGTGGCCGCGTCCGTCATCGCGCTGGTACCGCTGCCGGTTCTCGGCGGCGCCGGGATCGTGCTCTTCGGGTCGGTCGCCGCGAGCGGCATCCAGACGCT
The DNA here is from genome assembly GCF_007829885.1 of Streptomyces brevispora. Taxonomy (NCBI): domain Bacteria; kingdom Bacillati; phylum Actinomycetota; class Actinomycetes; order Kitasatosporales; family Streptomycetaceae; genus Streptomyces; species Streptomyces brevispora. The sequence goes on from NZ_VIWW01000001.1 coordinate 5,560,941, forward strand.
CGCGAGCGCCGCTCTGGAGAAGGGCGAGAACGCGCTGATCGTGGCCGCCGCCGTCGGCATAGGCCTGATACCGATCGCCGCCCCGGAGTTCTACCACGCGTTCCCCGAGGACCTGCTCGTCGTGCTGGACTCCGGGATATCCACCGGGTGCGTCGTGGCGATCGTCCTCAACCTGGCCTTCAACCACCTGGGCCGGAAGCCGGACACCGAGGAGGGTGCGGAGGGGAACGCCGACCCGGAGAGCCGGGAAACCGTCAACGCGGCACCCGTGGGCGCGCACTGACAGTTGGTCAAAGCGCCGTGGCGCGCCCGGTCCCACCCGTGAGGGGGACCGGACGCGCCACAGCCGGGTACGGGCAGGTCAGCCGATGTGGAAGCTGTCGCCGTACACCTTCCAGTTGAGCGGCGGGTTCAGGTTCAGATTGCCGTTCTTCAGGAAGACCCGCTGGGCGGTGTCCACCCGGCTGGTGTCCGAGTGGGCCTCCTCCTGCTGCATGGCCCAGACCCGCGCGTCCAGGAACGCATTGAGGTAGGTGACCTCGTTGCCGCCCTGGGCCGGCGGCTTCGCCTTCGCGAGGGCCCGCTTGCGGATGCTGCTGAAGCTCGTGCTGTCGCCGCCGTCGCCGTGCATGACGATGGCGTCGTAGTACGCGAACTGGCCGAGCGTGCCCAGCCCGTCACTCTTGCCGCGGCTCACCGCCGGGTTGAAGTAGACCCGGTCGCGCTCGTCGTTCTGCGCCTGCTGGAACGCCGAGTCAGCCGCGGCCTTCTTCCAGTCGGCCTGGAAGCCCGGGTCGAGGCCCTTGTGCGAGTCGGTGCCGTGCACCTGGCGCAGGGCGGGCAGGTACTTCGCCAGGACGTTGCCCGGCTTCCGCGCGGTGTACAGCTCCACCAGGTCCAGCATGTCGCCGGTGCCGGAGCAGAAGCCGATGATGCCCGCGGTGTAGCCGCGGCCGTCCTTGATGTCCTCGATGTACTTGTACTGGGACTTCCAGTCCAGCGAGGAGTTCTCCGCGCTGGAGACCAGTTGCATGGCGATGTCCTTCTTCGCCGGGTCGTCGAGCCCGGTCGCGGCGGCGGCCCGGAGGTGTGCGGCCGAGGGTGCGGGGGTGGTGCCGGCGAACGCGGTGGCGGGAACCGCCGTGAGCGTCAGCCCGAGGGCGACGAGCGCGGCGCGCAGTGTTCGGGTGTTTCGACGTGCGGTGCGCTTGTGGGGAGCCTTCACCAGTCCTCCAAGGGAGTTCGTCGTTCCGAGTCCTCTGTTAGGAAGCTTTCCTATCAGAGTCGAACGACTGTCGTACACCCCTGCGACGCAGATGAGTCAAGGACGGCCCGGAGGACACGGAAGGCCCCGCACCGGACGCGCGGACGCCGGGTGCGGGGCCTTGGACGGGGCCGGCCGGTCGGCTACGGACTCTCGATCCGGTAGCTGTCGCCGTACACCTTCCAGCTCAGCGGCGTCTCCAGGCCGAGCTTGCCCTGGCGTACGAAGACCCGCTGAGCCGTCTCGATCCGGCTGGTGTCGGTGTGCGAGGGCTCCTTGCGCATCGCCGCGATCCGGGCATCCAGGAACCCGTCGAGATACGCCACCTCGGCGCCGCCCTGCGCGGGGGTGCGGGCCTTCGCGAGCGCGTGGCGGCGCATCGTACGGAAGCCGACCGTGCCGTCCGCGTCGGCGGAGCCGTGCATCACATAGGCGTCGTAGTAGATGAACTGACCCAGTGCGCCGAGCCCGTCCGCCTTCGCCTGTGCGACCGCGGGGCCGAAGTACGAGGCGTCCCGCTCGGCGTCCTGCGCCGACCGGAAGGCCGCGTCGCCGGCCGCGTCCGCCCATGCCGCGGTGAACGGGCGGCCGAGCCCGGTGTGCGCGTCGGTGCCCTCCACCGCCCGCAGTGCCGACAGGAACCGCTCCAGCGGATTCCCGGGCCGGGCCTTCGCGTACCGCTCGACGACGCGTCGCATGTCGCCGGTGCCGGAGCAGAAGCCGATGATGCCCGCGGTGTAGCCGCGGCCGTCGTCGATGTCCTCGATGTACTTGTACTGGGACTTCCAGTCCAGCGAGGAGTTCTCCGCGCTGGAGACCAGTTGCATGGCGATGTCCTTCTTCGCCGGATCGTCGAGCCCGGGCGCCGGGACATCCTTGCCGTAGGCGGTGTCCGGTCCGGCTCCCGAACATCCGGAGAGCACGGCCACGGCCATGACGAGGGCGGCGACCGGTGCGATCAGGGAACGCGTGCTGAGCTTCACCCCTCAAGCCTGCCAGGCCGCGGGAGCGATCTTCGCTCATTCGGCGGCAGTGTCACGGGCGGGGACGAGCCGACGGAGCCACCCCGCAGGCCGTCCGGGGTGTCCGGCGGTCGGGGGCTCGTCGGTCGCGGGCCCGACGGACCGTCGGGCCCAACGGTCCGGGCGCCCGGCGGCCTGGGTCTCCTGGCGCCCGGATGTCAGCCGCCCGGCTTCCAGTCGGGGCGCCGGCCGCTCCGGGCGACCGCCCGGTCCAGCAGCGGAGCATCGTCCGGCACCGGGACCCGCGGGCCGAACGGAGCGCCGGCCGGAGGGCTGTCGCCCATCGCGGCCAGCAGGCCCAGCGTGGAGTGCAGATGCGCATCCTCGGCCCGGAACGGCTGCCCGGTCGCCCTCGCCAGGTCCCAGCCGTGCAGCACCAGTTCGTTGAGCGCGACCATGCCCGCCACCTCGCCCGGCAGATCCACGCTGCCCGCCCGGCTCATGCCCTGCCAGGCGTCGGGGGAGCGCCAGGCGTTGACCATCCTGTCCAGCGCCACGGGCAGCGTGCCGCGCCAGTCGTCACCGAGCACCATCTCCCTCACCGCGGGTGCCGTGTCGGTCGCCGGTCCCGGCTCCTTGTGCGCGGCATCGCGGAAGGCCACGGCGAGTCCGCCGATGTGGGCGAGCAGGGCGCTCACCGTGACACCGGGGCAGGGGGTCGGTGCGGACAGCCACGTGTCATCGACCGCGTCGAGCAGCCCGATGATCTGCCGGGCCGCCGGTTCCAGATCCTGCGGGGGAGCGGTCTTCGTCTCGTTGTCCATACAGTGCGGACTCCCCGCGCGCGCCGAACTCATCGCCCGGCGACACGCCGGCTGCCCCGGACCCGTGGCCCGGCGCACCACGCGCGCCCCCGCAGGACGATCCGGCTCGGTGATCCAGTACCGCCGGATCGACGGTCCGACGCGCGGCGCGGCCCGACCGTACGCCAACCGGCCCTGCCGGGAACGCGGTCCGGTCCGGGCGCGGTGCACACCGGCATATTGCGGAACGTTCTGCTCCGCCCCCTTGTCGGAGACCCCCGCCTCATGCGATACAGGTCTGGACCATTGCTGCCGGATGGAAGGCAAGACCGTGCAACGTCCCCACGCACCTGCGGCGTTGGCCAGTTCAGCCGCCCTGCTCCTCGCCGCGCTCACCGCCTGTGGCGGTTCCGGGACCGCGGCCGACACCCGTGGTCCCACGACACCGCACGGGGTGACGGTGCAGGCCAGTAGCGCCACGTCCGCGCATGTGATGTGGGAGGCGGCCACCGACGACAGGGCCGTCACCGCGTACGAGATCTACCGCAAGGGCAAGAAGGTCAAGACCGTCCCGGCGGCCAAAGTGATGATCGACATCGACGGGCTGACCGCCTCGACGGCGTACACCTTCACCGTTCGCGCCCGCGACGCCGCCGGGAACCTCTCCGCGCCGAGCGCCGCCGCGTCCGTCACCACTCCCGCACCGACCCCGGCCGACCACGAGGCCCCGACCCGGCCGGTGAAACTGCGCGGCAAGGCGGATGGAAGCCGGGCGGCCACGCTGTCCTGGGGTGGCTCCACGGACGACGTCGGCGTCACCTCGTACGACATCTACCAGGAGGACTCGCGCATCCACAGCGTGCCCGGCACGCGGACCACGGCACATCTGACCGGGCTGCGGCCCGGCACGGTCTACACCTTCACCGTTTGCGCCCGCGACGCCGCCGACACCTCGTCGAAGGACAGCAACGCCTTCGACCTCACCACCGCCTCCGCCCCCGGAGCGCCCGCCTCCACCGCCCCCACCGACCTGCGGATCACGAGCGGCGCCCAAGGCAAGGAGTACGTCGTCGATCTGGACTGGAAGCAGCCCGAGACCGGCGGCGAGATCCCGGCCTACCAGCTCTATCTGGACGGCCGGCTGACCACCACGATCGTCTGGGGAGGCAAGCCGCCCACGGGTCGCGCGAGCTACCGGCTCACCGTCAGCGACCCCCGCGGCACCCGTTACTCGATGAAGATCCGCGCCAAGCTGCCGGACGGGAAGTGGGGGGACTTCTCCGCCCAGCGCACGGTGATGCTCGGCGGCTGACCGGCCTTCAGGCGTGCCGAGGCCTGCTCCATATGGTCGGACCTCTCGCCCGCAGTGGTCGGCGGTCTCGTCGTGGCCGGTGTGCGACGGCCAGAAAATGCCAAGGGGTCTGTACCTCTTGACGATGTGGTCCAGACCACTTGGTTTCCGCTGTGCTCCATGGAACCAAGTTCACCCGCTGGGACCTGAGCAAGGTCTTCGACTTCCTCGACGTGGCCAACGTCCAGGGCTACGACTTCCACGGCTCCGGCAGCGACAACTCCTGGGAACCGAACCGCACCGGCCACCAGGCCAACCTCTACTCCGACGCCCAGGACCCGTACGACTTCCACTTCAGCGCGGACGCCGCGATCAAGGCGTACACGGACGCGGGCGTCGAACCCGCAAGCTGACCCTGGGCATCCCGTTCTACGGCCGGGGCCGGCAGAACGTCACCGACGGCGGGGCGGCGGGCGAATGGCAGTCCGCGGGCGGAGCGGCCTTGGGCCAGTTCGCCGAGGAAGCCGGCACCCGCGGGTACTCCAACCTCATCGGCGCCTACCCGATGATGACAGTCCGTCACGACGAGCAGTCGGTGTCCACGTACGGCTACACCGGGAACCAGTGGTGGTCCTTCGACGACACCTGGTCCATCGGCAAGAAGGCGGCCTACGTCAAGAACAAGGGCTTGCTCGGCGTCATGGTCTGGGAGATGTCGGGGGGACACCCCGCAGGGGACCCTCCTCAACGCGCTCGACACCGGGCTGAAGTAGCGGTTCCCCCCGTGACGGGAAGCCCGCTTCCTGTCACAGGCAGTCCGTGGCCCGGGAGATGACGGCTTCGCCCCCGGTGCCGTGCGGTACCGGGGGCGAAGCACGTCACTGGTGCGAGAGGCGTCAGCCCAGCCGCTCGTACGCCGGCAGCGTCAGGAAGTCCGCGTAGTCCTGGTCCAGGGAGACCTGGAGCAGGAGGTCGTGGGCCTGCTGCCACTTGCCGGCGGCGAAGGCCTCGTCGCCGGTCTCGGCGCGGATCGCGGCCAGTTCCTCGGCCGCGATCCTGCGGGCCAGCTCCGCCGTGGCGTGTTCGCCGTTCTCGAAGACCACGTCCGCGTTGATCCACTGCCAGATCTGCGAGCGCGAGATCTCCGCGGTGGCCGCGTCCTCCATCAGGTTGAAGATGGCGACCGCGCCCATGCCGCGCAGCCAGGCCTCGATGTAGCGGATGCCGACCGCGACGGCGTTGCGCAGACCGTCGTAGGTGGGCTTGGCGTGCAGGGTGTCGATGGCGATCAGGTCGCCGGCGGCCACCGAGACGTCCTCGCGCAGGCGTTCCTTCTGGTTCGGCTTCTCGCCGAGCACCGCGTCGAAGGAGGCCATGGCGATCGGGACCAGGTCGGGGTGGGCGACCCAGGAGCCGTCGAAGCCGTCGTTCGCCTCGCGGTCCTTGTCGGCCTTCACCTTCTCGAACGCGACCTTGTTGACCTCGGCGTCACGGCGGGACGGGATGAACGCAGCCATCCCGCCGATCGCGTGGGCACCGCGCTTGTGGCAGGTGCGGACGAGCAGTTCCGTGTACGCCCGCATGAACGGGGCCGTCATCGTCACGGCGTTGCGGTCCGGCAGGACGAACTTGGTACCGCCGTCACGGAAGTTCTTGATGATGGAGAAGAGGTAGTCCCAGCGGCCCGCGTTCAGCCCGGAGGCGTGCTCGCGCAGCTCGTAGAGGATCTCCTCCATCTCGTACGCGGCGGTGATCGTCTCGATCAGGACCGTGGCGCGGACGGTGCCCCGGGGGATGCCGAGCCGGTCCTGGGCGAAGACGAAGATGTCGTTCCAGAGTCGGGCCTCCAGGTACGACTCCGTCTTCGGCAGGTAGAAGTACGGGCCCTTGCCGAGGTCGATGAGGCGCTGGGCGTTGTGGAAGAAGTAGAGGCCGAAGTCGACCAGCGCGCCGGGCACCGGAGTGCCGTCGAGCTGGAGGTGCCGCTCGTTCAGGTGCCAGCCGCGCGGGCGGGTGACGACGGTCGCGAGCTCGTCGGCGGGCTTCAGGGCGTACGACTTGCCGGACCTCGGGTCCGTGAAGTCGATCGCGCGGTTGTAGGCGTCCATCAGATTGAGCTGGCCGAGGACGACGTTCTCCCATGTGGGGGCGGACGCGTCCTCGAAGTCGGCGAGCCAGACCCTGGCGCCCGAGTTCAGGGCGTTGATCGTCATCTTGCGGTCGGTCGGACCGGTGATCTCCACCCGGCGGTCGTTCAGGGCCGCGGGGGCCGGTGCGACCATCCAGGAGTCGTCCGCACGGATCGCCGCGGTCTCCGGCAGGAAGTCCAGCGTGGAGGTACGGGCGATCTCGGCGCGGCGCTCGCCGCGGCGGGCGAGCAGCTCGTTCCGGCGCGGGGTGAACCGGCGGTGCAGCTCGGCCACGAACGCGAGGGCCGCGGGGGTGAGGACCTCGTCCTGCCGGGGCAGGGGCTCGGCATCGACGATGGCCAGCGAGGACGGCGCTGGTGCGGACATGAGCTGTCACTCCTTCAGCGGGCGGTGCGGGCGGCGTCTCACGGCCGTCGGGTCGCCTGAAACGGCACGGCGTGCCATGGCTCCGGGATACGTCCGTGGTCGCCGTCTGAGGTGCAGAGGGCTTCTGACCAGTGGATAGTAGTTTCCTCATGGTGGAAGTTCAATGGTTTGTTGACGTCGAGACTCTCCGGGTCGACAGAAGTGGACCCGTGCTGGCGCAGCGTGCCATCACACTCACTCAAGGTGGGTCAGGTCCTCCGTCGTGTCGATGTCGTACGCCTGAGCCACATCGGAACACTCGACGAGCCCGATCGCATCGCGGTGCGCCCGCAGATAGGCGCGCGCGCCCTGGTCGCCCACCGCCCCCGCCGCGATGTCTGCCCACAGATCGGCCCCGAACAACACCGGATGCCCGCGTTCCCCCTCGTACGAGGCCGCGGCGAGACTCGTCCGGGAGCGGTACGCCGACCGCACCCGCGCCACCGCCTCCGCGCCGATGCCGGGCTGGTCGACGAGCAGGACGAGGACCGCGTCCGCGTCCGTGCCGGCGAGGGCGCCGAGGCCGGCCCGGAGCGAGGAGCCCATGCCCGCGGTCCACTCCGGGTTGACCGTCACCGTGCAGCCGGACAGCTCCGCCCTGGCCCGCACCTCGTCGGCCGCCGCGCCGAGCACCACGTGGACCGGACCGCAGCCGCCGTCCCGCAGCGTGCGTACCGCGTGGTCGGCGAGGAGGCGGCCGCGGTGCTCCAGCAGCGCCTTGGGGCGGCCGCCCAGCCGGCGCCCGCCGCCCGCGGCGAGGAGCAGCCCGGCGACGACCGGGGCGGCGGACGGGGAAGGGGGAAGCGATGCGCTTGTCATGCGGACTGGATACCTCAGACGGACGGCTTCCGCACAGGCGTACCGTTTCTGCAACCCACTGTGATCGCGTGGGACACACCGAGTTCCGTCCGCGGAGTGGCGCCCGGCACCTGTCATGGCGTTAACTTGCCCGCACCCCCGGACACTTGACCACGGTTCGGGGTTTGGCCGAGACGCTGGCACAAGGATGTGCGAGGGGGAGTGCTTTGTTGAAAAGTGTGGGGCAGGCGCGCGTGACCAGCAGCAACGAGGATCCGCGGGTGACGGAGTTGCGTACGGCTGTCTCCCGGCTCCGCCGGGAGCTGGCCGGACATCCCGCGGAGTTCCCGGACCGCGTGATCGCCGAGGACGAACTGGCGGCGCTGGACGCGATGGCGGTCAGCGGCGTGCCCGAGATTCCGCGGCTGCGCCGGTCGCTGCTGCTGATCGCGGGGGCGATCGGCTCCGTCAGCGCCCTGGCGTCGGCGCTCAGGGACGTACGGGTGGCCGTGGACCTCTTCGGCGAGCCGCCGCGCCGCTGACCCGGAACGCACGGATCCCGGCTCGCGCGCTCAGGACGGTGCCCATGCTCCAGCGTTCGTGGCTCACGGGCTCAGGACGGTTTCCGGCTCGCGCGCTCGGTGGAGGGCGGCGGTTCAGCGGCGGATGAGCCTGCGGGCCGTCGCCGCCGCGACCGCCGCCGTACGCGAGTCGACGCCCAGCTTGGCGTAGATGTGCACCAGATGGGACTTCACCGTCGCCTGGCTCAGGAACAGCTTCTTGCTGATCTGCAGGTTCGACAGGCCCTCGCCGACCAGTTGCAGGACCTCCAGCTCTCGCTTGGTGAGGGCCTCCGCAGGGGTCCGCATGCGGTCCATCAGCCGGTGCGCGACGGCAGGGGCGAGAGCGGACCGGCCGGCCGCCGCCGTACGGACCGCGGCAGCCAGCTCTTCGGGCGGGGCGTCCTTCAGGAGATAACCGGCGGCGCCCGCCTCGACCGCGGCCAGGATGTCGGCGTCCGTGTCATACGTGGTGAGGATCAGCACCCGGGGCGCGTCCGGCACCGCGGTGATCGCGGCGGTGGCCTCGGAGCCGTGCAGACCCGCACCGAACTGCAGGTCCATCAGGACGACGTCGAACTCGCCGGTCGCGGCCAGCGCGACGGCCTGTTCGGCGGTCGCGGCCTCGGCGGCGACCTGGAAGTCCGGCTCGGTGTCCAGGACGGCCCGCAGCCCCGCCCGGACCACCGGGTGGTCGTCGGCGAGCAGCAGCCTGATCGGCTTGGTCATGCGGAGTCCTGTCCGTTCGGGCCGACGGGGAGCGGCAGCGTGAGGGCGACGGCCGTGCCCTGGCCGGGCGCCGACTCGACGCTCAGCGTGCCGCCCAGGGAGCGGGCCCGGGACCGCATGGCGGGCAGCCCGAAGCCACCGGTTCCGGTGCCGTCGCCCGCGGTGGCGGTGCCGGGCGAGAAGCCGCGGCCGTCGTCGACCACGTCCAGCGACACGGAGGTGCCCATGAAGCTCAGCGTGATCTCGGCCCGCCGCGCCCCGGCATGCTGCACGGTGTTGGCCAGTGCCGACTGCGCGGTACGCAACAGCGCCACCTCGTACGGGGTGGGCAGCTCCACCGGGGTGCCGCTGACGGCGAACTGCGCCGTGAGCGCGGAGTCGGTGGTGCGGGCCGAGAGCCGTTCCAGGGCGGCCGCCAGTGAGCCGTTCTCCAGGTCGGGCGGGGTCAGGGCGCGGACGAAGCGGCGGGCCTCGGCGAGATTGTCCTGGGCGGCCTCGCGGGCCTGACGGACATGGGGGGTGGCGGGCGCGTCCGGCTCCAGGGTGCGTTCGGCGGCGCGCAGCAGCAGCTGAATGCTGGAAAGCCCCTGCGCGAGCGTGTCGTGGATCTCCCGTGCCAGCCGTTCGCGTTCGGCCAGCGTGCCGGCGGTGCGTTCGGCCGCCGCGAGCTCCGCCCGGGTCGAGACGAGCTCCTCGATGAGTTCGCGGCGCCGCTCGCTCTCCCGGAACAGTGCGTCGTACCCGAGCACCGTGGCGACGGCGACCGCCGCGCCGAGCAGCGGACCGATGAAGGTGCCGGGCGTGACCGCCTGCCCGTGCACCAGGAAACTGGTGATGGCGGCGGCCGCGGTCACCACGACGGCGGGCAGGCCCCAGCGCATCGGCAGCAGATGCAGCTGAAGGAAGTAGAGCGGGAAGGCCACCCACAACCCGTCCGGCGAGAAGGCCAGCAGCACGAGCCAGAGCGCCCCCAGTGCGGCGAGCCAGCACGCCCCCGCCCGGGTCCCCGGCTGTACGGCGGGGGCGAGCGCACCCGCCGCGTACACCGCGGCCACTACGCAGGAGACCGTGACGACGGCGGCGGAGTGCGGGTCCCCGCCGCTGACGGCCTTGACGGCGGCCAGCGTCAGCAGCCCCAGCAGCAGGGCGTGCAGGCACAGCCGCAGCGCGGCGGCGACCGGCGGGTGGACACGTGTATCCATGATTCGTCCAGCGTAGGCGTGGGGCGCCCGGTGCCGGTCAACCGAAAGGTTGATGTCGGGCCCAGCGGGTGGGCGATGTTTCTCCGGCCGCGCGGAGCGACGCTGGAGTCATGTTCGTTGCATGGAGAGATCTTCGGTTCGCCAAGGGCCGTTTCGCGCTCATGGGCACGGTCGTGGTGCTGATCACGCTGCTCGTGGGTCTGCTGTCCGGTCTCACGGCCGGACTGGCCCGGGAGAACACCTCGGCCGTCACGGGGCTGAGCGCCGACCACCTGGCGTTCGCCGCCCCGCCCGACGGCCAGTCGGTGTCCTTCACCAATTCCACCGTCAAGGAGACCGCCTGGCGGAGCTGGGCGGGGCAGCCCGGTGTCGAGAAGGCGCAGCCGCTCGGCATCCGCACGCTCAACGCCGCCACGGCGACGGGGGAGCGGACGGCAGCCGTCTCGGCGTTCGGCGTCGAGCCGGACGGCGGCCTGGCACCCTCCGGCGCCCCGGTGGGACCGGGAACGGTCGTGCTCTCCGACCAGGCCGCGGAGGATCTCTCGGCACGGGCCGGTGACCGGCTGCGGCTCGGCGGCGACGAGGTCACCGTCGCGGCGGTCGCCGGCGATGCCTCGTACAGCCATACGCCGGTCGTGTGGACCGCGCTGGCCGACTGGCAGCGGCTCGGGGCCGACGGCGCGGCCGGCGCCACCGTGATCGCCCTGACCACCACCGACGGCGCCGATCTGGCGGCGGGCGACCGCGCGGCCGGCACCAGCACGCTCACCCTGGACGACTCCCTCACCGCCATCGGCTCCTACCAGGCCGAGAACGGGTCGCTCCAGCTGATGCGCGGCTTCCTCTTCGCCATCTCCGCCCTGGTCATCGGCGCCTTCTTCACCGTCTGGACGATCCAGCGCAGTGGCGATGTCGCCGTCCTCAAGGCACTGGGCGCCTCCACGCCCTATCTGCTGCGCGACGCACTCGGGCAGGCCGTGGTGATGCTCGCCATCGGTACGGGAATCGGTACCGCGCTCGCCGCCGGCATCGGAGCCCTGGTCAGCGGCGGGGCGGTGCCCTTCGTCCTGGAGGTGTCGACCGTACTCGTCCCGGCGGCCGTCATGATCGTCCTCGGCGCCGTCGGGGCGGCCCTGTCCATCCGGCGGATCACCGCCGTAGACCCGCTCACCGCACTCGGGAGTGCCCGATGACCCTCACGCTCACCGATGTCACCCTCACCTACCCCGACGGCGACGGGCGGCTCACCGCCCTGGACCGGGTCGGACTGGAGGTGCCCGCGGGCACCCTCACCGCGGTCGTCGGCCCCTCCGGCTCCGGCAAGTCCAGCCTGCTGGCCGTGGCCGCCACGCTGGTCACCCCGGACGAGGGCGCCGTCGTTGTCGCCGGAACGGACACCGTGGGGCTCAGCCGCGCGGACAAGGCGGCGCTGCGCCGCGAGCGGATCGGCATCGTCTTCCAGCAGCCCAACCTGCTGCCGTCGCTGACCGCCGCCGAACAGCTCCAGGTCATGGCGCATCTGTCGGGCGGCGCGGCCCGGACCGCCCGGACCCGGGCGCTGGAACTGCTCGACGCCGTCGGTCTCGCCGACAAGGCCGACCGCAGGCCGCACCAGCTCTCGGGCGGCCAGCGCCAGCGGATCAACATCGCGCGGGCCCTGATGAACGACCCGGCGGTCCTGCTCGTCGACGAACCGACCAGCGCACTGGACCACGAACGGGGTGCGGCGGTGCTGGATCTGCTCGTCACACTGACCCGGGAGCGGTCCACGGCGACCGTCATGGTCACCCACGACCGGACCCATCTGGACCGGATGGACCTGACGGTCATGATGCAGGACGGCCGGCTGACCGCCCCGGCTCTGAGCTAGGAGTTGCCGTCGAATGCCACGTCCACATCAAACGAGAGGGTGAGGAGGCTCCGGACTGCTCCCCCGGATTCACGGACACCGCACCCAGGCCGTACCTGGGTGCGGTGTCCGTGATCGCCGATCCACGCTCGTGGGCGGACCTGGGAATCGTCAAGGCCGACCTCCTCGGCAGGGCCGGCCGTCTTGACGCCGCCGCCGATGAACTGCGAGCCCTGGGCACGATCAAGGCACGCGAAGAACTGTGCGAGATTCTGATCCTGGAAGGGCGGGCGGCCGAGGCGGTCACCGTCCACCCCACGGTGACCGAACAACGCGCTGCCGAACCGAAGCCAGCCCCTCGCGGTGAGAACGGGTATTGCCTGGATCCGCCCTTTTTGAGGTCGTTTCGCCTAAACTGAACGCCCTCCAGGAACTCTCGAATCCGAGACAGCATCACCCGCCACGGGACAAAGCCCCACCACAGTGGTCCCGCCTCTCGATCTCTCATCTCATGACACGGAAGGGCGGAGCCATGGATACGGATCCCCGGACCAAAGCCGCGATCGAGGAGCATTGGCGGGCTTCGGAACGCGGAGACACCGAAGCCGAGCACGCCATCTACGCCATGGACGCGATCCTGGACTACCCGCAGTCAGGTGAGCGGTTCCGGGGCCGCGCGGCGATTTCGGCGCAGCGCGGCGGGCACCCGGCCGACCGGCACTTCGCCGTCCAGCGGATCACCGGCCATGCGAATCTATGGGTGAGCGAATGCGTCATCACCTACGACGGTGTGCCTTCCTATTCGGTGAGCATCATGGAATTCGCCGACCAGCGCGTGGTGCACGAGACGCAGTACTTCGCCGCCCCCTTCGGCGCACCGGTCTGGCGGGCCGCACTCGCCGAGCCGATGCCGGGCCGAATCATCGCCAGAGCCTGAATTTGTTTGCAAGCACGTGTCCGGCTCCAGTGCACGGATTTCTTCGGCTCGGACAGTTCTCCCCCCGCCCGGCGGTTGGGTGACCGTCCGAGCCGGCGAGGCAAGGCCGCCAGGAGCACGGGCGAGCCGTCCTCGTCCGGTCAGCACAGTGATTCGAGAGGAACCGCCCAGGCCGTTTTCTAGAAGTCGATGACCTGCCTCGTTGGCTGTCCGGGGAAGTCGCGGGCGGCCATCCAGATGGTGAGGTCCCGGGCGATGTCGTCGATGCCGGTCGCGGTGGTGACCTCGTGCTCGTTGCGGGTGGTGTCACGGCGGACGATCTCGTATCCGCCTTCGTCCAGGACGGCCACGGACGCGGACCAGACGGGGTCGTCCTCGTCGGGCCGGACGGCCACGAACGTGTTGTCGGAGTCGTTGAGGTCGCTGATCATCATGAACAGCGCGTCCTCGGAGGGGTCGTCGATGCGGTCGCCGTCCTCGCTGTCGGCGCCGTAGTACTGAGCCCCCATGGTTGCCTTCCCCTCGCCTGTTCACCTGAATCGTGGTCAGCATGGCAGGAGGAACCGAGCTCGGGGCGGTCACGGCCATGCGCCGATCGCGGCGATCGGGACGGTGGCTTCGAAGGGGACGGCGAGTTCGTCGAACCGGGTGGCGGCCGACCGGTTGCGCTTGAGCCGATTGATCCCGCACTCGACCGCGTGCCGGGCCGTGCAGTCCTCGCGGTCGAAGGCCGGAGGTTGGAGGCCGCTCGCCGTCGTGCTGATGGGCCCGGCAGATCGTGGAGTCCGCGTTGACCTCCCGGACGATCAGCCCAGCAGCGTCCGCCCGGACCCGCAGCCGGGTCAGTGGCTCGGGCCAGGTGCCGTCACGCTGCCGGGGCGGAAGGGGGAGTTGCCCGGAGCTCTCGCGGATGGTGTCGGCCGACAGCATCCGTTCGCGCTCCGGGCCACCCCTTCGTCGTCAGTGCACCGCGGCTCAGCCGGACGTTCCGCTGCCGGCCAGCGCCTCAGAGAGATCCTTGGCGGCCTGCTGGAGGATCGGCACGATCCGTTCGGTGGCCGCCTCGGTCACCCTGCCCGCCGGACCGGAGATCGAAATCGCGGCCGAGGTGGGCGAGTTGGGTACCGGGACCGCGAGGCAGCGGACCCCTATCTCCTGCTCGTTGTCGTCCACCGCGTAGCCCGCCCTGCGGACCTGGTCCAGCGCGTCCAGGAAGCCGTCGGGGCTGGTGATCGTCTTCTCGGTGGCGGCCGGCATCCCGGTGCGCGCGAGCAGTGCCCGTACCTCGTCCGGCGGGGTGTGCGCGAGCAGCGCCTTGCCGACGCCGGTGGAGTGCGGCAGCACCCGCCTGCCCACCTCGGTGAACATGCGCATCGAGTGCTTGGACGGCACCTGCGCCACGTAGACGACCTCGTCGCCGTCGAGCAGCGCCATGTTCGCGGTCTCGCCGGTCTCCTCGACCAGCCGCGCGAGATACGGGCGGGCCCAGGTGCCGAGCAGCCGTGAGGCGGACTCGCCGAGCCGGATCAGGCGCGGGCCGAGCGCGTAGCGCCGGTTGGGCTGCTGGCGTACGTATCCGCAGACCACGAGCGTGCGCATCAGCCGGTGAATGGTGGGCAGCGGGAGTCCGCTGCTCGCGGAGAGCTCACTCAGGCCGACCTCGCCCCCCGCATCGGCCATCCGCTCCAGCAGATCGAAGGCGCGCTCAAGGGACTGCACACCACCGCTGGGTCCGGCGGGCTTGGAGTCGGATGTGCTGGCGTCGGACGGCGGCACGTCAACGGTCCTTTCGAAGCGGATGAGCAAGGCAGCAGCCTACCGGGCGCTTCCCGATCGGCCCACTGTTCCCGGGCGGCGTCCTGGCCGGTCAGGGCACGTTTGTCCGGGTGTCCGCAGGCGGCCCGGCGGTTCCGCGACACCGCGTCCGACCCACTCTACGTTCCGTTCAGCGAAATAAGTCTTCTGCTTTGTGGAAATTGCCAGGCGCTGTTCCGGGTGGTCCGCCAGGTGGGCGGCGCGGAGGACGGGGTCTTGACGGGCTGCTTTCCCGAGTGAAGACTCCTTCAACAGTTCGTTGAATTGTTGAAGTGGGGAGCACGGGTGTCCGGTACGGACGTGAAGCTGGTACTGCGCTCGACGCGCGTCGTCACCCCCGGAGGGACACGGCCCGCCACGGTCGCCGTCGCCGCGGGGACGATCGACGCCGTCCTGCCGTACGACGCCGAGGTGCCGCCGGGTGCCCGGCTGGAGGACTTCGGTGACGATGTCCTGCTGCCCGGGCTGGTGGACACCCATGTCCATGTGAACGACCCAGGGCGCACCGAGTGGGAGGGCTTCCACACCGCCACCCGCGCCGCCGCGGCCGGCGGGATCACCACCCTGCTCGACATGCCGCTCAACTCCCTCCCGCCGACCACCACCGTCGAGCACCTGCGCGTCAAGCAGCGGGTGGCGGCACCCAAGGCGCACATCGACACAGGTTTCTGGGGCGGCGCGATCCCTTCGAACGTGAAGGACCTGCGCCCGCTGTACGACGCCGGGGTCTTCGGCTTCAAGTGCTTCCTGTCGCCCTCCGGCGTCGAGGAGTTCCCCGAGCTGGACCAGGAGCAGCTGGCCCGGTCGATGGCGGAGATCGCCGGTTTCGGCGGGCTCCTGATCGTGCACGCCGAGGATCCGCACCATCTGGCGTCCGCGCCGCAGCGCGGCGGCCCCGCCTACGCCGACTTCCTCGCCTCCCGGCCGCGCGACGCCGAGAACGCCGCCATCCAGGGGCTGATCGGCCACGCCAAACGGCTGAACGCCCGCATCCATGTGCTGCATCTGTCCTCCAGCGGCGCACTGCCGCTGATCGCCGCCGCCAAGCGCGAGGGTGTACGCGTCACGGTCGAGTCCTGCCCGCACTTCCTCACCCTCACCGCCGAGGAAGTCCCGGACGGCGCAACCGAGTTCAAGTGCTGCCCGCCCATCCGCGAGGCGGCCAACCAGGACGCGCTGTGGCAGGGGCTCGCCGACGGCACCATCGACTGCATCGTCTCCGACCACTCGCCCTGCACCACCGACCTCAAGACGCCGGACTTCGCCTCCGCATGGGGCGGCATCTCCTCCCTCCAGCTCGGGCTGCCCGCCATCTGGACCGAGGCCCGCAGGCGAGGCCACTCGCTCGACGACGTCGCCCGCTGGATGTCGGCGGCCCCCGCCGAACTGGCCGGACTGCGCGAGAAGGGCGCGATCGAAGCCGGCCGCGACGCCGACTTCGCCGTCCTGGGACCCGACGCCACCTTCACCGTCGACCCGGCCGAACTCTTCCACCGCAACCAGGTCACCGCGTACGCCGGCCGGACCCTGCACGGCGTCGTCAGGTCGACCTGGCTGCGAGGCGTGCGGATCGCGGCTGACGGCACCCTGGCCGAACCCACCGGCCGCCTCCTCGAAAGGACCCGCTGACCATGACGGCGACAGCGCACTTCACCGGCGACGCCAACCCCTACGGCGGCGGCGACCCGTACGCCGACTACCGCACCGCCGACTTCCCCTTCACCCACCTCGTGGACCTCGCCGACCGTCGCCTCGGCGCCGGTGTGATCGCCGCCAACGACGAGTTCTTCGCGGAGCGCGAGAACCTGCTGAAGCCGGAGCCCGCCCACTTCGACCCCGAGCACTTCGGGCACAAGGGCAAGATCATGGACGGCTGGGAGACGCGCCGCCGCCGCGGCGTGAGCGCCGCACAGCCCCATCCCGTGGACGAGGACCACGACTGGGCGCTGGTCCGCCTCGGGGCGCCCGGTGTGGTGCGCGGGATCGTCGTCGACACCGCCCACTTCCGGGGCAACTACCCCCAGGCCGTCTCCGTCGAAGCGGTCTCACTGCCCGGCTCCCCGTCGCCCGAGGAACTCGGCGCACCCGAAGTGAAGTGGACAACGCTCGTACCCCGCACGGCGATCGGCGGTCACGCGGCCAACGGATTCGCCGTCGACGAGGGGCGCCGCTTCACCCATCTGCGGGTCAGCCAGCACCCCGACGGGGGCATCGCCCGGCTCCGGGTGTACGGCGAAGTCGCCCCGGATCCGGCCTGGCTGACGGCGCTCGGCACCTTCGACCTCGTCGCGCTGGAGAACGGCGGCCGGGTGGAGGACGCCTCCGACCGCTTCTACTCCCCGGCGACCAACACGATCCAGCCCGGCCGGTCCCGCAAGATGGACGACGGCTGGGAGACCCGCCGCCGGCGGGACAAGGGCAACGACTGGATCCGCTACCGCCTCGTCCAGCAGGCGGACATCCGGGCCGTCGAGATCGACACGGCCTACCTGAAGGGCAACTCGGCGGGCTGGGCAAGCCTTTCGGCCCGTGACGGCGAGAGCGGCGACTGGACCGAGGTGCTCCCCAGGACCCGGCTGCAGCCCGACACCAACCACCGCTTCGTACTGCCGGGGGCCGTGCGGGCCGAGCAGGTGCGTATCGACATCTTCCCGGACGGCGGGATCTCCCGGCTGCGGCTCTTCGGCTCACTGACCGAGCGGGGCGCGGGGCGGCTGGCCGCGCGCCATGCCGGGCTGGGCGGCTGAACCGGACCCCTCCGGCGACTGTCCGTATTCGGGGGATACGGTGGGGATACGGGACCCTGCCCGGGTTGCCGCACGTCCCGAGCAGGAGTCGTCATGATCTTCATCGCCGTCAGGTTCACCGTCCGCAGCGCCGAGCGCGACAAGTGGCTCCCGGCCGTCGAGGACTTCACCCTCGCCACCCGGCAGGAGCCGGGCAACGTCTTCTTCGACTGGTCCTACAGCGTCGAGAACCCGGACCAGTTCGTGCTGCTGGAGGCGTTCGCGTCGCCCGAGGCGGGTGCGGCGCACGTGCAGTCCGAGCACTTCGCCGCGGCCATGGACCGGATGGCGGACCTGGTGGCGGAGACGCCCGAGATCATCAACGTCGAGGTGCCGGGCGAGGGCTGGTCCCGGATGGCGGAGCTCCAGCCGCGCACGAGCTGAGCCCTGTGGCGCCGCGCTTGGCCGTGCGCGGGCTGAGTACCCGTCGCGCCGAGCCGTGCACGGGCTGAGCTGTTCGGTGCCGCGCTGAGCCGTGCCGCGCTGAGCCGTGCCGCCGCGCCGCTCGCGACTCGGCCCGTCGGGGCGCCGCTCAGAACTCCTCGTGGGTCTCGGGGTCCCCGCCGAACCGCTGCCGCGGCCCGGCCGCGATGCGCTCCAGTTCCCGAGCCGTCAGCTCGAAGCCGAAGAGGTCCAGGTTCTCGCGTTGCCGTCCCGGGTCGGCGGACTTCGGGATCGGTACGGCTCCGAGCTGGGTGTGCCAGCGCAGCACCGCCTGCCCCGGCGACACGCCGTGCGCCCCGGCGATGGCGAGAAGCCCGGGATCGGCCAGCAGATCGCGGCCCCGGCCCAGCGGGCTCCAGCTCTCCGTGACGATGCCCTTGGCTGCGTGCACGGACCGCAACTCCTCCTGCGGCAGACGTGGATGCATCTCGATCTGGTTGACGGCCGGCAGCACCCCCGTCTCCCGCTCCAGCCGGTCGAGCTGGTCCGCGGTGAAGTTGGACACCCCGATCGACCGCACCAGCCCCTCCTCGCGGAGCCGGATCATCGCCTTCCAGGTGTCCACGTACAGATCGACGCGGGGCAGCGGCCAGTGGATGAGGTAGAGGTCCACGTAGGAGAGGCCGAGGTTGCGGCGGGACTCCTCGAACGAGGCCAGCGTCTTCTCGTACCCCTGGTGGCGGCCCGGCACCTTGGTGGTGACGAAGACGTCCTCCCGGGGCACACCGCTGCGGGCGATCCCGCGTCCGGTGCCGGTCTCGTTGCCGTAGTTCAGCGCGGTGTCGACGAGCCGGTAGCCGAGCCCCAGGGCCCCGGCGACGGCCCGCTCCGCCGCGTCGTCGTCCAGCGGCCAGGTGCCGAGTCCGACCGCGGGGACACTACGGCCGTCGTTCAGGCGATGCGCCGGGGTCTCGGACATGATCTTCCCTCTTCTCCTGATGGTGGTGCGGTCAGTCTGGACCGGATGGGGGCGAGGGGCAGCGCGGAGGCGGGGCCGGCCTATCGCCCCAGGCCCGCCTCGCGGCGCAACCGGGTGATGACCTCGTCCACCCGGCCCCGCTCGTAGCCGCGGCGGACCAGCTCGAAGCCCACGACACCGGCCGGCGGGGAGTCGCCGCGCAACTGGGTGATGTAGGCGTCGACCTGATCGCGGTCGTATCCGCGCCGGGCGATGGTGAATCCGAACTCCTCGTGCAGCGGAAGTTCGTATTTCCCGCGTGACCCGAACATGGGTGCCTCCTCAGGAGCGAAATCGTCCGCCCACCCTGCCACGGAACTCGGGCGGCACGGCCCCGTCCACCAGGATCTCCGTGCCCGTGATGTACGCGGCCTCGGCACTGGCCAAGTAGGCGATGAGCGAGGCCACTTCACCGGCCGTGCCGAACCGGTCCAGTGCGGTCGCAGCCCGCTGTCCGGCGTCGAACGGACCGTCGGCCGGGTTGAGGCCGGTGTCCACCGGTCCGGGCCGGACCGGACCGACGGTGATCCCGCGCGGGCCGAGTTCGCGGGCGAGCGGCTTGGTGAGTCCCGACAGCGCCGACTCGCTCATCGCGTAGAGCGTGCCGCCCGGTCCGCCCGCGAACCGGCTCGGGGCCGTCCCGAGGGAGATGATGCGGCCGCCGCGCTCCATCGCCCCGGCCGCCCCGCTCCATCACCCCGGCCGCCGCCCGGCAGGCCAGGAAGACGGCCCGCACGTCGACGGTGAGTACCCGGTCGTGCTCCGCCGCGGCAAGCGGCTGTTCCCGTACGGCGGACTGCCGACCGCCTTCGAGCCGACCGGTGCCCGTACGACCTCCCACGGCAGCGCGATCCAGACCCACCGGCCCACCGGGCGGGCCGCATCCGGTTCCGTCCCGGACGGTACGGGAGCGGCCGCGCGGTCAACCGCCGTTCCGCCGGGGCCCGGCCCGGCGAAGCGGCCGAGTGCCGACGGCACGAACCGGAAGGTGTCCTCGTCATCCCCACCCGGGGCTCGCCATCGCGGGACGGTGGCCGGTACCGTGATCGCTCGTGCGAGCCAGTGAGGTCTCCACATCGCGCCTGTGGAGAACCAGGAGATCCGGGTGTCCTCGATCGCCGTGCCCGCCCTCGCCCCGCCGCGCCGGGCGTGGCTCACGGATCTGCCCGTCCTGCTGGTCGCGGTGGTCTGGGGCTCCAGCTATCTGGCCGCCAAGGGCATCACCACGCCGCAGACCGTCATCGCCGTGCTCGTTCTCAGATTCGCCGTCGTGCTGCCCGTCCTGGTGGTCGCCGGGTGGCGCCGGCTGGCGGCGCTGACCGGGGCCCAGTGGCGGGGCGCGGGGCTGCTGGGCCTGGTGCTCAGCGGGATCTTCCTGGTGGAGACGTACGGCATCGTGCACACCTCGGCGACCAACGCCGGGCTCATCATCAGCCTCACCATGATCTTCACCCCGCTCGCCGAGGCCGCGGTCAACCGCGTCCGGCCCACCGGGACCTTCCTCGCCGCCGCCGCGCTCTCCGTGGCCGGCGTGGCACTGCTGACCCAGGGCGGCGGAATCACCAGCCCCTCGGCGGGCGATCTGCTGATGCTCGTCGCCGCCCTCGCCCGCACCCTCCACGTCCTGCTGATGGCGCGCATCAGGTCCGTCCGGTCGGCGGACTCGCTGTCACTGACGACCGTCCAGCTGGGCAGCGCGGTCGCCGTCTTCGCGCTGCTGGCCGCCGCCCCCGGAACGGGGGAGTCGCCGTGGTCGGTCGCCGCCGGATTCGGCGTCCGCGAGTGGGGCGGGCTGCTCTTCCTGTCGGTCTTCTGCACGCTCTTCGCGTTCTTCGTGCAGATGTGGTCCGTACGCCGCACCTCGCCGTCCCGGGTCAGCCTGCTGCTCGGTACGGAACCCCTCTGGGCCGCCGCCGTCGGCATCGCGATCGGCGGCGAACGGCTCGGCGTCCTCGGAGTGGCGGGCGCGGTCCTGGTCCTGGCCGGTACGGCCTGGGGGCGCCGCAGCGTGGCCGCGGATAGTCCTTGACCGTGCCGCTTCGGCGTGGCCGCGACTGCTCCCTGAACGTGCCGGCTCAGGAGCGGCCGCGGCTGCTCCCTGACCGTGGGAGCGAGCCCGGCGGGCCGGGCGCCGCCACCGCGTCGGCCGGTTGTCCGTACCGCTGCGCCGAAATTCTTCCCTTCCGCGACTTTGGCCGCCTCCTGGTCCCGAACCGCCGGAAGCCGCGATTTCCGCTGCGTAGCTTTGTCGATATGACGCGTACGGAGTACCCCTGGCTGCCCTCGGCGATGGCCGATCCCGAGCTGCCCGGTGACCGGGACGCCCGTTTCCGCCGTACCGTGCGGGACCGGGTCGTCGACATCACGGCGTTCCTCTGTGCGGCGGGCCTCGGGATGCTGACCGTCTCCACGATCGACGCCGACCACAGCACCCCCGACGTCTACGTCTTCGTCGACGCGCTGATCGGCGCCGCGGCCTGCTGCGCGCTGTGGGTCCGGCGGCGGTGGCCGGTCACAGATCGTCGACTCCGTGCGGCGCGTGGCCGCCGGTGACCCGGTCCTGTCGCCCGCGGTCACCCGGCAGCTCATGGCCCAGGCCGCGGACTCCGGCCGGGAGGAGAGGGCGGACCGCGCACAACGGGCCCGCCAACGCATCACGTTGCTCGCCGAACGGGAGCGCGAGGTGGCGATCGCCGTCGGGCACGGCCGCTCCAACGCCGAGATCGCCGCGGCGCTCCATCTGAGCGTGGCCACCGTGAAGACCCAGGTGTCACGCATTCTCGCCAGGTTCGACTTCAACAACCGCGTCCAGATCGCGCTGCTGGTCCACGACGCGGGTCTCCTGGACGACGGCGACGGGGCCGGCCCGTCCTGAACCCTGCGGTCGCAAAGAGCCGGGCAGCATACGCTGATCGGGCCGGTCCTGGTGGCCGGCCCGATCAGACCGGGAGGGTGGGCCCATGTCCGATGTCGAGGCAGATCTGCGCGGGGTGGCGGACTTCACCGCGAATCCGTATCCGTACTACGCGAAGTTGCGCGCCGCGGGCCCGGTGCACACCGTCCGGACCGACGACTTCGACCGGGTGCGGCTCGTCGTCGGGTACGACGAGGGGCGCGCCGTCCTGGCCGACCAGCGCTTCGGCAAGGACTGGCGGACGCTGCCCGGGCAGTCGGGCGTGGGCAATCCGATCAACGCCAACATGCTGGAGATGGACGCACCCGACCACACCCGGCTGCGCAAGCTGGTCGTCCGGGAGTTCACCCCGCGACGGATCGAGGCGCTGCGGCCCCGCGTGCAGCAGATCACCGACACGCTGCTCGACGCGATGCTGCCCGCCGGGCAGGCGGATCTCGTCGACGCCCTCGCCTTCCCGCTGCCCATGACCGTCATCTGCGAACTCATCGGCGTCCCCGACCTGGACCGGGACGCCTTTCGCCGGCTGTCGAACGCCGTGGTCTCCCCGGCCGGTGCGCAGGAGGAGAGCGACGCGGTCCAAGCCATGGGCGGCTATCTCGCCGAACTGATCGAGGACAAGCGCTGCTCACCGGGCGAGGACCTGATGAGCGCGCTGATCGCCGCGCGGGACGAGGACGACGACGCGCTGTCGCCCGACGAACTGGTCGGCATGGCCTTCCTGTTGCTCGTCGCGGGCCATGAGACGACGGTCAACCTGATCGCCAACGGGGTGCGGGCCCTGCTCGACCACCCTGATCAACTGGCAGACCTGCGAGCCGACTTCGGGCTGCTCGACTACGCGGTGGAGGAGATGCTCCGCTACGAGGGGCCGGTGGAGACCGCCACCTTCCGCTTCGCCCGGGAGCCCGTCACGATCGGCTCCACCACCATCGCGGCCGGTGAACCGGTCCTGGTCGCCCTGGCGGGCGGCGACCGCGACCCCGGCCGCTATCCGAAGCCGGACGTGTTCGACATCCGCCGCGACACGCAGGGCCACCTGGCCTTCGGGCACGGGACGCACTTCTGCATGGGCGCGCCGCTGGCCCGGATGGAGGGCCGCATCGCGATCCGGACACTTCTGGAACGGTGCCCCGGACTCGTACTCGATCCGGCCGCCGGGGAACCGGACTGGCTGCCCGGCATGCTGATCCGCGGGGCGCGCCGGCTCCCCGTGCGCTGGTGAGACGGAGAGGGACGTCATGACCGCACTCGACCTGGAGACGGCACAGAAGGTGCTCGACAGCCAGCCGTTCAGCAGGCTCGTCGGCGCACGGATCACCGCGTTCGGCGGCGGCGCGGCGACGCTGGAGATCGACGGCCGGGAGGAACTCCAGCAGCAGAACGGCTTCCTGCACGGCGGAGTGCTCGCCTACGCCGCCGACAACGCGCTCACCTTCGCCGCCGGAACGACGCTCGGCCCGGCCGTGCTGACCGGCGGCTTCTCGATCCAGTACCTCCGGCCCGCCACCGGCACCGGGCTGGTCGCCCGAGCGGACGTCGTGCACACCGGCCGCCGGCAGGCGGTGGCGCGCTGCGAACTGTTCACCGTGGGGGAGGACGGCACCAGGACCCTCTGCGCGGTCGCCCAGGGCACCGTGCTGAATGCCATGTCCTCCTGAAAGAGCCCGACTTGACGTCCTGATCGCGATGGCCGACGCCAACCGATACCCGGACCGACACCCGGACGCGGATCCGGGCAGCGCCGACCCGGCGTACGGGGATGCGCATCCGGGGACCGGAAGAACTTGCCGGTCCGGTGGTGACGGCCGTCGGGGCCGTTCACGCAACCGTACTCAGCCCCCCGGGGATCTCCGTCAGCTCCACCGGCCGGAGCTCCCGGCGTGAGACCTCGCACGCCTCCGCGACCCGCAGGGCGTGCAGGGCCTCCAGGCCGTCACACGGATTGGCGTCCTCGCCCCGCACCAGCTGCACGAAGGCGTCCAGTTCGGCCTCGTACGCCGGGGCGAAGCGCTCCAGGAACCCCGGCCAGGGCTTGGCCGGGGCGGCGGGGCCCTGCGGCTGCGCCGAGGTGAGCGGGGTGCGGTCGTCCAGGCCGACCGCGATCTGGTCCAGCTCTCCCGCGAGCTCCATCCGTACGTCGTACCCGGCGCCGTTGCAGCGGGTCGCCGTCGCCGTGACGAGGGTGCCGTCGTCGAGGGTCAGCAGCGCCGCTGCGGTGTCCACGTCGCCGGCCTCGCGGAACATCGGCGGCCCGCCGTCCGAGCCGGTGGCGTACACCCGCGTCACCTCCCGGCCCGTCACCCAGCGCACCATGTCGAAGTCATGGATCAGACAGTCCCGGTACAGCCCGCCGGAGAGCGGCAGATAGGCCGCGGGCGGCGGCGCCGGATCGGAGGTCACCGTCCGGACGGTGTGCAGCCGGCCGAGCGCTCCGCCGCGCACGGCGGCGCGCGCCGCCATGTACCCCGCGTCGAACCGGCGCATGAACCCCAGCTGGAGCACGCTCCCCGCCCCCTGCGTCGCGCGCAGCGCGTCCAGCGTGCCCGCCAGGTCCAGGGCGACGGGCTTCTCGCAGAACGCGGGCAGCCCGGCTCTCGCGGCCCGGACGATCAGCTCGGCGTGCGCGGCGGTGGCCGAGGCGATCACCACGGCGTCCACGCCCGCGCCGAACACCTCCGCGGCGGAGCCGACGGCACTCGCCCCGGTCCGGTCCGCGACCGCGGCCGCGCGGACCGGGTCGGTGTCCGTCACCACCAGGGCGTCCACCGAGGGGTGGCGGGACAGCACGCCCGCGTGGAAGGAGCCGATCCGGCCGGTGCCGATGAGTCCGATGCGCATGGACCCAACGTGCCGGTCACCGGCAACGCTGTCAACTATATGTCCTGACAAAGCGGGTTCGGTGTCGGGGCGCGGCCCGCGACCGCCCGCTGCCGCGGACCGGAGCGTTTCGCCCCCCGCCCCCACCGGGCCGGGCGCCACTGCTGCGATTCCCGCCTCCCCGTACGGTGACAGCGCCGCGCGACTTCCGTACGGTGTCGGAGGCTTTCCCGGCTTCTCGTACGGTGACGACGGCGGCAGACCGCCGCCCCGGCGCCGTACCGACACACGCGCCGCGCCCTGCCGGGCGGCGGCGACGACGGCTCGGGGATACTTGCCCAGCCGGGCCGGGACCGCACAGGCCCCGGCTCCACCAGCAGCACAACGAGCAGCACAAGAAGGGCACGCAGTCGTGGCAAGGGTTCGGACAGGGGTACGTGCGATGGGCGCCGTGCTTGCGGCGGTGCTCGGGGCTTCCCTCATGGGATGCAGCAGCACCGGCGGCAAGCGGGCGGAGGACCGGGCGGCGCAGGCCGCCGCCGAGAGCCGGTCCGCGGTGAACACGCCCCGCTGGACCTTCGCCATGGTCACCCACTCGGGCGACGGCGACACCTTCTGGGACATCGTCCAGAAGGGCGCCAAGATGGCGGCCGGCAAGGACAACATCAACTTCCTGTACTCGCACAACGACGAGGCGCAGCAGCAGGCCCAGCTGATTCAGGCCGCCATCGACAAGAAGGTCGACGGGCTGATCGTCACCCTCGCCAAGCCCGACGCGATGAAGGACGTCGTCGCCAAGGCCGTCAAGGCCGGCATTCCGGTGATCACGGTGAACTCGGGCTCCGCGGAGTCCAAGCAGTTCGGCGCGCTCACCCACATCGGCCAGGACGAGTCCATCGCGGGCGAGGCCGTCGGCGACGAGCTCAACAAGCGCGGCCGCAAGAAGGCCCTGTGCATCCTGCACGAGCAGGGCAACGTCGGCCATGAGCAGCGCTGCGCCGGTGCGAAGAAGGCCTTCGACGGCGAGATGCAGAGCCTGTACGTCGAGGGCACCAACATGCCCGACGTCCAGGCCTCCATCGAGGCGAAACTCCAGGCCGACAAGGACATCGACGCGGTCGTCACCCTCGGCGCGCCGTTCGCCGACGCCGCCGTCAAGGCGAAGCGGACCGCGGGCAGCAAGGCCGAGATCGACACCTTCGACCTGAACGCCAAGGTCGCCACCGCGCTCCAGGACAAGACCCTCGGCTTCGCCGTCGACCAGCAGCCCTACCTCCAGGGGTACGAGGCCGTCGACCTGCTCTGGCTCTACCGCTACAACCGCAACGTCCTCGGCGGCGGCCGTCCGGTCCTCACCGGCCCGCAGGTCATCACCGCGCAGGACGCCGCCCAGCTGGCCGAGTACACCAAGCGGGGAACGCGATGACCGCGACGCCGGGGCAGCCCGCTCCCGCCGGGGCGGACGAGCGGCTGCTGCGCACCTCGCAGCTCCGCAAGCTGCTGGGCCGCCCCGAGCTGGGTTCGCTCGTCGGGGCCGTGGCCGTCTTCATCTTCTTCTCGATCGTGGCCGACAGCTTCCTGCGCGCCACCAGCCTCGGCACGGTGCTGTACGCGGCCTCCACCATCGGGATCATGGCGGCGCCGGTCGCGCTGCTGATGATCGGCGGCGAGTTCGACCTCTCCGCCGGTGTGATGGTCACCAGCTCGGCGCTGATCTCATCGATGTTCAGCTACCAGATGACGGCCAACGTCTGGGTCGGCGTCTTTGTGTCGTTGCTGGTCACGCTGGCCTTCGGGGCATTCAACGGCTTCATGCTGACCCGTACCAAACTGCCGAGCTTCATCATCACGCTCGGTACGTTCCTGATGCTGACCGGTCTCAACCTCGGCTTCACCAAACTGATCAGCGGGACCGTCTCGACGAAGGCCATCGGGGACATGGAGGGCTTCGCCTCGGCCCGCAAGGTCTTCGCCTCGGAGTGGACCGTGGGCGGCGTGGAGCTCAAGGTGACCATCCTGTGGTGGGCCCTCCTCGTCGCGGTCGCCACCTGGATCCTGCTCCGCACCCGCTTCGGCAACTGGATCTACGCGGTCGGCGGCGGGGCCGACGCGGCCCGCGCGGTCGGTGTCCCGGTGATCCGGACGAAGATCGGGCTCTACCTCGGGGTGGCCTTCGCCGCCTGGGTCTCCGGGCAGCACCTGCTGTTCAGCTACGACGTGGTGCAGTCCGGCGAGGGCGTCGGCAACGAGCTGACGTACATCATCGCGGCCGTCATCGGCGGCTGCCTGATCACCGGCGGCTACGGCTCCGCCATCGGCTCGGCGGTCGGCGCCTTCATCTTCGGCATGACCGGCAAGGGCATCGTGTACGCGGAGTGGAACCCCGACTGGTTCAAATTCTTCCTCGGAGCCATGCTGCTCCTGGCCACCCTGCTCAACGCATGGGTACGCAAGCGCGCGGAGGCGACGAAATGACGGCCCCCCAGGCATCGAACGGGCCGGCGGAGACCGACCGGCGGGCGCTGGTCGAGCTCGACCACGTCAGTAAGTACTACGGCAACATCAAGGCGCTCCAGGACGTCTCGCTGGAGGTCCGGGCGGGCGAGATCTCCTGCGTCCTCGGGGACAACGGCGCCGGCAAGTCCACCCTCATCAAGATCATCGCGGGGCTGCACCGGCACGACGCCGGCACCTTCCTCGTGGACGGCGAGGAGACCACGCTCGCCAACCCGCGCGACGCCCTCGACCGGGGTATCGCCACCGTCTACCAGGACCTCGCCGTGGTCCCGCTGATGCCGGTCTGGCGGAACTTCTTCCTCGGCTCCGAGCCGACGACCGGCGCGGGCCCCTTCAAGCGCCTCGACGTCCGGCTGATGCGCGAGACGACCCGCTCCGCGCTGCTGCGGATGGGCATCGACCTGCGCGACGTCGACCAGCCGATCGGCACCCTGTCCGGCGGTGAGCGCCAGTGCGTGGCCATCGCGCGGGCCGTCCACTTCGGCGCCAAGGTGCTGGTCCTGGACGAGCCGACCGCGGCGCTCGGCGTCAAGCAGTCCGGCGTCGTCCTCAAGTACGTCGCGGCGGCCAGGGACGCCGGACTGGGCGTGGTTCTCATCACGCACAACCCGCACCACGCGTATCTGGTCGGTGACCGCTTCGTGCTGCTCAAGCGGGGTGCCATGGCCGGCAGCCACACCAGGGGCAGCATCACGCTGGATGAGCTCACCCGCCAGATGGCGGGCGGCAGCGAGCTGGAGGAGCTCAGCCACGAGCTCGAACGCTCCCCCGGCCCGGACGCCCAGGGCGGCCCCCCGGCGAAGGGCGACACCCCGTAGCTCCGCCGCCCGGTCGCCCCGTCCGGCAGCCCCGTCCCCCCGGCAGTGGCAGAATCGGGGCCGACGGGCGCCGTCCGCCGCCGGGATCCTCTTCGCCCCGGCCACTCCAGACCCCTCAGGGACGATGAGCACGTACCGCGACTTCACCCACCGCGGCTCCGCCCGCGCCACCGTCCTGCGGACCGTCGGCACCCGGGAGCGACGCTCGCACCTGACCGCGCCGCGGGTCCCCACCGTCGGCATCGACATCGGTGGGACGAAGGTGATGGCCGGGGTCGTCGACGCCGACGGCAACATCCTGGAGGCCCTGCGCACCGAGACGCCGGACAAGTCCAAGAGCCCCAAGGTCGTCGAGGACACCATCGTCGAGCTGGTCCTGGACCTCTCCGACCGCCACGACGTGCACGCGGTGGGCATCGGCGCGGCCGGCTGGGTCGACGCGGACCGCTCCAAGGTGCTGTTCGCCCCGCACCTCGCCTGGCGCGACGAACCCCTGCGCGACGCCATCGCCTCCCGGCTGGTCGTCCCGGTCATGGTCGACAACGACGCCAACACCGCCGCCTGGGCCGAATGGCGCTTCGGCGCGGGGCGCGGCGAGGACCACCTCGTCATGATCACCCTCGGTACCGGCATCGGCGGCGCGATCCTGGAGGACGGCCAGGTCAAGCGCGGCAAGTACGGCGTCGCCGGTGAGTTCGGCCACATGCAGGTGGTGCCCGGCGGCCACCGCTGCCCCTGCGGCAACCGCGGCTGCTGGGAGCAGTACAGCTCCGGGAACGCACTCGTCCGGGAGGCCAGGGAGCTGGCCGCGGCGGACTCCCCGGTGGCCCACGGAATCATCGAGCGGGTCAACGGCAACATCCCCGACATCACCGGACCGCTCATCACCGAACTGGCCCGCGAGGGCGATGCGATGTGCATCGAGCTCCTCCAGGACATCGGCCAGTGGCTCGGCGTCGGAATCGCCAATCTGGCCGCCGCGCTCGACCCCTCCTGCTTCGTCATCGGAGGGGGTGTCAGCGCCGCCGACGACCTGCTGATCGGGCCGGCCAGGG
Source organism: Streptomyces brevispora (assembly GCF_007829885.1). Taxonomy (NCBI): domain Bacteria; kingdom Bacillati; phylum Actinomycetota; class Actinomycetes; order Kitasatosporales; family Streptomycetaceae; genus Streptomyces; species Streptomyces brevispora. The sequence goes on from NZ_VIWW01000001.1 coordinate 5,590,018, forward strand.
ACGCCTTCAAACGCCACCTCACCGGCCGCGGCTACCGCCCCGAGGCACGGATCGCGAAGGCGCAGCTCGGCCCCGAGGCGGGTATGGTCGGCGCCGCCGACCTCGCCAGACTGGTGGCCCGCAGATTCCGCCGTACCAACCGGCGCCGCGTCGAGCGGTACGAGCGGTACGCGCAGATCTACGACCAGGCCGCGAGCACCATCCGTAACACCCGCAACACCCGCACTTCCTAGGGATTCCCAGACCCATGACCGCAGCCGAGCACCCCGTCGTGCCGCGTCAGTCCCAGCCGCCCGAGCAGGGCGACGGGCGGCCGCCGCAGGACCGGCGCAGAACGATCCGCCGACGCCTGATCACGGCGACCATCATCGTGCTGCTCATCGGCATCCCGGCCGGATATCTGCTGATCTCCGCCGGACAGAGCCGCCGCTCCGGCCAGGACAAGGAGGCCGAGGCCTCGGCACAGGGACTCCGTGAGGGCTGGCCGTCCCGGATGCAGCGCCGGATCTTCGAGGTACCGATCCCCGGCGGTGCCGTGGATGTCCAGTACTACGAGACCAACAACTGGAAGGCCAGCCGGATGTACGTGCAGTTCCGCACCACGTCCAGCGGCCTGGACCGGTTCCTGACCCAGGTCGGCACCGGCCGCGCCGCCCTGACCGCGGGCAAGGTCACCGTCGGCGACCGCGACACGAAGATCGCGGACTGGTACTTCGGCGACGGCGTTTCATGGGCGGGCACCACGCACACCAACAAGGACCCGCGCCCCACCCAGGACATCACCGTCGACATGACCGACCCGGTGTCCCCGGTCGTCTACGTCGTGTCCGCGGCCACCCCCTGACCCGGACCCGGAACACCGGCCACCGCCCCGGGTACCCGGGGCGGTGATATCTGGGTGAGCACGGGCGAGACGCCACGGGCTGCTACTTCGGGTCGCGGTTGAACTTCGAGGTCGACCAGAAGTAGCCGAGCACCGCGAGACCCAGGCACCAGAGGACCGCGAGCCATCCGTTGTTGCCGATCTCGCTGCCGAGCAGCAGCCCTCGCAGCGTCTCGATGGCGGGCGTGAACGGCTGGTACTCGGCGATCGGCCGGAACCAGCCCGGCATCGTGTCGACCGGGATGAAGGCGCTCGACAGGAGCGGCAGCAGGATCATCGGCAGCGCGTTGTTGCTGGCCGCCTCGGCGTTCGGGCTGATCAGCCCCATGCCGACCGCGATCCAGGTGAGCGCCGTGGCGAAGAGCACGAGCAGCCCGAACGCCGCCAGCCACTCCAGGACGCCGGCATCGGTGGACCGGAAGCCGATGGCCACGGCCACGGCGCCCACCAGCACCACGCTGATGACCGACTGCAGCACGCTGCCGACGACGTGCCCGATGAGCACCGAACCGCGGTGGATCGCCATCGTGCGGAAGCGGGCGATGATGCCCTCGGTCATGTCGTTGGAGACGGACACCGCCGTACCGACGACGGTGCCGCCGATGGTCATCAGCAAGATGCCCGGGACGATGTACGCGATGTACTCCGAGCGGTCCGCGCCACCACCGCCGATGCCCGCGCTCATCACGTCGCCGAAGATGTAGACGAAGAGCAGCAGCAGCATGATCGGCGTGAGCAGCAGGTTCAGGGTGAGTGACGGGTAGCGCCGCGCGTGCAGCAGATTGCGGCGCAGCATCGTGGACGAGTCGCGTACGGCGAGGGAGAGGGCACTCATCGGACTTCCTCCCTGGTCTGGCTGGGCACGTCGGTGTCGCCGGTGAGGGCGAAGAACACATCGTCGAGGTCGGGGGTGTGCACGGTCAGTTCGTCCGCCTCGATACCGGCCGCGTCCAGCCGGTCGAGGACGGCGCGCAGCTCGCGCTGACTGCCGTCGCTGGGGATCCGCAGCGACAGGGCCTCGTCGTCCCCGGTGCCCTCGTGCAGGGCGAGGGCGGCGGAGCGGTACGCGGACGAGTCGGAGAACCGCAGCCGTACGTGCCCGCCCGGGACGAGCCGCTTCAGCTCGTCGGCGCTTCCCTCGGCGGCGATCCTGCCGTTGCTCAGTAACGCGATGCGGTCGGCGAGCTCGTCGGCCTCCTCCAGGTACTGGGTGGTGAGGAAGACGGTGACGCCGCCGGAGACGAGCTCGCGGATGATGCGCCACATGGAGTGGCGGCTGCGCGGGTCGAGACCGGTGGTCGGCTCGTCGAGGAAGATGATCCGCGGGTTGCCGACCAGCGTCATGGCGATGTCGAGGCGGCGCTTCATGCCGCCGGAGTAGGTGGAGGCGGGCTTCCTCGCCGCCTCCGTCAGGTCGAAGCGCTCCAGCAGCTCGGCCGCGGTGCGCCGTCCCTCGCTGCGGGAGAGGTGGTGCAGGTCCGCCATGAGGAGCATGTTCTCCTCGCCGGTGATCAGGCCGTCGACGGCGGAGAACTGTCCCGTGACGCCGATGGCGGCACGCGCCGCCTGCGGGTCGGCGGCCAGGTCGTGGCCGCCGACGTGGATGTCGCCGGCGTCGGCGGAGACGAGAGTGGAGAGGATCTTGACGACAGTGGTCTTGCCGGCGCCGTTCGGTCCGAGCAGCGCGAACACCGTGCCCGTCGGGATGCTCAGGTCGATCCCGTCGAGGACGAGTTTGTCGCCGTAGGACTTGCGCAGGCCGACCGCGCGGACGGCTGCGGGCGGTTCCTGATCGTTTCCATTTCTGGACGTGGGCATGACAGGTGAAGGCATGAGGTTCTCCCGTTCGGCGGCTGAAGTGGCTGAGGTGGCGCACGAGTTGGCGGGGCCGGTGGTCAGCTCCGGGCGCGGAGTACGTCGATGTTGCCGTTGCGGGTCCGGGCGCGGACCTCGACGGTGTCCGTGGCCTTCTCCGGGGTCTCGGAGGCGGTGAGCGTGTTGCGCACCTGCCCGGAGCCGGAGCTGGCGTCGAGCCAGGCGGCGGTGCCCTCGCGGATGCCGACCTCGATGGCACCGTAGGAGGTCTCCAGCTGGACGGTGCCGCGAGCGACGTCGCCGACGCGCAGGGTGCCGTGGGCGGTGGTGGCGGCGACCGAACCCTCGGCGCGCGCGATGTCGATGTCGCCGTGGGCACCGCTCACCCGAAGGTCGCCGGTCGCGGTGCCGACGGTTGTGGTGCCGTGCGAGTTCTTCAGGACGGCGGGACCGTTGACGGTGCCGACGCGCATGCTGCCGGAGCTGGTGGTGATCTCGGCCGTGCCGTCGATCCGGTCGACGTTGATCGAGCCGTGGGAGGCGGTCAGCCGGAGCGGCCCGGTGGTGTCGAGGCGGACGTCACCGGACGAGGTCTTCACGTGCACCTCGCCGAGCCGCCCCTCGCCGAGCACCTGGACCCAGGCGCCGGTCAGCTCGACGCCCGAGCCCGTGGGCAGTTCGACCGTCACGTCGACGGTGCCGGTGCGCCCGACGAGATAGCGGCTCTTGGGTGTCCTGATGGTCAGGACGCCACTCGCGTACGTGACCTCGGTCTGGTCGGCCGACCGCACGTCCTGGTCCTTCCGCGGGTCGCGGGGCCGCACGTCGACGACCGTGTCGAGGCGGTCGCCCGCGGCGAACTGGATGGAACCGGCGGCCACCTGGGCGTGGACCGAGATCGGTTCGGAAGTGTCGAAAGAAGGCATGGCTGTCCCGTCCTCTTGGGTCCTCTTGGATGTTCGCGGCGTCCCCGCTGGTGGGACGTGGTGCGGTGAAGTCGTTGCGAGGGGCTGGTCAGTGCACCCAGCCCGTGAAGCTCTGGCTGATGGTCCTGGTCTTCCCGGGGGTGCGGGGGGCGGTGGCGCCGCCCGTGTCGACCGCGGCCGAAACGACGCGTACGAGCCACGCGTTGACCGACAGGCCCTCGCTGCCCGCCGCCTCTTCGGCGCGGGTCTTGAGGTGGGCCGGCAGTCGCAGGTTGACGCGGGCGGTGCCGCCCTCGTCCGTGTCGACGGGGGCCGGGGCCGGGGCGGGCGCCGGTGCGTCGAGCGGTTCGGTCCGGTCCTCGCGCTGCGGCAGCACCACCACGAAGTCGGGGTCGAGGCCACGCAGTCGTACGTCGACCGAGCCGGGGGCGAGTTCACGGGTGACCTCGTCCATGGCGGCGGACAGCGCATGGAGCAGAGTCAGGCGGGTGGCCGACTCCAGCGGGGCGGTCAGCCGCTCGGCGAGCTCGCGGGCTTCGTCACCCCCGGCTGCGGCGGCCACCGCCAGTTCCCGGTGGAGTGTTTCGACATACGGCGTGAGGTCCATGACTCCACTATGGCGCCATAGTGGCGCCATAGGCAAGCACCAAGGCGCACAATTTGGCGCGGGGTGGCGTTCGAATATGGCGCATGAGGCCATCGTCGCAGCTCAGAGCCCCTCTGGGTGTGGATGAAGTTGCGGTGCCAAGCTGACGCCGAGTGGTGTCGCGCGGGTCGGGGCCGGCCGTCGCCGCAGGCGGTACGGGAGCGGCGCCGGGCTCACTGTTCGTCACCCGCTTTGCTTTGCCGCACTGCCCTGCGGCTAGTTTGTGTGCAGGACAGGTACGCAGGCCCGTGGCGGCAGATGCGCACGGGGGACGGGAGGTCGGGAAGAGTGTCGCTGCGCGGAGGTGATCCAGCCGAGATCGGCGGCTATCCGCTTGAGGCGCGACTCGGCTCGGGCGGCATGGGCACGGTCTTTCTGGCCCGTACGAGTTCGGGGCGGCCTGTCGCGATCAAGCTGATCCACCAGCAGTTCGCGGGGGACGACGAGTTCCGCATCCGTTTCCGGCAGGAGGTGGCGGCGGCGAGGCGGGTGAGCGGTGCGTTCACCGCAGCCGTGGTCGACGCCGCCCCCGAGGCCGAGCGGCCGTGGATGGCGACGACCTATATCGAGGGGCACACGCTCGCCCAGCACATCGCCACGAAGGGCCCGCTGAACGGAGCGGAGCTGAGGAAGCTCGCCATCGGGCTGGCCGAGGCGCTGCGCGACATCCACCGGGTCGGGGTCGTCCACCGTGACCTGAAGCCCTCGAACGTCGTGCTCTCGCCCGAGGGTCCGCGCGTCATCGACTTCGGCATCTCGCGCGCCGTGGACCAGCAGACGCTGACGATGACGGGGCGGGTCATCGGTACGCCGCCCTTCATGTCGCCGGAGCAGTTGCAGGCGCCGCGCGGTGTGGGGCCGCGGTCCGATGTCTTCTCGTTGGGGACGCTCCTGGTGTACTCGTCGACGGGCCACGGGCCCTTCGACGCGGACAGCCCGTACATGACGGCGTATCAGGTCGTGCACGAGGAGCCGTCGCTGGATGCCGTGCCGCCGGCTCTGCGCGCGGTCGTCGAGTCGTGCCTGGACAAGGAGCCCGAGGGGCGCCCCTCGGCGGACGAACTCCTCGTGCTGCTGCGGGACCTGCCGGTCGACCTCGGCGGGACCGAAACCAACGGGGCCGGCGCGGGCCGCACCCGCGACATGATCACCCAGCATCACTTCGCGACGCGTGACACCCCGGCGCCGACTGCCCCGGCCACCGCCCCGGCCGGTCCCGGCACAGGGAGCACCGGCACCCCCATCGGCCGCCGTCTGCGCCGCCGATGGCGTCCCGTGCTCGCCGCCGCGGTCGCGGTGGCGGCGATCGGCGGGGGAGCCGCCGCGCTGAAGACGGGCGGCTTCGGCGGGAACAGCGCCGACGACAAGGGCAACAGCGTCGCGGCGCCGGGGGCCGCGCTTCCGGTCGGCTTCGAGCCGTGGCGCAGGACCGTGCCGGGCGGTCGCGAGGACGTCCCCGACGAGCTGCGTTGCGTCGCGCGCGGCGACGCGCTGTTCTGCGGGGGCGGCGGTGTCGTCGCGACCCGTATCAAGGCGCTCGACGGCTCGCGGGTGTGGACCGTGAAGAGCCCGGGCGTCCCTGTCCAGGGCATGCACCTGGTGGGCGCCACCGACGACACGGTGCTCGGCTACCGCTTCGCCGCCGAGGACGCCGCACAGGACCCTCCCGCCGAGGTGGTGGCCGTCGACGCGAAGAGCGGCCGGGAGCTGTGGTCCGTACCGTCCGGTGCCCAGTCGACGGCCGTCACGGGCCGGACTCAGGACGCCATGGTGGTCGGCTCCTCCGTCGTGACGGTCGACGCCTCCAACTCCCGCTTCGAGGCCCTGGACGCGCACAGCGGCGAGGTCGCCTGGACGACGTCGTTCCCCGCGGAATCGCAGTGCGCTCCCGTCGCGGCGGGCCCACAGCTCCTCGCGATGTGCGCGAAGAACGCCGAGGTTGATGCCTTGGAGGTGAGCCACCCCACCCTGCACACGGTCGACCGCGCCTCGGGGGCGCTGGGCAGGCCCATCGCGGTCAACGGCCCCGCCGTACCGATGGGCGTCGTCGACGGCAGGCTCGTACTCCTTGAGGAGCACAGGGAGGGAACGGCGCTGACCGGCTACGACGCGGTGGCACGGGTCGACCCGGCCTCGGGGAAGGTCACGTACTCCCGACTGGCCAAGACCTACGCGGGGACGCCCGGCATGACGGACGGCACCGTCTACGTGTGCGGGCAGACCGGTCTCATCACGGCCCTCGACCCCGCGACCGGCCGGGAGAAGTGGTCGCGGCAGACGGGCGTGGAGGGTGCGTCAGGTCCCGTTGCGGGAGCCGACGCGCTGTACTTCAGCTCGGCCACCGGCCGGGTGGTCGCGCTGTCGCCGCAGGATGGCAAACCCCTGTGGACAACCAACCCGCAGGCCGATGGTCTGACGGGCGAGCAGGGCGCGAGCCCGCGCGTGACCGTCGCGGGACGTGCCGTGATCGTGGCCGCGGCCAACAACACTCTCTCCGCCTTCGACGCGCAGAAGCCGCCGAAGGCGGGCTGACCCCGACGGCACCGGCCGCCTTCCTTGCTGTGCGGTTGATGCCGAGGAGCAGACCACACCGCCGCAGGGCCGACTTCCTTCCCGGGTGCGCTCGGGATACGACAGGAGTCGGCCCTCTGCCGTGCGGGCGACATGCGGTGCGCGGTGAACGGGGCCGACCAGGACGGCTCGGACGCCGTGATCACACGCACCACGCGGTGATCATCCCGTCGGACCGCCGATGCCGGGACGATCGCCGCGGTTACGCTTTCACCGGCACCGCCCAACTGAGCATGCCAGGGGGAGATCGTGAGCCGACCACTGCTGTTCCTCGACGTGGACGGGCCCCTCAATCCGTATGCGGCAAAGGCGCAGAGGCGCCCCGAGGGCTACACCACACTCAGGGTGCCCCGCAACAGCGGGATGCCGGAGGAACACGGTGAACCTGTGCTCCGTCGGCGACCCCTGCGGGTCTGGCTCAACCCGGAGCACGGACAGAACCTGCTGCGACTCGACTACGAGCTGTGCTGGGCCACCACATGGATGGCGGATGCCAACCGATGGATCGCCCCGGTACTCGGCCTTCCCGAACTGCCGTTCGTCGACTTCGGCGACGCCTTGTTCCGGGAGCGCCCCGACGGAGTCCACTGGAAGACCGCTCCTCTGGTGGACTACGCCGACGGCCGCCCCTTCGCCTGGGTGGACGACGAACAGAGCGATGCGGACCAGGCATACCTGACCGCCCACCACCACGCACGCGGACTGTTGCACCACGTCAACCCGCGGATCGGCCTGCGCGAGGAGGACTTCCGGGCCCTTGCCGACTTCGCCCGGTCCTTGGACGCCTCGCAAGCCGGCGGCTGAGCCTGTCCACAGCCCGCCGGACAGCTCTGTTCCGGAGTTCAGCGGTCACTGCGGGACAACTGTCAAGAGGGCGCCTCCGCGAAGTCCCCGAGGAGGTGTCAGTGCCCTGCGGCAGAGTGCCGTGCATGATCAACTATTTGGACGGCGTCAACTGGTCGTCGATGAGCCACGCCTACGGCCCGGCCGTCGACGTTCCCGCGTGGCTCCGGGCGATGACCTCAGCAGACCCCGCGGTCCGGGAGAGGGCGCTCGGCGACTTCTACGGTGCGGCCCATCACCAGGGTGACGTGTACCCGTGCACGGCGGCGAGCCTGCCGTTCCTGTTCGCGCTGGCCGACGACCCCGCCACCCCTGACCGTGCCTCAATCGTCCAGCTGCTGCTCAGCATCGGACGTGAATCCGTCGCACGCGACGACGGCGGCATCCGGTTCGCACCGGACGGAACCCTCTCGACGGCCTGCGCGGACAGTGCGGCGACGATGCGCGAGCGCGCCGACGCGTTCGTCGCCTACGCGGCCGACCCGGATCCAGGTGTGCGGCGTGCGGCGATCAAGGGCCTGGGTCTCTTCCTCGAGGACGCCGACCGCGCGGTCGGCGTCCTCCGCTCCCGCCTGCCGGCCGAGTCCGGGGTCGTCGAACGGCTGCTCGTCGTCGAGACGATGGCCGACCTGGCGCTGCGCCTGCCCGCAGCGCGGACCGCTGCCACCGCCTGGCTCCACGGCCTGGCCGACAACACCGCGGCCAACCCTGACATCCGGCTCGCCGCCCTCGTCCACCGCACCCGCTGCGTCCCAGAAGCCATCGGCGACAGCACCGTACCGACCACGATCGACCTGCTGCGCCGACTCACCCCCGCGCAGCGGCCCACGACTGACGAGAAGGTCTGCCGAGCGGATTCCGGCACGTGTGCGCGTACCCCTGCCGCCAAGTCGGCGACCCCGGGCACTCCGCCGCAGATCGCCGCCGCGTTCGCCGACATGGAACTTCACAACCGTGTCCACGCACCCACCACCGCCCTGCTGCGAACCCTGCACGGGGTGCTGAACGACCGCGTGCCCGAGCGCACGGCCCTGCTCGCCGAACAGCTCAGCAGCCCGGACCCCGCCGTTCGCCACGACGCGATCCGTATGGCCCAGGACGTGATCGGCACCTGGCGCGGCAACCACGCCCCCCTCGTCATGCTCATCGCGGACTGCCTGCTCCCCGAGGACCCGTACACCGCCGCCGCGGCCGCGGAGAGCCTCGGATCCCTGGGGCCCGCTGCCCAGGTCGCCCGCGAAGCACTCGCCGCCTTCGTCCGGGCGCAGCGCGCGGCGCACGGACCGGATGTGTGGGCGGCGGAGCACTCGCTGCGGCGCCGCGCCCACCAGGAGGCCGTCATGGCGCTGGCACGCCTCGACGACACGCGTGCCCTTCCCGGGCTGCTGAGCGCGCTGGACGCGGACACCGACGCCTGGCGCGCTGTTCAGGTCGCCGGCCATCTGCGCTCGGGTGCCGAGGAACTGGCGCCGCGGCTGCGCCGGCGACTTGCCGCCGTCGACTTCTCGCAGCCGGAGCCCGGCCTCGGCGCCGGGGCACTGGTCTCCGCGCTGGCCGCACTCGGCGACCTCGGCGCCGTCCCCGCGATCACGCAGGCGCTCACCGCCGCGCTCCGTCACCAGCAGTGGCGCACCGCCGCCGCCGTGCTGGAGGCTCTCGCGTCGTTCGGAACCGACGCGGCAACCGCCCTGTACGTGGTCCGCCCGCAGGCCGACGCGCAGGACGTGGACCTCCGGGCGGCCGCGACGGCCGCTCTGTGGGCGCTCGATCGTGATCCGGCGGACGTCGTGCCCCGACTGCGCGACCTGCTCGGCAGCCACTGCAATCGCGGAGCGGCCGACGTGCTGGGCCGTATCGGTCCGCCCGCAGCGACCGCACTGCCGCTCCTCAAGGAGATGCTGACCGTCGCTTACGAGTGGACCCGCCTCCACGCCGCCATCGCGGTGTGGGACATCGCCGGCGCGGCGGAGACCGACAACGTCATCCGCACGCTGCTGGAGATCTGGGAGGAGAACGAGGCGACCGCACACCACATCGCGCTGTTCCTGGACCGCATGGGCCCGGCCGCGGCACCGGCCCTGCCCCGCGTTCGGGCAGAACTCGCCCGCCCCCGCCGAAGCCGGGGCGTCGCGCACGACGAAGAACTGCAACGCACCTGCCGGGTCCTCCAACTGCGTCTTGCCACGCCGCAGGGCGGGGAGCGGAAGCACTGGGAACTGATTCCGGGTACCGGTGCGGGACCTCTGCGCCTGGGGATGTCCCCGGCCGAGGTCGCCCACGCGCTTCAGGAGCCCGCCACACCGGTCGGCGGCTCCTACGGACAGGAGGACTTCGCCACTGCCGGGGTGAGCGTCTACTACGACGACGCAGGGAACCTCGCGTGCATCGCTTTCGCCGCGGCCACCGGACCCCAGACCACCCTCGCGGACGTCCCCCTGGCCGGGCAGGACCCCGAGCAGATGGAGCAGTGGCTCCTGGACGACTACGCAGCCGAGCACGGGGGAACGATCCTGTTCACGACCGACGGATCGTTCGCCCTGACCGACCTCGGCCTCCTCATACGGACGCAACGGATCGGCGACACACGCCTGACGCGCCCGCTCCTCGTGATTGAGGACTGGCTCGAGACGACGTACTACCGCGATCACCTGCCGCTGGAAGGACCCCCACCGCAGGACGGGCACCGTTGGGGCCCCGGCGTGTGACCCCCGGTGCGCGCAGCCCGAGCCACTGCGTCGGCATCGAGGCCCGACTCCGGCCGGCCGTACAGCCCTGACCGGACGGCGACGGCGTCCGCCCGGTCGGGCGAGGAGGTGGGCGCCCGCCCGCCACGCGCGGGCGGCGCGGTCACCACCGCAGCGCCACGGCCGCCCGGTGGCCGGCCGGGACCGTCACGTCGGCCAGCAGCCAGCCGGCGGGAGCGGAGGGCACCGGGCCGGAGCCGACGTACTCGGCGGACGGGTCCGCGCCCAGGCCGACCCCGATGCCCTTCAAGTACGCCTCCTTCCTGGTCCATACGCGGGCGAAGGCGGCGGCGCCCGGATCGGGGGCGAGAGCGGTGAGCTCGGCCGACTCGGCCGGGTGGAGGACGTCGGCGGCCTCCATGACGGTCTCCGGCGCGGGCACCGGCTCGATGTCCACGCCGACCGGGGTGGCGGCGACCGCGATCAGGCTCAGCCCCTCGCAGTGGGAGAGCGAGAAGTGCAGCCGCCCGCCGGGAAGCACCGGTCGGCCGTGCGGCTCCCCGCAGCAGGGGCACGGGGCCCGGGCCACCAGCACGGCGCGGGGCGCGATGCCGAGGTGGGCGCCGAGCAGGCGGCGCAGCCCGACGTGGGCGCACATGTAGGTGGCCCGGTCGCCGGGCCGGCGGAACTCCTCGGCGCGGGCGAGTTCGGCCGGGTCGAGGACGAGGGGGGCGTAGCGCGTGACGGTCTCCTGGTGGGCGGCGGTCGCGACGAGCCACAGGCGTGGGCCGGCCGGGCCGGGCCAGGGCTGCCGGGGCAGCGCCGACGTCAGGGGCGGGAGAGGGTCGGGGAGCAGGGCGCCGTCCGGCGGGGAGCCGGGCCGGGATCGGGAAGCCAGAGGGGTCATGTCTGCCTCACACGGAAGTGGTGGTGGTGTCGGGAACGGTGCGGACCTCCGCCCGGGGCGCGGTCGTCGTCTTCGCCGGGACCCGCAGCGCCATGACCGCGGCGAGCGGGGACAGGAAGGCGAGCGCCGCGCAGAGCAGCCAGGTCCCGGTGACCCCGAGGTGCAGGGAGACGGCGCTGAACAGGGCGAGGGACAGCGGGGCCGCGCCGATGGTCGCGAGGCTGAGGATGGACATCGCCGCTCCCATCCGGCCCTCGGGGACGGCCTGTTGGTAGGCCGTGACGAGGGCGGGTCCGTTGAGGCCCGAGAAGAGACCCACGGCACCGGCCACGCCGGCGAGCGTGCCCGGTGAGGGCATGAGCGCCATCGCGGCCATGCCGGCGGCGAGCCCGGTGCCGGTCACCACCAGCTTGAGGAAGACCGGGATGCGGTGGGCGAGGGCCGCGCCGACCGCGGCGGACGCCAGGGCGCCCACGCTGAAGACGGCGAGCACCAGAGCCACCGTGCCGACGCCCCAGCCCTTGTCCGAGGCCTGGAGGGGCAGGGCGACCTCGGCCGGCCACGCGAACGTCAGGTCCAGGCAGAAGCAGGCGACGAACATCCACAGCAGCCGCGGGTGCGCGGCCAGCAGCCGGAAGCCGTCCCCGGACCGGCGCAGCACCGAGGGGCCGGACTGACGGCGTTCGGGGCGCGGCATGCCGTGGGTGACGTGGGCGGCGCATACCAGCCAGACGGCGCAGCCGACGGCGGCGAGGACCATGACGCTCGACAGGCCGCCGACGGTGACGAGCCACGCCCCCAGCGGCGACCCCGCGATCGGTGCCAGTCGCAGCACCATGGCGAAGAGGGAGTTGGCGCGGCCGAGGTGTTCGTCCGGGGCGAGGCGGTTCAGCAGGACGCCGGAGGCGGGTCCGGTGAGCCCGAGGAGCGATCCCTCGATGACGGCGATGAGGATCAGCGGCCACAGCGTCTCGGTGGCGGCGGTGACCAGGGCCCCCGCCGCCAGGACGGCGACACGGGTGGAGGTCGCGCGCAGCAGCAGGGCGCGGGGGCCCAGAGCATCGGTGAGTACGCCTCCGAACAGGAGCATCAGGGCGCGCGGAAGGGTGGAGGCGAGGATGACGAAGGTGACGGCGCTGTGCCCGCCGAGCTGGATGGCGGTCCAGTTCATGGCGATGAGGAGCGCGAAGCTGCCTGCCTGGACGGCGGCCTGGCCGACGACGAGGCTGTTGATGCGGGGCCAGTCGACGCCGGGAGCGGGGTCGGCCGGTGCACTGGTGGTGGAGTTCGGTTCCATGAGGTCGGCCTTCTGCGGAGTCGGTCGGGATGGGTGCGGCGGGTTGCGGTGAGGTGGGGCGGGGCCCGGTCAGCGCGGCGGGCGTACACGGATCCGTACGCCCGCCGCGTCGCCGCGCAGGTTCGCCGCGACGGCGAGGGCGACCGCGCGGTCGGCGGCCCGGCGTACGGAACGACAGCGGGCGGCCCCGCCGTACGTGCGGACCTCGACCCGGCCGCCGAGGTAGCCGCGCCCGGCCTCGGCCAGGGCCCGTACGGCGGCGGCACGGGCCACCGCCGCGGAGCCCTCGTCGGGGGCGGCCACGCTGATCCGGGGGATCTCCGAGAGGGAGAAGCGGGCGTGCACGGTGCAGGGCGCGAGGCGGTGGCAGGTGGCGGGCACGGCGGGTCTCCCGGGAGGTCGGCGACGGACGGACGCGGTGCGTCCCCGGCGGAGGCGGGCGGCCGCGCGGGAGGGTCCGCCCGTGCGGCGGGCGGCCATGGCGCCCGTCCCGTGCGGGCTTCGGCCGTCGGGCATGGCACGCGCCCGGTGAGGGCGGCGGCCGGCGCTCACCGCACCGCTCCCAGCGGGTCGGGCGCGTACCGGGGGACCGGCGCCGCCGGTGCGTCGGGCCACCAGAGGTCCTCGGGGCCCAGCGCGTCGACGGTGTACTTGCCCAACGCGCTGATGAGAAGGCGCAGTTCGAGGGCAAGGGCGTCGACGAGGCGTTCCAGGCCGTGTTCGGGGTCCTCGTCCACGGCGATCAGGGCGGCACGGCCCAGCCCGACGGCACCCGCACCCAGCGCGAGGGCGCGCAGCGCGCGTCCGCCCTCCCACATGCGGCCGCTGGCCAGGAGACAGCCGTCGGGGCGGCCGATGCGGCGCAGGCACTCGGCGAGCGGCAGGCCCACCTGGTCCAGGAAGACCCGGGGCGCGTAGCCGGTACCGCCCTCCGCGCCGTCCACGGTCACCGCCCCGGCCCCGGCGGCCCACGCGGTCCGCGCGGCGTCGCCGATGTCGCGGCCGGGGTGGAACTTCACCCAGGTGCCGGCTTTGGGGAAGTTGTTCCGCATGAAACGCAGTTGCTGGCGGAGGATCTCGTCCGTGAACGTGCCGGGGGTGGCGCAGCGCAGTTGGCGTTCGCCCCGCTCGTCGAAGACCTTGCGCACGGTGAAGCGCCGGGCGAGGGCTTCGGCCTCGGCGCCGCCGACGACCGTCATGCCGCCGAGTCCGGGCTTGGCGCCCTGACCCGTCTTCAGCTCGAAGGCGAGGCGGCCGGTCTCCAGGAGCGGGCGCAGGGACGGGTCGCTGTAGAGGAGGTTCCAGACCTCGGAGTCGGCGTCCTCGGTGGACTGCTGGACGACGATGCCGCCGACCCCGTCGGGCACGGCGTCGAGGTAGGCCTCGATACGGCCGAGGAGCGCGGAGCGGCCGGAATCCTCCGCGCGGCGGTAGCCGTGGACGGGGACCATGTTCTCCCCGATGACCATGGGGATGCCGAGCCGGGCCGCCTGCCGGGTGGCGTGGACGGCCAGGTCGCCGCTGCCGGCCCGGGTGGAGCCGAAGGCGGAGAGGTACAGCGGGAGCCGCGAGGCGAAGCCGCCGACCCGGGAGGTGAGGTCGACGTCCGTGAACTCCGGTTCGCGGGCGAGGTCGATGAGCTTTTCCAGGCGTTCGGGAGTGAAGACCGGCGGGACGATCCGGGCACGGTCGAGGCCGTCGCCGGGACCGTGGGCCGGGTCCGTGCCGTACGCGTCGGGACCGAAGAGCTCCGTGCCGTACACGTCGGGGCCGGGGAAGACCTCGGCGGTGCCGTTGCGGGCGCGGGCGCGGATCCGGGCCTCGGGGAAGCCCGCTGCGGCGAGGGCGCTCACGGGGCCATCACCCCCGGGAGCTTCGGGTAGGCGCTGACCTGCCACACGGCGTCGAGGCCGGTGAGGAAGCGGACGAGGCGCTGGAGGCCCATGCCGAAACCGGCACTGGCGGGAATGCCCTCCCGGGCCTCCTTCAGGTACCAGGCGTACTTCGCGGGGTTCTCGCCGCTCTCCCGCATGCGGGTGACGATCGTCGCGTAGTCGGACTCGCGCTCACTGCCGGAGACGAGCTCGCCGTAGCCGTGCGGGGCGATCAGGTCGAAGTTGCGCAGCACCCCGGGGTTCTCGGGGTCCTCCCGGTCGTAGAAGCCGCGCGAGCCCTTGGGGTAGTCGTTGATGAAGAACGGGCGGTCGCTCTCCAGGGACAGCAGCCGCTCGCCCGCCCAGTCGATCTCGCCGTCCGGGTTCTGCGGGTGGCCGCAGGCCTGGAGCCGGGTGACCGCTTCGTGGTGCGTGCACACGTCGTACTTGCCGCTGCGGACATCGGCGAATCCGGTCTCCTCGCGGCCGAGTTCGGCCAGCACACCGGGTATGCGCGACCACACCTGCTCGGTGACGTGGGTGAGAAGTCCGGCGGCGATCTCCTGGGCCTCCTCGCGGCTCGCATCGGCGATCTCCACGTCGATCTGGTGGAACTCGACCAGGTGCCGGCCCGTGGTGGCGGTCTCCTCGGGCTCGACCCGGACGTTGGGGGCGATGTAGAAGAGCTTGGGGAAGCCGCGCAGCGACGCCTGCTTGTACAGGATGGCGCTGGTCATCAACTTGTAGGGCTGACCGTAGTAGTCGACGTCCAGCGCCTTGGCGCCCCGGCCGCCGGGATCGGTGACCGGTCCGACGAGCGGTGGCAGCAGCTCCACGAAGTCCTGGGCGCGCAGATACTCCCTGGCTGCGTGCAGGGCCTCCTGCTGCACGAGCATGGCGGCGCGCAGCCGGGGCGAGCGGAGGTGTTCGCCGAGCGGGGGCGGGGCGGTGGCTGTGCCGGTTCGCGAGGTCTGATCCATGGCAGGTCTCCTGTTCGGTGCTCCCGAGGCATCCGGGACACGGGGGGAGTCGGCGGTGGGGGTGCCGGGTCGTCGGGGTCAGCCGACGGGCTGGGGCGCCGCCGTGCGGTCGTACCGCTCGGCGACGTGGTTGAGGGCGACGAGCAGGCCGGACGAGGTCAGCTCGGTGGTGTCGGCCGACGTGTCGGCGCGGATCGGCATCGACCCGGTACGGGACCAGCGCAGCCGGCCCGCGGGGTCGATGAAGCTGCGGGAGCGGCCCGCGTTGTCCGGGTGGAGGCAGAACGGGACGTCCAGCAGGCCGCGTTCGAACGCCGCGAGCAGTGCGCGGGACAGATCGGGGTGCAGGCCGAGGACGGCCTCGATCAGCGTGCGCGCCTCCTGGTACACCTCGCTGTCGGCGTCCGGGGCCGGGGACGGCGGACGCCCGGCGAGCGCGGCGGCCGCCGCGGCGGTCTCCAGCGCCCGGACGTTCTCCTCGACGGTGGGGATGCGGTGGGCCTCGGCGGTCGTCTTGACCAGCAGCCGCTGGGCTCCGGCACGCACCGCGAGCCGGGCCGACGACTCCAGCAGGCGGGTCGCCCCGTGCTCGGTGCGCGGGTAGACGCCCATGTAGGTGTAGAGCACGACGTGGTGGTCGATGCCCGCGGGGAGGAACTCGGCGGCCAGCCGCCGCAGCGCGCGCACCGCTTCCTCGTCCTGGTCCGGATCGGTCTGCTGGGCGTAGCTCAGGGACACGCTGCGCAGGCCGTGCCGGGCGAAGAACAGGCACTCCAGCACGCTCATCGCGACCAGCAGACCCGGGGGGCAGAGCTGGCCGAGGAGACAGCCGCCGAAGCTCTCCAGATGCGGGACGCCGCCGGGGCGCGCACTGCCGGCGAGCAGCTCGCAGCCCTGGGACCAGGCGCTGACGGACTCGCGCAACGGGGTGCGTCCGTAGGGCAGGCAGTAGGAGACGGGTCCGCCCTCGGTGGCGTCCAGGCCCGCGGTGGTGAGGGCGCGGATGATCGCTTCCGGCCGGGAGGAACCGTGGCGCACCTGTACGGGGAAGTCGGCGGCCAGTACCGAGTCGAGCAGGGACCGGGTGACGGCCCGCGGGTGCGTGGCGATCGGATAGCCGTTGAGCCGGGCGCCCTCGTCGACGGCCGCACGGGCTCCGGCCAGATCGCCGACCCGGGTGTAGCTGTCGATGGTCAGGGTCCCGACGGTGGTGGCGGTGGCGGCCCGCGTCCGGGCCAGGCCGGTCCGCATCGCACGGGGGTCGCTGAAGCCCATGCGGGGCTGCACGACGAGGCGGCCGACGGCGGCGCCCGCCGCGACGAAGGAGCCGAAGGGCGGCGGCGCGGCGCTCATGTCGCCACCTGTTCCAGGGCACGGGCGGACAGGAAGTCGCGCAGGGCGTCGAGGTCGCCCTCGCCGAGGACGGCGTCGCAGCCGGCCCGCAGCAGCCGGGCGACCTCGGCCTCCTGGCGGCAGCCGTCGACGCCGAGCTTGCCGCCGATCACCACGGGCAGCGACGCGGTCGCGGGCTCCGCGCGCATCCGCTGCACGGCGGCGAGGCCGTCGCGGTAGCCGTGGCCGTTGACACTGCTGAGCACCACCAGCTCGGGGGAGTGGAGACGGCAGGCGGCCACCAGCAGTTCCGGGCTCACACAGGGCCCCAGGTCGGTGACCTCGTGCCCCAGCTCCTCCAGGAAGAGCCCGAGGTACACGAGATTCCAGGTGTGTGAATCCGAAGCGGTTCCGCTCAGGAGTATCTTCATGCCTTTGAGAATAGGGTCCGTTGAATTGCTTGAGGGGAAGTCGGGCGGCAGGAGGGAGCGGCAGTTTCCGCCGCCGGTTTCCGCTGCCGAGGTGAAGGCGATGGAGCACGGAAAAGGGGCCGTGTCCCGCGCGTTGCGCGGGACACGGCCCCTTTCTCGATTCCCTGCCGGGTGGTTCAGGAGTACTGGGCCACCAGGCTCCGCGGGCGGATGTCGGTCCAGTTCTCGGTGATGTAGTCCAGGGCGTCGGCGCGGCTGCCGGCCCCCCAGACGCTGCTCCAGCCTGCGGGCATGTCCGCGAAGTCGGGCCACAGCGCGTGCTGGCCCTCGTCGTTCACGACGACGTGGAAGATGCCCTCAGTGTCATCGAAAGGATTGACGGCATTGCTCATGACTGGCTCCTCAGCTCGTTTTCCTGCAGGGCGGAGAGTTTCTCCGAAAGGATTCTTCCGATGTGCGCGACGGGCTCTTGCTCAGTCATCCGAAGATGACTGGATTCCACGGTGTGGTTGTCGATGATTCCTTCCAGATAAGGAATCCAGGTGGCGGCGAGGGCGCCCTCCGCCTCCCCGTTCCTACGGGCGGTGAAGAAGACGGCGCCGGTGTCGGCCACGCCCGGAACGTGCCGGGCCATGAGAGCGGCGTGCGTCTCGGAGGCACCGAGCACGCTCCGGATCTCGGCGGAGCTGAACCCGCCGAGGACGGGGTCCTCACGGCGGATGCGCTCCACCTCGGCCGCGATGTCGCGGGTGCCCGCCGGGGCGGCCTGCGGCGCCGGCAGTACGGACACGCTGCCGGGCCCCGTCTGGTGCACGTCCATCAGCGCGAGCAGCTCGACCCGCTCGCCGGCCGCACGGAGCCGTACGGCCATCGTGTGGGCGACGATGCCGCCGAAGGACCAGCCGAGCAGCCGGTAGGGGCCCCACGGCTGGATCTGCCGGATGCGCTCCAGATAGTCGTCGGCCATCTCCTCGACGCTGCGCGGCCGGTGGCCCGGTTCGCTCAGCGCCCGGGCCTGGAGGGCGTAGAGCGGCTGGTCGTCGCCCAGGTGTCCGGCCAGGCCCGCGTAGGCCCACCCGACGCCCGTGCCGGGGTGGACGCAGAACAGCGGGCGGCGGGCGCCGCGGGTGCTGAGCGGCAGCAGTACGGCCATGGCTCCGGCCGACCCGTCCTCCAGGGACCCGAGCAGCCCGGCGGGGGTGGGCGAGCGGAACAGATCGCGGACGGTGCGCTCGACGCCCAGGACCGATCGCACGCGGCTCACCAGGCGGATGCCGAGCAGCGAATGCCCGCCCAATGCGAAGAAGTTGTCGTCGACGCCCACCCGCGGTACACCGAGGATGTCGGCGAACAGCCCGCACAGCACCTCCTCACGGGCGTTGCGGGGGCGGCCTCCTCCCCCCGCCGCGGTCTCCCGGCGCGGGGCCGGCAGCGCGGCGCGGTCCGGTTTGCCGTTGACGGTCAGCGGCAGCGCGTCGAGGAGGACGATCGCGGCGGGCACCAGGTGCTCGGGCAGCGTGGCGCGGGCCGTGGCGAGTAGCTGCGCCTCGGTGACCGTCTCGCCGGCGCGCGGCACGACGTAACAGACGAGGCTCCGGTGGCCCGGTGTGTCCTCGCGGACCACGGCGAGGACCTGTCCGGCCGCCGGGTGCGCCGACAGCGCCTGTTCGACCTCGCCCGGCTCGATGCGCACCCCGCGCAGCTTGATCTGGCCGTCCGCGCGCCCCAGGAAGCGCAGCTCCCCGCCGGCGGTCCACACCACGCGGTCGCCCGTGCGGTACATGCGGCCGCCGTCCGCCCCGAACGGGTCGGGGAGGAACCGCTGCGCGGTGAGTCCGGGCCGGCCCGTGTAGCCGCGCGCCACATGGGAACCGGCGATGTACAGCTCCCCGGGCACCCCCGGCGGCACGGGACGCAGGGCTTCGTCCAGGACATGGCTGCGGGTGTGGTCCATCGGGCGGCCGAGGTGCACCCCGGCCGCACCGAGCGAGCGCCGACCGGCCGTGAACCACTGGTTGTGGGAGGCGAAGGTGGTCTCGGTCGGCCCGTACGAGTGGACCAGGACGGTGTCCGGACAGTGGTCCAGGACCCGCTGGAGGGCCTGCGGGGAGGCGACGTCCCCGCCGGTCCACACCTCGCGCAGCAGCGCCAGCGTGTCCAGGCCCTCGTCCGCCATGACGTGGAAGAGGCCCATGGTGAAGTAGGCGGCGGTGACACCGTGTTCGCGTACCGCCCGGCCCGTCTCGGCCAGGTCCGTACCGTCGCCGCGCATGATCACGAGGCTCCCGCCGTTCAGCAGCGGCACCCACATCTCGAACACCGAGGCGTCGAACCCGGTCGCCGAGTGGACCAGCATCCGCCGCGGGCCCCCGGCGGTGATGTCGCGGTCGGCCGCCAGCGCCGCCACGTTCCGGTGCGTGACGCCGACGCCCTTGGGGCGGCCGGTGGACCCGGACGTGAACATCACGTACATCAGATCGTCGCCGGTGGCTCCGGAGTCCTCGGGGACGGGCGGAGCCGCCGCGTCGGTCACGTCGGCGTCCACCGTCGGCACCGGCAGGTCCGCGCCCTCCGGCCGCGGCACGGACGCGGTGCGGGCGGTGTCGGCGACCACCAGCACGGCTTCCGCGTCCGCCAGCATCAGCCCGATCCGGGCCGACGGCAGCCGCGGGTCCAGCGGCAGGTAGGCGGCACCGCACTTGAGGGCGGCGAGCGCCGACACGACCAGCGTCACCCCGCGCTCCAGCAGGACGCCCACCGTGTCGCCGCGGCGCACTCCCGACGCCCGCAGCCGGGCGGCCAGCACCTCGGCACGGGCGTCGAGCTCCCCGTAGCCGACGGTCTCCTGATCCGTGATCAGCGCCGGGGCGGCCGGAACGGCGGCGGCCCGCCGGGCGATCAGCTCATGGACCGTGCCCGGGGCCGGCGGCGCGGCGTCGGTGTCGTTGTACTCGGCGACCAGCCGGAACCGGTCGGCCGGGGTGAGCAGTTCGACCTGCCCGATCCGTGTGCCCGGCTCCGCGGCGGCGGTCCGCAGCACCTGCTCGACATGGGCGGCGAGCAGTGCGGCCGTCGGGGCGTCGAAGAGGTCGGTGGCGTACTCCAGGCCGCCGACGAGACCCCCGCGTTCCCCGTCGCCGTCCTGCCGCTCCCACAGGGCGAAGGTCAGGTCGAACTTGGTCGAGAGCCCCTCGCCGGAGCCCGCTTCGACCGGCCGGAAGAAGGCGTCCGCACCAGGGGCGTCACGGGTGTAGTCGTGGTGGAGCTGGACGACCGTCTGGGTCAGCGGGTGGTAGGCCGTGCTGCGGGCCGGGTTGAGGTGTTCGACCAGACGGTCGAAGGGGAGCTCCTGGTGCGCGTAGGCGGCCAGATCGGTCTCCCGGACCCGCCCGAGGAGCTCCTCGAAGGTGGGGTCGCCGGAGGTGTCGGTGCGCAGCACCAGCGTGTTGACGAAGAAGCCCACCAGATCGCTCAGCGCCTCGTCGTCCCGCCCGGCGGTCATGGTGGCCAGCGGCAGGTCGGTGCCCGCCCCGTGCCGGGTGAGGACGGCCGCCAGCGCCGCCTGGAGGACCATGAACAGGGTGGCGCCCTTGCGCCGGGCCAGTCCCTCCAGGGCCTCGTGGGTCGCGGCGTCGACGGTGACCGGGGCGTGTCCGCCCCGGTGGGAGGCCTCGGCCGGGCGGGGCCGGGCGAGGGGCAGCTCCAGCACCGGGGGAGCGCCGGCGAGGGTCTTCTCCCAGAATTCCAGGTGCGCCCGGGCGGCCGGCCCGGTGCTCGACTCCCGCTGCCACAGGGCGTAGTCGGCGTACTGGACGGGCAGCGGCTGCCACTCGGGCGCGTGGCCCCGGGACCGGGCGGCACAGGCGTGGGCGAGGTCGGCGAGGAGCGGTCCGGTGGACCAGCCGTCCGCGGCGATGTGGTGCACCAGAAGGACGAGGACCTGCCCGCTGCCGTCGTCGGGTTCGATCAGGGTGGCCCGCACGGGGATCTCCGCGGCCAGGTCGAAGACGTGCCCGGCCGCCGCGGCGACGGTGGCGGCGAGCTGCCCGGCGGGGACGGTGCGGACGTCGAGGGCGGGCCGGACCGCCGGCAGGATGTCCTGGTGGGGTTCGCCGTCCACGGCCTGGAAGCGGGTGCGGAGCGCTTCGTGGCGGCCCGTGAGGTCGGCCAGCGCCTCGGCCAGGACGTCCGCGTCGAGCGGTTCGGCCGGGCGCAGGACCAGGGGGATGTTGTAGGTGGCGCTGGGGCCTTCGAAGGCGTCGACGAACCACAGCCGGCGCTGCGCGTAGGACAGCGGGACGCGCTCGGGCCGGTCCGTGTGCGGGACGAGCCGCGCGGCGGCGGGGGAGGGCTCGGCCCCGTCCGCCGGGGCAGCGGCGATACGGCGGGCCAGGGCCGACGGGGTGGGCGCCAGCAACAGGTCGCGGACCGTGATGTCGGCGCCGAGGCGGGCCCGTATCCGGTTGGCGAGGCGCACCCCGCTCATCGAGTGACCCCCGATGGTGAAGAAGCCCTCGTGCGGGCCGACCCGGTCCAGGCCCAGCATCTCGGCGAACATCGCGCACAGGGTGTCGACGTGTGCGGCGGGCGGCTCGGCGGCGGCGAGGACCGCGGCCCGCTCCGCGGTGGCGGCCGCCTCGACGGCGCGGGCGGCGGTCCGCTCGCGGCGTCCGTCCAGAGCCCGCCGGTCGGCGGGGGCGACCAGCGAGGTGTCCGTCACCGGAGCGGCGGGCCGGTCGGCGGCGGCGCGCAGGGCACGTTCCAGCGCGGCCAGCAGGATGCCCGCCGTGCCCGTGTCGAGGACGTCGTGCGCGTACTCCAGACCGAGCCGCAGCCCGGCCGGTGCGCCGGCCGCGTCCCGGTGCTCCACACACGAGGCCGTCAGGTCGAACTTGGTGGTGGCCGGGCCACCGGCGGCGAACCGGCCATCGACCGGGCCGAAGCGGAAGGCGTCGTCGTCGGGACCGGCCGTTGTCAGGGTCAGCATGACCTGGAACAGCGGATGGACTCCGGGCGAGCGCGGCGGGTTGAGCTGCTCGACGACCAGGTCGAAGGGGATCCGCTGGTGGGCGAAGGCGGCCAGGTCGGTGTCGCGGACCCGGTCCAGCAGATCGGCGAAGGCCGGATCGCCGGAGGTGTCGGTGGGCAGGACGAGCGTGTTGACGAAGAAGCCGACCAGCCCGTCGAGCGCTTCGTCGTCGCGCCCGGCCACGGGCGTGCCGAGGGCGACGCGCTCGCCGCCGCCCGCCGCGCGCAGGGCCAGCCCCAGAGCGGCCTGGAGGACCATCAGCAGGCTGGCGTCGTGGTCGGCGGCCAGGCGGACCAGCGTCGCGTGGACCTCGGCGTCGAGTTCGACGTCGACCAGACCGCCGCGGTGGCTCGGGACGGCGGGGCGCGGCCGGTCGAGGGGCAGATCGGTCACCGCGGGCAGTCCCGCCAGGGCCTCGCGCCAGTGGTCCAGGCCGCGGGAGACGGCGGAGTGCGGGTCGTCGGTCTCGCCGAGCAGGTCGTTCTGCCAGAGCGTGTAGTCGGCGTACTGGACCGGCAGCGGCTCCTGTTCCGGGGCGACGCCCTCGGTCCGGGCGCGGTAGGCGTGGGCCAGGTCGGTCATCAGCGGAGACAGCGACCACCCGTCGCCCGCGACGTGGTGGAGCAGCACGGCGAGCGTCGCGCCGGAGCCGTCCTCGGGGAGGAAGAGAGCGACCCGCAGCGGGAGTTCACGCGAGAGGTCGAAGGTCTCGGCGGTGAACAGGGCGACCTGGTCGGCGAGTTCACCGGCCGGGCACCGGACGGTGCGCGGCCGGATCGCGGACGGGGCCAGGACATGCTGGTACGGCTCGTCCTCGGGCGCGAGGAAGACGGTGCGCAGCACCTCGTGCCGGTCGGCCAGGTCGGCCACGGCGGCGGCCAGCGCGGTGGGGTCGGGAGCGGTGTCCAGGTGCAGCACGATCGGCAGGTTGTACGCGCAGGACGGGCCGTCGAGCTGGTTGACCAGCCACAGCCGGCGCTGGGCGTGGGAGAGCGGCACCCGGTCCTCGGCCGGCAGCGGCTCCTCGTCGACGACCGGCAGCCGGGGGTCGGCGGTGCGCAGCGCCTTGCGGTTGATCTTCCCGGAGCTGGTCCGGGGCAGTGCGACGACGACACCGACGGACGGGACCGCCGCGGCGGGCATCCGCTCGCGCACCCAGGTCCGCAGTTCCTCGGCCCCCGTGCCGCCCTCGGTGACCACGAAGGCGACCAGCCGCTTCACACCGTCGCCGTCCTGCTGGGCGACGACGGCGGCCTCCCGGACCTTGGGGTGTCCGGCGAGGACGGAGTCGACGGCGGCGGGATCGATGCGCTGACCGCCGATCTTCACCTCGTCGTCCGCACGGCCGTGATAGACGATCTGCCGGTCCGCTCCGATCGTGACCAGGTCGCCCGTGCGGTAGGCGCGTTCGCCGTCCAGCTCGGTGAAGCGGCGGGCGGTCAGCTCGGCGCGGCCGAGGTATCCGCGGGTCAGCCCGCCTCCCAGCAGCAGCAGTTCGCCGCCGACGACGGCCGCCCTGACTCCGGGCAGCGGGCGGCCGATCGGGATGGGGCCCTCCTCGTGCCGGCTCAGATCGGCGACGGTGGCCACCACGGTCGTCTCGGTCGGACCGTAGGCGTTGAGCAGCCGGACCCGCTCCCCTGCCAGGGCACGCCACTGGGCGACCCGCTCGGGCAGGGCGGCCTCACCGTAGATGATCACGGTGCGCAGGCAGTCGGGCAGCCGGGCCGAGCCGGTGGACAGGACGTAGACCAGCTCGTGCCAGTAGGCGGCGGGCAGGTCGAGCACCGTGATGCCGTGCCGGGCGCACCCCGCCAGGAGCTCCCCGACGTCGAGCATGTCCTCGGTGCGCAGCACGAGGGTGCCGCCCGCGCCGAGCGTGGCGAAGACCTCCTGGACGCTGGCGTCGAAGTGCAGCGGGCTGAACTGGAGGACCCGGTCGTCGGCGCTGATGCCGTAGACGGGGATGGCTCCGGCGATGAAGTGCGCGAGGGAGTCGTGGGCGACGACCACGCCGTTGGGGGTGCCGGTCGATCCGGAGGTGTAGATGACGTACGCGGCGTCCTCGTCGCTGCCCGGCCCCGCGAGGACGACCTCACCGCGCCGGGCGACGTCCTCGGGGGAGGGCGCCAGGTCCCCGCAACTGTCCATCAGGATGGCCGCGTTGCGGGCATCGGGGGCCTGGATGTCGAGCGGGAGGTAGGCGGCGCCGGTGGTGAGCACGGCGAGCAGGCCGACGATCGCGTCGATGCCGCGCGGCCGGTGGAGGGCGACGAGGCGGCCGGGGCCCGCTCCCGCCCCGGTGAGGTCCCGGGCGCGCTCGCGCACCGCGGCGGCCAGCTCGGCGTAGGTCAGCCGGGCGTCACCGTGGACGAGGGCGCAGGCGTCGGGGCGGGTGAGCACCTGGTGGGCGATGAGGTCGAGCACCGGCGGGGCGGGGGAGGGAGGGGGTCCGCCGTCGAGCAGGTCTTCCGTTCTGATGGGGGGCATGCTGCATTCCTCCGGTAAAGGGCCGAGAGACCGGGGCGAACGGGTCCTCTCGCCTCCGTGCCCTTCACGCTAGGGGCGCCCCGCTCCCGGACGGGGCAGTACGCCAGGCAGCTCCGGGCGGCAGTATGCCGCCCGGAGCTGCCGGTCCCGGTTCACCGCCCGGGGTGTCAGCCCCGGCGCCGGGTGCCCGCACGGGTGCGTCGCCGCAGCGCGGGGGACGCGCCGCGTCCGGGCGCGGCCGGAGCGGGGGCGGCGGCGTCGTCCGTGGCGAGCCGGCGGGCCAGGGACGTGACGGTCGGGTTGCGGAACACGTCCCGCAGGGTGAGGTCCTGGCCGAACTCGGAGCGGATCCGGTTGAGCAGCCGTACCGCCAGCAGGGAGTGGCCGCCCGACTTGAAGAAGTTGTCCCCGCGGCCGATGGCGCGGCCGTCGAGCACCTCGCGGAAGACGCCCAGCAGGCGTTCCTCCCAGTCGGCCGGCGCCTGTGCGGCCGGTGCGCTCTCCTCGGGCAGTTCGGCGGCGTCCTCGCCCGGCTCCGGAAGGCGCGTCACCCTGATCACGCGGGCCGGGGCCAGATACTCGGGCAGCCGCTCGGAGGCCCAGCCGCGCAGCTCGGCCTCACCGGCGCCGGGCGCGCCGAGGACGTACGCGATCAGCCGGTCGTCCCGGACGGCGACGGCGACGCCGGTCACGGCCGGGTGCCGGCCCAGCACCTCCTCGACCCGGCCGGGCTCCACCGGGTAGCCGCCCACCGTCTGTGTGGCGAGGGGGTGCAGCGAGCCGTCGGCGCCGGGGTAGGCACGCCGCCCGGTGGCGCGCGGGGCGCTGCCCGGGGCGATCGCGTGGACCTCGCCGGGCACGCGCGCCGGGACCGGCAGCCCCCGCTCGTCGAGGACGGCCTCCCGGCCGACGGGAGCCGCCGGACCGTAACCCGGTCCGGACAGCGGCGCGTCCGGGTCGTCCGCGAACGCGTCGAGGGTCTCGGCCAGGCGGCGCGCGAGGAGCCGGGCGGTGTCGTCGTCGTAGAGGGCGGTGGCGTATTCGAGGACGCCCTGCAGGCCGGCCGGGCCGCCGTCCGGTTCCGTCCGTTCGGTCAGTGCGAAGGTGAGGTCGGACTTGGCGCCGGTGCTGCGGAAGAGGAGCGGGTCGCCGTCCAGGGCCGAGGGGGCCGCCGGCGCGGTTCCGGCGGCGTGCACCTGCACCATCACCTGGACGAGCGGCGCGTGGGCGGCGGACCGGTGCGGACTGAGGTGCTCGACCAGCCGGTCGAAGGGCAGGTCCTGGTGGCTGTAGGCGGCCAGACCGGCGTCGCGCACCCGGCGCACCAGCTCGGCGAACGCGGGGTCCCCGGAGGTGTCGGTGCGCAGGACCAGGGTGTTGACGAAGAACCCGACGAGCGGGTGCAGGGCGTCGTCGGCGCGGCCCGCCACGGTGGTGCCGAGCGCCACGTCGGGGCCGGCCCCGTGCCGGGTGAGGAGCGAGGCGAGGGCGGCCTGCACCACCATGAACAGGGTCGCGCCGTTGCGGCGGGCGATGCGCAGCAGACCCCGGTGGGTGGCGGCGCTCACCTCGAAGCCGGTCAGCGCGCCGACCCCGTCGCTCGCGGCCGGCCGGGGCCGGTCGGTGGGCAGCGCCAGCAGCGGCCCCATGCCGTCCAACGCCTTTCGCCAGAAGGCGAGTTGCTCCCCGGCGATTCCGTGTTCGCCGTCGAGCAGGTCGTTCTGCCACAGGGTGTAGTCGATGTACTGGACGGGCAGCGGCTGCCACGCGGGCGCACGGCCCTGCGCGCGGGCCCGGTAGGCGGTGTCGAGGTCGGCCAGCAGGCAGCCGGTCGACCAGCCGTCCCCGGCGATGTGGTGCACCAGCAGCGCCATCACCTGGCCCCCGTCCGCCTCCTCCATCAACCAGGCGCGGAACGGTATCTCGGCGCCGATGTCGAAGACATGCCCGGCGGCGGCGTCCACGGCCGCCCGCAGCCCCTGCGGCCCGTCCGTCACGAGCCGCTCCAGCACCGGCCGGACGCCCTCCAGCACCTCCTGGTACGGCTCGCCGTCCGCCGGCCGGTACACCGTGCGCAGCACCTCGTGCCGTTCGGCGATGTCCGCCAGGGCGGCGGCAAACGCGTCCGGGTCGATCCGCCGCCGCAGCCGGGTCACCACCGGAATGTTGTACGTGGCGCTCGGACCCTCCAACTGTCCCACGAACCAGAGGCGTTGCTGGGCGGCGGACAACGGTGTCCGGCCGGGCCGCAGCTCCTTCGGCACCGGGCGCAGAGCAGGCCGTACGGAGTCGTCGCGGTCCTCGCCGAGGCGTCGCAGCAGTTGCCCGGGAGTGGGGGCGAGGAAGATGTCGCGGATGGCGGCCCGCAGGCCGAGGGTGGCACGGATGCGGTTGGCGAGCTTTCCGGCGAGCAGGGAATGCCCGCCCAGCTTGAAGAAGTTGTCCGAGGCCAGCACCTCGTCACGGCCCAGGATCTCCGCGAACAGGCTGCGCAGGACCTCCTCGCGCGGATCGGCGGACGGGCGGGGGCCCGGCCCCTCGCCGTCCCGCGACGCGCCCCGGGTGGTGGCGCGCCGCTGTTCGGCCCGGGTCAGGGCCTCGTGACGGCGGTCGAGCTCCTGGCGCTCACGATCGGTGAGCAGGTCGACCCGGTCGAGGGGGGTGTCGACGGGCTGCTCGGCGAAGGCCGTCAGCGCGCGCCGGAAAAGGGTCAGGAGCAGTTGTGCGGTGTCCTCGTCGTAGAGGTCGGTGGCGTACTGCAGTCCGAGCCGCACTCCGTCGGGTTCGCCGTCGGGCCGGTGCGTCTCGGCGCAGTGGAAGCTGAGGTCGAACTTGGCGGTCGCCAGGTCGGTCCCGTCGATGGTGGCCCGGATGGGGCCGAGGGGGACGGTGGTGCCCTGCGCGGTCTGCGCGGTCAGCATCACCTGGAAGAAGGGGTGGCGGCCCAGGGAGCGTTCCGGGTTGAGGTGCTCCACGAGCAGGTCGAACGGCAGGTCCTCGTGGGCGTAGGCGGCCAGGTCCGTGTCGCGGACCTGTTCCAGCAGCCCGCCGAGGCCGAGGCCGTCGGAGAGATCCGCGCGCAGCGCGAGGGAGTTCACGAAGAACCCGACGAGCTCGTGCAGGTCCTCCTCGGGACGTCCGGCCACCGGCGTGCCCACCACCACGTCCCGGCCGGCGCCCGCCACCCGCAGCGCGAGTGAGAGCGCGGACCGGGCGGCCATGAAGAACGTCGCCCGGTGGGCCCGGGTCAGACGGGTCAGCGCCCGGTGGGCCGTGGCGTCGAGGAGCTGGGTGACGGTGGCCCCCCGGTGGGAGGGCTCCGTCGGACGGGGCCGGTCGGCGGGCAGCCGGGTCACGGCCGGTATGCCGTCCAGGGCCTCGCGCCAGTGGGCGAGCTGCTCGTGGGCCGTGCTCTGCGGGTCCTCGGGATCACCGAGCATGTCCCGCTGCCACAGCGCGTAGTCCGCGTACTGGACCGGCAGCGGCTCCCGATCGGGCGCACGGCCCTCGACGCGGG
Source organism: Streptomyces brevispora (assembly GCF_007829885.1). Taxonomy (NCBI): domain Bacteria; kingdom Bacillati; phylum Actinomycetota; class Actinomycetes; order Kitasatosporales; family Streptomycetaceae; genus Streptomyces; species Streptomyces brevispora. The sequence goes on from NZ_VIWW01000001.1 coordinate 5,618,243, forward strand.
CCCGGTAGGAGGCGTCGAGGTCGGCCAGCAGGCAGCCGACGGACCAGCCGTCGGTCGCGATGTGATGGATCAGCAGGACGAGGACGTCCTGTCCCGAACCCGGAACAGTGAACAACCGTGCCTGCAGCGGCAGTTCTTTGGTGATGTCGACCGGTGTACGCGCGAAGGCGGTGACGGCCGCGTCCACCTCGCCGGCCGTGCACTCCTGGACCTCGAACCGCACGTCGGGATCGACGGCGATGTGCTGGTACGGCTCGGCGTCCTTGGCCGGGTAGACCGTGCGGAGTACTTCGTGCCGCTCCACCACGTCCCGCACCGCTGCCGCGAGCGCGCCCCGGTCGGGGGCGCCGTCGAGGCGGAGCACGACGGGTGCGTTGTAGGCCGGGGACGAGCCCTCAAGCCGGTTCAGGAACCACAGCCGGCGCTGGGCGTAGGAGAGGGGGATCACGATTGCTGCTCCTCGTGGTGGACGGGGGCGGACGGAGTACGGGCGAACTGCGGAACCTGCTGGTACGCGGCCGGGGTTCAGGCATCCCGGGCGGCCATGAGCTCCTCGATGTGAGCGGCGAGGTCACGCAGTCTCGGGTGCGCGTACACGGCCTTCACGGGCAGCGCCAGGGAGAGTTCGGCCCGGACCCGGGAGACCAGCTTGATGGCGAGCAGCGAATGACCGCCGAGCTTGAAGAAGTTGTCGTCCGGCCCGATCGACGAAGCGCCGAGGACCTGGGCCCAGACACGGGCGATCAGCTCCTCCGCGAGGCCGTTCGGAGCAGCACCGTAGTGCGCCGCGCCCGCCCCCGGACCCGCCGGGGCGGCGGGCAGGGCGGTGGCCAGTGCGGAACGGTCCAGCTTGCCGCTGGGCGTCGTCGCGAAGCGGTCCACGGCGACGAACGCCGGGGGAACCATGTACGAGGGCATCGTGGCGCTCAGCGCGGCGCGCAGCGCCCCGGCGTCACCGCCCCGGTGGTAGGCGATCAGGCAGGCGGTGCCGCCGGCGTCCGTGCCGAGGATCACGGCGGCCTCCGCGACCCCGTCCTCCCGGGTCAGGGCGGCCTCGATCTCCGCCAACTCGATCCGGTGCCCGCGCAGTTTCACCTGACCGTCGGCACGGCCCAGGTAGGCGAACCGGCCGTCCGGCAGCAGCCGGCACCGGTCGCCGGTGCGGTACATCCGCTCGCCGGAGCCCCCGGACAGGTCGGCGACGAACCGCTCCGCGCTCAGCCCGGGGCGGCCTCGGTAGCCGCGTCCCACCCGCGGGCCCGCCAGGTACAGTTCGCCGGCCTCCCCCGGGGCGACGGGGACGAGCCTCTCGTCCAGCAGCAGCGACCGCAGCCCCGGCAGGGCCGTGCCGATGTGCGGGGCGCCCGGCCCGTCGATCCACCCGGCGGTGGCGTCGACGGTGCACTCGGTCGGCCCGTACACGTTGAGCGCGCGCAGCAGTCCGGAGCCGTGCGCGGCCGCCAGCCGGTCCCACAGGGCGGGGCCGATCGGCTCCCCGCCGACCAGCAGGGTCAGCGGGCGGGGGCCGCCGTCGCCGGTAAGCAGGTCGAGCAGCGGATCGGCGTGCGAAGGAGTGATGTCGAGGTCGGTGAGCGCCTGCGCGTCGATGAACGCGGCGAGCAGCGAGGGGTCCCGTCGGGTCTCCTCGTCGATCATCACGAGGGTGTCGCCGCGGCAGAGCCGTATCCACTGCTGCACCGACGCGTCGAACGACGGGGACGCGTTCCAGCCGACCCGGCGGCCCTGGCCGGTCGCCGCGCCCACCCCCTCCAGCTCCCTCAGCAGCAGGGAGGCGGCCCCGCGGCCGATCTCCACACCCTTGGGCCGCCCGGTGGAACCGGAGGTGTAGATGACGTACGCGAGAGTCCCGGCGGTGACCGGCTCGGGTGCGAAGCCGTCCTCGGCGCCCGCCCGCCGCGCGGTCAGAGCGGCCGGGGTGAGGGCCGGGGCGGCCCCGGAGACCTGGGACCCGGACGCGGATTCCGGTACGACCACGAGGTCGGCGGCGGAGTCCTCGACGAGGTAGCGGCGGCGCTCCTCGGGCAGGGCCGGGTCGACCGGCAGGTAGGCGGCGCCGGCGGTGAGCGCGCCGATGATCGCGACGGCCAGGTCCGCTCCGCGCGGCAGGCAGAGCGCCACGAGGCTCTCCCGGCCCAGGCCCCTGGCGGCCAGCCCGGCCGCGAACGCGGCTGCCTCGGTGCGCAGTTCGGCGAACGTGAGCTCCCGGTCCCCGCCCACGACGGCGGTGCGACCACCCGGAACGGCGGCGAGCCGGACCATCAGGTCGGCCGACCCGGTGCCGGTCGTGCAGGCGCCGCAGGAGCAGGAGTCCGGGTGGCCGGCCGGGACGGAGCAGATGGCGCAGCCCGCGCAGGTGGCGTGGGACGTGAGGAACAGGGCGGCGGGGCGCTCGGGCAGGACGGTGGTCATGGCGGGGCTCACTCTCCGAACGGGGTGGTGGAGGGCGCGGTGCTCGGGGAGCAGTCGGCCAGCGGAACGGGCTCGCCCATGGCGACGAGGATCTTGCGGGCCCCGGTGTAGGACTCGCGGCCGTGCGCGCAGAGGATGTTGTCGACGAGCATCAGGTCGCCGCGCTGCCAGGTCTCCCGCACGGTCACCGCCTGGTACACCTCGTTGATGGTGTCCACCTCGGCGTCGGTGAGGGAAGTGCCGTCGCCCAGGTACGTGTTGAACGGCAGCCCGTCCTCGCCGAAGGTGTCGACGAGGACCTCGCGGACGTCCTCGTCCAGGGTGCGGGCGTTCCAGAACGCGAAGTGGTTGAACCAGGAGCGCTCACCGGTCACCGGGTGGGTGATGATCGCGGAGCGGAGCTGGCGGGTGCGCAGGGTGTCCTCGTCGAGCCACTCGTAGCCGATGGCGTGGGCGTCGCAGTACTCCGCGGCCCCCTTCGGCTCATCGGACGAGAAGGCCTTGCGCCAGGGCATCCCCGCCAGGTCGGAGTAGTTGCGCTCCAGCAGCCAGCCGGCCTTCGCGAACCGGGCCGCCAGGTCCGGCGGCAGCAGGGCGAGCGCCTTGCGCATGTCGCCGACAGTGGTCGCGCCGCCGGTCTCGGGCGCGGTGACGCAGCCGAACAGGAGGACGCCGGGGAAGTCCAGGGTGTAGCTGTTCTCGTTGTGCAGCCGGATCGGCTGGACGGCCGGCAGGTCGGTGGAGGAGAACACGCCCTCGCCGAAGTCGGTGCGCGGGGTGGCCTTCTCCTTGTACCCGGCCCGCTCGGCGATGAGCGCGTCACGGGCCTCGGCGAACGTCGCCGCGTCCACGACCGGCAGTCCGCGCAGCAGGACCGCACCCGAGCGGTGCAACTCGGCCTGGACGGCCGGGCGGTGGGCGACGAGCCACGCGGCGGCCTCGGCCATGCCGGAGAATTCCGGCGTGTGGACGACCACCGGCTTTCCGACCTCCCTGATCGGGGTGATGCCGGTGGTGGTGGGCTGGGACAGTGTGGTCATGGCAGTTCCTCGTCCTTCGAAGACAGTCGTGGGGAGTCGGCGGAGCTCCGCGGAATGCACAGGGGCCCGACGGGACTCCGCGGAGGGGGCACGAGGGTCAGCCGGCCGTGGCCGGTGCGTCGTGCAGGGCGGCGAGGACCGGGTTGAGACGGGCGAAGAAGCCAGGCAGGTCCTGCTGGAAGTAGAAGTGGTCGCCCGGGAGCACCACGGGAGCGATGTCGCCGCCGGCCACCATGGACCAGCCGCCGAGCATCCCGACCGGCACGATCGGGTCGGCGTCGCCGCCGAACACGGTTACCGGGCAGTCGAGTTGCACGCCGGGGACGGTGCACCGATAGGCGTCGTCGATGGCGAAGTCGGCCCGGATGGACGGCAGGATGATCTCGCGGAGCTCCGGCTCGTCGAGGATGCCGTCGTCGGTACCGCCGCGCTCCTTGATGGCGGCGACCAGCTCGTCGTCGTCGAGCAGCTCAGGGTGGACCGGGCACTGGTTGGGCAGCACCGGAGCACGGCACGCGGAGGCGATCAGCCCCCGGGGGGACCGGCCGGCGGCCTGGAGGGCACGGGCCACCTCGAAGGCGACCAGGGAGCCCATGCTGTGGCCGAGGACCACCAGGTCACCGGCGTCCGCGGGCAGGGAGTCGATCACCGGCAGCGCGAGGTCGTCGACCGACTCCGGCAGGTCCTCGCTGTAGCGGGCACCCCGTCCGGGGTACTGGCCGATCAGCAGCCGCACATCGGCGGGCAGGAACTCGCGCCAGGCGCCGTACGCGTGGGCGTTGCCCCCGGCGTGCGGCAGCACGAGCAGCGACAGGCGGTGCGGGGCATCGCCCGGCAGGTCCCAGACGACGTCTTCTGCGGCGGGCGGAGGGGAGGCGGTCATGAGCTCATCCGTTCTGTCCGGGTCCGGCGGCGGAGTGCCGGCCGGGCCTTCGGGGCGGGTGCGGCCTGGAGGGAGGCGATGTGCTCGGCGAGCCGGGCGGGCGTGGGGCGCTGGAAGAGGTCGCGCACGGTCAGCCGGACACCGAGTGAACCGGCGATGTGGTTGGTGAGGCGGGCGCCCAGCAGCGAATGCCCGCCGTGGTGGAAGAAGTCGTCGTCGATCGTGAGGGCGGCGCTCACGCCGAGGGCGTCGGCGAAGAGAGCGACCAGCCGCTCTTCGAGCGGGGTGCGCGGCGGGCGTCCGTCGGCGCGGGCCGTGGCCTGCGGGATGGGCAGGGCCCGCTTGTCGATCTTTCCGTTGGGCGTGAGGGGCAGCCGGTCCAGGGGGGTCAGATAGGTGGGCACGAGGTGCTCGGGGAGCCGGTCGGCCAGGTGGCGGCGGACGTCGTCCACCGTGAGCTGTGCGGAGCCGGACGCGGATACGGATGCGGCATCTTCGACGAAGTAGGCGGCGAGGCGGTCGCGATGGACGGTGATGGTGGCTTGGGTGATGTGGGGGTGGGTGAGGAGGGTGGTTTCGATTTCGTTGGGTTCGATGCGGAAGCCGCGGATTTTGATTTGGTTGTCGGCGCGGCCGTCGTAGTGGAGGTTGCCGTGGTGGTCGTGGTGGGCGAGGTCGCCGGTGCGGTAGAGGTGGGTGCCGGGGGGTCCGTAGGGGTTGGGGATGAAGTGGGTGGCGGTGGTGTCGGGTCGTTTGTGGTAGCCGTGGGCGAGGCCGTGGCCGGCGAGGTAGAGGTGGCCGGTGGTGCCGGGTGGGGTGAGGTTGAGGTGGTTGTCGAGGATGTAGGTGGTTTTGTTGGTGAGGGGGGTGCCGATGGGGGTGGTGGTGTGTTGGTGGGTGGGGTTGGGGGTGTGGGTGGTGGTGAAGCCCATGGATTCGGCGGGGCCGTAGCCGTTGGTGATGGTGAGGTGGGGGTGGTGTTGGTGGAGTTTGTGGATGTGGGTGGGTGAGGCGGCTTCGCCTGCGGTGTAGGTGGTGGTGAGGGTGGTGAAGGCGTGGGGGTGTTCGTCGGTGAGGTAGTTGAAGAGGCTGGCGGAGAGTTGGAGCATGGTGACGTGGTGGTGGTTGGCGAGTTGGGTGATGAGGGTGGGTTCGGGTTTTTGTCCGGGTTGGAGGATGGTGGTGGCTCCGTGGAGGAGTGCGCCCCAGAATTCGAGGCTGAAGGCGTCCCAGGAGACGGGTGAGCATTGGAGGAAGACTTCGTTGGGTCCGAAGGTTCCGTAGTTCTGTGCGGTGAGGGTGGAGACGAGGTTGCGGTGGGAGGAGAGGATGCCTTTGGGGCGTCCGGTCGAGCCGGAGGTGAACATCAGGCATGCCACGTCGGTGCTGGTGAGGGGGGTGCCGAGGTTGTTTTCCGGGAGGGCGGTGAGCTGTTCGGGCTTGTCGGTCACCGTGGTCCAGGGCCCGTTCAGCCGTTGTGAAAGTTCGGTGTTCGTGACGAGGTGGGTGATGCCGGCGTCGTGGGCGGCGGTGCGTAGGCGCTCGTCGGGGAAGTCGGGGTCCAGGAGGGTGTATCCGGCTCCGGTCTTTGTCACGGCGATGACGGCTGTTGCGAAGTCCGTGCCGCGTTCGAGCAGGACGCCGGCCATGTCGCCGCGTTTGAGGCCGAGTTGTTGCAGGTGGTGGGCCCACTGGTTCGCGGTTGTGTTGAGTTCCGCGTAGGTCGTCTGACGGTCGCCGTCGATGAGTGCGGTCTTGTCGGGGCGGAGTGCTGCCTGTTCCTCGAACCGTTGGGTCAGTGTTGCGTCGTCGATGTCGGTGGTGGTGCCGGCCCAGGGGCCGGTGAGCAGTTCGCGTTCGGTCGCGGTGAGGACGTCCAGGTCGGCGAGGTGCAGTTCCGGGTCCGCCAGGGCCTGTTGCAGGACCGATCCCAGGACCGACACCATCCTGCGTACCGTCGCCTCGTCGAACACATCCCGGGCGAAGAGGACCGCACCGTGCAGACGCTTGCTGTCGTCGGAGCGGAGCAGGAACTCCAGGTCGAACTTGGCCGAGCCGCTGAGTACCCCGAACACCTCGGCTTTCTGAACACCGGACAGGCTCACCTCCGGCAGCCCGCCCGCCTCCAGACCGAGGCAGATCTGGAAGAGGGGGTGTCGGGCGAGGGTGCGGGTGGGGTTGACGGCGTCGAGGACGAGGTCGAAGGGGGCTTCCTGGTGGGCGAACGCGTCGAGGTCCGTCGCACGGACGTGCTTGAGGAGTTCACGGAACGTCGGGTCGCCGGTGGTGCTGGTGCGCAGGACCAGTGTGTTGACGAAGAACCCGACGAGGTCCTCCAGCCCCTCGTGGCCCCGGCCCGCGACCGGTGAGCCGATGGCCAGATCGGTGCCCGCGCCGAGGCGGGTCAGGGCCGCGACCAGGGCGGCGTGCACGACCATGAACGGCGTGCACCCCTCGGCCCGGGACAGTTCGGTCACCCGCTCGAAGAGATCCGGGCCCAGGTCCACAGTGACTTCCCCGCCGTGGTGGGTGGCGTGGGCGGGGCGGGGGCGGTCGAGGTTGAGGCTGTGTTCCTGGGGGAGGCCGGCCAGGGTCGTGCGCCAGAAGTCGAGCTCCTGGGTGACGAGGCTCCCCGGCTCGTCCTCGGAGCCGAGGACGCGCCGTTGCCACTGTGCGTAGTCGGTGTACTGGACCGGCAGCGGGTCCAGGATGGGTCCGCCGGTTCCGTCGGTTCCGGCCAGGCGGGCTTCGTACGCCCGGGAGAGGTCGCTGAAGAAGGGGATGTTGGAGCCGCCGTCGGTGGCGATGTGGTGGAGCAGGAGCAGCAGGACCTGGGATCCGCCACCGAGGTCGAACAGTGTGACACGCAGGGGCAGTTCGCTGCGGAGGTCGAAGACGTGGGCTGCCGCGGCGGCCAGTTCCGTATCGAGGTCTTCGGCGTCGACGTGGCGGTGCGTGACGGAGATGAGGGTGTCCGACGGGGGAAGGACCCGCTGGCGGGGTTCGCCGTCCACGGTCTCGAAGACGGTCCTGAGCGGTGCGTGGCGTTCGGCGACATCGTTGAGCGCCGCCGCCAACGCCTCCGTGTCGAGGGCGCCTTGGACGCGTACGGCGATGGGGACGTTGTACGCGGCGGTCCCACCGTCGAGGTCGGCCAGCAGCCACAGCCTTTGCTGGGCGTACGAGGCCGGCGGGGGCCCGTCCTGGTCCTCGACCGGGACGAGCGGGGGCAGCGCGGGTGTGCCGTTCCGCGCGGCGACGTGTTCGGCCAGGCGGGCCGGTGTCGGGTGCTGGAAGACGTCGCGGATGGTCAGCCGGACGCCCAGGGCATCGGCGACGTGATTGGTCAGGCGCGCGGCCAGCAGGGAATGCCCGCCCAGTGTGAAGAAGTCGTCGTCGACGCCGACCGGTTGCGTCGTCCGCAGGGTCTTGGCGAACAGCGCGACCAGGATCTCTTCGCCCTGACTACGCGGTGCGCGCCGCGTCACCGAGGCCATCTGCGGGGCGGGCAGGGCCCGCTTGTCGATCTTCCCGTTCGGCGTGAGGGGCAGTCGGTCCAGCACGATCACCTGTGACGGGACCATGTGCTCCGGCAGCCGTTCCGCGACATGGAGCCGCAGGTCCTCGTTGGCGGAGCCGATCTCTCCGTCCAGGTCCTGGACGACGTACGCGACCAGCTGCTCCTGGTGGACGGTGATGGTGGCTTGGGTGATGTGGGGGTGGGCGAGGAGGGTGGTTTCGATTTCGTTGGGTTCGATGCGGAAGCCGCGGATTTTGATTTGGTTGTCGGCGCGGCCGTCGTAGTGGAGGTTGCCGTGGTGGTCGTGGTGGGCGAGGTCGCCGGTGCGGTAGAGGTGGGTGCCGGGGGGTCCGTAGGGGTTGGGGATGAAGTGGGTGGCGGTGGTGTCGGGTCGTTTGTGGTAGCCGTGGGCGAGGCCGTGGCCGGCGAGGTAGAGGTGGCCGGTGGTGCCGGGTGGGGTGAGGTTGAGGTGGTTGTCGAGGATGTAGGTGGTTTTGTTGGTGAGGGGGGTGCCGATGGGGGTGGTGGTGTGTTGGTGGGTGGGGTTGGGGGTGTGGGTGGTGGTGAAGCCCATGGATTCGGCGGGGCCGTAGCCGTTGGTGATGGTGAGGTGGGGGTGGTGTTGGTGGAGTTTGTGGATGTGGGTGGGTGAGGCGGCTTCGCCTGCGGTGTAGGTGGTGGTGAGGGTGGTGAAGGCGTGGGGGTGTTCGTCGGTGAGGTAGTTGAAGAGGCTGGCGGAGAGTTGGAGCATGGTGACGTGGTGGTGGTTGGCGAGTTGGGTGATGAGGGTGGGTTCGGGTTTTTGTCCGGGTTGGAGGATGGTGGTGGCTCCGTGGAGGAGTGCGCCCCAGAATTCGAGGCTGAAGGCGTCCCAGGAGACGGGTGAGCATTGGAGGAAGACTTCGTTGGGTCCGAAGGTTCCGTAGTTCTGTGCGGTGAGGGTGGAGACGAGGTTGCGGTGGGAGGAGAGGATGCCTTTGGGGCGTCCGGTCGAGCCGGAGGTGAACATCAGGCATGCCACGTCGGTGCTGGTGAGGGGGGTGCCGAGGTTGTTTTCCGGGAGGGCGGTGAGCTGTTCGGGCTTGTCGGTCACCGTGGTCCAGGGCCCGTTCAGCCGTTGTGAAAGTTCGGTGTTCGTGACGAGGTGGGTGATGCCGGCGTCGTGGGCGGCGGTGCGTAGGCGCTCGTCGGGGAAGTCGGGGTCCAGGAGGGTGTATCCGGCTCCGGTCTTTGTCACGGCGATGACGGCTGTTGCGAAGTCCGTGCCGCGTTCGAGCAGGACGCCGGCCATGTCGCCGCGTTTGAGGCCGAGTTGTTGCAGGTGGTGGGCCCACTGGTTCGCGGTTGTGTTGAGTTCCGCGTAGGTCGTCTGACGGTCGCCGTCGATGAGTGCGGTCTTGTCGGGGCGGAGTGCTGCCTGTTCCTCGAACCGTTGGGTCAGTGTTGCGTCGTCGATGTCGGTGGTGGTGCCGGCCCAGGGGCCGGTGAGCAGTTCGCGTTCGGTCGTGGTGAGGACGTCCAGGTCGGCGAGGTGCAGTTCCGGGTCCGCCAGGGCCTGTTGCAGGACCGATCCCAGGACCGACACCATCCTGCGTACCGTCGCCTCGTCGAACACATCCCGGGCGAAGACAGCGGTGGTCCGGAGCTCCTTCTCGTCGTCCGAGCGCAGGAAGAACTCCAGGTCGAACTTGGCCGAGCCGTTGGCAAGCGTCTCGGCGCTGGCCGTCCTGACGCCCGGCAGGTCGAGGGCGGGCACACCGCCCGTCTCCAGCGCCAGGCAGATCTGGAAGAGGGGGTGTCGGGCGAGGGTGCGGGTGGGGTTGACGGCGTCGAGGACGAGGTCGAAGGGGGCTTCCTGGTGGGCGAACGCGTCGAGGTCCGTCGCACGGACGTGTTCGAGGAGTTCACGGAACGTCGGGTCGCCGGTGGTGCTGGTGCGCAGGACCAGTGTGTTGACGAAGAACCCCACCAGACCCTGGAGTTGCTCGTCGCCGCGCCCTGCGGCGGGCGAGCCGATGGCCAGATCGGCGCCCGCGCCGAGGCGGGTCAGGGCCGCGACCAGGGCGGCGTGCACGACCATGAACGGCGTGCACCCCTCGGCCCGGGACAGTTCGGTCACCCGCTCGAAGAGATCCGGGCCCAGGTCCACAGTGACTTCCCCGCCGTGGTGGGAGGCGTGGGCGGGGCGGGGGCGGTCGAGGTTGAGGCTGTGTTCCTGGGGGAGGCCGGCCAGGGTCGTGCGCCAGAAGTCGAGCTCCTGGGCGACGAGGCTCCCCGGCTCGTCCTCGGAGCCGAGGACGCGCCGTTGCCACTGTGCGTAGTCGGTGTACTGGACCGGCAGCGGGTCCAGGACGGGTCCGCCGGTTCCGTCGGTTCCGGCCAGGCGGGCTTCGTACGCCCGGGAGAGGTCGCTGAAGAAGGGGATGTTGGAGCCGCCGTCGGTGGCGATGTGGTGGAGCAGGAGCAGCAGGACCTGGGATCCGCCACCGAGGTCGAACAGTGTGACACGCAGGGGCAGTTCGCTGCGGAGGTCGAAGACGTGGGCTGCCGCGGCGGCCAGTTCCGTATCGAGGTCTTCGGCGTCGACGTGGCGGTGCGTGACGGAGATGAGCGTGTCCGACGGGGGAAGGACCCGCTGGCGGGGTTCGCCGTCCACGGTCTCGAAGACGGTCCTGAGCGGTGCGTGGCGTTCGGCGACATCGTTGAGCGCCGCCGCCAACGCCTCCGTGTCGAGGGCGCCTTGGACGCGTACGGCGATGGGGACGTTGTACGCGGCGGTCCCACCGTCGAGGTCGGCCAGCAGCCACAGCCGTCGCTGGGCGTACGAGGCCGGCGGAAGCCCGTCCTGGTCCTCCGCCGGAACGAGCGCGGGGAGCGCCGGTGCACCCTTCTTCCCGGCCACGTGTTCCGCGAGGCGGGCCGGTGTCGGGTGCTGGAAGACGTCGCGGATGGTCAGCCGGACGCCCAGGGCATCGGCGACGTGATTGGTCAGGCGCGCGGCCAGCAGGGAATGCCCGCCCAGTGTGAAGAAGCTGTCGTCGACGGTGGGGGTGTCGGGCAGGCCGAGGGTCCTCGCGAACAGCGCCACCAGGATCTCTTCCTCGGCCGTCCGGGCTGCGCGACCGCCTCCGGAGGTGACCGACGGGGCGGGCAGGGCTCGCTTGTCGATCTTCCCGTTCGCCGTGAAGGGCAGCCGGTCCAGGCGTGTCAGGTAGGCGGGTACGAGGTGTTCGGGGAGCCGGTCCGCCAGGTGGCGGCGGACCTCTTCGAGGTGCACGGGCTGATCGGAGACCACGTAGGCGGCGAGCCGCTGGTCGTGGAGGGTGACCACCGCCCGGGAGATACCGGGGTGGGTGAGGAGAGCGGCCTCGATCTCACCGGGCTCGATCCGGAAGCCGCGGACCTTGACCTGGTCGTCGGCCCGGCCCTCGTAGTGCAGGACGCCGTTCCGGTCGAAGTGGGCGAGGTCGCCGGTGCGGTAGAGACGGCTGCCCGGTCCGCCGAAGGGGTGCGGGACGAAGCGGACGGCGCTGATGTCGGGCCGCCCCTGGTAGCCGTGGGCGAGACCGTCGCCCGCGAGGTAGAGCTCGCCCGTGGTGCCCGGCGGGCACAGCCTCAGCCGGCTGTCCAGGATGTACGCGGGCTTGTTGACCAGCGGCGAACCGATGGGAATCACCGGATGAGGCTCGGCGCCCGGCTCGACGGTGTGCGTGGTCGCGAAGATCATCGCCTCGGCGGGTCCGTAGCCGTTGACGACGGCCATACCGGGCCGGAGCCGCTGCAGGGCGTGGACATGGGCGGGGGAGGCCGCCTCGCCGACGGTGAAGGCGGTGGTGACGGACGCGAACGCTTCGGGATGTTCGTCGACGAGATAGTTGAAGAGGGTGGCGGACAGCAGCAGGGTGGTGATGTGGTGCCGCCGCGCCAGTTCGTCGACGATCGCCGGTTCGGGTTTCTGCCCCGGCTGGAGCACGGCGGTCCCGCCGTGCAGCAGGGCCCCCCAGAGCTCCAGGCTGAACGCGTCCCACGAGACGGGGGAGCACTGGAGGATGACCTGGTCGGGGCCGAAGGGGAGATAGCTCTGCCGGGTGAGGGTCGAGACGAGATTGCGGTGGGAGGACAGGATGCCCTTGGGCCGGCCGGTCGAGCCCGAGGTGAACATCAGGCACGCCGCGTCCTCGGCGGTGAGCGGCAGGCCGAGATTTTCGGTCTCCCGGTCCGGGAGCTGGGCGGGGGCCTCGGTGTGGGTGGCCCACCCGCCGGTGATGCGGCCGGCCAGCTCCGGGCGGGTGACGAGGTGGCCGATGCCCGCGTCGTCGGCCGCCGAGCGGAGGCGTTCGTCCGGGAAGTCGGGGTCGAGCAGCACATGCGCGGCGCCGGTCTTCAGGACCGCGAGGAGAGCGGTGACGAAGAGGGTGCTCCGCTCGAAGAGGACGCCCGCCATGTCACCGCGGCCCAGGCCCCGGGAGCGCAGGTGCCGGGCCCACCGGTTGGCGTCGGCGTTGAGCGCGGCGTACGTGACCCGCCGGTCCCGGTCGATCAGCGCGGTGCTGTCCGGGAACCGTGCGGCCTGCTCCTCGAACCGCTCCACCAGTGTCGTGTCGTCGGGCTCCACCACCGGTCCGGCCCACCGGCCGGTCAGCAGCTCGCGCTCGGTGCCGGACAGCACCTCCAGGTCGGCGACCCTGCTCGCGGTCGGCTCCTCGATGGCGAGGGTCCCGGTGAGGAATTGGGCGAACCGGTCCTGGTGGGCGGCGACGGCGTCCACGTCGACGCCCTCGACCGGGGTGTCGAAGTCGATGCGCAGTCCGCTCGCCGCCCCCAGGTCGAAGACGGTGATGCTCAGGTCGTCGACGGGGCCGTTGCTGACGTTGTGGTTGACGCTCGGGTGACCGCACACGGTCAGCTCCGAGTTGAAGCCCATGATGTTGATGACGGGCGAGGCGAGTCTGCGCGAGCCGTCGAGGGCACCGGCGTCCCGGCACAGATCCTCGTACCGGGTCATCTGGTGGCGCAGACCGTACTTGACCTCGGCGGTCACCGACCGCACCAGTGAGCCGAGCGGCTCCTCGGGCCGGACGCGCAACCGCAGCGGGACGATGTTCGACAACATGCCGGGCGTGCTCCGCGCGGTCTTCGACTTCCGGCCCGGCACCGGCAGGGCGGCCACCAGCTCGTCCTGGCCCGTGACCCGGTGCAGGTACACCGTGAACAGCGCCACCAGGAGGACGGACCAGGAGACCCGCTCGGTACGGGCCACGGCCCGCAGCCGCTCGGCATCCGCCGGGGACACCCGGACGCTGCGCCGGGCGAAGGGCAGTCCGCCGTGCGCCGGGGCGGCCCGGCCGGTCCCCCGGACGATGCTGGGCGCGTCCGGAGCACCGGCCAAGTGCTCCCGCCAGCCCTCCCGTTCGGCGGCAGCCTCTTCGGAGAGCCGGTGGGCGCTGTCCTCGGCCAGGAGGTCGGTGAGCCGTCCGAAGGGGGAGGCGTCCCACGGCTCGCCCGCCACCGCCTGCTCGTACAGGGCGATCAGCCGCGCCAGGAGCATCCCCACGCCCAGGCCGTCGATGACCAGGTGGTGGAAGCCGTAGAAGTAGAAGTACCGCTCCTCGCCCAGCTTGAAGAGCGCGCAGCGCACGGGAGCCTGGCGGGTCAGGTCGTACGGGGCGCAGACCATCGCGTCGATCAGGCGCCAGGCCGCCGCCTCCGGGTCGTCCGCCGCGCTCACGTCGGTGAACGGCAGACTGCGGGAGCCGACTTCCGTGTCGAGCAGCTGCCACACCTGCTCCCCGTCGTCCTCGAAGCGCAGGACCCGCAGCGAGTCCGCCTCCTCGGCCAGCCGCCGCCAGGCGGCCGCCATCAGCTCCGGGTCGACCGGGCCGAAGATCTCCCTGCACTCGCCGACGCTGTACCGCAGGCCGGTGGGGTCGAGGGTGTGGGCCGTCCAGATGTCACGCTGAGCGACCGAGAGCGGCAACCGGACGGTGGCCGGGGCAGGTGCGACGGGCGCGTCGGACGGCATGGGAACTCCTGGGGGAAGTCGCTGCGGAGGTGGGCCGGCCGGGCGGCCGGGTGGCGGGCTGTGCCGGGCGGGGCAGTGCCATACAACCCGCGGACGGCTCCGGGAAGCGGCAGTCGGTCCGGCGGTGCGTCAGCAGTTGGGCGGCGCGGCGGCAGTCAGGCGGCAGCGTCGGCGGCAGCGGCCGGGGCGAGGGCCCGCACCACGCACAGCACCCGGAACGCGGAGCGGCCCGTGTCCGTACTGGCCCGAATGACCCCGCTGACCAGCAGCCGGCGCACCATGTGGCCGCATTCGGGCAGGGTGCGGCCGGTCAGCCGCACGACGTCGCCCAGGGTGAATTCGTCGGCGTCCGCCTCGTGCAGGGCGGAGATCAGCCTCTGGTGGTCGGCGGGCAGCCGGCCGATGGTGCGGCCGGTCCGCTCCGGCAGCCGGGAGACGGCGGGGTCACCGGACAGGCGGTCGAGCAGGGCGGCGGGATCGAACTCTACGATGCGGCAGAGCGTCGGCAGGTCGCACACGGTCAGCCAGGAGGCGGCCGCGACGAGCGCCATGGGATGGCCGTCGAGGCGGTGGCAGATCCGTGCGATGTCCGCCAGCGACCGTTCGTCGGCCGTGATGTCCGGGCGGTCGCGGCGCAGCCGGGCGAGGAAGAAACGGGTGGCGGGGGAGTCGGAGCCGGCGGGCGGAGCGGGCGCGTCGAGCGGGGAGAGGAGGAAGAGGCGTTCGCAGGGAACGTCCCAGGGCTCCTCCGCGGTGACGAGCAGGCGGATGCCGGGGACGTCACGCAGCAGCCGGTTCAGCCGGTGGCCGTCGAGCAGGCTCGGCTCGACGCCGTCGAGCACCAGCAGGAGGCCGCGGCTGCCCGCGAGGTCCGCGAGCCGTGCCGGGAGCTCGCCGTCCTGCCCACCGCCGTGCAGGAATTCGGCGCAGTCCGCGGTCAGGGCGGTGACGGAGTCGTCGTCGGCCGGCAGGAAGTCGGGGACGGGGCCGGGAGCGGTGTGCCACAGCACGGAGAAGCCGGCTTCGTGCATCCGGGCCGCGGCCTCCAGCGCCACCCGGGTCTTGCCCACCCCGCTCAAACCCACCACCGTGATCAGGCGCTCGGTGCCCGACCGCAGCTCCTCCACGACGACGGCGGTCTCCGCGTCCCGCCCGATGATCGGGTGCAGGGGGACGGGCGGCGACGGGCGTTCGGCGAGCAGACGTCTGCCGTCCCCCTCGAAGCGGTGTCCGCGCCGGGCCGCCTCCTCCAGGACGGTACGGGCCCGGGGGCCCAGCCGCAGGCCGTCGGCGATCAGCCGGACCGTGTCGGTTCTGGGCCGCTGGGCCTTCCCCTTCTCCAGGTCGCGGATGGCGCGCACGCTGATGGTGGAGAGGTCCGCCAACTGGCGTTGCGTCAGGCCGATACGGATCCGGTGCCCCCGGATCAGGGAACCGAGGACCTCGGAGTGCTCGGTGGTGCTCTGCGCGGGAAGGCCGGTCGTCATGGGAAGCTCCTGCTGGTCGGTTCGGGGCCTGGCGAGAGTTCTTCCGCCATCCTTCGAACGCGGCCTATCCGCCGGGCATCCCGCCCCTAACCCCGCATGGACTTCCGCTATCCCGGCCCCTGCCCCGGGACAGCGGCCCGGCGATAGGGGACTCCCGGGCCGTGATAGCGGTCCCGCGCCGTGATAGCGCGGAGATAGGACCAGGGGCGGCCCCGTGAATCCGGTCTTTCCTAACTTGGTGGTCAGAAGGAAACGCCACCACCGAGAGGGAATCCGATGACGAACAACACCGCCGCCAGCACCGCTCTCCGCACCGCCGTCGCCGCCGCCCTGATCGTGATCGTGACCGGCCTGGGCGTTCAGACGGGCTGGGCCGCGGAGGCAGGTGACACCACCGCCCCGACCGCCGCCACCGCCACCACCGACGGCCCGGCCACGACGGACGCCCCCGCCGACGACACGACGCCGACGAACCCGGGCGGCGCCGGCACGCTGAACAACCCCTGGGACTGACCACAGTCCGGACCGCTTGGCCCACTTGGCCACCCGGCCACATGGACCGCTTGGCCCACCCGGCGCGCGACCGGCCCGTCCGCCCGCGCCGCCCGCACTCGGAGCGCACGCGACTACTGCGCCCGCTCCCGGAACGCCCGCCACCGGCGAGGGCGTCCGACCCCCGGCCAGAAGACCGTGACGGTCTCAGCCCACGCCGAGCAACCGCTTCGCCTCGGTCAGCTCCCGCGCCATCCCACGGTCCCGGAACACGTCGACCGCGGGGATCAGAAGCTCCCGGGACCGCCCCGTGTCCCCCTCCAGCAGCCGCGCCAGATCCAGGCGCGCCAGCGCGCCACCACTAAAATCCATGATGCGCTCCCGGGCCGCGATGGCCCGGTCGTAGAAGTCCCTGGCCCGCTCGGGCCGTCCCATCAGGGTGAAGGCGTGACCCAGATCGCGCAGCAGGTGCCCCTCACCGATGACATCGCCGGAGACGCGGCACAGCTCCAGTACCTCCGTGAAGGTCAGCACCGCCTGATCGTGGTCGCCCCGTTCCAGCAGCAGTTGACCGACCCGGCGCAGCGTTCTCGCCCGGCCCCCCGTGTATCCGACACACTCGTAGACGGCCAGCGCCTCGTCCAACTGGGTCTGCGCCGCGTCGCTGTTCCCCTGGCGCATCCGGATCTGGGCGCTCTGCGTCAGGACGATCGCGCGCCCCACCACGTCACCGGCCCGGTCGAAGTCGGCCAGGGACTGCCCGTACAGGTCCAGGGCGCCGGCGTCATCGCCGTCGGTCCTCGCGATGAGGGCCAGATCGCGCCGGCACAGCGCCCTGCCCTCCGGTTCGTCGAGCGCCTGGAAGACGTCCAGCGCCGAGCCGAGCGTCTGCCGCGCCCGGTCGAACTGGTTACGGCTCATGTAAAGCGACCCGAGCGACGCCTGCACGACCGCCGTGCCCCGCAGATTGCCCGCCTTGCGGACGGCCTCCAGCGCCTTCAGATGGGTCTGCTCCCACAGGTCGTAGTGGCCGCGCACCTCGAAGAGGGTGACCAGGGTCGTGGCCAGGTCCCAGCTGACCTCGTGCAGCCCCTCGTCCGCCGCCTGCTCCACCATCGCGCACAGCGCGGCCTGTTCGGCGTCCAGCCAGGCCATCGGGTCGGCCAGCAGCTGGTCGGTGCCACCGACGGGCGGCACCCAGCGGGGAGCGGTTCCGTGCAGCACCGTGTAGTCGCCGCCGTACACCTTGCGGTGCGCCTGCTCGGCCAGGTGCATCCAGCCGCCCGCCATGCGCACGAGCGCCGCCTCGCGGTCCTCCGGTCTTTCCTGAGAGGCCAGTTGTTCACGCGCGTAGACACGGATGATCTCGTGGAAGCGGTACCGGTAGCCCCCGGTGCTCTCCACCCCGACGACGTCCAGCATCTGTACGTCGACCAGGGGCTCCATCAGGTCCGACGGGAAGGGGCGGTCGTCGTCGAGGAGCGAACCGGCCAGCCAGCTGGGCAGGGTCGGCGTCCGGGCCATGCTCAGCAGCCGCAGCAGCCGGGCGTCCGCGGCGGCCAGACCGTCGTACGTGAGGGAGAGGCTGGCCCGCATGGTCATCTCGCCGTGGGTCAGCTCGTCCAGCCGGTGACGCTCGTTGGCGAGCCGGTGCACCATCGAGGCGAGCGTCCAGTGCGGACGCGCGGCGAGGCGGGCGGCCACGATGCGCAGCGCGAGCGGCAGCCGCCCGACCGTGCGGACGAGCGCCTCGGCCGCCACGGCCTCGTCGCGCACCCGGTCCTCCCCGATGATCCGGGACAGCAGCTCCAGCGCCCGGTCCTCCTCCAGCACGTCCAGCTCGACGCGGTGCGCACCGGGCAGGGCGGTCAGCCGCGCCCGGCTCGTGACGAGGACGGCGCAGTCGCGGCTGCCGGGCAGGAGCGACCGCACCTGGCCCTCGCTGACCGCGTCGTCCAGGACGACGATGACCCGGCGGGAGGCGAGCCGTGTCCGGTACATCTCCGCGCGCTCGTCCAGCGACTCCGGGATGAGCTGGCCGGGAATGCCGAGCGCCCGCAGGAACCGGCCAAGGACCTCCGAGGAGGTCGCGGGCGCCCCGGTCGTCCCGCGCAGGTCGCAGTAGAGCTGACCGTCGGGGAAACCGCTTTCGGCCAGCATGTGGGCCATGTGGACCGCGAGGGTCGACTTTCCGGTGCCGGGTCTGCCCGTGATCGCGACCAGACCGGCCGTGTGCCCGCCCGGACCTCCGGTCAGGGCCCGCTCAAGGTCCGCGAGCCGGCCGGGGTCGGCGACGAAGTCCGCGGTCGTGGCGGGCATCTGGTGCGGGACCTCGTCCTGCCGCTCGGGCACCGGCGGGGCGGCGGCCGCGGGCTCCGCGGCGTTCTCCGGCTCCGACGGCGCACGGGCCGGGCCGGGGCCCGCGGGAGGGGCCAGTTCACCCGCGAGGATCGCCGACTGCAGGTCCTTGAGCTCCCGGCCGGGCTCCAGCCCGAGTTCCTCGTCGAGCAGCACCCGCCCGACCTGGAAGACGTCCAGCGCCTCCGCCTGCCGCCCCGACCAGTACAGGGCCTCCATGAGCTGACCGCGCAGTCTCTCCCTGAGGGGGTGCTCGTGCGTCAGCATCTGCAGCTCGCCGACCAGCCGGTCGTGCCGCCCGAGTTCCAGCTCCATCCGCAGCCGCAGTTCCAGGGCGGCGAGCCGTTCCTCGTTGAGCTGGCGGGCCCGGTTGCCCAGCGGGCCGCTGTCCATGCCGGTCAGGCAGTCCCCCTGCCAGAGCGTCATCGCGGACTTCAGCCGCTCCACGGCCTGCTCCGGGGAGCCCTGCTCCTTCAGCTGACGCGCACGTGTGACCAGGGTGGTGAAGAGCGCGGAGTCCACATTGCCGGCGTCGGTGTGCAGCATGTACCCCGGGGGCCGCGTGGTGATCGAGACCTCGGCGTCCGCGCCCGCCAGCAGCTTCCGCAGCCGCGACACGCAGATCTGGACCTGGGTACGTGCGGTCTCCGGCGGGTCGTCCTGCCAGATGAGGTCGACCAGGTAGTGGGTGCTGACGACGCGGTTGGTCTCCAGGAGCAGGGCGGCGAGGATGACTTCCTGGCGGCCGGGGGGAACCCTCAGCGGCCCCTTCGTGCCCCGTACCTGTAGCGGTCCCAGGACCTGGAAGGGCGGCGGGGACATGCCCGGGAGACCCAGCATCTCTTCCGTCATACCGTCAGTCACCAAATCCCCTGCCAACTTTTTGAGTTGACGCAGCCGGGTCAACTTTCGGACAGTCTCCACATTCATGTGCCCCCTGTCTATGGCGTGTGGTTCTCCCGTGTGCGATAGCGCGGTGATAGGGAGAAGTTGTGGGCGGTCCGCAGGATGGGGTGTGGATGCGAAAGGGACACTGATGAACAGCAACTACGACGCGGGCGCCGGACTATTGGGCCCCCCGGACGATCTGGTCACCGCTGCCGGGGTCGACCATGTGCGACTGGTCTACGACTACCTCAACGCGGGGGATCTCGACGCCTACGCCTCCCTCCTGCATGACGAGGTCGAGTTCGAACTGCCCGGTCGGCCGCTCGCACGCGGCCGTACGGAGGTGCTCCACGCCCACCGCGCGGACGTCGAACGCACCACCCGCCACGAGATCGACCGCGTCGTCGCCCACGACCACTGGGTGGTCGCCGCGGGCCGCCGTATCGTCCCGGGCGTCGACGAGAGTTGTCTGCGGTTTGTCGACTTCTTCGGTATCGCCGACGACTCGATGGTGCGCACATGTACGCGCTACTACCACACGACTCCGTGAAGGCGCGGACGGCGGAATGGGCTTTCTGCCGTCCGCTTCGGCCGGCTGCTGAGGGATGTCGGAAAATCCCGCACCGGCTACGGTCGGAATCGAAGTTGGGGAAGTCCGTTCGTCTATTCAAGGACACAATCCAGCCATACGACGTCACGGCCGGACGGCCGGCCGGCCCGTCCCCGGTCACCACATCAGGACGGAATCCGAGCGCGACCGGACGGGCTCGCGCGCACTGATCAGGTCACGATGATCAGCTGGTGTCGCCCGGAGCGGCGGTCGGCGAGCAGCGGGATCACCACCGAACCGATCGAACTGCCGGTCACACCGACGCTCTGCCCGACCAGGTAGGTCCGGAGATCGCGATGCCTCAACGGTGACGTCCCGACACGTGTCGAGGAGTCGGCACAGGAAGTCACGCGGCACCTCCTCCGCCTCGTCCATGCGCGGCCGGAGTCTCCTGAAGTGGTTCCGGCGCCCCTCATGCGCGGGTCCCGTACTTCCCGCCGTCCGCCCCGGAGGTGACCTGGTAGGACAGCAACTGCGCGAACAGGCCACCCTCCTGCTCGGCGAGTTCCGTGTACGTGCCCTCTTGCACGACTCTGCCCCCGTCGAGGACCACGATCCGGTCGGCGACGGCCACATTGGTGATCCGGTGTGTCACCAGCAGCACAACGCGGTCCTGAGCCAGGTCCCGCAGCCGCTGGAAGATCCTGTACTCGGCGCGCGGATCAAGGTTCGCGGTCGGCTCGTCGAGGACCAGGAGCCCGGCCTCGCGGAAGAACGCCCTGGCGAGGGCGATGCGCTGCCACTGGCCGCCGCTCAGCTCCTCCCCGTTCAGCCACTCGCGGGCGAGCAGTGTGTCCAGGCCGGCGCCGAGCTTGTCGACGACCTCGTCCGCGTCGGCGGCCTCGCACGCTTCACGGACCGCCGCGTCACCGCGGGCCGTGGGCTGCCCCTGGGTCACGTTCTCGCGGACCGTCAGCGGCCAGTGCGCATAGTCCTGCGGTACCAGGGCCACCTGCTTCCACAACGCCTGCGGATCGGCGTCGCCGGTGGGGACGCCGTCCCACAGCACCTGACCGCCCGTGGGCACGTACAGGCCGCTGACCAGCTTCGAAAGCGTGGACTTCCCCGATCCGTTGAAGCCCACCAGCGCGGTCACCTCGCCGCGGCGCAGGGTGAGTGAGACGTCGGACAGTGCGTCCTGGTCCTTTCCCGCGTAGCGGAGCGAAACCGACTTGATCTCGATCTTGCGCGGAGGCTCCGGCCGGTGTTCGCCGCGGCGCATGGTGTATCCGCCGGCCAGGTCGAGGAATCTGCTCCAGTCGTCCATGTACAGGCCCGTGCGTACGGCCCTGGCCCCGACGGCGACCAGCCCGCGCACCGACTGGCCCACCATCTGCAGAGCGAAGACGGCCGTCCCGGCGTGCCCGACGCTGATGCGGCCGGTGGCCAGCAGCCACACGACCGCCGCCCACACGACGGCCGATCCGAGGCCGCCGCACAGTGCGCCGACCAGTGACATGCGGGCGCCCTTGTCGGCCGCGGTGCGGTCCTGGCGGTTGATCCGGGCGACCGTCTGCCGGTACCGGCCGGACAGGAAACCGGCCATGGTGCCGGCGCGGATCTGGTCGGCTGCCTCGCGGGTGAAGATGTGCCAGCGCAGTACCGACAGCATGCGGTTGTCGCCGTTGCTGCGGAGGTTCGCCAGGTAGCGGACCCGGGCGGCGCTGATCTGGGCGAGGGCCTGCGGCAGACTGGCCGCGACCAGGAGGGGAAGGAGCACCCAGCTCACCCCGGCGAGCACGACGGCACCGGCGAGGAAGGACGCCGCCGAGGCGATCAGGTCCTGGCCCTCGTTGATCAGGTCTCCGGTGACCTGCGCTCCGCGGTCGGCGGCCTCCCGGTCACGGTTGAATTCGGGGTCGTCGTAGGCGGACAGCTCCACCGTGGCGCAGCCGGTGAGCAGCATCTGCTCGGCCTCGCGCGACATGAGGGGGCTCAGCCGGGAGGAGAGCCAGCTGACGGTGATGCCCAGCAGCGCCCGCACTCCGGACGCGGTGGCCAGCAGGGCAACGGACGGCCATGCCTGCAGGAGCCGGTGGTAGACGTCTCCGCCGGTCAGCAGTGCGGTGAGGGTGCCACTGATCGCGATCAGGCCCAGGGCCTGCATCACGCCGGCGACCGTCTGGCACAGCAGGAGACCGATGGTGGCCCGTCGGTCGACGCGCCAGGCGAGGGCCAGCGACCGCCGCACCAACTGGGGCAGGCGCCGTGCCATGTCACGCATCCGGATGGAGCGCCCGGCCGCTTCACGGCTGCCGGTCAGGTCCACGTACCGCATCTCCGGCGCGGCAGGGGACGGGGAGGCCGTCGCCGAGGTGGTGCCCGGCTCGGCTTCCGCGCCGGTGCCCGCAGGGTTGCGCGGTTCGGCGGACGTGGGTGGCAGGGGGGTGGTGCGCGGCCCCGGGACACGGTCGGCTGACGCATCGGTGGACTCGCTCATGCCGCCCGCCTCGTATCCGGTCGTGCCGAGCGGCGGGCGGAGGCGTCAATGGTCACTGCGTCGAGGGCGGGAAGGCCCGCGGCGGGCCGCCGCCGCTCGAATCCAAGAGGCTGATGCGCGCGGGTGAGCACGGGATTCATGGCGTCCTCCAGATGGGTGCGTGAGGGGTACTGGTGTCCCGCGACTGCCCCGCAGGGGTCCGTGACGGGCTCTTCGCGTTCGATCGGGTCAGGGCGCCGGCTCGGCGTCGTCCCCTTCGGTGGTCGCGGCGCGGTCGAAGGGACTAACGACGCAGCCAGAATTTCGAACACACGTCTTTCGGCCGGGCCGGGTTCGCGGCATTGAGCGGTTCTCGACACGTGCGCCCTGCATGGACCCTTGGCGGGCAAGAGCGCTGTGGTGGCGGCCTGTTGGCCGAAACGCCGGTGTTCCGCAGGAGC
Source organism: Streptomyces brevispora (assembly GCF_007829885.1). Classification (NCBI taxonomy): domain Bacteria; kingdom Bacillati; phylum Actinomycetota; class Actinomycetes; order Kitasatosporales; family Streptomycetaceae; genus Streptomyces; species Streptomyces brevispora. The sequence goes on from NZ_VIWW01000001.1 coordinate 5,640,853, forward strand.
CGGGCTGCCGTGACCCGTGCCGTCCCAGTTGTGGTCCGCGTGCGTTCAGCGGGCCGCCGAGAACAGACCATCAAGCGGATGAGGGGCGCCATTCGGCACGGGGACGTCGAGGCGATGGTGATCGTCGGGGTGGATCCCCCGCAACGTGTTGTGCACCGCGCCCGCCCTCAGCCCGCGGCCGCGGTGCACGCGGGACTGCGTGCTGTTCGTGTGTGTACACCCCGCCTGTGATCGGTTGTGCCGCTCGTGCTGTGCCAGCCCGCATGCCCGCTTCCGATAGTCCTCGCACCTTGGAGGGTGGCGGCTGGTGCAGTTTCCAAGGGGTGGGGAACTCAGGACTTCGCTGTCAGCCTCCACAGAAAATCTGTCATGACGGAGGTAGACATGTGGGCGTTGCTGGGGTTAGTGTCTTGTCCGTAGCCAAGAGATCGACCGAGCTCGGCAGGGATGAACTGCCGGGAAGCAGTACACGTAAGCGCAGGTCGGTGCGGTGGTGGAGTTTCGAAGCCAGGGTTCTGCAGGACGGCGACGGGACTGGCGACCGGACCGGGCGGCCCGCAGTTTTCAGGGGCCCCGTGAGCGGAACCGCAGTACGCAGGTGCAGTCCTCAGTACCAGTAGTCCCTCGGTAAACGGCGTCAGGCTGCGGCGCGCGTGCCGGGATGTTCGGCAGTGGGGTTCCAAGCCAGAGCACATGCATGACGGGCGACGGGGCTGGCTGTCGAAGTGGCGCCGTGAGAGGCCACCAGAAGTACGGAAGCAGTTGATCCAGAGGGAAAGAACGGAGGAGTTGAGCGCCATCAGGATCGCCCGGGCGAACGTTTTGGGCCCGGGTACCGCAGGACATCGATAGTGAGGTGGTCTCCGGTCAAGCAACCGCGATCCCCGTACCTGCTCTCATTCCCCCGCGAGCTGGTGCGGAACAAGAAGGCCGGCGTAGCCGATGAAGGCCGGCTGGTGGTGTAGCAGTTCCTTCGGGGCCCTGGTGCCAATGGCACCAGGGCCCCTCCGACGCGTGTTCCACCGGAAGGTACGGATGACAGCAGACGCCTCGTTCGACCGCCTCGACGACGACGACTACCCCGCCTACACCATGGGCCGGGCCGCCGAGATGCTCAACACCACACAAGGGTCGGGGCGGCGTCTACGCGACTTCCGGGTTGACTTCAAACGTGGTGAGGGGCTTCGGCTGCAGCGCCAAGGGCAGCTTTTCGCGACATGTCCTGCGCAGTTCTTGATGTGCCCTCCGGACTGCCGTGAACTCCAGCCGGGCCGGGCCGTGGTGTGTGACGACACCCGGCCGGACAGTCGCAGTCCACGAGCATCGGCCTCGCCCCGGGGCTGCCCGGCGACAGGTCTGCTCCTGGCCCAGCCTGCGTATTGGCGTACGGGCTGGTGAGGTGACCTTCGTTCGAGGGGTCGGCATCCTCGCCCTGTGAATATCTATGGCCACGGTATGAGAGTTCAACGCGCCGTGCCGGGAGTGTTTTTACCTCAGCAAAGAGAGTCGAATTATTCGCCGTACGCGGACCGTAACGGCGTGCTACTGTCGATCTCAGTTGCAGTTGTGGTTCCCAAAATTTCAAGCTTCTGCGTGGCAATTTCGAACAGCGGAAGCTTCATTGCATTTCCGGTTTCCCTCCGGGCGGGGCATCATTGCGGCGACGCGGAATCCGTGCATTACGGATCCCGGCGTACCGGCCCCCTGAAGGAGATATGACATGGCGTCAGGAACTGTGAAGTGGTTCAACGCGGCCAAAGGTTTCGGCTTCATCGAGCAGGACGGCGGCGGCGCTGACGTGTTCGCCCACTTCTCGAACATTGCCGCCCAGGGCTTCCGCGAGCTGCTCGAAGGCCAGAAGGTCACCTTCGACATCGTGCCGGGCCAGAAGGGCCCGATGGCCGAGAACATCGTTCCCGCCTGACGCTGACGCGCACTTCGTAGCTGGGGCCCGCATCCTTCGGGGTGCCGGCCCCAGCTCCGGGCATACTCCCGGTGTGGTGCCACCTGCGGCAGAATCGTCGCCTGCGGGTTTTCGCTGCCCACTTCCTGGGAGTTCCACCCGCTGGTGGAACCGGATTCGTCGCCCATATGGCGTTACTCATTCCATGGCTTGCATTCCGCTCGGGGATTAGCCGCAGGTCTCATTTGTCTTCGCATTCCGCTCGGCCCGTTCTTGTGATTCCCCGCGCTGTTCTTCCGCTGCGGGAATTCCTTGATACGTGCCGTATCAAGGAAGGTTCTGAATGAACCCCACACGTACGAACAACCGCGCTTCCCGTGCCCGCAGCCTTACCGCCGACTCCGGCCGGGGCAGTAGCCGCTTCAACTCGACCGCCCCGGCCCGTTCCGGCGGGTCGGGCCGCTCGAGTGGCCAGGGGCGGCGGCCCGCCGCAGTCCAGGGCGAGTTCGCTCTACCGGTCACGGTCACTCCCGCGCTGCCCGCCGTCGAGGCGTTCGCCGACCTCGACATGCCGGGCCAGCTGCTGGCCGCGCTGACCGCGCAGGGCGTGAGCGTGCCGTTCCCGATCCAGGGGGCGACCCTGCCCAACACCCTCGTGGGCCGCGACGCCCTGGGACGTGGGCGCACCGGCTCCGGCAAGACGCTCGCCTTCGGCCTGGCCCTGCTGGCCCGCACCGCCGGCCAGCGTGCCGAGCCCCGCCAGCCGCTGGCCCTTGTCCTCGTGCCGACACGCGAGCTGGCCCAGCAGGTGACCGACGCTCTTGCCCCCTACGCCCGCTCGGTGAGGCTGCGCATGGCCACCGTCGTCGGCGGAATGTCTATCGGGAGGCAGGCCAACGCGCTGCGCGGTGGCGCGGAGGTCGTCGTGGCGACGCCGGGCCGGCTGAAGGACCTCATCGACCGCGGTGACTGCCGACTTGACCAGGTCGCGATCACCGTGCTGGACGAGGCCGATCAGATGGCCGACATGGGCTTCATGCCCCAGGTCACCGCTCTCCTGGACCAGGTTCGCCCCGAAGGGCAGCGGATGCTGTTCTCCGCCACCCTGGACCGGAATGTCGACCGCCTGGTCCGCCGTTACCTCAGCGACCCGGTCGTCCACTCCGTCGATCCGTCCGCCGGCGCGGTCACGACGATGCAGCACCACGTCCTGCACGTCCACGGCGCCGATAAGCACCGGGCGACCACCGAAATCGCCGCCCGCGAAGGCCGGGTGATCATGTTCTTGGACACCAAGCGGGCGGTTGACAAGCTCACCGACCACCTGCTGGCCAGCGGCGTGAGGGCAGCCGCTCTGCACGGCGGGAAGGCGCAGTCGCAGCGCACCCGGACCCTGACCCAGTTCAAGACCGGGCACGTCACCGTGCTCGTGGCCACGAACGTCGCCGCCCGCGGCATCCACGTCGACAACCTCGACCTCGTCGTCAACGTCGACCCGCCGACCGACCACAAGGACTACCTCCACCGCGGGGGCCGTACCGCACGGGCGGGGGAGTCCGGCAGCGTCGTCACCCTGGTCACCCCCAACCAGCGCCGCGACATGACCCGCCTCATGACCGCTGCCGGCATCGTGCCCCAGACCACCCAGGTCCGCTCCGGCGAGGAGGCACTCGGCCGGATCACCGGTGCCCAGGCCCCTTCCGGTATTCCGGTGACGATCACAGCGCCGGTGGTCGAGCGGCGTCCGCGCAGCGCGTCCTCGCGAGGCCGGCGCAGCCCCGCCTCGGCGGCGCGGCGTGTGACCGCGCATCAGTCCTCCTACGACGCGGCGGCCTGAGCACTTCGTGATCCGGAAGCTGACCCATCTGTGCAGGAGGCACCTTTTGACGCTGGTTCATATGCAGCCCTGCCCGGCAGATGCCACAGCTGTAAGCAGGACAGTGGCCGACGCCATGGACACTGCCGGACCGCAGGTCTGTGACGACATGACCGTCGAGGTGGCCCTGTCCGTCCTGGCCAGTGCCCGCACCGGGCATCTGCTTGTCTGCGACGACAGCGGCCGGTGTACTGGACTGGTCGGCCAGTCTCAGCTCGCAGCAGTTCGTGACGGCTCCGCGTACTCGGACAGGATCCAGCTGCGGGACATCTTCGGCGACCGAGGGCCGTTCACCTCGCCCGTGACCACCACGGCCGAAGCCGCGCACATGATGCGCTACAGCAACGTCGACGCCCTGCCTGTGGTCGACGAACACGGCAGTGCCCTGGGCGTCTTCGCCCTCGCCCGCTGAGCCGTCCCATCCGCGGCGGAGCCGCCCCCTCTTCGCCCCTCTTCCTGTGAGGCATCATGCGCTGTGTCATCGCCCGCTTCCCGTTCGACCTCACCAGGAGCGGCGTCCTGGAATCGATGAAGGGCATCAAGCCCGAGCACCTGTCCGGCGAGTCCGTGATCATCGGCCGACGTACCTACCCCGTCAAACAGGTCGGCCAGGTCATCACACGCCAGGACCGCCGCGACTTCAGCGCAGGAGAAGTCCTGCGGGCCATGACCCAGCTCGGCTTCACCTGCCGCGACCTGGCTCCGGCCTCCGCACCCACTCGGGTTCTCAACCCGTTGCAGCAGGCTTCCGCGATGCTGGGCGCCCCTGTGGCCGCTTGAGCGACGGCCAGGCGTGAGCCGCCGGAAAGCAGGGGTGAGGGTCCGACCGGAGCATCCGGTCGGACCCTCACCGTGTGCTGGAGCCGTCCGGCTCGGCAGTGTTTCAGTGGTCCGAGTAGCTGAAATCGCCCATCGTCCAGGCGCTGACGTCCTCGATCGCCACCCGGTACATCCCGCCTGTCTCCGGGATCCCCACCGTGCCCTGCAGAATCCGCGCCACATGGAAGTGCAGATGAGTGGGCGGCCCTTCCTCGGCTGCCGCACCGGTGAACATGGCGGAAAAGCCACCCAGGCGGGCCGAGTCCGCCAGGACCTCCGACACCCGCTGCCTCCAGACGGCTTCGGGAGCCAGCCGGCCCGTGATGACAGCACCACCGGCGACCACGGTCAGAGGCATCTGATTGCTGCGCCCGGATTCCACCAGGGCGGCAACGTCAACAAGCAACGCGTCAGGCTTCGACATGAGGCCGATTATATTCGTCGGCCATCGGCCTGCTTTCCTGCGGTGCCAGTCCGGGCAGGATGGCGCTGAAGCCCTGTGGTCGAAGGCGTGGAACCGCCTGTGAGCAGTACAGCGGCCAAGAGTCTCCCGCCTGTTGCCGCCTCGTCCGAGGGGGAGACGAGCCAACCTACATCCGTGTCCGGTCGGTCCTCGCGCTCGGCGCATGATCCGTTACGGGGATGAGTCCGGCCGGGCAACTTCAGGTTCGAGACTCTGCGGGTCCTGGGGGAGACGTGTGCTGCAGTCCGACCATCGGCGACGCATCGGAGACGTCGGCGCCGTGCTCGGCGTCGCGGCGGGTGGATCCGGTGCCGTACCAGTCCAGACACATCACGGTGGCATCGTCGTGCAGGAGCCCGTCATGGGCACGGACGACGTGCTCGATAAGGACACGGGCGGCCTCCCGCGGGTGCAGGTCCTGGGTGCTCTCGATGAGGGCCGGCAGATCGAGGTCTGCTGCGCTGCGCTCCAGCATTCCGTCGGTGAGCATGACCAGCCGATCCCCGGCCTGCAGGTCCAGTTCCTGGACTGTGTAGGTGTGCGGTGCTGTGAAGCCGAAGGGCATGTCGACGGCCGGTGCGATCTCCTCGACCTTCCCGCCGCGCAGGCGCAGGGGCCAGGGGTGGCCGGCGTTGATGAACTCGGTTCGACCGTCGTGCAGGCTGATCCGCAGCAGCTGTCCGGTGACGTAGCGGCCGCCGCTGTGCTCGGCCACGGCCTGGTCGGCGCTCCGCGCTTGTTCGGCGAGATCAGCCCCCTGCCTGCGGGCGCGGCGCAGTGCTCCGACGAGGAGGGTGGCCAGGAGCGCGGCGTCCACGTCGTGTCCCATGGCGTCGGTGACGGACAGCTGAACGTGGTCGCGGTCTATGACGTAGTCGAAGGTGTCACCGCCGACATGCTGGGCCGGCTCCAAGGCCCCGGCGACCGCGAACTGGGCTGCCTCGCACGCCAGCGACGTGGGCAGCAGCCGGTGCTGGATCTCGGCGGCCAGGCTCAGCGGGGAGGTACGCCGGCCCCACTGGTACAGGTCGGTGAAGGGCCGGTTCGCGATGACGATGTATGACAGGGCATGGGCGCTCCGGCGGATTCTCAGCAAGGTCTCCGGGCTGGGGCGGTGGGGCAGATGGAGCTCCAGCAACCCGAGCGCATCCCCGCGATTGGTGACCGGTGCGATCACCCGCGTCCACGCACCGCCCTCTACGGTCTCCACATGCGGCCGTTGGGTGCGGATCACCGCGTCGTAGACCGTGCCTGAGACAGCGATCGGATCTGCTGAACGCTCCAGGTCGATGTCGTCCGCGGTACCCAGGCGGACGACGGAGGCGCCGGTGAAGTCGGTGATCAGGAACGACACCGACCGGGCCCCGAGCTGTCTTCGCAAAGAAGCAGCTACGACGTCGACGGACTCCACCGGCGGCGCAGCCTCCGCCGCGGCCAGTGCCTCACCCAGCCCGTCCACTCCGCGGTCGTCCATGGGAGCGCCCTTCCCGCCAGGTGCCCGCCCCCGTACGTGCCCGGTGACACAACTCTTCGGGCGAACACGAAGAGGCAAGCTACCCCACCGCAGGCACGTGCTCCCCATGCGGTCGAGTGATGTGCCGTCGCACGTTGATGTTGACCTTCGAGTGGGTTGAAGCTCAATGATGGGGAGGTGCCGATTCTGAGCTGACGCCGATCGGGGACTTCGCCCAACGCAGTGGTCTGAGCTACAGCGCGTTGCGGTTCTAGGCCGACCCCGGGCTGCTGTCCCCTTGCCGAAGTCGACCCGGTCTCGGGATACCGCTACTACGGCGCCGGGGTCGCGCTTGCCGCGTTCGAGTACGACGGCTTCCGCTTCGACACCATCGGCTGGGAGTTCGCCGAGTACCGGAGCTTCTCTGTTGGAGCAGCGTGTTGAAGTGGGGGAGCGGGGCGGGGGCTGTCCGGGCTGGTGTTGCGGTGAACCGGGTGGGGGTCAGGGGGGAGTGAGGTGGTCGAGTTGGGTGGCGAGGTCGGGGTGGGTGGCGGTCAGGTGGGGGTGGGTGGCGGTCAGGGGGGCGATGAGGTCGGCGGGGTCGTTGTGGGCGAGGGCGGCGTGGAGTTCGCTGAGCGGGCGGTGGGCGGCTGTGGGCAGGTCGGTGAGGGCGGTGATCTGGCGGGCGAGGCGGCGCAGGTCGGCGGCGTGGGTGCGGGCCCAGGCGGTGGTGGTGCGTTCGGCGGCACGGGCTTGGCGGGTGGCGGTGACGCGCTGTTCGCCGGTGGTGCCGGTGGTGCCGGGGCGGCCCCGTAGGTAGCGGCGTTCGGCGGCCTGGCGGCTGGCGACGCCGAGGGGGTGGGCGAGGTCGGCCCAGCTGGCGCCCGCGTCGCGGGCGGTCTCGATCAGGCCGGTCTCCCATCCGGCGAGCTGCTCGCGGACCTGCCGCAACAGCATCAGGGAGGCCAGGGCCTGGTCCGGGGCGGGCCCGGTGCCGGGGCTGTCAGGGCTCTGGTGCCCGGCTGTGTGCAGGGCCTCGTTGATGGTGCTCAGGGCCGCCGCGGTGGCGAGGAACGACGCCGGGCTGTGGGCGTCGGCGCTGGTGGCGGGCGGCTGGTCTGCTGCGGTCACGGGCACCTTCCTCATCGTGTCATCTCGTTGACGACATCGTGTTTGTCATCCATTGGATGACATGCTACAACGGTGTCAGTGCAGCGCATTGGCAGTAACTGCCCGAACCTGCTGGAGGTGTTTCACGATGTTGATGCGCACTGACCCCTTCCGTGAGCTGGACCGGCTGGCGCAGCAGCTGGTCGGCCCGGGCACCTGGTCGAAGCCGTCGGTGATGCCGATGGACGCCTACCGTGAGGGCGACGAGTTCGTGGTGGCCTTCGACCTCCCCGGCGTGAGCCCGGAGGCGATCGATATCGACGTCGAGCGGAACATGCTGACCGTCAGGGCCGAGCGCCGCCCCGCGGCGAAGGCCGACGACGTCGCGATGGAACTGTCCGAGCGGCCGCTGGGTGTCTTCTCCCGCCAGATCGTGCTCGCCGACTCCCTGGACACCGAGCGCATCCAGGCCGGCTACGACGCGGGCGTGCTCACCCTGCGCATCCCGATCGCCGAGCGCGCCAAGCCCCGCAAGATCTCCGTCGGTGTCGGCTCCGGCCATCAGGAGATCTCCGGCTGACACCGGCCGGGATCGGTGCGGAGGGCGGACACCTGATCTCCCCCTCACCCCGCTCTCCGCACCCCCTGGGCAGTCCGAAGACGAAACGGGACGGCGGTTGAGATGACTCTGCGACACGAAGCGTTCCTCGCCCACGTGAGGGAACGCGGCGAGTACGAATCCCTGGACGAGGCGGAGCGGGTGGCCCGCGTGGTTCTCGCCCTGCTCGGCGCGCACCTGGTAGGTGAGGTCCGTGCCCGGCTGGCGGCACGCCTGCCGGAGGAGTTCGCGCTGATCCTGCTCAACCCGCTGCAGAGTGCCGAGCCGTTGTCCCCGGAGCGGTTCGTCCGCGCGGCCGCCGCGTGGATCGAGGGCGCCACCGAGCGCACCGCGGCCTGGGACGTCAGTGCTGTGCTGTCCACGGTCGCCGACACCGCCGGTGACGACCTGATGGGCGAGATCCTGATCCAGCTCCCCACGGGCTACGACCTGCTCTTCGGCCGCCCCCAACTCACCTGACCAAGACCCGGGGGGGTGTCACGTCCCCGGGCGCCATCCCATCCCGGCTCCGATGAAAGGCATCCACCGCAGTGATCACCGACGTGCGCGCACCGCTTGAGCACCAGCAGTCGTACGGGACGGCGTACGAGCAGATGCTGGAGAAGGTCCGCTACGAGGGCGCCTACCCCACCCGGGAGCGGGCCGACGAAGCCGTCCGCCTCGTCCTGGGAGGGCTCGGACGGCAGCTGACCGGTGACGAACGCGTCGACCTCGCCGCCTGCCTGCCCCTGGAGGCCGCACGTGTGCTCACCGCACAGATCCCCGACCTCCAGCCGCTGACCGGCTGGGCCTTCGTCAAGAGCCTCGCCGTCCGCTCCGACGCCTCCCTGGCCACCACCCGCTGGGACACCGGCTCCGTCCTCGCCGCCGTCACCGCCCACGCCGGCCCCGGCCTGATCACCCGTATCCTGCACCAGCTCCCCACCGGCTGGGCCCTGCTCTTCGGCCGCGCCGAACTCGCCCCGGCCGCGTAAACAGCCACACGGCCCTCGGGGACGCAACAGCGGTCCGCCCCGATCCCTCTGCGGCCGGCCTCGTATGGGTGAGGTCCCCGATCCACGAGATCGGGGACCTCACCTTTGCTACGGCCCGCAGAAGAAGATGCGAGAACGGCTGTGGGTGACAGTTCGGAGGGTCACCTCGGCGCAGGTCCTTTAGCGGCGCAGGCGCCCAGCTCTCTCAGACCGGAGTCCAGATCGCGGGCCTTGGTGATGTCGCCGAGTTCGACGCCGAGTTGGACCAGGGTCAGGGCGACGGCAGGGCGCATTCCGACCAGGACGGGGCGGGCGCCGAGTAGGTTCGCGACGGACGCGATCACGGAGAGTCGGCGGCCCACGAAGGTGTCGACGGGGTCCAGGGCGGTGACGTCGATGACGACAGCGTGGGCGGCCGTGTCGACGATGCGGGCGGACAGGTCTTCCTGGAGGCAGAGCACCGTCGTCTCGCCAGGTTCGCCTGAACGGTCACCGGGAGGATGCCTCCGATGCTCAGGACCGCGACGTGCTCACTCGTGATTCCTCGTTCTCCCCCGAGGGCGCCGACGGCAGGCTGTCCGGCCGAACTCACCCTTCGCCAGGAGAGCCACGGCCATTTCACGGGCACCTGCCCCGCACCTGGTCCGATACTCCCACGCCCCACCGAGGCGCCCTGGGCCGCTGTCGGGGCAGCTGGGCGCTCACTGTCTCACGGCGGTGCGGGTGCGGGTGAGGCTGTTGAGGAAGAGGCGGGCGCGCTTGCGTGCGTCGGCGAGGGTGGCCGTGGACCCGCCGGCTGGGACGTCGAGGGCCATCGTGTCATCAGGTCGCCCTCGTCTCTGATCGCCGAAGCCTGCCCACCCGGTGCTTCCGCCCCGCTCCGGGGCGGTCAAGCCGGGTGGAGCCCGCCGTGCGGCCTTCCCGACGGGGGGCGATTACCTCTCTACTGGACACGTAAAAATCTGCACTGGCCGCAGTAGACATTGGCCGTTGTTCTGGTTATGGTTTCTCTCGTAGCCAGAGAGACCGAAGGGCCCGGCAGAGACGAACTGCCAGGCAGCAGTACAGGTAGTCGCAGTACGCAGGACGGTGCGGTGGCGGAGTTTCGAAGCCAGAGCGGTTGCAGGACGGCGACGGGACTGGCGACCGGACCGGGTGGCCCGCAGTCATCAGGGGCCACCGACAGCAGTTGGCGCAGTGGCAGTACCCGGCAGTGAAGTGAGCAGCACCTCGGTGAAGGCGTCGGCTGCGGGCGCGCGCACCGGGAGGTTCGGCAGTGGGGTTCCAAGCCAGAGCAGACGCAGGACGGGCGACGGGGCTGGCTGCCGAAGGGTGGCGCTCGTACAGGTCACCGGTAGGTCGCATCACCGGCAGTACAAGCAGTTCGCGGTATCAGCAGTACGCAGTGCCCCGTTTGGTAAGGCAGTTCATTCAGAGGGAAGAACGGAGGAACCAGGCGCCATCAGGATCGCCCGGACGGATTGTCGAGTCCGGGTACCGCAGGACATCGATAGTGAGGTGGTCTCCGGTCAAGCAACCGCGATCCCCGCACCCCCGACAGCATCACGGTCGGGCAGGCGGAAACAGAAGGCCGGCGCAGTACCAGGGCCGGCAGATGGTGTAGCAGTTCCTTCGGGGCCCGGGCGCACGTAAGCGCCCGGGCCCCTCCACGCGTTCCACAGAGAGGTGACATGACAGCAGACGACTCCTTCGGACGTCTCGATGACGACGACTACCCCGCCTACACCATGGGCCGGGCCGCCGAGATGCTCGGCACCACTCAGGGCTTCCTGCGCGCCATCGGCGAAGCCCGCCTCATCACCCCGCTGCGCTCGGCCGGCGGCCACCGCCGCTACTCCCGCTACCAACTGCGCATCGCCGCCCGCGCCCGCGAGCTCGTCGACCAGGGCACCCCGATCGAGGCCGCCTGCCGCATCGTCATCCTCGAAGACCAGCTCGAAGAAGCCCAGCGCATCAACGCCGAACACCGCAACGCTGCCGGATCCTCGAACCCGACGACCGCCGTCTGAAACGGACGGAGCTCAACGATCACTCGGCGCCGGGTGGCAAGTCAGTCGACGACCCGCGGATCCCAGTTGTCCAGGGCGGCGGCCAAGTGGTTGAGCAGTATCAGCGGAACGTCGCTTTCCGGGCCGAACCGCCGGTAGGCGAAATCCACACCGTGAGCCCTTTCCAACCTGGCTGCGGTGTCGGGGTGTTCGAGGGCATGGGCTGTACGGAACGACGAAGCTCCTGGTAGACGGTTTCTCGACCAGGATTACCTGTGTCTGTCAGGAGCTTCGCGTGCTTGTCCACCCGTCGTCGATCGATCTGTCCAGCCGTACGCTGCGGCACCTGACGAGGCAACTGGCCGCTCACCGGAGGGAGATCGGCACGCGATGGCGGCGTCTGCCCGACCGCCGTCAGGCCCTGCTCGCCCTGGCCCACCTGCGATGCGGCGACACGTACGCTCAGCTCGCCGCAGGTTTCGAGATCGGCATCGCGACCGTCTACCACTACATACGAGAGGCCGCCCAGGCGCAGACCCTGGCCGAGGCAATGACGACCGTCCGGACGAAGGCGTACGTGATCCTGGACGGCACCCTCCTGCCCATCGACCGGCTCGCCGCCGACACGCCGTAGTACTCCGAAAACACAAGCGCCACGGCATGCACGTCCAGGTCATCACGGATCCCTTCGGCCGACTGCTGTGGGCTTCCGCGGCCCTGCCCGGCTCCAGCCACGACCTGACCGCCGCGCGCGAACACGGCATCATCGCAGTCGTGAGAGATTGTGAGATATGAGAGCGTGAGGCGGATGAGCGAGACGACGCAGCAGACCCTCCAATACCGCTTTGACGGGCCAAAAGACGCGCCTGTCCTGATCTTGAGCCCCTCTCTCGGTACCACATGGCACATGTGGGACCGGCAGATATCCGCGCTCATCCAGAACTGGAGAGTCTTCCGCTTCGACCTCCCGGGCCACGGCGGCGCACCCGCCCACCCGGCCACCGCCGTCGGCGACCTCACCGACCGGTTGCTCGCCACCCTCGACGGCCTCGGTGTCCAGCGCTTCGGCTACGCGGGCTGCTCCATCGGCGGTGCGATCGGCGCCGACCTCGCGCTGCGCCATCCGCACCGGGTCGCCTCGCTGGCCCTGGTGGCCTCCTCGGCCCGGTTCGGCAGCGCCGACGAATTCCGGCAGCGCGGGGTGATGGTCCGCACCAACGGACTGGAGCCGATGGCCCGCACCGCGCCGGAGCGGTGGTTCACCCCGGGGTTCGCCGCCGCCCAGCCCACCATTGTCGAGTGGGCCGTCCAGATGGTCCGCACCACCGACCCGGGCTGCTACATCGCGGCCTGCGAGGCCCTCGCGGCCTTCGACATCCGTACGGAACTGGGCCGGATCGGCGTCCCCACGCTCGTCCTGGTCGGTGCCGAGGACCAGGTCACCGGCCCCGGCGACGCCCGCACCCTGGTCGCCGGCATACCCGACGCCCGGCTCGCACTCGTCCCCGGCGCCTCCCACCTGGCCCCGGTCGAGCAGCCCGGAGCCGTCACCGACCTCCTGCTCACCCACTTCTCCGCCGCCTGGCAGGACACCCAGGCGGCCATCCCGGCGCCCGTCTTCGTCCCGCAGCCCTCCGCCCCCGTGCTGCCCGTCGCGGAGATCACCGCGGCCACCACACTGCCCGTGGCACCCTCCGAGGGGCGCGCCGACCCGTATCCGCCGGGCATGAGGATCCGCCGCGAGGTGCTCGGGGACGCCCATGTGGACGGCGTCATGGCCGCCTCCGACGACTTCACCGACGACTTCCAGGAACTCGTCACCCGCTACGCCTGGGGCGAGGTGTGGGCCAGGGAGGGGCTGGACCGGCGCATGCGCAGCACCGTCACGCTCACCGCGCTGGTCGCCTCCGGGCATCTGGAGAGCCTGGCCGCACACGTCAGCGCGGCCCTGCGCAACGGCCTGACCCCGGCCGAGATCCGGGAGGTCCTGCTGCAGACGGCCGTGTACTGCGGGATTCCGGCCGCGGGCGCCGCCTTCACGATCGCGCAGACGGTGATTCAGGCCGAAACGACGCCGCCCGCGTAGCAGGATGGGCACATGAACGCTGTGAACCCCGAGCCGTTCGCGCTCACGCTGACCAAGAAGTCCCACTCCTGCATCCGTCTGGAGAAGGCCGGGCGCACGCTCGTCATCGACCCGGGCGGCTTCTCGGAGCAGGATGCCGCGGTCGGCGCCGAGGCGATCCTGGTGACGCACGAGCACCCCGACCACTTCGACGAGGGGCGGCTGCGGGCCGGTCTGGAGGCCAACCCGGCCGCCGAGATCTGGACCCTGCGCAGCGTGGCCGGGCAACTCGCGGCGGCGTTCCCGGGACGCGTCCACACCGTCGGCCACGGCGACACCTTCACGGCCGCCGGGTTCGACATCCAGGTGCACGGCGAACTCCACGCGGTGATCCACCCGGACATCCCGCGGATCACCAACATCGGCTTCCTGGTGGACGACTCGCTCTTCCACCCCGGCGACGCACTCACCGTGCCCGACCGCCCGGTCGACACCCTGATGCTTCCGGTGATGGCTCCGTGGAACAAGATCTCCGAGGTCATCGACTACGTCCGCGAGGTCGGGCCGCGCCGCGCCATCGACATCCACGACGCGCTGCTCACCGATCTCGCCCGCCCGATCTACGACAACCAGATCGGAGCCCTCGGCGGCACCGACCACGGGCGCCTGGCACCGGGGGACACAACGGGCCTGTGAGGGGCGGCGCCCCGGCGGCTGTCAGTGGGAGCCGCTAGGTTTACGTCCATGCGCATCGCCACCTGGAACGTCAACTCGATCACCGCCCGCCTGCCGAGGCTGCTCGCCTGGCTGGAGAGCACCGGCACGGACGTGCTGTGCATCCAGGAGACCAAGTGCACCGCCGAGCAGTTCCCGGCGGAGGCGCTCCGTGAGCTCGGCTACGAGTCCGCGGTCAACGCCACCGGCCGGTGGAACGGGGTGGCGATCGTCTCCCGGGCCGGCCTGTCCGACGTCGTCACGGGGCTGCCCGACGGCCCCGAGTACGACGCCGTGCAGGAGCCCCGCGCGATCAGTGCGACCTGCGGTCCCGTCCGCGTCTGGTCGGTGTACGTGCCCAACGGCCGCGAGGTCGAGCACGAGCACTACGCGTACAAGCTGCGCTGGCTGGAGGCACTGCGGAAGGCGGTGGCGGCGGACGCCGCGCGGGCGCTGCCGTTCGCGGTCCTCGGTGACTTCAACGTGGCCCCGACCGACGAGGACGTCTGGGACCCGGCCCTCTTCGAGGGCGCTACCCACGTCACCCCGGCCGAGCGGGCCGCGCTCGCGGCGCTGCGCGAGGAGGGCCTCTCCGACGTCATGCCGCGCCCCCTGAAGTACGACCGCCCCTACACCTTCTGGGACTACCGGGAGCTGCGCTTCCCCAAGAACAAGGGCATGCGGATCGACCTCACCTACGGCAACGCCCCGTTCACCGCCGCCGTCAAGGACAGCTACGTGGACCGCGAGGAGCGCAAGGGCAAGGGCGCGTCCGACCACGCCCCGGTGGTCGTCGACCTCGACCTCTGATCACGGCCCGTGCTCAGGCGCCCGCCCTGGCCCCGGACGCAGCGCCGGGCCCGGGGCCGGTGCTGGTGCTGGGCGGCAGGCCCGAGCGGCGCCGGCGGTGCCGAGTGCCAGGATCATCAGCAGGGCGCTCACCCACAACGGTGAGCGGAAGCCGAACCCCGCATCGATCGCCCGCCCTCCGATCCAGGGGCCCAGCGCGCCGCCCACATTGAACGCCGCGGTGGCGAACGAACCGGACAGCGTCGGCGCACCGTCCGCCAGGCGGAACACCTGCGAGATCAGCGCGGTACCGGTGCCGAACGCCAGCATCCCCTGGACGAGAACGAGCGCGACCACCGCCACCGGGCTCACCGCCGTCCACGCGAACAGGGCCCAGCCGGCGGCGAGCGACACCAGACCGGCCGCGGTCAGCGCGTCCGGCCGGGAGTCGATGATCCGGCCGCAGACGGTGACCCCGATGAACGAGCCGACCCCGAACAGGGCGAGCAGGGCGGGCACCCACGCGGAGCCGAACCCGGTGACATGTGTGGCGATCGGTTCGAGGTACGAGAACGCGCAGAAGGTCGCGCCCTGGACGAGCGCGCTCGTCAGCAGTGTCAGCTGCAGCCCGCGCCCTGCCAGGCTCCGCAGTTCGGCGCGGGTGCCCGGCAGGGTGGCCGGGGGCCGCCCCGCCGGAATCGTCGCCGCGATCACGGCGATCGCCGGCAGCGAGACGAGGGCGACGGCCCAGAAGGCCGCCCGCCACCCCCACTGCCCGCCCAGCCACGCCCCGGCAGGCACCCCCGCCACACAGGCGACGGTGACGCCGCCGACCACCACGGAGGTGGCGCGGGCCCGGGCCCCGGGCCCGGCGAGGGCGACCGCGGTCACCAGGGCAACCGCCCAGAAACCGGCGTTGGCCAGCGCACCGACGACCCGCGTCGCGAGCAGCAGGCCATAACTGGAGGTGACCGCGCCCAGGACATGGACGGCGGCGAAGACGCAGAGGAAGAACAACAGGGAGCGCCGGCGTGGCCAGTTGCGCCCCAGGAGCGCCATCAGCGGCGCCCCGATCACGATGCCGACGGCGAACGCCGAGGTCAGCAGAGCTGCGGCGGGGATGGAGACGTGCAGGTCGTCGGAGATGCCCGAGAGCAGGCCGGACAACATGAACTCGGAAGTGCCCTGGGTGAAGACGGCGAGCCCGAGCGCGTAGACGGCAAATGGCATGAAGGAACCCCCATGGACGGCTGATGGACAGAAACGGTGGGGGATGCGGGCCGCACCCGCTCGCTTCACGAGCGCCAACGCGGCGGAACGGTCACTGCGATCGTGGCCGTGACACGGCACATCGACGGAACCGTGATCGTCGGGGATCTTCACCCTTGCGCATACGCCGAAGCGCAGCCCGCACCCCATGGGTCCGGGGTGGTAGCCGTGTACGACCGGACCGGACGGGGTCCGGCCGGTCCTGACGCCACCGGGGACCGGTGGCTAGCTTCTGTCCGACTCGGGGCTGCACATGATCGCGAACGTATCAGTGCGCGGCGGGACGTCACCACGCCATTTCCCTGCCGGTCCCCGATGTCACCGAGATCATCAATGTTGCCGAGTGTGCGCAGGTGGACGCGAGGGGTGCGTCAGGTGTTCAGTACTCGAACGGCGGGCCGCGCGTCCTGTGGTGCGGATCCGGGCCGGGATGCGACCCTGAGCGGATGAACATCCCCTTCTTGGACCACTGGCGTAAGCGTCACGACGGAACGCGGGAGGCGGGGCTCGCCGCGGCCGTCGACGCTGATCCGGAAGGCGTGGCCCAGCTCCTCGCCGAGTGTGACCTGCTCCGTGTCCGGGCCGGGGAGCGTGGGCTCGAACTCGACGACAGCCCGGCCTCGTTGGCGGAGCTGGACCAGTTGCCGCCGCGCTGGCGCGACGACCCGGAGGAGTTGCCCTGGCTGGGCAATGACGCGGGGCTCTATCTGGGCACGGTCCTGGTGCGCAACGTCCCCGGTGCGCTCTGGCACATCTGGCCGAGCGGCCAGCCCGTGGTGCGGCTCGCCTCCGGGCGCGAGATCGATGTGGTCGAGGCCGGTCTGGGCTGGGCGATGTCGGGAAGTCCCGAGCTGTCCCAGGTGTACTCGGAGTCGGCGGAGGGCTGAGGCGGGCGTTCGGGCCGGGTGGCTCCTGCTTTGTTCCGCAGTGCGACGAGTTCGCGGTGCGGCGAGATAAAACGCCTTATGCCCCATTTATGCGTGTCGGGTGTGAAGTCCCTTGCCGGGATGGATAGTTTGCGCTGACCTCGACCAAGCGATAAGTGGGTAGGGCAGCGTATGGCCGTCGATCCGTTGATCGAGCTGCGTGACGTCAATAAGTTCTACGGAAAGTTGCACGTACTGCAGGACATCAATCTCACCGTCGGCCGCGGGGAGGTGGTGGTGGTCATCGGCCCCTCCGGCTCCGGCAAGTCAACACTCTGCCGGACCATCAACCGGCTCGAAACGATCGAGTCGGGCCACATCACACTCGACGGCAAGCCCCTTCCCGAGGAGGGCAAGGGGCTGGCGCAGCTGAGAGCCGAAGTCGGCATGGTCTTCCAGTCGTTCAACCTCTTCGCGCACAAGACCGTACTGGCGAACGTCTCGCTCGCCCAGCTCAAGGTGCGCAAGCGGAAGAAGGACGAGGCCGACCAGCGGTCCCGGGAACTGCTGGAACGCGTGGGCCTCGCCTCGCAGGCCGACAAGTTCCCGGCCCAGCTCTCCGGCGGCCAGCAGCAGCGCGTGGCCATCGCCCGCGCCCTCGCCATGGACCCCAAGGCGCTCCTCTTCGACGAGCCCACCTCGGCACTCGACCCGGAGATGATCAACGAGGTGCTGGAAGTGATGCAGCAACTCGCCCGGGAGGGCATGACCATGGTCGTCGTCACGCACGAGATGGGATTCGCCCGGTCCGCTGCCAACCGGGTCGTCTTCATGGCCGACGGCCGCATCATCGAGGACCGCTCCCCGGAGGCCTTCTTCACCGCGCCGGCGAGCGACCGCGCCAAGGACTTCCTGTCCAAGATCCTCAAGCACTGACGGGAGTCCCTGTGTTGCGTACGAGGAAAGTACTGGCCGCCTGTGCCGGCCTGCTGCTGGCCGTCCTGGCCGCCGGCTGCGGCAAGGAGGGCAGCCCGCCGGTGAAGGGGCCGAAGGCCGGAGCGCTGCCGGTCTACCAGGTCGACACCGGCTTCCGCCTGCCGGACTCCAGCACCTGGACGAAGGCGAAGAGGCGCGGATACCTGCGGGTGGGCGCCAAGGAGGACCAGCCCTATCTGGGCGAGAAGGACCCGGCCACCGGGGTCTACTCCGGCTTCGACATCGAGATCGCCCGGATGATGTCGGCCGCGCTGGGCTTCGACCCGAAGACGATCCGGTTCACGACGATCGCCTCGGCCAACCGCGAGACGGCGTTGCAGAACGGGCAGATCGACTACTACGTCGGCACCTACACGATCAACGACATGCGCAAGAAGCTCGTCGGATTCGCCGGCCCCTACTACATGGCCGGGCAGGGGCTGCTGGTCCGCAGGGACGAGAACGACATCCACGGTCCGCAGGACCTGGCGGGCAGGACGGTCTGCTCGGCGGCGGGTTCGACCCCGTACCAGCGGATCGCTGCCGACTACCCGAAGGCGCATCTGGTCGCCTACGACACGTACTCGATCTGTGTCGACAACCTGCTGACCTATCAGGTCGACGTCGTCACCACCGACGACGCGATCCTGCTGGGCTTCGCCGCGAAGGCACCCAAGGAGATGAAGGTCGTCGGAAAGCCGTTCTCCCGGGAGCCGTACGGCATCGGCGTGCCGCGCAGCGACAACGCGCTGCGGTTCGCGCTCAACGACGCGCTGGAGGCCAACGAGAAGAACGGCAACTGGAAGAAGGCCTTCGAGGCCACACTCGGCCTCTCCGGGGCGCCCGCACCGACGCCGCCGCCCATCGACCGCTACCCGGCGACCTGAGAGGACGACCAGAACCATGGACGTACTCACCGAGAACTTCTCGCTCTACGGCAAGGGCTTCCTCGGAACCCTCGAACTCACCGTCTACGCCTCGATCCTGGCCATGGTCCTAGGGTTCGTGATGGCCTCCTGCCGGGTGGCGCCCGTCGGCTCGTTCCGGGTGCTCGGCACGGTATGGGTCACAGTGCTGCGCAACACCCCACTGACCCTGCTCTTCTTCGCCGTACTGCTCGGGCTGCCGCGCTTCGGCCTGGTGCTGCCGTTCAAGGTCTTCGCGGTCCTCGCGCTCGGCTGCTACACCTCCGCGTTCATCTGCGAGGTGCTGCGCTCCGGCATCAACACCGTGCCCAAGGGCCAGGGCGAGGCGGCACGCAGCCTCGGGATGACGTTCGGACAGACGCTCGGCAACGTGGTGCTTCCACAGGCGTTCCGTTCGGTGATCCCGCCGATCGGCTCGACGCTCATCGCGCTGGCCAAGAACTCGGCGATCGCCGGGGCGTTCAGCGTCACCGAACTGCTCGGCACCTACAAGACCCTCAACGAGCTGGGATACAGCATCATCTGGACCTTCGTCTGGATCGCCGTCGGGTACCTGATCATCACTCTGTCCATCAGCGCGCTCTTCAACGTGATGGAGAAGCGCTGGGGAGTCGCCCGATGACCACCCACTCCGCACCCTCCACCACCGCGCTCTACGACATCCCCGGACCGCTGACCCGCAAACGGCATCTCGTCTACGGAGTCGTCTCGACGATCCTGATCCTCGCCCTGGTCGGCTGGGTCATCTACCTGCTCTTCGACACCGACCAGTTCACCAGTGCCAAGTGGTCGCCCTTCGCGTACAAGGGCATCCAGGAACTGCTGCTGCGCGGCCTCGGCAACACCCTCAAGGCGTTCGCGTACGCCGCGGTGCTCTCGCTGGTACTCGGTGCCGTCCTCGCCGTCGGACGGCTCTCCGACCACCGGCCGGTGCGCTGGGTCGCCACGGTCCTCGTCGAGTTCTTCCGCGCCATGCCCGTACTGGTGATGATCTTCTTCATCTTCGTCGCGCTGAAGGTGCAGCCGCTGCCCGCGCTGGTCGCCGGGCTGACCCTGTACAACGGCTCGGTGCTCGCCGAGGTGTTCCGCACCGGCATCAACTCGGTGGAACGCGGCCAGCACGAGGCGGCGTTCGCCCTCGGTATGCGCAAGACACAGGTCATGACCTTCGTCCTGGCCCCGCAGGCCGTGCGCGCGATGCTGCCCACCATCATCAGCCAGCTGGTGGTGGCGCTGAAGGACACCTCGCTCGGATACCTGATCACGTACGAGGAATTCCTCCATGCGGGGAAGCTGATCGCCTCCAACCTCGACTACGATCTTCCCTTCATCCCCGTGGTGATGGTGATCTCGCCGATCTACATCGGGATGTGCATGCTGCTCTCCTGGTTCGCCACCTGGGTGGCCAAGCGGGAGCGGCGCAATCCGAAGACGGAGGCGGTGGACGTCGCACCCGCCGAACCGGGAACGCTCCTGCCGGGAGCGCAGTAGCCGGGGTCCGCCGCGAGGCGGTACCCGGGAGCGGTGCCCGCCCGGCAGCAGTCGGTGATCACTTCTCGTGCAACGGCGCGGACCCGATGACGGTCCGCGCCGGCGAGGGGAAGGTCAGCTGTGAGCCGGGCTGTGCTCGGTGTGCAACGGGCCGACGGCAACAGGCCGTCAGGGCGCGCCGGTGACCGGCCGGGACGCCGTGGAAACCGGAGAACATCTCCGGGCCCACGGGCAACGGCCGGCCCGGTGTCCGCCCGGAGCGCACTGGCGAGTCCACGGCCCGGAGCGCACTGGCGGTTCCACGGCCCGCTCAAGCACGCCGGGGCGGAACGGTACGCGCCACGTCCGGTATTCTTCCCCCTTCGATCCCGACGACCGCCCCCTCACGCCACCGCACCGACGCCCCTGCGCGCCGCAGGCCGGCACGGGTGCGCAGGTCGTGGAGACCCTCGGAGAGTGGGAGACATCGGTGACCGGAGCAGCCGGCAACACCTTGTACCGGGCGTTTCGGCCCTGCCCGGCCCGCCGGTGACGGCCGCGGACGCGACCACCGGCACGGTCGCCGAGCAGGAGCAGGAGCAGGAGCAGGAGCGCGAGCAGCAGGGCTCCGGCTCGGTGCTGCGCAGCGGCGCCGTCATGGCCGCCGGATCCGTCGTCTCGCGGGCGACGGGATTCATACGCTCGGCGGTCGTCGTGGCCGCGCTCGGCACCGGACTGAGGGCCGACGGCTACACGGTCGCCAACACCGTGCCCAACATCATCTACATGCTGCTGATCGGCGGCGCCCTGAACGCCGTCTTCGTCCCCGAACTGGTCCGGGCCGCCAAGGAACACACCGACGGCGGGGCCGCGTACACCGACCGGCTCCTCACCCTCTGCACGGCCGGGCTGCTCGTCCTCACCGCGCTCGCCGTCGCCGGCTCCCCGCTGATCATCTCCCTGTACGCCCCCACCTACGGCGGGGACCAGGCCGAACTCACCATCGCCCTGGCCCGCTACTGCCTGCCCCAGATCCTCTTCTACGGGCTCTTCACGCTCCTCGGGCAGGTGCTCAACGCCCGCAACAGGTTCGGGGCGATGATGTGGACCCCGGTCCTCAACAACGTCGTCATCATCGCGGTGTTCGGGCTCTACCTGTGGACCGCGGCGGGCTCGGACGGCAGCCTGACCTCCGCACAGGCCCAGTTGCTCGGCTGGGGGACCACGGCAGGGATCGTCGTGCAGACCCTGGCGCTCGTCCCCGCCCTGCGGGCCGCGAAGTTCCGCTGGCGGCCGCGGTTCGACTGGCGCGGCAGCGGTCTCGGCCGGCCGCTGCGCGCGGCCGGCTGGCTCGTCATGCTGGTGCTGACCAACCAGGCCGCCTACTGGGTGGTGACCCGGCTCTCCACCGCGACCGGCCAGCACGCCGTGGACCAGCATGTGGCGGGCGGGGCGGGCTACACCGCGTACAGCTACGCCTACCAGCTGTGGGTGGTTCCGCAGGGCATCGTGACCGTCAGTCTCGTCACGGCGCTGATGCCGCGGATGAGCAGGGCGGCGGCCGAGGGCGATCTGGGCGGGGTGCGGCGGGACGTCTCGTACGCGCTGCGGACTTCCGCGGCGGTGGTGATCCCGGCCGCCGCCGCCCTGCTCGCGCTCGCACCGTGGGTGATGGGGGCGGTGTTCGGTTACGGACGCACGGGCCAGGCGGACATCACCGTGATGGCGGGCATGATGGCGGCCTTCGCGCCGGGGCTCATCGCCTTCTCCGGGCAGTACGTGCTCTCCCGCGGGTTCTACGCGATGAGTGACACCCGTACGCCGTTCCTCCTGAACCTGGTCATCGCGGCGCTCAACGCCGGCCTCTCGGTCGCCGCCTATCTGCTGCTGCCCGCGCGCTGGGCGGTCACGGGCATGGCCGGGGCGTACTCCGTGGCGCTGTTCGCCGGGTTCGCCGTCACCGCGTACGTACTGCACCGAAAGCTGTCGGGGAGCGGTGCGGACCGCCCCTCGCTGGTGCGCTCGCCCGGAGTGCGGGCACATGCGCGGCTGGTGGCCGCCTGCGTGCCCGCGGGACTGCTCGCGTACGCGGCGGCCCGCGCCGTCGACACGGAGGGGTCCGGGCTCGGGGACTTCGGCGCGGCGGGCGCGGGCGTGACGGTCCTCCTCCTGGTGGTGGCGCTGCTGGCGCGTCCGCTGCGGCTGACCGAGGTCGGCACCGCGCTGGCGGCCGTCCGGAGCCGGCTGCGGCGGACCTGAGATCCGGCCCACCGCAGCGTCCGCGCGAGGAGCCCGTGGGCCGCGCGGGGCTCAGCCCGCGGCGCGGTGCGAGGTGCGCGGCGGGGGTACGGGGGCCTGCGCCGCCCGGGTCACGTCCGCCACCAGTTCCAGCACATCGGGGCCGTACGCCTGTGAGTTGACCACCTTCAGCAGCAGGCAGAAGCTGTTGTTGCCGTGCTTGCGGGACAGCCGCTCGAAATTGCGGGCCAGATACCGGGACGCCGCCTGGTTGGTGATCGCCTGCTGTCCGCAGAACAGGAAGACCGGGCGGGCCTCCTGACCTGCCGTCAGTCGGGCCAGCAGCACGTACTCGGCGACACCCTTCTCCGCCCGGTAGCGCTCCGAGCCGATCTGGAAGGCGCCCCGGTCCGGGCCGGGCTCGGCGTCGGTGTTCACTTTCACGCCGGGCAGCAGCGAATGCAGATGCGCGGCCATCCGGCGGTTGGAGACCGGTCCGCCGACGCAGAACTCGGTCCGCTCGCCGAACCCCTGCTGGGCGATGTCGTGGGACAGGATCTGGGCATGCGCCGAACAGTCCTTGATCAGCGCGGAGAGTTCGAGCAGGGCGAAGACGTCGTGCCGGTGGACGGCGCCGTCGCCGCCCGCGTCGCGGTTGACGACGAGCAGGCACTCCGAGTTCCCCGGCAGTCCGAAGAACGCCTGCTTGCGGCGGAGCTTGCGGCGCCAGAGGTAGGTGCGCGCGAGCCAGCCGAGGGTGGCGCTGATGCCGGCGGCTATCACGCCCAGCACGATGTTGCGTACGTCGTCAGTCATGGGCGGGCATGGTAGCGGGCATTCGGCCTCAAGTCCGAGGTGGACCTGACGGGGTGGCCGGGGCGGGGCTACCCTGCGCGGACGATCCTTCACTGGAGGTATGCATGCGACGCTCCGTCGTGCGGAACGTGTCGTTCTTAGGTGTTCTCGCCGCTGTGGTGTCGGTCGGGGCGGCTGCCCCGTCCTCGTCCGCGCCACCGGTCGCGCCGCCGGCCAAGTCCCCCGTCGCGGTGGGATACGGGGGAGCGGTCTCCAGCGTCGACGCCGACGCGACCGCCGCCGGCATCGAGGTGCTCCGCAAGGGCGGTAACGCGGTGGACGCGGCCGTGGCGACCGCGGCGGCGCTCGGGGTGACCGAGCCGTACTCGTCGGGGCTGGGCGGTGGTGGCTACTTCGTCCACTACGACGCCAGAACCCGTACCGTGCAGACCATCGACGGCCGTGAGACCGCACCGCGCAGCGCGGACTCCTCGCTCTTCGTGGAGAACGGGAAGCCGCTCGCCTTCGATGACGCGGTCACCAGCGGACTCGGCGTCGGCACGCCCGGCACCCCCGCCACCTGGAAGACCGCACTCGACACCTGGGGCAGCAAGTCGCTCCGGCAGGTGCTGAAGCCGGCCGAGCGCCTCGCCCGGGACGGCTTCGTCGTCGACAGCACGTTCCGGTCGCAGACGGAGGGCAACCAGGCCAGGTTCGCCGACTTCCCGGCGACCAGGAAGCTCTTCCTGCCCGGTGGTCAACTTCCCGTGGTCGGGTCGGTGTTCAAGAATCCCGACCTGGCGCGCACCTATGACGAGGTCGGCCGCAAGGGCCTCGACGAGATCTACCGGGGCAAGCTGGCCGAGGACGTCGTGCGGACCGTACGCAATCCGCCCGTCGACCCCACGTCATCCAGGGTGGTGCGGCCGGGCGACCTCACCACGAAGGACCTGCGTGCCTACCGGGCGTTGCGGCAGGCGCCGACGAAGACCGACTACCGCGGGCTCGACGTGTACGGCATGGCGCCGTCCTCCTCCGGTGGTACGACGGTGGGCGAGGCCCTCAACATCCTTGAGTCCACAGATCTTTCGAAGTCGAGCGAGGCGCAGTATCTGCATCGCTACATCGAGGCGAGCCGGATCGCGTTCGCCGACCGCGGGCGCTGGGTCGGCGACCCGAAGTTCGAGGACGTGCCGACCCAGGGGCTGCTCAGCCAGCGGTTCGCCGATTCGCGGGAGTGCCTGATCAAGGACGACGCGGTGCTGACCAGCCCGCTCGGCCCGGGGGACCCCCGCCACCCGGCCGACTGCGCCACCGGTGGGAAGGCCGCGCCGACGACGTACGAGGGGGAGAACACCACTCACCTGACGACCGCCGACAAGTGGGGCAACGTCGTCGCGTACACCCTGACGATCGAGCAGACGGGGGGCAGTGGCATCGCGGTGCCGGGGCGCGGCTTCCTGCTCAACAACGAGTTGACGGACTTCTCGTTCGCCCCCGCCGCCCCGGCCGTTCACGACCCGAACCTGCCGGGTCCGGGCAAGCGGCCGAGGTCCTCGATCTCGCCGACCATCGTGCTGAAGCACGGACAGCCCGTGCTGGCCCTGGGCTCGCCGGGCGGTGCCACGATCATCACGACCGTGCTGCAGTCACTGATCGGCACGCTCGACCGGGGGCTCCCGCTGGTGGACGCCATCGCGGCGCCCCGTGCCAGCCAGCGCAACGCCGCGGCGACGGAACTCGAACCGGGGTTGTGGAACAGCCCGGTGCGGGCACAACTCGAAGCCCGGGGGCATGTCTTCAAGCCGAACCCGGAGATCGGGGCGGCGACGGGTGTGCAGCGGCTGCCGGACGGGCGATGGCTCGCGGCTGCCGAGACGGAGCGGCGGGGCGGCGGTTCGGCGATGGTGGTGAAGCCGAGCGGCCGGTCCTGATGAGCCGTCAATAGCCTTGTGTGAGGGGCCGGTCATCCGCGGGGAAACCGCGAGGGCCGGCCCCGGGCTATTGACGTGGACATGCCTGTGAGGCACCGTGGTTTTCACGGTAAGGAAACTTTCCTAATAGAAGGGCACCCCCACAGTGCGTATGCGAACGCTTGCCCTCGTCGCAGCCTCCGGCGCCGCTCTGCTCGCGACCGGATCGCTGGCACAGGCCGCTCCGAGCGGCTCCGCCTCCCCCTCCGCAGACATCAGGGAAGGCTCCGTCAGCGCGGCCGACCTGCTGGCCAAGGTCACGTCCTGCTCGCAGATATCCAACGGCAAGTACCGTACGGACGAAGAGACTTCGGCCACGGTACCGGTCTGCGGAAAGAACGGTGCGGTGTTCTGGAAGGCCGACATGGACATCGACTGCGACGGACAGGTGACCACGGCCTGCAACGCGGACACCGACCCGTGGTTCCAGGACGACACCGCGTTCCACACCTCCGGCGGCAAGCCGCTGAGCGCGGAGAAACTGCCGTACGTCGTCGTGCCGAGCAGCAGCAGTATCTGGAACTACAGCGGCGCCGGGATCAAGGGCGGCGGAGTGGTCGCCGTCATCTACGGCGGCAAGGTCGAGTACGCCGTCGTCGGCGACACCGGCCCCAGCAAGATCATCGGTGAGGCCTCCTACGCCACGGCGAAGGCCCTCGGCATCGACCCCGATCCGGAGACCGGCGGTGCCGAATCCGGCGTCACGTACATCCTGTTCAAGAACTCCGTGGTGTCGCCGATCGAGAATCACGCCGCCGCCGTGACAGCCGGCGATGCCCTCGCCAAGCAGTTCCTGCTGAACAACTAGCGTCCGTCACAGCGCGGTCAGGATGCGGGGTCCGTCGTCCGTGATCGCCACCGTGTGCTCGGCGTGGGCGGCCCGGCTGCCGTCGGACGTGCGCAGCGTCCAGCCGTCCCGGTCGGTGTGGAACGCGTCCAGACCGCCGCCGAGCAGCATCGGTTCGATGGCCAGCACCATTCCGTGCCGCAACGGCATCCCGCGACCCGGTCGTCCCTCGTTGGGGACGCCCGGGTCCTCGTGCATGGACCGGCCCACCCCGTGGCCGCCGAACCCCTCCAGGATGCCGTAGCCGGCCGAGCGGCAGACCCGGCCGATCGCGTGCGCGATGTCACCGATCCGGTTGCCGACGACGGCCGCCGCGATGCCCGCGTCCAGTGCCGCGAACGCGGTCTCGATCAGCCGGGTGTCCGCGGGCCGGGCGCGGCCGACGGTGAAGCTGATCGCCGAGTCCCCGACCCAACCGCCCAGTGTCGCGCCCGCGTCGATGCTCACCAGGTCGCCGTCGCGCAGCCGCAGGTCCGTCGGGATTCCGTGCACGACTGCGTCGTTGACGGACGTGCAGATCACGCCGGGGAACGGGACCGGGGCGAAGTCCGGCCGGTAGTTCAGGAACGGTGATCCGGCGCCCGCCTCGCGCAGGACGCCGCGGGCCACCTCGTCGAGTTCGCGCAGCGAGACGCCGACCGCCGCCGCGGTCCGGGTGGCCGCCAGCACCTGTGCCACGACCCGGCCGGCCTCGCGCATGGCTTCGATGGATGTGTCTGTCTTGAGTTGCACCATGCCAATTACTATACCGGTTCAGGCGGTATTAGAATGACGGCATGGTACGAACGCCCCTGACCCCCGAAGAGCGCCTGCGCGGCGAACGGCTCGGCCGGCTGCTCCGCGAGGCGCGTGGCAGCCGCAGCATGGTCGACATCGCCCGCAACGCCGGAATCTCGGCCGAGACGCTGCGTAAGATCGAGACCGGCCGCGCCCCCACCCCGGCCTTCTTCACCGTCGCGGCACTGGCCGGCGCGCTCGGCCTCTCGATGGACGAACTGCTCCTGCGCTGCGCCCCGGAGCCGGATGCCGTTCCGCTGGCCGGATAGCGGTGGAGGGGCGGCAGGGGGTGCGCTCCGAGAGTCGTGCCTGCCCTGCGGGCCGCACCCGTGCGGTGCGTAGGGTTGCGCCATGAGCCTTCAGAAGTTCGCCCGAAGCGAGTACGTCAGCCTCACCACGTACCGGAAGGACGGCACACCCGTCGCCACACCGGTCTGGGCGGCCGTCGAGGGGGAAGAGCTGCTCGTCTGGACCAAGGCCGATTCGTGGAAGGTCAAGCGGCTGCGCAACGACAGCCGCGTCCTCGTCACCGTCTGCGACGTGCGCGGCCGGATCGCGCAGGGCGCCCCGAGCTCCGAGGGGACCGGCCGGCTGCTCGACGCAGAGGGCACGGCCGCCGTGCGCCGGGCCATCGGCCGCAAGTACACCTGGAAGTACTGGCTGCTCGACTACCCGGCGATGATCTTCCGGCTCGGCAAGCGACCGCACACCGGGATCGCCATCACCTTCTGAGTCCCGGACGTGCGCGCGACGGGGCGCACGTGGCTGTGCCCGTACGACGCCCGCACCAGGACCGAAAAGAGCGCGTAGTCGTCCCGTAACACACCTGCGGTCGAATGCCTGCGGACTGGAAGGTTCCAGCCGACGGCGGCCGGGGGACAAAATGACGGTGCATCAACCTACGGTGTCCATAGGCGAGTTCGCGCGCTATCTGCGGTACCTGACGCAGCTGCTCGATCCTGCTCGGGGCTGGTACGGCGTCTTTCGCAGACGCGACCCCGAGGGGATGCGGGCCTGCCTGGAAGGCGTCGAGATCCCGCCCTGGGATGTGATGGAGTCGCTCTTCGCGGATCTCGCGACGGCACGCGGCGCCGTGTTCGCCGAACTGGAGTCGGCGCGCGCGGCCGAGCTCCACGCCGCCTCGGCCGCGGCCCACGACCGCCGCCCCGGCGGGCGTCGGCAACTCGTGGAACGGCTGGAGCTGATGCTGCGGGAGCAGGCGCACGCCGCCCAGCGGCTGCGTACGGCCCGTGCGGGCGGCGAGGCGGGCGCGGCGGACGCCGAGTCGGCTGCCTGGGCCCGCGACGACCACGAACGCGCCGCGGCCCGCTGCACGGAGCTGCGCCGACGCCTCGCCGCGGTGGCGGCGCCCACGGGCCGGCTCCGCGATGGGCCGGAACCCGAAACCGGGGTGCTGGACCCCGGTCCGGGGCAGGCACGGGACCGGCGTCCGGGGTCGGCGCCGGACCCCGCCCCCCGAGTCGTGCCCGAACCGGCTGGTCCCGCCCCTGCCCCCGCCCCGCCCGCCCCCGGGTGGGCGCCGCCCACGGCACCAGCCCCGCCCGCCCCCGGGTGGGCACCGCCCGCGGCACCCGCCGCCCTCGCCCCGCCCGTGCGCCGACGGCCGAGGGGTGCCCGGTTCGCCGGGCTGGACGTGGATGAGGAGAGCCCCGGGTCCGTCGCGCCCGTCCCACCGGTCCCGCCGGCGGCGGCCACCGTGCCGCGCGGTGCCCGGTTCGGCGGTGCTCCGGGCGCGGACGGGGTCCCGGCCGGACGTGCTGCCGCCGCGCCGGATCCCGCGGCGCTGAAGTCCGCCCGGGACACCGTCGCGGCCCTGCACCGGCTGCGGGCGCAGGGCCGCAGCGGAGAGGCGCACGGGGTGCTCTGCGAGGCGGCCGGGCAGCCCGCGGACCGGCTGCCGGTGCTCGCGGCGGAACTCCAACGGGCGGGGCTCGACGCGGACTGGTCCACCCTGTTGTGGGAGGTCTCCTCGCTGTCCCCGGCGGCGCTCGCGGCAGCGGCGGCCGCGCTGGCCGAGGCGGGGCGGCCGGCGGACTGCGACCGGCTGCTGCGCCAGGGTGTGGCGCGGCCCGCCGCCGAGATCGCCGATGCCGTGGTCGCCCTGGACCGGGCCGGTCGCGGCCCCCAGGCGCAGGCGCTGCTCGGCGCCTTCGTCCGGGTCCGGACACCGCAGGACGCGGCCAGGATCGCGGAGAGCGATCCGCGCCATCTCGTACCGCAACTGCTGGCGGCGGCCCGGGAGGTGTCCCGGGCGCGGGAACGGGACGTGGTGCACGCGCTGAGGGTCGCGGGGATCGGCCGGTAGCGACACGCCACCGGCACCGAGGTCCGCTCCCGCTCCCGGGGATGGACCGCACGGGTGTGAAACATGATCGACTCCGCTGGTTCACGGCGATGGTCTTGCCCCGCTGTGTGACGGGGCTTACGTTCTCCTCTACGCACGTGTCTACGGGCGTAGAAAATGCCAACAGGCTCTCTGACGCCGCGTCGAAGGAGCAGCTCATGTCTCAAGTCGTACGCGCCGCACTCGTCCAGGCGACCTGGACCGGCGACACCGAATCCATGATCGCCAAGCATGAGGAGCATGCCCGCGAGGCCGCCCGGCAGGGGGCGAGGATCATCGGCTTCCAGGAGGTGTTCAACGCCCCCTACTTCTGCCAGGTGCAGGACCCTGAGCACTACCGCTGGGCGGAGGCCGTGCCCGACGGCCCGACCGTGCAGCGGATGCGGGAGCTCGCCCGGGAGACCGGCATGGTGATCGTCGTCCCGGTCTTCGAGGTCGAGCAGTCCGGCTTCTACTACAACACCGCCGCCGTGATCGATGCGGACGGCTCGTATCTCGGCAAGTACCGCAAGCACCACATCCCGCAGGTCAAGGGGTTCTGGGAGAAGTACTACTTCAAACCCGGCAACGTCGGCTGGCCGGTCTTCGACACGGCGGTGGGCAAGGTCGGCGTATACATCTGCTACGACCGGCACTTCCCCGAGGGTTGGCGTCAACTCGGTCTCAACGGGGCCCAGTTGGTGTACAACCCGTCGGCGACCTCGCGCGGCCTCTCCGGCTATCTCTGGCAGCTGGAGCAGCCGGCGTCCGCCGTCGCCAACGAGTACTTCATCGCCGCGATCAACCGCGTCGGCCAGGAGGAGTACGGCGACAACGACTTCTACGGCACCAGCTACTTCGTCGACCCGCGCGGCCGGTTCGTCGGTGACGTGGCCAGCGACAAGGAAGAGGAACTCCTCGTCCGCGACCTGGACTTCGCGCTCATCGACGAGGTCCGTCAGCAGTGGGCGTTCTACCGGGACCGCCGCCCCGACGCGTACGAGGGGCTGGTGGAGCCGTGAGCGGCCTGCACCATCGCCATCTCGCCGTCAGCCCGGACTGGCTGGCGCTCTACTACCGGCACCCGCTGGAGATCACCCATGGCGAGGGCCGGCACGTCTGGGACGCGGAGGGCAACCGCTATCTCGACTTCTTCGGCGGCATCCTCACGACCATGACCGCCCATGCCCTGCCCGAGGTCACCAAGGCGGTCGCCGAACAGGCCGGGCGGATCATCCACTCCTCCACGCTCTATCTGAACCGGCCGATGGTCGAGCTCGCCGAGCGCGTCGTCAGCCTCTCCGGCATCCCGGACGCCCGGGTCTTCTTCACCACCTCCGGCACCGAGGCGAACGACACGGCGTTGCTGCTCGCCACCACGTACCGCAGGTCGAACCAGATCCTCGCGATGCGCAACAGCTACCACGGCCGGTCCTTCTCCGCGGTCTCCATCACCGGCAACCAAGCCTGGTCGCCCACCAGCCTGTCACCGCTCCAGACGCTGTACGTGCACGGCGGCGTCCGCAGCCGCGGACCGTACGCGCACCTGAGCGACGGGGAGTTCATCGCGGCCTGCGTGGCGGACCTGGAGGACCTGCTCGGCCACACCCGGGACGCCGCCGCGCTGATCGCCGAACCCATCCAGGGCGTGGGCGGGTTCACCTCACCGCCCGACGGTCTGTACGCGGCGTTCCGCGAAGTCCTGGACCGGCACGGCATCCTGTGGATCTCCGACGAGGTGCAGACCGGCTGGGGGCGCACCGGCGAGCACTTCTGGGGCTGGCAGGCACACGGACGCAGCGGCCCGCCGGACATCGTCACGTTCGCCAAGGGCATCGGCAACGGCATGTCGATCGGGGGCGTCATCGCCCGCGCCGATGTCATGAACTGCCTTGACGCCAACTCCATTTCGACGTTCGGCGGCTCCCCGGTCACCATGGCCGCCGGCCTCGCCAACCTCTCGTACCTCCTCGAACACGATCTCCAGGGCAATGCCCGCCGGGTCGGCGGACTGCTCATCGAGCGGCTGCGGGCGATCGCCGCCGGATCGGAGTGTGTCCGGGAGGTGCGCGGTCGAGGCCTGATGATCGGCATCGAACTGGTGAAGCCCGGTACGGACGAGGCGAATCCCGAAGCGGCCGCGGCCGTGCTGGAAGCGGCCCGCGAGGGCGGCCTGCTCCTCGGCAAGGGCGGCGGCCACAACACGAGCGTGCTGCGTATCGCCCCGCCCCTCTCGCTCTCCATCCCGGAGGCGGAGGAGGGTGCGGCGATCCTCGCCGACGCGTTGCAAGCGGCGGGGTGAGGCCGCGCGGACGCGGCGCCCCCGGTTCTCGCGAGGGGGCGCCGCCGATGCGGCGCCCCGGTCGTGGCCGAACGGTTCCGGTTCCGCGCGGGCGGCTACCGTCCGACGCGGTCGAACTTCACGGAGCCCCCGTCGTTCTCGTCGTCGGTGCCCCAGATGGCGTGCCGGCCGGACAGGAAGGCGATGGCCTCGATCTTCCGGTTGTCCCGCTTGGTGAAGAGGTTCAGCGGGCTCAGTTCGCGCTCCGGCTTCAGGCGCAGCACCGCGTCGTGGGCCACGTTCACGGTGAGCCGGCCGGCATCGTAGACGGCGGAGGCGAACGGCCCGTCGCCCGCATGGGGGTCCGAGGCCGACGACACCATGACCGTGCCGTCCTGGAGGACCTTCAGGTCGCTGATGTGCCGTACCTCGTCCTGGTCCGGGAACGGCACGGTGAACTCCTGCCGCGCGCTGACGCTGCCGAACTCCACGTCGTACGTGCCGATGCGCACCGAGGAGGCGTACACGACAGCCGGCCGGTCGCCGCTGCCCCGCGTCGCCCACACGGCGAAGGTCCGGCCCGACCGGTCGCGGTGCAGCGCGAAGCCCTCGTAGTCGTCGCCGTCGCGCCGTCCCGGCAGCGCGACGGGATCGGCCTCGGCCGTTGCCCGGCCGTGCGCCACGACGACGTGGTAGGCGTCGCCCCTGCCGGTCACGGCGATGTAGTGGCCGGGGCTGCCGGGGACCGCGTCGAGCGCCTCCAGATCGGCGGGGACCACGCCGAACCACGCGAGTTCCCTGACGACCGGGTCCTGGCCGGGCCGCAGACTCACGGTCGCCACCCTGGCCTCGCGGTCCCCCTTGTTGTCGCGCACGACGACCGCGTCGGCCAGGCCGTGACCCACGGGCGCCCCCTCGACCAGCGCCATGCCGCTCACCCCGCCCAGGATGCCGGAGCCGACCCGCTGCCAGCCGTCGGACGGGCCGTCGGCACCGGCCGCCAGGGGAGCGGTGACAAGGGAGGCGCAGAGGAAGGCCGAGGCGAGGATTGCGTTTCTGATCATGGAGTGAAGCTAGGAGACCGCCCCCGGGATCCGGCGCGAACTGCCGCTCGCCGTCCGGACGGTTCCCCCGCACGGGCTCGCCCCACTCGCCCGACCGGCGCCAGTCCCACCAGCCGTTTCACCCGCCTGGGACCCGCCCCACCGGCGCATACGGCACGCCCCGGCCCCGCACTCGCGCGGCCGTACCGTGCCGCGCACTGGGCCGGTGGGGTGCCGGACCGATGAAACAGAAACGTCTTCAGCGGTTGGCCGCAGCGGTATTGCCACAGTGGGTAACCCACTTCTACGTTCTTCATCACGCACCGGGTCTACGTGCGTAGACCCATTCCGCCACTGTGAGGAGGGGTACATGAGCCGCACCGTCATCCACGGCGGCCTCGTCATCACCGCATCCGACGAGATCCATGCCGATGTACTCGTCGAGGGCGGCCGCATCGCCGCACTCGCCGAGCACGGCAGCGACGCCGCAGAGAGCTGGACCGCCGACCGGAGCATCGACGCCACCGGCAAATACGTCATCCCGGGGGGCGTCGACGCGCACACCCACATGGAGATGCCGTTCGGCGGAACCTTCGCCGCGGACACCTTCGAGACCGGTACCCGGGCGGCGGCCTGGGGGGGCACCACCACGATCGTCGACTTCGCCATCCAGTCCGTCGGGCGCTCCCTGCGCGAGGGGCTCGACGCCTGGTACGCGAAGGCGGACGGCAACTGCGCCATCGACTACGCGTTCCACATGATCCTCGCCGATGTGAACGAGTCCTCGCTCAAGGAGATGGACCTGCTGGTGGCGGAGGGCGTCACCTCCTTCAAGCTGTTCATGGCCTACCCCGGCGTCTTCTACAGCGACGACGGCCAGATCCTGCGGGCCATGCAACGGGCCGGTTCCAACGGCGGCCTGATCATGATGCACGCGGAGAACGGCATCGCCATCGACGTCCTGGTCGAGCAGGCGCTCGCCGAGGGCCGCACCGATCCGCGCTACCACGGAGACGTACGCAAGGTGGCGTTGGAGGCCGAGGCGACCCACCGCGCCATCCAGCTCGCCCGCGTCGCCGGCGCCCCGCTGTACGTGGTGCACGTCTCCGCCGACGAGGCCCTCGCCGAGATCGCGGCGGCCCGCCACAAGGGGCTGCCCGTCTTCGGGGAGACCTGCCCGCAGTACCTCTTCCTCTCCACCGACAACCTCGCCGAACCGGACTTCGAGGGCGCGAAGTACGTCTGCTCCACACCGCTGCGGCCCAGGGAGCACCAGGAAGCACTGTGGCGGGGCCTGCGGAACAACGAACTCCAGGTCGTCTCCACCGACCACTGCCCCTTCTGCTTCTCCGGGCAGAAGGAGATGGGCCGCGGCGACTTCTCGAAGATCCCCAACGGCATGCCGGGCGTCGAGAACCGGATGGACCTCCTCCACCAGGCGGTCGTCGACGGCCACATCTCCCGCCGCCGGTGGATCGAGATCGCCTGCGCCTCCCCGGCCAGGATGTTCGGCCTCTACCCGAAGAAGGGCACCATCGCCCCGGGCGCCGACGCCGACATCGTCGTCTACGACCCGACCGCCGAGCAGACGGTCTCCGCCGAGACCCACCACATGAACGTCGACTACTCGGCGTACGAGGGAAAGCGGCTCACCGGCCAGGTGGAGACCGTGCTCTCGCGCGGTGAGGTCGTCATCGACCGCCGTACGTTCACCGGCCACGCCGGACACGGCATGTACACCCCGCGCGCCACCTGTCAGTACCTGGACTAGGAGCACCTGGTATGGACTTCGGACTCGTCCTGCAGACCGACCCGCCCGCATCGGCCGTCGTCGACCTGATGCGCCGCGCCGAACACAACGGCTTCCGCTACGGCTGGACCTTCGACTCGGCGGTGCTCTGGCAGGAGCCCTTCGTCATCTACAGCCGCATCCTCGAACACACCGAACACCTCGTGGTCGGCCCCATGGTCACCAACCCGTCCACCCGCACCTGGGAGGTCACCGCCTCCACGTTCGCCACCCTCAACGAGATGTACGGCAACCGGACGGTCTGCGGCATCGGTCGCGGCGACTCGGCGATGCGGGTGGCCGGCCGCAGCCCCAACACCCTGGCCACGCTCGGCGAGGCCATCGACGCCATCCGCGACCTCGCCGAGGGGCGCGAGGCCGCGGTCGGCGGGCAGCCGATCAAGATCCCCTGGGTCAAGGACGGCCGGCTGCCCGTCTGGATGGGCGCGTACGGTCCCAAGGCGCTCGCGCTGGCCGGGCAGAAGGCCGACGGCTTCATCCTCCAGCTCGCCGACCCCTTCCTCACCGAATGGATGATCAAGGCGGTCCGCCAGGCGGCGGTGGAGGCGGGCCGCGATCCCGACTCCCTCACCATCTGTGTCGCTGCCCCCGCCTATGTCACCGCGGACGAATCGGCCGAGGCGCTGGCCCACGCACGCGAGCAGTGCCGCTGGTTCGGCGGCATGGTCGGCAACCATGTTGCCGACCTGGTCGCCAAGTACGGCGAGCACTCAGGGATGGTGCCGGACGAGCTCACCGCGTACATCAAGGACCGGCACGGCTACGACTACAGCCACCACGGCCGGGCCGCCAACCCGTCCACCGACTTCGTCCCCGACGAGATCGTCGACCGCTTCTGCCTCCTGGGCCCCGCCGAAACCCACATCGAGAAGCTGAAGCACCTGCGGGACCTGGGCGTCGACCAGTTCGCCGTCTACGACATGCACGACGCGAAGGAGGCCACCATCGACGCGTACGGCTCCACGGTCATCCCGGCACTGGCCTGAGTCCCACCGGCGACGCAGGGACGGAACGGCTTCGAGTGCGGGCCGTGCGCCACCGCGTGGCCGTGCGCCGGAGCCCGTCCGGCACACGGCCACGCGGGCACGCGGCCACGACGCCGTGCAGTCCACCTTGATCGGAGCCGCGGCGGCGTGCCGGTTGCCCGAGGTCTTGCCGCGGTTGTCGAGCACGACGGAGATCTTGCCCGTGCTCACCGGGAACGGCGTTGATCCACCGACCCAGGTGTGCGGTCTGGTTGATCTCGAACGTGTCGATCGCGGTGCTCGGCCTGGCGTCGAAGTACCGGTGGACGGCGTAGTGGGCAGGGTTGCCGCCCACATAACTGATGTCCTTGACGTTCGGGATGTAGACCGAGACCTTGCACGTTCCCTTGGTCTACTGGTGTGCCCATCATGCCTGTTATTGCAGGTCGACCGCCATGGTGGCAGACCCGACCGAGCGACATGAAGGCCCCTCCAGCGCGGTGCACAGCAATCGTGTCATGGCCGGGTCGGTCGGGCTGCCCGCCACCCGGTGCTCACCGGCCGGGCGTCACGCCGTCTGCGTCGTACGGCCCAGCAGGGCGTTGATGTCGAACGTTTCGTCCGGCGGGGGAGTGGACGTGGGCACCGGCTTGTCGAAGGCGGAGAAGTCCACGGTCGCGTCCGTCCCGTCGCCCCGAAGGGTGAGCCGCAGCGGATACGGCGTTCCGGTGGCCGCCACGTACAGGGTCAGCGTCGTGTTGTCCCGCATCCTGGTCAGCGGTACGACGGACGCCTTACCGAGCGTGGTCGTCGCGGCCTTGTTGAGCGTGCCGGCCTGGTTGTCCGCGTTGTCGCTGACCAGCTTCTGGACGGTGTCGAGATCGCAGGCCCTGGTCAGCGCGAGCAGTCGGGGGTCGGTGGCCGAGGCCCGCATGTAGCGGCCGTTCAGGATCGCGGCGAAGGCCGGGCCGCCGTCGGGGACCTGGTTCTTCCAGAAGTCCGCGTCCGGTTTGACCCAGACGTCGTTGCCGTGCTTGATGATCCGCGCCGATCCCTGGCTGTGGCCGAGGTCCACCGAGCCGTCGCAGTTGCCGCTGCGGTCCAGGGTGAGTTCCACGGACATCGGCGTGCTGCCCTTGTGGAGGTTCCCGCGCGCGCTGAGGTGCATGGAGTGCGCGTCGAGCAGGGCGTCGCGGGCGCGGTCGGCGATCTGCTGGGAGGTGAGAGTGCTGATGTCGTCGGCCTGTGCGACGCCGCTGCCGATGAGGCTGCTGCCGGTGACGGAGAGCGCGATCGCCGTGGCCCATGCGGCCGGGCGTGTGCCGAGGTGTGGACCGGTCACGTCGCCTCCTCGAAAGGTTCTGACGGAACTGTTCAGGTCTGTGGCCCGATCTTCCGAGCGTACGCCGGGGCAGCGGCGCACGCCCGGCGGAGGGACGGCGCGCGAACGCGTACGCGGCGTGACGTCCTGCGGGTTTTTCGGTTATGGGGGCGGGGGACGGTTGCCGGGGCATCCGGTTCGTCACGACCGAGAGGGAATCATGAAGAAGTCCATGCGGAGTCTGTCCGGTGCCGTGCTGCGGGGCGCCGCCGTCGCTGGGCTGACCGCGGCGTTCGCGGTCGCCGCCGGCCTGGCCACGGCGGTCTCGGCCGCCACCCCGACGGCGACACCGCCGGGGCTGTCCTGCGAGACCGGCAAGCACGCCGTCGACGACTACACCGGCTACGCGCTGTGCCGGAACAACGGGGGTGCGGCGCGGACCTTCTGGGTGCACCTGGTCTGCGGCTGGTCCCCGGACGTCGACGGCGAGCACGTCACGCTCAGCCCGGGTCAGTCAGGCCAGTCGACCGCCCACTGCGCAGGGCTCGGCACCGGGATCGGCGAGATCACCGTCCGGCCGTAGCCGTAGCCGTAGCCGTAGCCGTAGCCGTAGCCGTACTGCCGTAGGGCTGGGGGAGCCGTAGGGCTGGGGGAGCCGTAGGGCCGCGAGGAGTCGCGCGTGAGCGCTCTCGCGGGCCCCGCGCGCTCATTCGGCCTACACCTCCCGCCGAACGCTTGAGCGGACCACCCCGACTCGTTACCCTCCAGTAACGACCGCGGGCGAGGTCGTAGGTTCGTTCGGGCGGACAGGTGCGCGCACCTGACGGTACGAGGGAGGCGGGCAGCACATGTCCTCAGCGGATTCCATCGAAACGGACGTCGCGGCCCCGGCCGGACTTGCCGACAGCGCACGGGCGCTGGCGGACGGCCGCACCACCGCCACGGAGCTCGTCTCCGCCGCCCTCGCCCGGATCGAGGCGAGCCAGGGCACCCTCAACGCCTTCCGCCAACTGCGGGCCGAGGCCGCACTCGCCGAGGCCGCCGAGGCCGACCGGCGGCTGGCCGCGGGGGAGCGGCTGCCGCTGCTGGGAGTGCCCGTCGCGGTCAAGGACGACACCGATGTCGCCGGGATGCCCACCTACTTCGGCTGTGCGGGGGAGCTGCCCGCCGCCACCGCGGACAGCGAGGCCGTACGCAGACTGCGTGCCGCCGGGGCCGTGATCGTCGGCAAGACCAACTCCTGCGAACTGGGCCAGTGGCCGTTCACCGAGGGGCCCGCCTTCGGCGCCACCCGCAACCCGTGGAACACCGACCACACCCCCGGCGGTTCGTCCGGCGGTTCGGCGGCAGCCGTCGCGGCCGGGCTGGTGCCCGCCGCGCTCGGCTCCGACGGCGCCGGGTCCGTCCGCATCCCGGCGGCCTGGACCCATCTCGTCGGCATCAAACCGCAGCGCGGCCGGATCTCCGTGCACCCCCACAGCGACGCCTTCCAGGGCCTCACCGTCAACGGACCGCTGGCCAGGACCGTCGCCGACGCCGCCCTGCTCCTGGACGCCGTCGCGGGGGCGCACCCCGACGACCCGCACCGCCCGCCGCCCGTCGAGGCCCGCGCCGCCGCCCTCCGCGACCCGGGCCGGCTGCGCATCGCTGTCGCCTGGCGCCCCCCGCTCACCCTCACCGGGACCGCACCCCACCCGGAGGTACGGCGCGCCGTCACCGCGCTCGCCGAGGCCCTGGCCGCGCTCGGCCACCACGTCGAGGAGGCCCGGCCCCGCTACGGGCTGATCGGCCTCGGCTTCGTGCCCCGCGCCACCGCGGGGATCGCCGAACTCGCCGCGCTGCATCCCGAGCCCGCGCTCCTGGACGCGCGCACCCGCAGCGCCCTGCGCACCGGCACCCGGCTCGGCGGCCGGGTGGTGCGGGCGGCGAGGGACCGGGAGGTGCGCCAGCACCGTCGGATCGGCGCACTGTTCCACCCCTCCCGCGGCCGGGCCGGATCGGGGTTCGATGTGCTGCTCACCCCGACCACCGCCCTCCCGCCGCCCCGGATCGGCAGCTTCGACGGGCTGAGCGCCTGGCGCACCGACGTGGCGATCACCGAGGCCTGCCCGTACGCCTGGCCCTGGAACGTACTGGGCTGGCCCGGGATCAACGTCCCCGCCGGGTTCACCTCCGACGGCCTCCCCGTCGGCGCCCAGCTGCTCGGCCCCTCCCGCAGTGAGGAACGGCTGATCTCGCTGGCCGCCCAGCTGGAGGCCGACCGGCGCTGGTACGAACACCGCCCGCCGGCCGCCCCGTAGCGCGCACCGCGGACGGCGTGCCCTCCTCACTCCGGGCAACGGGCCCCGACCACCCGCACCCCCGCGCGGGCCGCGGGCTCGCGAGGGTACCCAACTCGCCGTGCTCCCCCACGAGTCGGGGATCGTCACGCCACGCGGACCCGGAGTCGGCGTCCCGCTTCCGACGAACCAGCAGGGCGGGAGATCTGGCCGGTGCCCGACTACGGCACCCGGGCGGTCCACTCCTCAGTGCCGAACTTGGTGCGGACGAGCTCCTCCGCACGGGCCAGCTCCCGCGCTGTGACTCCGCCGTTGGTCAGCCCGTAGCGGTTACGGAAGGAGGCGATCATGTTCTCGATCACCTGCTCCCGGGCGAGGCCCGTCTGGCGTCGGAGCGGGTCGACGCGCTTCTTGGCGCTCTTGGTGCCCTTGTCGGACATCTTCTCCTTGCCGATGCGCAGGACCTCGAGCATCTTGTCGGCGTCGATGTCGTACGACATGGTCACGTGGTGCAGGACGGCTCCAGGACCACCCTCCGTGCCGGCCATCCGCTTCTGGGCGGCACCGGCGATCTTGCCGGCGTCGGTGGCGATGTCGTTGAGGGGCTGGTACCAGGCCTTGATCCCCATGTCGCCGAGCGCGCCCAGGACCCAGTCGTCGAGGTAGGCGTAGCTGTCCGGGAAGGAGAGGCCCGACACCAGCGACTCCGGCACGGACAGCGAGTAGGTGATCGTGCTCATGGGCTCCACGAACATGGCCCCGCCACCGGAAATACGGCGGACCACGGTCATCCCGTGCTTCGCCGCACCGTCGGGATCCACCTCGTTGCGCAGCGACTGGAAGCTGCCGATGACCACAGCGGGCGACGCCCATTCCCAGACCCGCAGCGTGGGTGCCCGTCGCCCGGCGGCCACCTCGGCGGTGAGGACCTCGTCCAGCGCCATGTGCAGGGCCGGGTGCTGCGGTCCTGTGTGCACCAGCTGCCAGTCGTAGTCGCTCCACTCGGTCGCGTGGGCCAGGGCGCGCCGAACGGCGATGCCGACGCCCTCCGCGGTCAGCCCGAGCATGACGGCCGACTCCGGCAGCGCCGCCGTGATCCGGGCCGCCAGGCCTGCCGCGTCCGTCGAGGAGGGGGCGCCCTCCAGGGCCCCGTTGATCGACAGGATCGCCTCGTCGGGCTCCAGGAAGAAGTCCCCGGCGACGCGGACGTTGCGCAGTACGCCGTCCTCGACGTCCAGATCTACGACGACAAGCTTGCCGCCGGGCACCTTGTACTCGCCATGCACGGCTTCGTTCCCTTCCAGCGTGCGGTGTGGATCCTGAGCCTGCCGCTCCGAGATCCGGATAGACACGCACATACTTCGCATCGCACTTTAATGCCCGCTCGTGACGAGCGGCGACGCCGCCCCGATGCTGCCGGGGCGGCATCGGGAGTGCGACCGTCCCGGTCCGGGTGAGGCTGCGCCGGCCGCCCTGCCCGGCCGCAAGACCGGGCGGGGGCGGTCGCCGCTCCGGTGTCAGCGGTCCAGCGCTGTGGTGAGGCTGAACCCGTGCGACGGGCAGCCCGCGCCCGCACGGCCCCGCACCGATGACGGTGCGGGGCCGTGCGGGCGATGCTCGTTCCGGATGGCCTCCCGCACGCCGAATGCCGCGGCCGGGGCCTTTCCGGTGCTCAGGGGCCAGTGGTGAGGTATCCGCCCATCGAGGTGAAGTACTCGGTCGCGGGGAGTTCCCGGCCGTCCTCGGTCCGTACCCGGGTGATGGCGAGGCCGT
Organism: Streptomyces brevispora; assembly: GCF_007829885.1. Taxonomy (NCBI): domain Bacteria; kingdom Bacillati; phylum Actinomycetota; class Actinomycetes; order Kitasatosporales; family Streptomycetaceae; genus Streptomyces; species Streptomyces brevispora. Next base: position 5,681,599 of record NZ_VIWW01000001.1, read on the forward strand.
GGTTGAGGCCCGTGCGCGCGTCGGAGCCGGCGACGATCACCACTGCCTCGCCCTCGCGGTAGAAGACGCGGCCGGGCGTTCCGCCGTAGCGGCCCTCGGACACGACGGCGGCCACCACCTCCAGCCGCCGGCCGCGGTGGAAGGTGAAGGCGTTCGGGTACGGCGACGTCTGGGCACGCACCAGGCGCTCCAACGCCTCGGCGGGCCAGTCCCAGTTGATGCGGATGTCCTCCTCGGCGCGCTTGTGGAAGAACGTCGCCTGCGAGCGGTCCTGCCGGGTGAACTCGGTCTGCCCGGAGGCGATCAGGTCCAGCGCGCCGATGGTGACCGGGGCGATCAGGTCGACGGTCTTGTGGAACAGGTCCACGGAGGTGTCGGTGGGCTCCACCTTCACCGCGCGCTGGTCCACGATGTCGCCGGCGTCGAGCACCTCGTCCATCATGTGGGCCGTGACGCCGACTTCGGTCTCGCCGTTGATGAGCGCCCAGATCAGCGGCGAGAAGCCGGCGTACTTCGGCAGCAGCGAGTCATGGACGTTCAGCGTGCCGTGCGGGGGCAGGTCGTAGATGCGCGGCGGGATCCAGGTGCGCCAGTTGTTCGCGACGATGATGTCCGGCGCGGCCTCCTCGAGCAGCCGGAACAACTCCTCGTCGTCGGGCCGGTTGCGGATGATCACCGGCACGCCGTGCTCCGCGGCCAGGTCCGCGACCGAGTCGCTCCAGATCTTCTCGTACGCGTGCTCGCTCTTCGGATGCGTCACGACCGTCACCACGTCGTGCTCGGAGTCCAGGAGGGCTTGCAGGGTGCGGTGGCCCCAGGTCTGGTAACCGAACATGGCGACCCGCATGAGTTCCTCCTCAGATGAGCGACCGATCGACGCCAAGTAAAGCAAGCCTTACCTAATGACGCAACGGGCCCTGGTTTCACGCGCGTTAGGTGGGGCGCTTGGTGATTGGTCCGATTTGCCTGGTCGACAGGCTTGCCTAAGTCAGGTTAGCTTTACCTAAGTTCGTCTGGCTGCCGCTCTCGGTGCGCCCACGTCCCGTTCATTTCGTCCACGCCTGACAGGCGGCTGTCCCGCACGATGGGAGTGACATGTCACAGGTCGATCCTGGCGACGCACCTCTGATCCACGACCTCATAGGAATCGGCTTCGGGCCGTCCAATGTGGCCTTGGCGATCGCGCTCAGCGAGCACAACGCGCGAGTCGGCAGGCAGGAGGCGGTGACGGCGCACTTCTTCGAGCGCCAGCCGGCGTTCGGCTGGCACCGCGGCATGCTGATCGACGACGCGACGATGCAGGTGTCGTTCCTCAAGGACCTGGTGACGCTGCGGGACCCGTCCAGCGAGTACACCTTCCTGCGCTATCTGCAGAGCCGCGGCCGGCTGGTCGACTTCGTCAACCACAAGAACCTCTTCCCGCTCCGCGTGGAGTTCCACGACTACTTCGAGTGGGCCGCGGCGAAGGTCGACGACATGGTCTCGTACGGCCACGAGGTGATCTCCGTCGAACCCGTCCTGCGTGACGGAGTCGTCGAGTACGTCGATGTGACGGCGCGTTCGGGCGCGGAGACGGTGGTCCACCGCGCCCGCAACCTCGTTGTCGGCACCGGGCTGCGCCCGTTGATGCCGGAGGGCGTCGAGCGCACGGACCGGGTCTGGCACAACTCCGACCTGCTGGCCAAGGTCGATGCCCTGGAGGGCACCGACCCCACCCGGTTCGTCGTGGTCGGCGCCGGGCAGAGCGCCGCCGAGAACGTCGCGTACCTCCACCGCCGCTTCCCGCGGGCCGAGGTCTGCGCCGTCTTCTCCCGCTACGGATACAGCCCGGCCGACGACAGCAGCTTCGCCAACCGGATCTTCGACCCGGAGGCGGTCGACGAGTACTTCACCGCCCCGGACGACATCAAGCGCAAGCTGATAGACTATCACGGCAACACCAACTACTCCGTGGTGGACATCGATCTGATCGACGACCTCTACCGCCAGGCGTACCAGGAGAAGGTGCTCGGCACCGAACGGCTGCACTTCATCAACATCTCCCGGCTGACCGGAGTCGAGGAGACCGGGGACAAGGTGCACGCCACCGTCACGTCCCTGGTCACCGGCGAGGAGAGCACGCTGGAGGCCGATGTCGTGGTCCTCGCCACCGGGTACAGCCCCGTCGAGCCCCTCGGCCTTCTCGGCGACGTGGCGCGGCACTGCCACCGTGACGAGGAGGGCCGCGTCCGGGTCGAGCGCGACTACCGCATCGCGACGGACGACGAACTGCGCTGCGGCATCTACCTCCAGGGCGGCACCGAGCACACCCACGGCATCACCTCGTCGCTGCTCTCCAACACCGCGATCAGGGTCGGCGAGATCCTTGACTCGATCGTCGAGCGCGGCCTGAAGAACACCACGGACGAGCCCCGCCCGCTCGCCGACGGCGTCGCCACGCCCTGATCAACCCCCCTTCTCCGGACCGTCATCGGTCCCGCCCCCGCACACCGCCTTGCCCGCCGGTCCTGCCGCTGCACGCGGCTGCCTCGGCAGCACAGTGAAAACCCCTTGAAAGGAACATCCGTGTCCACTGGTACACGCCCCGCGCTGACGCGGTTCGTCGGATTCGCTCCCCGAGTGGCTGTCGCGGCCGTCGCCGCCGTCGCTCTGGCCGCCTGTGGGGGCGGCAACGAGAAGGCCGGGTCCAGTGCCTCGGCCGGGACCGGCGGGAAAGCCGGCGCGTTCCCGGTGACGGTCCAGCACAAGTACGGCAGCACGACGATCGAGGCCGAGCCCAAGCGGATCGTCACCCTGGGCCTCTCCGACCAGGACGCGGTTCTCGCACTCGGCATCAAGCCCGTCGGCTCTGTGGACTGGTTCAAGGAGAAGCCGTACGGCAAGTGGCCCTGGACCAAGGAAAAGTGGGGATCCGCCACGCCGGACATCGTCGGTGAGCGCGACGAGTACAACATGGAGAAGATCGCCGCACTCAAGCCGGACCTGGTCATCGCCCAGTACTCGGGGATGAAGAAGGAGCAGTACGACACCCTCTCCAAGTTCACCAAGGTCGTCGCCCAGCCCAAGGACCTTCCCGACTACGGGGCTTCGTGGCAGGTGATGACCCGCCAGATCGGCGCGTCGCTCGGGAGGAAGACGCAGGCCGAGAAGCTGATCACCGGCATCGACGCCGACTTCGAGAAGGTCCGTGACGAGCACCCCGAGTTCGCGACGAAGACCCTCGCCGTGGCCGACAGCTTCGAGGCGGGAAAGTACTCCGCGTTCACGAAGACCGACCCCAAGTCGATGTTCTTCTCCGAGCTTGGCTTCAAGCTGAAGCCCGAGATCGACACGCTGGCCAAGCCGGGCTGGAACGCCGCGGAACTCAGCGCCGAGAAGCTGAACGTGCTGGACGTCGACCGGCTGGTCTGGGTGACCTCCAGCACCGACGCCAACGACCGGATCAAGGCCGAGCCGCTCTACAAGAACCTGAAGGTCAGCAAGGACAAGCACGACCTGTTCGTGCCCTACCAGGACCCGGACATCGGCGCCGCGTTCTCCTTCAACACGGTTCTCTCGATCCCTTACGCGATCGACGAGATCGTGCCGCTGCTGACGGCCGTCAAGTAGCACACCGCCCCATCCCAGCAGGACCGAACAGGACTGCTCGTCCGACGGTGTGCCGGCCCGGCTCACCGTCGGACGGGGCGTCCTCTCCTTGCCTACATCACCAGGGAAAGGCCATTTCGTACGATGTTTGACGCCGAGCCGGACCGGACGGACGCTGCCGGAACCCCCCTGACCGGTGGGCAGGCCGGGATCTGGCCGGCCCAGCAGATCGAGCCCGACAGCTCCGCCTACAACATCGCCTTCGCCCTGGACCTGTACGGCGACACCGACCTCGGCCGGCTCGCCGCAGCCGTCCGGCAGGCCGTCGGGGAGGCCGGCTGCCTGCACGTCGCGTTCACCCCCGGGGACGGCGGCCCGCGCCAGAGCCCCGCGGCCGTCTCCGTCGAGGTGCCCGTCGTCGACCTGCGCGACGCCCCGGACCCCGAGGCGGCCGCCGCCGACTGGATGGCCACCGAACGCGAACGGCCCGCCGACCTGGGCCGGGCACCACTGTTCGCCCAGGCGCTGCTCCGGCTCGCGGACGACCGGGTCCGCTGGTACCAGCGCTATCACCACATCGTTCTCGACGGCATGGGCGTGACACTCGTCAGCCGCCGGGCCGGCGAGCTCTACACCCTGGGCGCGCAGGCCCCCGCCCGCCCCGACTGGTCCCTCACCCGGCTCGTGGACGCCGACCGGGACTACCGCACCTCCGCACAGCACGAGGCGGATCGCGCCTGGTGGCAGCGGCACCTGGCCGGCCGCCCCGAACCCGTACGCCTCGTCGAACGCGCCCCGTCCCTGATGGCGCGGCGGCTGCGGCGCACCGTCGAACTCTCCCCGCAGGACGCCGAGCGGCTGCACACCGCCGCCGGCAACGCGGACGTCCGGCCGTCCCGGCTGCTGGTCGCCGCCGTCGCCGCCTATCTGCACCGGATCACGGGCGAACAGGACCTGGTCCTCGGCCTGCCCGTCACCGCCCGACAGGACACCGCGTCGGCCGCCGTCCCCGGCATGGTCTCCAACATCGTCCCGCTGCTGCTGACCGTCCGCCCCGGCACCACGGGCGCGGCCCTCGTCGCCGACGTGCGCCGGGAGATCTCCGAAGCGGTCGCGCACGGACGTTACCGCGCCGAGGACCTGGCCAGGGACCTCGGCCTGGTCGACGGCGTCCCGGAACTCGTCGGCCCCACCGTCAACATCCTGCCCAGGGGCGAGGGACTGGGCTTCGCCGGACCGGAGGCCGAACTCCGCCCGGAGTGGCTCGGCCCGGTCAGCGACCTGGCCTTCGGATTCGCCGAGACCCGCGGCGGCCACGGCATCGCCGTCCACCTCGACGCGGACGCGGACCTCTGCGACGCGGAGACCCTCCGCGACCACGAACGCCGCTTCCTCACCGTGCTGCGCGCCCTCACCGAGGACCCCGACCGGCCGGTGGGCCGGATCGAGCTCACCTCCGGCACCGAACGGGACCGGCTGCTGGGCGAGTTCGCCGTGGCGCCGCGCGAAACGGCCGAACTGTCGTGGCCCGCCGCCTTCGAGGCACAGGTGCGCCGCTCGCCCGAGGCCGTCGCGCTCGTGTACGAGGACCGTGAACTCACCTACACCGCGCTCAACGCCGCAGCCAACCGGGTGGCGAGGCTCCTCACCTCCCGCGGGGTGCGCGCCGCCGACGTCGTCGCCGTGGCCCTCCCGCGCTCCCCGGAACTGGTCGTGGCGCTCCTCGCGGTGATGAAGGCCGGCGCCGCCTACCTCCCGCTGGACGCCGACCACCCCCGGGACCGGACCGCCTACATGCTGTCCGACGCCGGGGCCACCACCGTCCTCACCGTGCGGGAACTCGCGGACGACCTCCCGGCGACGGACGCCGCCCACCTCCTGCTCGACGAACCCGCCACCGCGAACGCACTCGCCGCCCAGGACGACACCGACCCGGGCACCCCGGTCGCCCTCGACCAGGCCGCCTACGTCATCTACACCTCCGGCTCCACCGGCCGCCCCAAGGGCGTGATCGTCACCCACGACGGCGTCGGCAGCCTCATCGCCACGGCCACCGACCGGATCGGTGTCAACTTCCGCAGCCGTGTGGTGCAGTTCGCCTCAGTCAGCTTCGACGTGACGGTCTGGGACCTGATCATGTCGCTGTGCGTCGGCGGCCGGATCATCGTCGTCCCCGCCGAGCGGCGGGTCGCCGGCCCCGACCTCACCGACTACATCGCACACCACCGCGCCACCCATATGATCCTGCCCCCGTCGCTCGTCTCGGCACTGCCACAGGAATGCGAACTGCCCCAGGGCGCCGTCCTCGTCGTCGGCACCGAAGCGGTACCGGGGGAGCTGATCGCCCGCTGGTCCGGACGGCTCCAGGTCGTCGTCGCGTACGGACTGACCGAGGCAAGCGTCAACTCCACTTTGTGGCTAGCCCGTTCCGGGCGACCCGGACCCACCCCCATCGGCCGGCCCGACCCCAACACCCGCACCTACGTCCTCGACGCGGCACTGCGCCCGGTCCCGGTGGGCGTCGAGGGCGAGTTGTACGTCGCCGGGCGCGGCCTGGCCCGCGGCTACCTGGGCCGCCCCGCCCTGACCTCGGAGCGCTTCGTCGCCGACCCGTACGGGGAGCCCGGCACCCGGATGTACCGCACCGGCGACCGGGTCCGCTGGGGCGCCGACGGCAATCTGGAGTTCCTGGGCCGCGCCGACGGCCAGATCAAGATCCGCGGTCACCGGATCGAACCGGGCGAGATCGAGAGCGCCTTCATGGCCGGCCCCGGGATCGCCCAGGCCGCCGTCCTGGTCCGAGACGACCACCGGGGCGTCAAACGCCTCGTCGCCTATCTGGTCGGGGACGGCGACGCCGCCGCCACCGAGGCGGCCGTCACCGCCGCACGGGCCCAGGCGGCCGACGCCCTGCCGGACCACATGGTGCCGACCGCCGTCGTCGTGCTGGACGGTCCCCTTCCGCTCACGCCCAACGGCAAGCTCGACAGCCGCGCCCTGCCCGAACCCCGGTGGACCGCCATCGGCGGCACCGACGCACCCACCGGCCCCGCCGAGACCGTGCTCGCCGGGCTCTTCGCCGAGCTGCTCCGGCTGCCGGACGTGGGCGTCCGGAGCAGCTTCTTCGAGCTGGGCGGCGACAGCATCGCCGCGATCCAGCTGGTGAACCGGGCCCGCGACGCCGGTCTCGTGATCAGCCCGCGCGAGGTGTTCCGGCTCCGCACCGTCGCCGCCCTGGCCCGCGCCGCCGCAACGAGGCAGGCCCCCGCCCCGACCGCGACCGCGGTGGACGGGCTGGACGAGGACGCGCTGCCCGTCTCACCGCTCCAGGAGGGCTTCTTCTTCCACGCCGAGTACGACGCGGGCGCTGCGGACCTCTACCTGGTCCAGGAACTCCTCGGACTCGACGGGTTCGTCGACCCGGACCGGCTGCGTCGCGCCCTGCAACAGCTGCTGGACCGGCACCCGTTGCTGCGCGCCTCGTTCCGCCAGCTTCCCGGCGGAGAGGTCGTCCAGCGCCTCGCCACCCACGTCACCCTGCCCTGGCGGGAGACCGACACCGCCGACACCACCCTCGACGACGTGCTCCGTGCCGACAGGGCCGCACGCTTCGACCTGACCCGGCCACCGCTGCTGCGCGCCACCCTCGTCCGGGACGGCCACCGGCACCGGCTGCTGCTCACCCTGCACCACATCGTCGCCGACGGCTGGTCGGTCGCCGTCCTGCTGCGCGAACTCACCGCCGCCTACCGGGGCGACGAGCTCCCCGCAGCCGCCTCGCCCCACCCGTACCTGGCGTGGCTGGCCGCCCGGGACCGGGACACCGCACGGGAGGCCTGGCGGCAGGCGCTGTCCGGGCTGGAGGGGCCGACCCGGCTCTCCGCCCCGTCCACGACGGCGGACGACGCACTGGCCCCGGCCAGGCCGCAACAGGTCGACACCCGGCTGCCCGCGGAGCTCACCGCCGCCCTCACCGCGTACACCCGCACCCACGGGCTCACCCTGAGCACCGTCGTGCACGGCGTCTGGGCGCTGCTGCTCGGCGCGCTCACCGGCAGCAGCGACGTCGTCTTCGGCACCACCGTGTCCGGCCGCACCACCGAGGTGGCGGGCCTGGACTCCGTGGTGGGCCTCTTCGTCAACACCGTCCCCGCCCGGGTGGTCCTGCGCCCGGAGGAGTCGCTCACCGAACTGCTGCGCCGAGTCCAGGACGAGCACACGGCGCTCCTGGACCACCAGCACCTCGGTCTGGCCGACATCCAGCGGATCGCGGGTGGCGGCGAACTCTTCGACACGCTCGTGGTGTTCGAGAACCACCCGGCCGCCGAGCTGTCCGCCGCCCATGGACCGGAGGCGCTGCGCATCACCGGCACCGAGGTCACCGACGCGGTGCACTACCCCCTCGCGCTCGTCGTCGAGCCGGGCAGCGCCGGACTGCTGCTGCGGTTCAAGCACGACGCCGCCCGCTTCGACCAGGTGACCGTGGCCGTCCTCGCCAACCGGTTCACCGCACTGCTGCGCACCCTGGTCTCCGAGCCCGGCCGCACCGTGGCCCGGACCGGCCTGCTGTCCGAGCGGGAGCACGCACACCTCGACGGGCTCAACGCCACCGCCCGGCCCGTCCCCGAGGTCACGCTCGCCTCGCTGTTCGCCGCGCAGGCGGCCCGCACCCCCGATGCCACGGCCGTCGTCTTCGACGACACCACCCTGAGCTACGCGGAGCTCGACCGCCGGGCCGAGGCGCTGGCCCGGCGGCTGCGGTCGCGCGGCGCCGGCCCGGAGAGCTATGTGGCGGTGGCCGTGCCCCGGTCGGCCGAACTGATGGTCGCGCTGCTGGGCGTCCTCAAGTCCGGCGCCGGCTATCTGCCCGTCGATCTCGACTACCCCGCCGAGCGGGTCGCGTTCGTGCTCGGTGACTCCGGCGCGCGTACGGTCGTGACCACCGTGGATGCGGCCGGGCGGCTGCCCGATGTACCGGACCTCGACCGGCTTCTCGTCGGCCCGGACGAGAGCGGCCCGGACGGCCCCGAGACGGACGTCCGCGACGGGGCTGTCCCGGACGTCCCCGTACGGCCCGCCGGTCCCGACCACCCGGCCTATCTGATCTACACCTCAGGTTCCACCGGCCGCCCCAAGGGCGTCGCCGTCACCCACCGCGCCGTCGTCAACCGCCTTGCCTGGATGCAGGGGGAGTACGGACTCGGCGCGGACGACCGGGTCCTGCAGAAGACCCCGGCCGCCTTCGACGTCTCGGTGTGGGAGTTCTTCTGGCCCCTGGTGGAGGGCGCCACCGTCGTCCTCGCCCGCCCCGGGGGCCACCGTGACCCCGGCTACCTGGCCGGGCTGATCCGGGAGCGGCGGATCACCACGCTGCACTTCGTGCCGTCCATGCTGGCCGCGTTCACCCAGGCCCTGGAGACCGTCACCGACCACCCGGACTGGGCGGCGAGCCTGCGGCGGGTGTTCTGCAGCGGCGAGGCCCTCACCGGCGCCCAGGCCAGGGACTGGTCACAGCTGACGTCCCGTGCCGGGCGGTCTCCCGTGCCGCTGCACAACCTCTACGGGCCCACCGAGGCGGCCGTGGACGTCACCTTCTTCGCCCACTCCCACGTCCACGACGGTGACGCCGGACCCGCCGTCGCCATCGGCCGCCCGGTGTGGAACACCCGGCTGCACGTGCTGGACCCGTTCCTGCGCCAGGTACCCGACGGGGTGCCGGGGGAGCTCTACCTCGCCGGTGTGCAGCTGGCACGGGGATACCACGACCGGCCCGGTACGACCGCCGAACGCTTCGTCGCCGATCCGTTCGGCGGACCGGGCGAGCGCATGTACCGCACCGGTGACCTGGTGCGGCGCCGCACCGACGGTGCCGTCGAGTACCTGGGCCGCACCGACCGGCAGGTCAAGATCCGGGGCAACCGCGTCGAACTCGGCGAGATCGAGGCCGCCCTGGCCGCCCTGCCGGGAGTCGCCCGTGCCGCGGTGATCGTCAGGGACGGTGCACTCGCCGGGTACGTCGTGCCCGCCCCCGGCACCGTCCCGGACCCCGAGGCCCTGCGCGCCGTGCTCGCCGACGTGCTGCCCGCGCCCATGGTGCCGGGTGCCGTCCTGGTCCTGGACGGACTGCCGTTGACGCCCAGTGGCAAGCTCGACCAGAACGCCCTGCCGTCCGCCGGGCCCGCCCCCCGCACCGGAGGACGGGCACCTCGCGACGAGCGCGAGAGCGCCCTCTGCGAGATCTTCGCCGAGGTGCTCGGCGTACCGGGGACCGGCGCCGACGACGACTTCTTCGTCCTGGGCGGCGACAGCCTCAGCTCGATCACGGTCGCGACCCGGGCCCGCGCGCGCGGCCTGACGATCGGCCCCCGCGATGTGTTCGAGTGCCGGACCCCGGCCGCACTGGCAGTGTGCGCCGCGGCGCAGACCGCCCCTTCCGCGCCTTCTGCCGCTTCCACCCCCTCAGTCTCCGAACCGGCCGCCGATGCCGCCGACGCCGTGACCGTGCCCGCCGACGAGGCCGGACGGGCGGCTGCCGCCCTCCGGGCCGTGCTGGCCCTTCAGGAGCAGTCCGGCGCGGACACCGACCCCGCCCTACGGGCCCTGCTGGACCAGCTGACCTCCGCCGCGGGCACCCCGCCGGAGCCGGAGCAGCCCGCCCCGCTGGGCGGCCTGGTGCTCTCGCAGGCGGAGACCGACCGCGTCGCCGCCGCGGCAGCCGGACTCCCGGTCGCCGACATCTGGCCGCTCTCCCCACTCCAGGAGGGCATGTACTTCCACGCCACCTACGACTCGGGCGAAGCGCTCGACGTCTACCTGTCCCAGGAGACCCTCGACTTCGACCGCTGCGTCGACCCGGACCGGCTGCGCGCAGCCTGCCGGGCGCTGCTGGCCCGAAACACCGGTCTGCGGGCCGGGTTCACCGCCGACGGGCTGCCCCGCCCGGTCCAGTTCATCGTGGACGGCGCACAGATCCCGCTCGTCGAGGAGGACCTCTCCGGGCTGTCCGCCGCGCAGCAGCACAGCCGGACCCGGGAACTCCTGGCGGTCGACCGGCGCCGGCGCTTCGACCTGTCCTCGCCCCCGCTGTGCAGGCTGCTGCTCATCCGGCTCGGCGACGGCCGCGACCGGCTCGTGATCACCCATCACCTCATCCTGTGGGACGGCTGGTCCGCCTGGCTGTTCCTGGAGGAGTTGTTCACGCTCTACGAGCGCGCCGGCGACGACACCGGACTTCCGGTCCCCGGCTCGTACCGTGACTACCTCGGCTGGCTGGACGAGCAGGACACCGGCGCCGCGCTCGCCGCCTGGCGCCGGTCGCTGTCCGGCCTGGACGAGCCGACCCTGCTCGCCCCGTCCGGGCGCGACACCGGCCCGGTCATCCCGGCAGACTTCGACACCGTGCTGACGCCGCAGGCCAGTGAACTGCTGCGCGCCACCGCCCGTCGGCACGGACTCACCCTGAACACCGTGCTGAACGCGGCCTGGGGGCTGGTGCTCTCGGCGATGACCGGCCGCACCGACGTCGTCTTCGGCACCGCCGTCGCCGGGCGGCCCGCGGACGTGCCGGACGCGGCCGGAATCATCGGGATGTTCCTCAACACCATCCCGGCGCGTGTCGCGTTCACCCCGGACGAGCCGCTGCTCGGCCTGATGCGCCGGATGCAGTCCGAACGCGCGGCCGTGATGCCGTACGAGTTCGTCGGGCTCGGCGCCCTGCAACAGGAGACGGGCCACCGCCGGCTCTTCGACACCCTGTTCGTCCTCCGCTCGGCCGACGGCGAGGAACGTGCCGCCGCACTGCGGCGGCGGCACGGCATCACCGGCATGTCCAACGTGGACGGCACCCACTTCCCGCTCACCCTGATCGTCACGCCCGGCAATCGGCTGCGGATCACCCTGGCGGCCAGGCCCGACCTGTTCGACGCCGAGGCCGCGACCACGGTCCTCGACCGGTTCACGGCCGTGCTCGCCCGGCTCGCCGAAACCCTCGCAGACGCAGACGCGGCCGGGCTCGGGGCCCGGACCGCCGGGATCGACCTGCTGCTGCCCGCCGAGCGGGCCGCCACGGCCGCCGCGCAGCGCACCGGCCGCGAGCCGGTGCCCGACGAGACCGTCGCCGATCTGCTCGCCGCCCAGGTCGCCCGTACCCCGGAAGCGGTGGCGCTCGTCTTCGGTGAACAAGCTCTCACCTACGCCGAGTTGGACGCCCGCATCAACCGGATGGCCCGGCTGCTGCTCGCCCGGGGCGCCGGTCCGGAGAAGGTGGTGGCGCTCGCGCTGCCGCGCTCCATCGAGATGGTGGCCGCCCTCTTCGCCGTACTGCGCACCGGCGCCGCCTATCTGCCGCTCGACCTGGACCACCCCGCCGACCGGCTGCGCCTGATGGCGCGGGACACCGGACCGCTGTGCCTGGTGTCCACCACCGCCGTCGCCCCGTCCCTGCGCGACGAGGAGGGCCCCGTCGCCCCCGAACTCCTGCTGGACGACGCGGCCGTGGCCGCCGAGCTGGCCGCGCTGCCGGGCGACGAGATCACCGACGCCGAGCGGCCCGCGTTCGCGCACGGGCTGCCGGGCCGCCTCGACCACCCCGCATACATCATCTACACCTCGGGCTCGACCGGCCGCCCCAAGGGCGTCGTCACTCCGTACCGCGGGCTGACGAACATGCAGTTCAACCACCAGAAGGAGATCTTCGACCCGGCGATCGCCTCGGCCGGCGGACGGCGGCTGCGCATCGCGCACACCGTCTCCTTCGCCTTCGACATGTCCTGGGAGGAACTGCTCGGGCTCGTCGAGGGCCACGAGGTCCACGTCTGCGACGAGGAGCTGCGCCGCGACGCCGAGGCGCTGGTCGCGTACTGCGACAGCCATCGCGTCGACGTGGTCAATGTGACGCCCACCTACGCCCAACTGCTCATCGAGGAAGGCCTGCTCGACCGGGACGAGGCCGCCGGAAAGCACCGGCCCGCGCTCGTCCTGCTCGGCGGCGAGGCGGTCCCCGACACGGTCTGGACCCGGCTGCGCCGCACCGAGGGAACCTACGGCTACAACCTCTACGGGCCGACCGAGTACACCATCAACACGCTCGGCGGATCCACCGCCGACAGCGCGACCTCCACCGTCGGGATGCCGATCCGAGGCACCCGCGCCCATGTGCTGGACCCGATGCTGCGCCCCGTCCCACCGGGCAGCCCAGGCGAGCTGTACATCGCCGGTACCGGGCTGGCCCGCGGCTACCACGACCGGCCCGCGCTGACGGCCGAGCGGTTCGTCGCCGATCCGTTCGGCGAACCGGGCGAGCGCATGTACCGCACCGGCGACCTGGTACGCCAACGCCCCGACGGGCTCATCGACTTCCTCGGCCGCACCGACGACCAGGTGAAGATCCGCGGCTACCGCATCGAGCTCGGCGAGATCTCCACGGCCCTGTCCGCGCATCCCGAGGTGGCACACGCGGCGGTCGTCGTGTCGGAACGGGCCGGCACCAGGCGCCTGGTCGGCTATGTCGTCCCCGAGGAGGCTGCCGGGCCCGACGACGCGCTGGTCCGGCGACTGCGCGACCATCTGAAGGCCGGACTGCCGGACTACATGGTGCCCACCGCGTTCGTCACCGTCGACACACTGCCGCTGACCGTCAACGGCAAGCTGGACGTCAAGGCCCTGCCGGCCCCCGACCTCGCCGGTACGGGCACCGGCCGCTCCCCCCGCACCGCGCGGGAGGAGACACTCCGCGCCCTGTTCGCCGAGGTGCTCGGACTGCCCGCGGGCAGCGTGGGGATCGACAGCGACTTCTTCGACCTGGGCGGGCACTCACTGCTGGCCACCCGGCTGGTCAGCAGGGCCCGCACCGCACTCGACGCGGAACTGGCGATCCGGGACCTCTTCGAGGCCCCGACCGTCGCCGAACTGGTAGCGCGCGCGACCCGTGCCGACGGCCCCGCCCGACCGGTGCCGACCGCCGGTGAGCGACCGGCGCGACTGCCCCTGTCCCACGCCCAGCAGCGGCTGTGGGTCATCCAGCAGATCGAGTGCACCTCGGCCGCGTACAACTTCTCACTGGCCGTGCGGCTGCGCGGCCCGCTGGACGTGGCGGCCTGGCGTGCCGCGCTCGCCGACGTGACGGCACATCATGAAGCTCTGCGCACCGTGTTCTTCACCGCACCCGATGGTCAGGTGTTCCAGCGGGTGCTGCCCGCCGAGCAGGCGCACCCCCTGGTGGAGTGCGTCCGGGCCACCGAGGACGAGGTGGCGGGCATCATCGACACGGTCGTCAACCGGCCGTTCGACCTCGCCAGCGAACTGCTGCTGCGCGCAACGGTCGTGGAGCTGGCGCCCGAGGACCATGTCGTCGTGCTGCTGCTGCACCACATCACGACCGACGAGTGGTCGGACCGGCCGTTCCTGCGGGACCTGGCCACCGCCTACGCGGCCCGCCTCGACGGCGCGGCCCCCGACTGGGAGCCGCTGCCCGTCCAGTACGCCGACTACGCCCTGTGGCAGGACAGGCTGCTCGGCGACCCCGCCGACGAAGGCAGCCTGGCCGCCCTGCAGCTGGACCACTGGCGTACGGTCCTGGCCGGCGCCCCGGAAGAGCTGGAGCTGCCCACCGACCGGCCCAGGCCCGCCCGCCCGGCGTTCTCCGGAGCCGAGATCGACATCGCCTTCGACGCCCCGGTCCATGAAGCGCTGAAGCGGCTCGCCCGGGAATCCGGCGTGAGCATGTTCATGGTGGTGCACGCGGCCGTGGCCGCTCTGCTCCACCGGATGGGCGCCGGGACGGACATCCCGCTCGGTTCCCCCATCGCGGGGCGCGGTGACGAGGCGCTCGACGAGCTGGTCGGGTTCTTCGTCAACACCCTGGTGCTGCGTACCGATGTCAGTGGCGACCCGAGCTTCACCGAACTCCTGAGCAGGGTCCGCGACACCGACCTGGCGGCGTTCTCCCACGCCGACATCCCCTTCGAGTCGGTCGTGGAGGCCATCAACCCGACGCGCTCGCTCTCCCGCAACCCGCTCTTCCAGGTGATGGTCGGCTACCACGCCCGCACCGGCGAGGAACTCGAACTGCGCGGTTTGCAAGTGGAGTTCGTGCCGTTCCGGATCCGTTCCGCCAAGTTCGACCTGGTGTTCAGCTTCACCGAGCACACCGCGCCGGACGGCGGCCCCGGCTCGCTCGGCTGCCGGCTGGAGTTCGCGGACGAACTCTTCGACCGGGAGACCGTCGAACGGCTCGGCGAGCGGCTGCGCACGCTGGTCGCCGCGCTCGTCGCCGATCCCGGACAGCCGCTGTCCCGGGCCGAGATCCTCTCCGCACCGGAGCGGCAGTCGGTCCTGGAGGGCTTCAACTCCACGGCCCGGGCGGTCGACGAGGAGTCCCTGCCCGCGCTGTTCGCCCGGCGGCTCGCCGAACGGCCCGACGCCGTCGCCGTGGTGGACCGCTCCCGGTCGGTGACGTACGCCCAGCTCGACGACCGGGCCGGCCTTATCGCCCGGCTGCTCGCCGCACACGGAGTGGGCGCCGAGAGCGTGGTCGGGGTGGCCGTGCCCCGGTCCGTGGACATGGTCGCCACCGTGCTCGCCGTGCTGAAGCTGGGCGCCGCGTTCCTGCCGCTCGACATGGTCCATCCCGCGGACCGGCTCAGCTACATGATCAAGGACTCGGGGGCGGCCCTGGTGGTCGGCACCGAACCGGTCGCGGGGAAGATCCCCGGGGCGGCGGGCGTCCCCGTGCTCCTGCTGGACGCGCCGGGCACCGCCGCGGCACTGGACGAGCCGCCCCGCACGGACTTGCCGGGCGGGCCCGTCGGCCTGGACCAGGCCGCGTACGTGATCTACACCTCCGGTTCGACCGGCCGCCCCAAGGGCGTGGTCGTGCCCCACGAGGGAATCGCCTCCCTCGTGGCCACCGCCGTGGACCGCATGGGCCTGGAACGCGACAGCAGGGTGCTCCAGTTCGCCTCCACCGGCTTCGACGTCTTCGTCTTCGAGCTCTCCATGGCGCTGTGCCACGGCGGCCGCCTCGTGCTCATCACCGACGAGGCAGGCGTCGCGGGACCGGAACTGACCAACTTCCTCGCGGACCAGCGGATCACCCATATGATCCTGCCGCCGTCCCTGCTGTCGGCGCTCCCGCCCGGTTGCGAACTGCCCGAGGGGTCAACCGTCCTGGTGGGCACCGAGACGGTGCCGCCGGACCTGTTCGACCGCTTCGGCGCCACGGCCGACCTGATCTGCGCCTACGGGCTCACCGAGGCGACGGTCAACTCGACGCTGTGGCCCGCCCGTGAGCACGGCGGCAGCCCGTCCGGCCGGGTGCCCATCGGCCGGCCCGACCCCAACACCCTGGCCTACGTACTGGACGAGAGGCTGCGGCCCGTCCCGCCCGGTGTGGCGGGCGAGCTGTACGTCGCCGGGCGCGGGCTCGCCCGCGGCTACCTGGGCAAGGCGGCCCTCACCTCGGAGCGCTTCGTCGCCGACCCCTTCGGAGCACCGGGCAGCCGGATGTACCGCACCGGCGACCGGGCCCGTTGGCGCCGGGACGGCAACCTCGACTTCCTCGGCCGGGCCGACACCCAGGTGAAGGTGCGGGGCTTCCGCATCGAACTGGGCGAGATCGAGGCGGCCCTCGCCGGACACCCCGCGGTCGGCCAGGCAGCGGTGGTCCCCGACCGGGACGGCGACATCGTCCGGCTGGTCGCCTACGCGGTGCCCGGACCCGGCGAACGCGAACCGGACCCGCAGGAGCTGCGCGCCCATGTGGCCGGGCTGCTCCCCGAGTACATGGTGCCGGCCCTGGTGGTGCCCCTGGACGGTCCGCTGCCGCTCACGCCCAACGGCAAACTGGACCGCGCCGCGCTGCCCGCGCCCGACTGGTCCGCGATGACGGGCGACGCCCGGCCCGCGACCCGGACCCAGACCAGGATCGCGGCACTGTTCTGCGAGATCCTGAAGCTCGACGACGTCGGGGTGCACGACAGCTTCTTCGCACTCGGCGGCCACTCCATGGCGTCGATGCGGCTGCTGGGCCGCATCCGCGCCGAGTTCGGGTTCGAACTGAGCATCAGGGACGTCTTCGACGCGCTCACCGTCGCCGGTATCGCCGGAGCGCTGGAGGGCGCCGCCACCGCCCGCCCCGCGCTGCGCCCCGGCGGGACGCGGGCCGAGCCGACGAGGGCGGCGCCCGTCCAGGACTGGCAGTGGCAGTCCTGCCGCCGCGGCCGCGGAGTCGACCACGCGCTGGCGCTGCGTTCCACCGGCGGGCTCGACGCCGGGGTCCTCGCCGCCGCGCTCGCCGATGTGGTGGCCCGTCACGAGCCGCTGCGCACCGCGTTCACCGAACGGGACGGCATCCTGTACCAGCGGCCCGCCGAGGCCCCCGCACTGACCGTGGAGCGGTGCGCCGACCTGGACGCCCGGCTGGCCGAACTCGCCGGCCTGGCGCCGGACCCGGCAGCGGAGGCACCGCTCAGGGCGCACCTGCTCACCGGCCCCGACGGCGGCCAGGCACTGCTGCTCACCATGCATTACCTCGCCGTCGACGAGTGGTCCGTGGTCCCGCTGTTCCGCGACCTCGTCACGGCCCACGCGGCACGGGCCCGGGGCCTGGCACCCGGCTGGGAGCCGCTGCCGGTCGGCTACGCCGACTACGCCCACTGGGCGCACGAGGCCCTGGGCGACCTCGCCGACCCGGACAGCCGGGGCGGGCAGCAGCTCGCCCACTGGCGCCGGACGCTCGACGGCCTGCCGGGGCGGCTGGCCCTGCCGGCCGACGACCCGCACCGGGCCGCCCCGGACACGGCCACCCGGCCCGGCGACCACATCGGGTTCGTCCTCGACGAGGAGCTCCACGCCGCCGTCGGCCGGCTCGCCCGAACCACCGGCACCAGCATGTTCATGGTGCTCCACTCGGCCCTCGCGGCGCTGCTCACCGGGCACGGCGCGGGCACCGATCTGCCGATCGGCACGATGGTCGCGGGACGCACCGACGAGCAGCTCGCCGATCTGGTCGGCTGCTTCTTCAACACGGTGGTGCTGCGCACCGACACGGCGGGCGACCCGAGTTTCGCGGAACTGCTGACCCGGGTACGGGAGACGACACTGAGCGCCCTGGACCGGCAGGACGTCCCGTTCGACGCGGTCGTGCGGGCCACCGGACTGCCGCCCCAGGGCCCGCAGGTCATGGTGATCCACCACGAACAGGCCGACGCGGAACAGCTGGAGGGTGGCATCGGCTCCCTCGTGGCCGTGCCGACCGGCGTCACCCGGGCCGAGCTGACCCTCAGCTTCTACGAGCCGCGCGGCGACGGCCCGGTGCACTGCGCGCTGATTCACGCGACCGACCTGCTGAGCACCGGAGGGGCCCGCGAACTGGTCGACGCATACCTGGAGTTGCTGCACCGCGTGGCAGCTCATCCGGAACGGCCACTCTCCGAGTTGTTCACCGCACCGTCCAAGAGGAGTGACAACGCATGACGACCAACCCGTTCGAGGACCCCCAGGGCACCTTCCTGGTCCTGGTCAACGACGAGAACCAGCACTCGCTGTGGCCCGACTTCGCCGAGGTGCCGGCCGGCTGGCGGACCATCTTCGGCGCGGACACCCGGGAGGCGTGCCTCGCCCATGTGGAGGCCCACTGGACGGACCTGCGACCGGCGAGCCTCGCCGCCCTCCAGGAGTGACACCCGTACACACACAGCCGCCCCCGGTGAGACCTTCTCACCGGGGGCGGCTGTGTCTGTACGGGTCAGTGCGTGTTCACTGCGCGTCCACCGGCTCCCGGCGGCTGTCGGACCACGCCTCCCACAGCGCTGCGTACCGGCCGCCCGCCGCGACGAGTTCGTCATGGCTGCCGGTCTCCACGACCCTGCCCTCGTCGAGGACGACGACGCGGTCGGCGGTCGCCGCCTGGGGGAGCCGGTGCGCGACCATCAGCCCCGTACGCCCCTCCAGCGCCCGCAGAGCCGCCTCCTCCAGGACCCGCGCGCCCGCACTGCCCGCGTCGGCGGTGGCCTCGTCGAGGATCGCGATCGGCGGGTCCGCGAGGACCAGCCGGGCCAGCGCCAGATGCTGCGCCTGGGTCACCGTCAGCCGGTGGCCGCCCTCGCCCACGACCGTGTCCAGACCGTCCGCCAGCGCCTGGGCCCACTCCAGGGCGCCGACCCGGGACAGGGCCGCGCGCACCTCCTCGTCGGTGGCCTCAGGGCGGGCGAGGCGCAGGTCCTCGGCCAGCGGGCCCGCGAACACGTGCACCTCCTGGCTGATCAGCGTCACCGCACGCCGCACCCCCGCCGCGCCCAGTTCGGCCACATCGACCCCGCCGAGCGAGATGGTCCCGCCGTGCGGCTCGTGGACGCCCGCGATGACCTTGGCCAGCGTGGTCTTGCCGGCGCCACTGGCGCCCACCAGCGCCACCCGCTCCCCGTCGCGCACCTCCAGATCGACCTTCCGCAGCACCGGATCCCCCGCGCCGTAGGCGTAGCTGAGCGCGCTCACCTTCACCGAACCGTCCGCGGGGGCGCGGTCGCCCGGGGCGCTCTGTTCGGCCGGCAGTTTGGACAGGCCGACGAGCCGGGCGAAGCCGGCGCCCGCCGACTGCGCGTCGTCGATGAGGAACAGCGTGGCGTTGACCGGGTTGAAGAGGCTGTGGAAGTACAGCGCGGCGGCGGTGGCCGTACCGATGCTCACCGACCCGTTGTCCACCAGCAGGAAACCCGTGCCGAGCATGGTGGCCAGCCCGATGTACTCGGCCAGGTTCAGCCGCGAGAAGAAGCCGGTGACGATGTGGATGCCGCCCAGCGCGAGGTCCCGCGCCGACGCGGAGCGCTGCTCCAGCAGGGCGGTGTGCGCACGGTTCAGCCGGAAGGCACGTACCGTACGCACCCCGCCGACACTGTCGAGCAGCTGGTGCTGGAGCGCACCGGTCGCGATGCGGTGCTCGGCGTACACCGGGGCGGCCCGGCTCAGGTACCAGCGCACGGACAGCACCTGCACCGGCACCGCGAGCAGCGCCGCCATCAGGAACCGCCAGTCCAGCACGGCGAGTCCGACGAAGGTCAGCACGATGGTGAGCGCGGAGCGGGTGAACTCGGGCAGCGCCTGGCGCACCGACTTCGCGATCAGGGAGACATCGCTGGTGACCCGGGAGACCAGATCTCCCGAACCGGCCGCCTCGACGCGCTCCAGCGGCAGCCGCAGCGCCCGTTCGATGAACTGCTCGCGCACGGCGGCGAGTACGGTCTCGCCGAGCCGGGCCACGAGCGTACTGCCGGCCGCGGTGGCCGCGCCGCGCACCAGCGCCACCACGATGAGCAGCACCAGTGGTACCACCAGCGCCCGCGTCCCCCGCCGCTCCACCACCAGGTCGACGATGTGGCCGAGCAGGGGAGCGGTCAGCAGACCGATTCCGGTCCCGGCGACCAGGACGGTGACGGCGGCCGCGGTCAGCCGCCGGTGGCCGCGCAGCATGGTGCGCAGCGCCGCCAGGCTCTCCGCACCGCTCGCCGTCGGCAGCAGCGCGCGGTCCGCACCGGGTGTGCTCATGGCCGCATTCCCCTCTTCCTCTGCGCGCGGGTCCGTCTCTTCCGTGCGGTCTTCGTACGTGGATGTCATGCGAGCACCGCCGCCCGGTACCGCTCGTCACCGGCGACGAGTTCGCTGTGGTGGCCGTCCGCGGTCACGGTGCCCCCGTCGAGGACCACCACCCGGTCGGTGACCGCGAGGAGGGCGGGGCTGGTCGTGATCAGCACGGTGGTGCGCCCGTGGCGGACCTCCCGCAGCCTGGCGGCGATACGGGACTCGGTGACGGTGTCCACGGCGGTGGTCGGGTCGTGCAGCACCAGTACGGAGCTGTCGGCGGCGAGCGCCCGGGCGAGCGCGACGCGCTGGCGTTGCCCGCCGGAGAGGGACCGGCCGCGTTCGGCGAGCACGGTGTCGCCGCCTCCGGGCAGCAGCCGGGCGACCTCGTCCGCTGCCGACGCGGCCAGGGCCCGGTCGACCGGGGCCCCGTCGGCGCGGGCACCTGCCCGTACGTTGTCCAGCAGGCTGGTCTCGAACAGGTCGGCGTCGTGGTGGGCGACCAGGACGGCGCGGCGCAGCCCGTCGGGGGCGAGTTCGGTCAGCGGTACGCCGTCGAGCTCGATCAGCCCGTCGGCCGGGTCCCGCTCCCTGGCCAGGCAGAGCAGCAGATCGGCCGCGGCGGCCGGATCCGCGGTGACCACCGCGATCAGTTCGCCCGGCCGGATGTCGAGATCGACCCCGCGGAGCGAGCCGAGCCGGACTCCGCTCAGGCGCAGATGCCCGGCGGATGCGTCGGACACCGCCGACTCCCCGCCCTCGACGGCCACGGGTGACTCCAGCACCTCGGCGATCCGGCGTGCGGAGGCACGGCCCTGGGCGAACTCGGCGTTGACATAGGTGAGCAGCTGGAACGGACCGAGGAGGAACTGCGCCAGGCCCACCGCCGCGACCAGGTCGCCGATGCTGATGCTGCCGCGCATGGCGAGACAGGCGCCCACGATGCCGATGACCGCGATGAAGACGCCCGTCAGGGAGAGAACGGCGCCCTCGTGACCGGCCCGGCTGCGGGCCGCCCGCAGTGCCGCGGCGAGCGAGTCCTGGCTGGTGGTGCGGTAGCGGGCCACGGCGGCCGACTCGGCGCCCATGCCCTTGAGCACACGCAGTCCGGCGACCAGGTCGGCGGCGACACCCGAGGCGTGCGCGGCCCGTTCCTGCTCGGTCTCGCTGCGTCGTTCGAGCGGCCGGCTGATGCGGTGGCCGAGCCACAGCAGCGGCGGGATGCCCAGCAGGACGAGCAGTCCGAGCGGGACGGAGATCCTCAGCAGCGCCACCGAGCTGATCACCAGTGCGGAGGTCGCCGCGACCCCGTACGCCAGGACGGTCGCCACCGAACCCACCCGGCGGGCGTCATTGGTGGCGATGCTGGTGAGCGCGCCGGGCAGCCGGTTGGCGTCGGCGCCGCCGCGCGGATCGAGCACCCGGGCGCCGAGCTCCATCCGGAGCCGGTGCGCGGCGTGTTCCCCCGCACCCTCGGCGAGCCGGGCGCTCGTGCGGTAGCAGTTCGACAGCACCAGGAACAGCCCCGCGAGCACCAGGAGCCAACGCAGCAGCGCCTGGGAGGAGCCGGTGGCCACCGCCGTGTCGATGGCCGCGCCGATGACGACGGGCACCAGGGCCTCACAGCCCTGGTGCACCGTGCCGAGCAGGGACGCGGTGACGACTCGCCGCCGCTGCCCTCTGATCGCCCTGCGGAGGACGTGCCCCCCGGTCGGTCCTCCAACTGGCATGCGGGCCTCCGCGAAGAGTCTGAGAAAGTTAGGTAAGGCTACTCTAATTGGATGGTCTTGATAATCGGGTCGCCGCGGCGGGGTGCCCGCCGCCAGGCGACGCCTCCGATCGCGGTGGTGTGCGCCATTTCGTGGGCGGGGGAGGCTCGTTGACCGAGCGGAACTGTTCGGTTAGCCTCACCTAAGTTGGACTCCGGGTTCTGCGTCACGTTCCGGCGCCATATCGCTCGCGGTGCACCCGGACCGCTGTCAGGGGGAGTTGTCGTTGTCGGTCGAAACCCGGACGGCTCCCGAGGACCGGGCCGTCGAACCCGTCGTTCCCCGGCCGGGCCGGACCGCGAACACCCTGCGGGGCCTGGGGCTGCTCGCGTCGCTGGGCGCCCTGGTCCTGGTCGGACTGCTCAGCGTGTGGGTGGGCACCCGCGGCATCCCGTTCACCGCCACCTGGAGCGTGCTCTGGCACCCCGACGGCTCCGAGACCTCGATCATCATCCATGACTACCGCATCCCCAGGACGCTCCTGGGACTGCTCGTGGGCATGGCCCTCGGCCTGTCCGGCGCACTGATGCAGGCCCTGACCCGCAACCCGCTCGCCGACCCGGGAATCCTCGGCATCAGCCTGGGCGCCTCCGCCGGAGTCGTCGTGGCCGTCGCCTTCCTCGGAGTGGGCTCCGTCCTCGGCTACGTGTGGTTCGCCTTCCTCGGCGCGGCCGTCGCCGCGGTCGCCGTCTACCTGCTCGGCTCATCGGGCCGCACCCTGGCCACACCCGACCGGCTGGTCGTGGCCGGAGCGGCGATGACCGCGGTGCTGTACGCCTTCAACTCGGCCGTGCTGCTGCTCAACCCGCGCGCCTTCGACGAGTACCGCTTCTGGACGGTGGGTTCCCTGTCGGGCCGGTACTACGACGTCATCCACGTCATCCTGCCGTTCATCGCCGTGGGACTCCTGATCGCCCTCGGGCTCGCCCCCTCGCTCAACGCCCTCGCGATGGGCGACCAGCTCGGCCGCGCCCTCGGCCTGAACGTCGGCCGCACCCGGGTGCTGGGCGCCGTTGCCGTCATGCTGCTGTGCGGCGCCGCCACCGCGGCGGCCGGACCGATCGGCTTCGTCGGGCTGGCGGTGCCGCACGTCGCCCGGTTCGTCGTCGGCCCCGACCAGCGGTGGGTGCTGACGTACTCGATGCTGCTCGCCCCCGTCCTGCTGATCGGCGCCGACGTCCTCGGACGGGTGCTCGGGGCACCTGGCGAGGTCCAGGTCGGGATCATCACCGCGTTCCTCGGGGCACCGCTGTTCATCGCCCTGTGCCGCCGCCGAAAGCTGGTCATGCTGTGAGTGCCGTACGCGAGAAGGGCCCCTCCGGCGCCGGGAGTTACCCGGACCGGGCCGGTACGGGCACCGGGGGGCCGCGGGTCGTCGGCGGACTGGTGCTGCGCACCGGGAAGGGCGGGCTGTCCCTACGGGTCCAGGGGCGCGTCCTCGTGGTGACGGCCGTGATGCTCGTCGCGCTCGTCGCGGTCGCGCTCGTCACCCTCACCACCGGCGACTTCGAACTCTCCGTCGGCGAAGTCCTGCGCGCCCTGTTGGGCCACGGCTCCGGCGGCGCCGACTTCATCGTCAACACCCTTCGTATGCCACGCCTGTTGACCGCGATGTGCGTGGGCGCGGCCCTCGCGGTCAGCGGGGCCGTACTGCAGAGCCTGACCGGCAACTCCCTCGGCAGCCCGGACATCATCGGCTTCACCAACGGCTCGGCCGTCGGGGCGCTCCTCGTCATCATCGTGCTGCACGGCAGCATGACCCAGATCGCGGTGGGCGCGCTGATCGGCGGCCTCGCCACCGCCGCCGCCATGTACCTCCTCATGCTGGGCAGAGGACTCCAGGGCTTCCGGCTGGTCGTCGTCGGCATCGGTGTCAGCGCACTGCTGCTCGCCGTCAACTCGTACCTGATCACCCGGGCGACCTGGCAGGAGGCACTGGAGGCGCAGGCGTGGCTGATCGGCAGCCTCACCAACCGGGGCTGGCAGCAGGCGAACACCATCGGCATCGCCGTCCTGGTCCTGCTCCCGCCCGCCTTCTTCCTCGCCCGCCGGCTCTCCATGGTCGAGATGGGTGACGTCACGGCCATGGCGCTCGGCGTCGATGTGACGCGTACCCGGGCGCTGCTGCTCGTGATCGGCGTCGCGCTCGCCGCCTTCGCCACGGCCGTCACCGGACCCATCTGGTTCATCGCACTGGCGGCACCCCAGCTCGCCCGGCGGCTGACCCGGGCATCGGGCCCCGCACTGGCCCCCGCCGCACTCATGGGCGCCCTGCTGCTGGCCGCGAGCGACCTGCTGGCTCAGCGCCTCTTCGCCCCTTCGCTGCTCCCGGTGGGTACGGCGACCGGCACCATCGGGGGGCTGTACCTCATCTGGCTGCTGATCACCGAGTCGCGAAAGAGCCGCGCATGACCCGAATGACACCCCGCACGATTCGCAGGTCCGAGACGACCGACCCGACCGCGGACGCCGCGACTGCCGAGGGGGTTCACATGCCCGGGACACAGCCGACGGGGGCCGCGCGGCTGCGGGCCGAGGACCTGACACTGTCCTACGAGCAGCGGACCGTGGTCAGTTCGCTCGACGTGGAGATCCCCGACCGCTCCTTCACCGTGATCATCGGGCCGAACGCCTGCGGGAAGTCCACACTCCTCAAGGCGCTCGCCCGGATGCTCAAACCCCGCTCCGGGCAGGTGTATCTCGACGGCGCAGGCATCGCCGCATACCGCTCGCGCGAGGTCGCCCGCCGACTGGGCCTGCTCCCGCAGTCCTCGACCGCGCCCGGCGGCATCACCGTGGGGGACCTGGTGGCGCGGGGCCGCTATCCGCACCAGGGAATGCTGAAGCAGTGGTCCGCCGACGACGAGACGGCCGTTCTGGAGGCGATGCGGCAGACCGGTGTACTGGACCTCGCCGACCGCCCGGTCGACGACCTCTCCGGCGGCCAGCGCCAGCGGGTCTGGCTCTCCATGGTGCTGGCGCAGCAGACCTCCATCCTGCTCCTGGACGAGCCCACCACCTTCCTCGACATCGCCCACCAGGTCGAAGTCCTCGACCTCTGCGCCGACTTGCACGCCCGCAAGGGGCACACCGTCGTGGCGGTGCTGCACGACCTCAACCAGGCGTGCCGTTACGCCACCCACCTCATCGTGATGCGGCCCGGCGGCACGATCGCGGCCGAGGGCGACCCGGCCACCGTCATGACCGCCGAACTGGTCGAGGACGTGTTCGGGCTGCCTTGCCGGATCATCGACGACCCGGAGACCGGCACACCCCTGATGGTCCCGGCCGCGCCACAGCGGTACGTGCCCGAGGACCTCGCGGCCCGGAGCACGGGCCCCGGCGTTTCGGCCGGCTCCGTGATGGCCGAGTCCGGCCGGGGCGTGGGCTGAGCGACCCGGTTGCCCGGAGGATCCCGGGCCCGGCAAGTCGCGGAGGCGCGGTCGTACGCGACGGTAGCCCGCGCCGCGCGCCGCGCGGACCTCGACCTGCCCAGCGACCTGGTGACCACGCTCGCGGTGCCGGAGGGCAAGCGAGATCTCGGCGTTCAAGCCCGCCCGGCGACAACGGTTCCAGCACAGCCTGTCGACCCTCGGTCAGGATTCCCTGTCCCGTGCGACGGCCACGCCGGACCAGGGTCCACCTTCGTGCGGACCTCAAGCGGCTGCCGGCCGCTCGCGCAGCAGCAGGCCCGCGGTCACGGCGACCGCGGCCGCGGTCAGCCCGTGGACGCAGTACGCGGTCGCCGCCGGGCCCCCTTCGTTCAGCACGTTCACCATGTCGCCGACCGGGACGACGGTCATGGCCGCCATCGCCAGCCCGAGCGCCTTGCGCTGCCCGGCCAGCAGCAGCGCGAGTATCACCAGTCCGAAGCCGATGTCTCGCATGCCCTTGGCCACCAGGATTCCCTCCCCCTGGTCGTGCGGCCAGGCCGGCAGTCCGTAACCAACGACCGACGTCTGCGGGGTGAGGAGGAAGACGGCCCCGATGTAGAGGAGGAACAGGCCGCCGAGGGCGGCGAGGACGGTGGCGAGGCGGTTCTTGGTCATGACTGCTCTCCTGAAGTGTCTTACGGCGGGGCGGGGCGGAACGGAACGGATCGACGGCGGGCATCGCCTCGCCTCGCGAGGCATCGCGACCGCGTCACTGACAGCAGGGAGAGGGCTGCTTCGTCCTTCTCCGGACGTCTCGGCGTTGTCCCGATCGACGTCGTGATGGCTGGGGCTGCTGTAGCTCGCCGGATTCGGCGGTACCGCCGATGTCGTGGCCGGGCCGGCGGTCGGCTGCGCCGCAGGGACCGGCCCCTGCGTTCGAGGCTCCCGGCGGGCAGGGGCCGGTGAGCCCGGTCGGCGGCGCACTCGGCGCCGGGCTGGTCAGGGGCAGATGACGTAGCGGCCGCGGAGGCCGCCCTTGGCGGTGGCCCGGTGGGCTTCGGGGGCCCGGTCCAGGGAGACGACCGCGTGCACACGGACCGGCAGTTCGCCCGCGGCGGCGCGGGCGAGGAGGCCGGCCAGTCGTGTGCGGTCGAAAGCGGTGACCACGGAGGTGACCGAGATCCCACGCTCGGCCGGGGGTTCGAGGCCGGGCCGCAGGCCGACGTAGGCGCCGCCGTCGCGGACCAGCGCGATGGCCCGGTCATTGAGTTGTGCGGGGTCGACGACTGCGTCCCACGCCGGCTCGGCGTGCGTGGTGAAGTCGGCGCCGAGGCCGCGGACGAACTCCTCGTCGTCGGCGCGGGCGAGCCCGGTCACCCGCCAGCCGCGTTCCCTGGCGAGGACGGCGACGTTCGCTCCGACCGTACCCGCGGCGCCGGTCACCAGCAGCCGGGCGGCCCCGGCGGGCGCGTCGCCGAGCAGGTCGACGATCTGCGCGGCGGCCAGCCCGTTGAGGGGGACCGTGGCCGCGGCCAGTAGGTCCAGC
This sequence comes from Streptomyces brevispora, assembly GCF_007829885.1. NCBI lineage: Bacteria > Bacillati > Actinomycetota > Actinomycetes > Kitasatosporales > Streptomycetaceae > Streptomyces > Streptomyces brevispora. Next base: position 5,708,448 of record NZ_VIWW01000001.1, read on the forward strand.
CCGTCGGGGACCGGGGCGACGTCGGCCGCTGCGACCACGATCTGCTCGGCGTAAGTGCCGTAGTCGCGGTCGAAGCCGACCACCAGGCCGGCCACCCGGGTGCCGAGGGCCAGGTCGACGCCCGGCCCGGCCGCGTCCACGACGCCGGTGAACTCCCAACCCAGGCCGGTGTGTTCGGGCTGCTGGACCAGCCCGATCGTGTGGAAGAAGCCCGCTGCGACGCCGAGATCGGTGGGGTTGACCGTCGCAGCGGCGATGGCGACGCGGATCTGGTCGGGGCCGGGCTCGGCGACGGGCACGTCGATGATCTCGATCGAGTCGGGCCCGTTCGGGATGCGGACGACTGCGGTGCGGAAAGTAGCAGCACTCATGGCTTTGTTCCCTTGCGGAGGGGTAATGGCTTCCGGTCTCCATGCTGGTTTCGTTAACCTCGGGGCGGAAGAAGGCACTTGAAAGTAAGTAAGCCCCCATCGGGTGGGTAAGGAGCGGTCGATGTCGACACGGACGGCGGCCCAGCACCGGGCCGAGGCGAAGACGAGCTACAACGCGTTCATGGCGGGCTGCCCCAGCCGCCAGCTCCTCGACAGGATCTCCGACAAGTGGGTCGCGTTGATCCTCGCGGCGCTCGGCAGCGACGGCCCGCACCGTCCCGGGGTCGACCACGAGGACGGGCCCCGTTCGATGCGCTTCTCCGAACTGTCCCGTCGGCTCGCGGGCGCCAGCCAGAAGATGCTCACCCAGACCCTGCGCTCCCTGGAAGCCGACGGCCTGGTCACCCGTACCGTCACGCCCACCGTGCCCGTCACCGTCACCTACGAGCTCACCGAACTCGGTCTGTCCCTGAACAGCGTCATGGCCGACCTCAAGGACTGGGCCGAAACGCACATGTCCGACGTACTCGCCCACCGCGAGGAACACCACCGTGCCGCAGCCGAACAATGAGCCTGCTGTCTGAACCCGCGGTCAGACGAACCGGGGCGTCCGGCGGCGCTCCGTCAATCGAGTCCGCGTCGGCCTCTCAGCGCTGAAGCGGTCGCGCGTCGCCGGAACCGCGAGTCGCCGATGAACAGGGCCTCGGGCCCTCGGCCGCCGGACATGGCGGTTCGTGGACACCCAGGAGCGCGGCCGCCACGATCACCGCGTTCAGCCCGACGTGAACGCGTACGCGCCCAGCAAGAGCGCCAAGGCGAACTCCACCCCCGCCAACCGGCGCAGCACCGCGCACCGCGCGCTCACCTTGCGCCCGAACGACCCCAGCGCGATGTGCGGAACGCTCTCCACCACCACGATCAGACCCACCGCCGCGCCGCCGGAACGCTGCCACGCCGGCCGGGTCGGGCCCACGTGAACAGCCGGTCGCCGAACACGCTGTACGCCTCCGCCAACCACGACACCAGCATCCGGCGCCGCCGCAGCAAAGAGAGCCGGCCCACAGGCGGCCACCCTGCGAAGACGCCCCGCTTGCTTCCCCGGCGCCGGACCAACACCGTTGATGCAGAGCCGACTTGGCCAATCGAGCAAGGTAAGGCTAGCCTAACTTTCAATGGTTCACCGGGGCATGCGGCGATCCGGCCGCCCTTCGCACACGGTGGAACCCGAGGAAGGAACGCCTTGATCACGGCCACGCCGCGCCCCGCCGCCGCGCTGACGCACACCCCTCACGCACCCCGCCCCGACGTGCTCGGGGTGCGCCAGGCGCGCCCAGAGGACGCCGCCGCCCTCGTCGCACTCTCCGAGCCGTTCGTCCGCTCAGGGGCGCTGCGCGAACGGCCCTCCCACGTCTACGCTGCCCGCGCGGCCGACTTCCTGGTTGCGGAGGAACCCGATGGTGCCCTGAGCGGCTGTCTCGCACTGCGCGTCGACCCCGAAGCGGATGACGGCACAACGGGCGCAGGGGTCCTCTACAACTTCTGTGTCGCCCGGCAGCGACAGGGCAGCGGCCTGGGCGCGCGGCTGCTGGGTACGGCACTTGCCAGGGCTCGGGCGCAGTCGCTGGGGGCCCTGTTCACCGCGACGACCGGCAGCGGGCGGCTCTTCCTCCGCCATGGCTTCGCGCCGGTCCTCCCGGGTCTGGCTCCACGCGCCTGGGTGTGCACCCTGGACCCCCGGCGGGGTGCGCGCGTTCTCGCCCGCGCGCTGTGACGAGAGTGGCGCGCCCCGGGTACCGGTGCGCGCCACCGCCGAGCGACAGCTGCCAGGCGTCAGGCGTCAGGCGTCAGGCGTCAGGCGTCAGTCAGGCATAAGCCGCGTCAGGCATCGGTCACGTCAGGCGTCACGCGGCAGTCACGCATCCGGGACGACGGTGGTTCCGGGGCTCTTCTCGTCCAGGACAGCGCGCAGTACCGCGTGCGGCACCCGGCCGTCCAGGACCTGCGCCCGACCCACCCCGGCGCGGACCGCCCGCAGGCAGCCCTCCATCTTGGGGAGCATCCCGGACGCCAGCCCCGGCAGCAGGCCCTCCAGCTCCGCTGCCGTCAGGCGCGCGATGACCTCGGTGCTGCAGGGCCAGTCCGCGTACAGCCCCTCGACATCGGTGAGCATCACCAGCCGCTCCGCCCCGAGGGCGACCGCCAGGGCCGACGCCGCGAGATCGGCGTTGACGTTGTAGACCTGACCCTCGGTTCCGCGCGCGAGGGGTGACACCACCGGTATGCGGCCCAGTTCCAGCAGCGAACGGACGGTGTCCGGTGCCACGTCCACGACGTCGCCGACCAGGCCGATGTCCACCGGCAGCCCGTTCACCAGGCCCGGACGGCGCACCGCGGTCATGGTGTGGGCGTCCTCGCCCGACAGGCCCACGGCGAAGGGCCCATGTGCGTTGATCGCACCGACCAGCTCCCGCTGGACCCGTCCGGTCAGCACCATCCGCACCACGTCGAGGGTCTCCTCGGTGGTCACCCGCAGACCGGCCTCGAAGCGGACCTCCAGGCCGAGCCGGTCGAGCATCGCGCTGATCTGCGGGCCTCCGCCGTGCACCACCACAGGGTGCAGGCCGGCGTGCCACAGCTCCACGACGTCGCGCGCGAACATCTCCTGGAGGGGGGCGTCCACCATGGCGTTGCCGCCGAACTTGACCACCAGCACCCGGCGCTGTGGCTCCCTTGGCAGGGTCATCTTCTTCCGTCTCTCCTGAGGTGGGGGATGCCGTCGTGGTGTCAGGGGCGGGAGTGCTGGTGCTGTTGCTGGTGTGCACAGCTCCGGGGCGCGGTGAGGAGCTGCCGGATCTGCTCACCGGCGTCCGTGGCGTCGCGCGCGAGTGCCGGGAAGAGCAACTGGAGGTCGCAGTGGCCGGATTCGTACTCGCAGCGCAGGGTGATGCCGTGGCGGTCCAGGGCGAGGGGGAGCGACCGGATCATGCCGCGGGGCAGCCGGGAGCCCGCGAGCCCGAGCAGTTCGGTCATCAACTCCGCGTGGGAATCGGCCAGATGGGTCAGCATGGCGGCCTCCTCGGCGGCGAGCGGGTCGGGCTCGGCGAGGGCGATCTCGTCCAGTGGGACGTCCGCCGCACCCGCCGGGGTTCGCAGGGAAACCCGTGCCGTGTCGAGCCGCAGCGCTCCGTCGCCCGCCGGTGCCAGCCGGCCGGAGGCCGTCACCCTGGCGCGTACCCGGTCGCGCAGCGGGGTGGGGGCGATGTCGGTGAACTCCAGCAGCGCGGCCAGGCTGCCCATGGGTGCGGCGGCGGCCTCTTGGGCCAAGGGGCTGTCGGGGTGGGGGTGGAGGGTGATCTGCCCCTTGGTGCCGACCGAGTGCAGTCCGATCAGGTCGCAGGCCCGCCCGGTCGTGGTGAGGGACAGCGAGGTCGCGCGGGACAGCACCGTGCGGACCTGCTCCGCGTCGGTCGGCCCGGTCGAAATGGTGTCTGTGTCGGCGTCGGTGCTCAAGGGGACTCCCTGCGAAGCGGATTCTAGTTAGGTAAGCCTAACCTAATGGTTCGTGGTTGCGGGATTGCTCTCGGATATGGGTTACTCCCTGCCGCCTCTCGTTCCGCGAACGCGCGGAAGTTGCGCGGTCGGGGGTGGTGTTGTCGTGGACGTGCTGAGCGTGTTCGCCTTGCTTCCTCGTGGCGGCGCACTGCCGGCCATGCCGACCGGGCGAACCACAGTTCATGGGATGAGGGACGATCGGGTGAGTCGTCCGGGGAGGACTTTGATGAACGTCACCTTGCGGGTGGACGGGACGCCGTCCGCTGCCGCACTCTTCCTGCGCCCCTGGGGCTGCGGGGATATCGAGCCGCTGATCGAGGCGTTCCGCGATCCCATGCTGCGCCGTGGGGCGAGCGGCCCTCTGGAGAGCGTTGAGGATGTGCGGGGGTGGCTGGAACTTCAGAGGCGCGGCTGGGTCACCGGAGAGCGGCTGGGCTTTGCCGTATGTGAAGCCGGCCCCGGTGAAGGCCGACTGGTTGGCAGCGTGGTCATGAAGAGGGCCGGTTCCGGCCAGGAATCCGCAGAGGTCGGGTACTGGACGGCGGCGCACGCCCGAGGCCGGGGTGTGGCCTCCCGTGCGCTTGAAGTCCTTACCGGATGGGCCTTCGACGTCTTCGCGGCCGATGGCCTCGAACGGCTCGACCTGCTCCACCAGGTGGACAATCCCGCCTCGTGCCGGGTCGCGGAGAAGGCCCGATACGGGTTTCGCCGGGTCCTTCCGGCCCAGCCGCCTCAGTTCCCCAGGGATGGCCACTTGCATGTACGGCGGGCGGACGATCCGTCCTGACGGTCCGGCTTGATTCGAGCGAAGGTCGCAGCCCCGGATCGGGCGTTCCGCCTTTGACTCTTGTTCGCGCGGCGCCTGTTGCCGGTTCTCCGTGAGTGGCGGCGCGGACCCCGTAGGCGTATCGGCCCAAGCCGGACGGGGTGGGGTGTGGACGTGCACTGGTACAGACCAGGGTCTTGACAGTCCATTGTTTCACTTCTTAAATCACGTAGTGAATTAAGTCTCCGTGCGCAGCACCCCCACAGCGCCCCCACAGCAATCCCGCAACACGTGCCCGCACCCCCACCCGCACTCGCCCCACTCCCCAAACGGCACCCCGCCCCGGTCGGCGCAGCTTCGGCATGCCCCAATGCGCCCTGCGTCTGTTATGTCATATGCATGACAGACCCTTTTCCCCTCATGCACCGGAAGGGAGAGTCATGGACTCCCCACGTTTGTCGCGGCGTCTGCTGCGCTCCGTACTCTCGGCCGTGACCCTTGCCCTGGTCACGACCGCTCTCGCGGGCGGCGGCGCTCCCGCGCGGTCACCCGCCCTGTCGGGCGCCGCGGCCTCGGCCGCCATGACGTTCGACGAGGAGTTCGACGGTGCTGCCGGATCGGCGGTCAACGGCGCCAGATGGCAGACCGAGACCGGTGACAACGTCAACAACCACGAGCGGCAGTACTACACGGCGGGCAACAGCAATGCCGCACTGGACGGCCAGGGTCATCTGGTCATCACCGCGCGCAAGGAGAACCCGAAGAACTACCAGTGCTGGTACGGCACCTGCCAGTACACCTCGGCCCGGCTGAACACCTCCGGCAAGTTCACCCAGGCCTACGGCCATGTCGAGGCCCGGATGAAGATCCCGCGCGGCCAGGGCATGTGGCCCGCCTTCTGGATGCTCGGAGACGACATCGGACAGGTCGGCTGGCCCAACTCCGGCGAGATCGACATCATGGAGAACGTCGGCTTCGAACCCTCCACCGTCCACGGCACCCTGCACGGACCCGGCTACTCGGGCGCCGCCGGCATCGGCGCCGGATACACCCTCCCCGGCGGCCGCGCCTTCGCGGACGACTTCCACACCTTCGCCATCGACTGGGCGCCCAACTCCATCTCCTGGTCCGTCGACGGCAACGTCTACCAGCGCCGCACCCCCGCCGACACCGCCGGCAAGACCTGGGCCTTCAACAAGCCCTTCTTCCTCATCCTCAACCTCGCCGTCGGCGGCTACTGGCCCGGCGACCCCGACAACAACACCACCTTCCCCCAGCAACTCGTCGTCGACCACGTACGCGTCACCACCAGCGACAGCCAGCCCCCGGCCGGTTCGGGGACCATCACCGGTCTGGCCGGCAAGTGCGTCGACGTGGCCGGGGCGAGCAGCGCGAACGGCACTCCCGTCCAGCTCTACGACTGCAACGGCTCCTCCGCCCAGCGGTGGAGTGTCGGCGCCGACGGAACGATCAAGGCGCTGGGCAAGTGTCTTGACGTCGCGTCAGGTGGCACCGCGGACGGCACCGTGGTGCAGCTCTACGACTGCAACGGCTCGGCGGCGCAGCGCTGGGCGATCAGTGGCGCGCGCGACATCGTGAACCCGCAGGCGAACAAGTGCCTCGATGTCACGGGAAATAGTTCGGCCAACGGCACCCGGCTCCAGATCTGGACCTGCACCGGGGCCACCAACCAGAAGTGGACGGTGAACAGTTGATGCGTCGAGACCTGTTGCGCGGGCGTGCCCCCGCCGTACGGAGCGCCCTGGGGGTCGCGGCCGCCGCGGCCCTCCTCGCCGGACTGACCGGCTCGCCCGCACAGGGCGCTGCCACGGCCACCGGACAGATCACCGGCCTGGCCGGCAAGTGTGTCGACGTGGCCGGGGCGAGCAGCGCGAACGGCACTCCCGTCCAGCTCTACGACTGCAACGGCTCCTCCGCCCAGCAGTGGAGCCTGGGCAGTGACGGGACGGTCAAGGCGCTGGGCAAATGTCTGGACGTCGCGTCAGGCGGTACGGCGAACGGTACCGTGGTCCAGCTCTACGACTGCAACGGCTCGGCGGCACAGCGCTGGAGCGTGAGCGGCGCGCGCGACATCGTGAACCCGCAGGCGGACAAGTGTCTGGACGTCACGGGGAACAGTTCGGCCAACGGGACCCGGCTCCAGATCTGGACCTGCACCGGGGCCGCCAACCAGAAGTGGACCGCACCGGCCGTCGAGGGCGGCGGCGGAACTCCGGGCTCGCCCGGAGCCATGGCGGTCGCACCGTACCTCTACAACGGGTGGGGCAGCCCGCCCAGCCCGACCACGGTCATGAACGCCACCGGCGTCAAGTGGTTCACGCTCGCCTTCGTCCTCAGCAACGGCTACTGCAACCCGCAGTGGGACGGCGGCAGGCCGCTGACCGGCGGTGTCGACCAGCAGACGGTGAACACCGTCCGGGCCGCGGGCGGCGATGTCATCCCGTCCTTCGGCGGCTGGAGCGGCAACAAGCTGGAGAGCTCCTGCTCCAGCGCCGCCGAGCTGGCGGCCGCGTACCAGAAGGTGATCAACGCCTACGGCCTCAAGGCGATCGACATCGACATCGAGGCCGACGCGTACGCCAGTGCCACGGTGCAGCAGCGCACGGTCGACGCGCTGAAGACGGTGAAGGCCGCCAACCCGGGCATCAAGCTGTACGTCACGTTCGGTACCGGCCAGAGCGGACCCGACGACAGCCTCATCCGCAAGGCCTCGGCCTCCGGGCTGACCGTGGACAGCTGGACGATCATGCCGTTCGACTTCGGCGGGTCGGGCAAGAACATGGGCAACCTCACCGTCAGCGCGGCCGAAGGGTTGAAGAACGCGGTCAAGAACGCCTACGGATACACGGACGACCAGGCATACCGGCACACCGGGATCTCCTCGATGAACGGCATCACCGACGACAACGAGACGGTGACGGTCGCGGACTTCCGCACCATCCTGGCCTACGCCCAGCAGCGCCATCTGGCCCGGCTGACCTTCTGGTCCGTCAACCGGGACCGCCCGTGCACCGGCGGCGGCGCCGACACCTGCTCGGGCGTCTCCCAGCAGCCCTGGGACTTCACGAAGGTGTTCGCCCAGTACGCCGGCTGACCGCCCCGCCCATCGCACCGTCTCACCCGCACAGTCGCGCACAGGAGTAAACCGTGCTCAGATCTGCCCGAAGGCCCACCGAGGGCCGATCCGGCCCCTCGCCGACCCGCCGACGGCGGGCGCTGACCGCGGTGTTCGCGGTCGGCGCCCTCGCCGGGTCGGTCCTGGCCGCCACCCCCGCCCCGGCCGCGGTCCCGGGCGGGAGCGCCCCGCGCGCCGCCGCCGCGGCGGCCGCCGCACTGCCGACCGGCTGGGCGACCGTCGTCAACAGCGGCAGCGGCAAGTGCCTGGACGCCCGCTCCGCCGCGACCGTCAACGGCACCGCCGTCCAGCAGTACACGTGCAACAACTCCACCGCCCAGCAGTGGAGTCTGACCGCGACCAGCGGCGGCTACGTGCGCATCAACAACCGCAACGACGCCAACCAGGTCGTGGACGTCAGCAACGTGTCCACCGCCGACAACGCCGCCGTCCACCTCTGGGCGTACGGCGGCGGCACCAACCAGCAGTGGCAGCCCGTCGACGAGGGCGGCGGCGCCTACCACTTCGTCAACCGCAACAGCGGCAAGTGCCTGGACGTGCCCGCCGCCTCCACGGCCGACAGCGTCCAGCTCGTCCAGTACACCTGCAACAACTCCGCGGCCCAGCGGTTCCAGGTCACACCGGTCGCCACCGCGCCGGGCGATGTCGACCTCGGGCCGAACGTGGTGGTCTTCGACCCGTCGATGCCGTCGTCCACCATCCAGGGCCGGCTCGACACGATCTTCCGGCAGCAAGAGACCAACCAGTTCGGCAACCAGCGCTACGCGGTGATGTTCAAGCCGGGTACGTACAGCAACGACGTCAACGTGGGCTTCTACACCCAGGTCCTCGGACTCGGTCAGTCGCCCGACTCGGTGACGATCAACGGTGCCGTCCACGCCGAGGCGGACTGGTTCCCGCCGCAGAACGCCACCCAGAACTTCTGGCGCGGCGCCGAGAACCTCTCGGTGAACCCGACCGGCGGCACCGACCGCTGGGCCGTGTCCCAGGCGGCCCCGTACCGGCGCATGCATGTGCGCGGCAACCTGGCCCTGGACGACGGCGGCTGGGCCAGCGGCGGCTTCATGGCCGACACCAAGATCGACGGTCAGGTGCGGTCCGGTACACAGCAGCAGTGGATGACCCGTAACTCCACGCTCGGCAGCTGGACCGGCTCCAACTGGAACATGGTGTTCGTCGGCAGCCAGGGCGTACCGGCCACCAGCTTCCCCAACCCGCCCTACACCACGGTGAACCAGGCCCCCGTGATCCGGGAGAAGCCCTTCCTGTACGTGGGCGGCGGCGGCGCCTACCAGGTGTTCGTCCCGGCCCTCCGTAACAACGCCTCGGGCACCACATGGGCGGGCGGCAACGCCGCGGGCGCCTCGCTCTCCCTGGACAAGTTCTTCGTCGTGAAGGCGGGAGCCACGGCCGCGCAGATCAACGCCGCGCTGGCCGAGGGGAAGAACCTGCTGGTCACCCCCGGTGTCTACCACCTCGACCAGACCCTGAAGGTGACCAGGCCCGACACCGTCGTCCTGGGTCTCGGCCTCGCCACGTTCATTCCGGACAACGGGGTCACCGCGATGACGGTGGCGGACGTCGACGGGGTCAAGGTCGCGGGCATCCTCTTCGACGCCGGGACGACGAACTCGTCGACCCTGATGGAGGTCGGCCCGGCCGGCTCCTCGGCCGCGCACGCGGCGAATCCGACCTCGCTGCACGACGTCTTCTTCCGGGTCGGCGGCGCGGCCGTGGGCCGGGCGACCACCAGCCTGGTGGTCAACAGCGACAACGTCATCGGCGACCACATGTGGATCTGGCGCGGCGACCACGGCACCGGCATCGGCTGGAACAGCAACAAGGCGGACACCGGACTCGTCGTCAACGGCGACGACGTGACGATGTACGGACTGTTCGTCGAGCACTACCAGAAGCACCAGACGATCTGGAACGGCAACGGCGGGCGCACGTACTTCTACCAGAACGAGATGCCGTACGACGTGCCCGACCAGGCGTCCTGGATGAACGGCTCCACCCAGGGCTACGCCGCCTACAAGGTCGCGCCCTCGGTCACCAGCCATCAGGCGTACGGGCTCGGCAGCTACTGCTTCTTCAGCTCGAACCCGGGCGTGGCGGCCGAGCACGCCTTCGAGGTCCCGGACAACCCGAACGTGCGGTTCCAGAGCATGGTGACCGTCTCGCTCGGTGGGACGGGAACGATCCGCCACGTCATCAACGGTCGGGGCGGTCCCTCCAACTCCTCCTCGAACGTGGCCAATCTCGTCAGTCATCCCTGAGTTCCGCGACGTCCTCAGGACACCCCGGGCCGGACGCGACTCCCGTCGCGTCCGGCCCGGCCCCCCACCCGGTTCGCAAAGGACGGTTTCGTATGAACAGACCCAGGGCCGCTGTTCAAGGCCGCGGAGGCATCGGCCGGCTGTGCCGATGGCTGCTCCTGCTGCCGGCACTCCTGCTGGGGCTCGTCACGGCCCCCGCGCACGCCGCGCCGATGGCCCCGCAGGCACCCGACTTCAAGGTGATCGCCTTCTACAACGGCACCTGGGACGCGGCCCACATCAGCTTCGTCCAGGAAGCCAACCGGTGGTTCCCCGCAACCGCCGCGGCCAACAACTTCTCCTACACCTCCACCAACGACTGGGGGCGGCTGAGTACCATCACCCCCGACCAGTACCAGGTGGTGCTGTTCCTCGACGACGCCCCGCAGACCGCTGCTCAACGCGCCGGATTCGAGCGGTACATGCGCTCCGGCGGCGGCTGGATGGGCTTCCACGTCTCCGCGTTCACCACCGCAGCCCAGGAATGGCCCTGGTACTACGACCAGTTCCTCGGCAGCGGCAACTTCAAGTCGAACACCTGGGGACCGACCACCGCGGTGCTGCGCACCGAGAACCGGACGCACCCCTCCACCACGCGCCTGCCCGCCACCTTCACCTCGTCGGTCAGCGAGTGGTACTCGTGGCAGCGCAACCTCCGCACCAACCCGGACATCAAGGTGCTGGCATCCGTCGACCCGGTGAGCTTCCCGCTGGGCACGGACCCGAACCAGTCCTGGTACAGCGGCGACTACCCGGTCCTGTGGACCAACACCGGCTACCGGATGCTGTACGCGAACTTCGGCCACAACGCCATGGACTACGGCTCCGGAACCACCCTGTCCTCGACCTTCGCCAGTGAGACGCAGAACCGGTTCGTGGTGGACGGGCTGAAATGGCTGGGCGGTGGCGGGGGCGGCCCGGTGTCCGGGGACCCGATCTCCGAGACCTCGGCGTACACCCTGGTCGCCGCGTCGAACGGGAACTGCGTGGACGCGCGCGCCGCGGCCACTGCCAACGGCACCGCGATCCAGCAGTACACCTGCAACGGCACCGTGGCCCAGCGGTACCGGTTCACGGCCACGGACAACGGCCATGTGCGGATCAACGCGGACGGTGACGTCCGGCAGGTCATCGACGTGGCGAACGTGTCCACGGCCGACCAGGCCCCGCTCCAGCTGTGGACCTACGGGGGCGGCGCGAACCAGCAGTGGAATCCGGTACGGGAGACCTCGGGCGCCTACCACTTCATCGCCCGGCACAGCGGCAAGTGCCTGAGCGCACCGGCGTCCGCGGCCGCGGGCGTCCAGCTGGTCCAGCGCTCCTGCGACGGCTCGACCGCACAGAGTTTCCGGCTCGTCAGGCAGAGCTGACACCGGCGGGTGCGGACGGGCGCCCTCGTGCCCTCCGCACCCGCCGTTATCCGATCGTCGGTAAAAACCGTCCGCTATGCGGGCACACCTCTTGCTTGCGCTGTATGCGAAATACGGTCTGCCCGTACACGGTCCGGATCAGACTCAAGCAGCCCTACGTGCCCCTCACCGGCGTCCTCGCCGACCGGGCCGGGATGGTGACGTCACCGGCCGCGCTCAAGAAGTACGGCAAGAACTCCACCAGCCACCCCTCCTGCGTCGGGCCCTTCCGGTTCGTCGAGCGGGTCGGCGGCGACCGGATCGTCCTGAAGAAGGACCCCAACTACTACGACGCGGACAAGGTCCACCTCGACGGGGTCGTCTACAAACCCATCCCGGACGGAAACGTCCGGCTCGCCAACCTGCGCTCCGGCGACCTCCAGGTCGGCGACAGATGGGCCCCATCGACGTACGGAGCGCCCTCACCGAACCCAGGCTCCAGCTCTTCAACTCGCCCTCGCTCGGCTACCAGGGCATCGGCCTCAACGTGGGCCCGGCTGCCGCTTCCACACCCGCTGCCCGCTCGCCACCGAGCGGTGCCGCACCGAGGTGCCCGTCCTTCGCGAACCGCCCGGCGGCCGGCAGGTCTCCTGCCACCTCGTCGGCGACGACGGGGGACCGCGCCGGACGCGACCGCCTGACCCCCGTACGGGAGACCGGGCCCCGCACACCGGCCCCGGCCTCCCGTACGTACGATCCGCAACGAACCACAGAATCACGCACGCCGCAGCAAGGAGCCGCATCCGTGTTCACCACCAGGCCCACCCTCCAGGGCACCTTCGGGATGGTCTCCTCCACCCACTGGCTCGCCTCGCAGTCCGCGATGGCGGTCCTGGAGGACGGCGGCAACGCCTACGACGCCGCCGTCGCCGCCGGATTCGTCCTGCACGTCGTCGAACCGCACCTCAACGGGCCGGCCGGCGAGGTGCCGATGATCCTCGCGCCCGCGGACGGCGAGGTCCAGGTGCTGTGCGGCCAGGGCCCGGCCCCCGCCGGTGCCACCGCGGCCCACTACCGCTCGCTCGGCCTCGACCTGGTCCCCGGCACCGGACCGCTCGCTGCCGCAGTACCGGGCGCCTTCGACGCCTGGATGCTGCTGCTGCGCGACCACGGGACCAGGACCGTCGCCGAGGTGCTGCGGTACGCGATCGGCTACGCCGAGGACGGGCACGCGCCCGTGGACCGCGTCGGCCAGACCGTCGAGACCGTCCGCGAGCTCTTCGAGACCGAGTGGCCGACCTCCGCCGAGGTGTACCTGCCGGGCGGAAAGTCCCCGAAGCCGGGCGAGCTCTTCCGCAACCCCGCCCTCGCCGCGACCTGGCGCCGGCTCGTCGCCGAGGCCGAGAGGACCGGCGGCGACGACCGCACCGCGCAGATCGACGCCGCCCGCACGATCTGGCGCGAGGGTTTCATCGCCGACGCCCTGGTCCGCCAGGCCGCCGTCCCCACCATGGACACCAGTGGCGAACGCCACACCGGAACCCTCACCGCCGCCGACCTGGCCGGCTGGTCCGCGTCGTACGAGGCCCCGGCCACCTACGACTGGAACGGCTGGACACTCGCCAAGGCCGGCGGCTGGAGCCAGGGCCCCGCCTTCCTCCAGCAACTCGCGCTGCTCCCCGCCGAACTGCCCCGGTACGGCTCCGCCGAGTACGTGCACCTGCTCATCGAGGGCTGCAAGCTCGCCATGGCCGACCGCGAGGCCTGGTATGGCGACGCCGCCGAGGTCCCCCTCGACACCCTGCTCTCCGAGCCGTACAACGCCGCCCGCCGCGCCCTCGTCACCGACGAGGCCTCGCACGAGCTCCGCCCGGGCAGCCCCGACGGCCGCACCCCGGTCCTGAGCGAGCACGCCCACGCCGTCGCCTCCGGCGAGTCCGGCTTCGACGCGATGGGCATCCCGGCCGCGGGTGTCGGCGAGCCCACGGTCGCCAAGGGCGGCGTCGGGGAGCCCACGGTCACCGTGGACCGCGCGGGGGAGCCGGCGGTCGCCGCGGACGGTGCCACCCGCGGCGACACCTGCCACGTGGACGTCGTCGACCGCTGGGGCAACATGGTCTCCGCCACCCCCAGCGGCGGCTGGCTCCAGTCCAACCCGGTCGTCCCCGAGCTCGGCTTCCCGCTCGGCACCCGCCTCCAGATGGCCTGGCTGGACGAGGGGCTGCCGAACTCCCTCACCCCCGGCCGACGCCCCCGCACCACCCTGACCCCGTCCCTCGCCCTGCGCGACGGCGTCCCGGTGATGGCGTTCGGCACCCCCGGCGGCGACCAGCAGGACCAGTGGCAGCTGCACTTCTTCCTCGCCGTCGCCCTGCGCGCCGAGGTCCGCGGCGGCCTCGACCTCCAGGGCGCCATCGACGCCCCTAACTGGCACAACGACAGCTTCCCCGGCTCCTTCTTCCCGCGCGGGATGCGCCCCGGCAGCGTCACCGTCGAGGAGGGCATGGACCCGGAGGTCGTGTCCGAGCTGCGCCGCCGCGGCCATGACGTCACGGTCGGCGACCCGTGGTCCGAGGGCCGGATGTGCGCGGTCGCCCGTGACCCGAGGACCGGGGTGCTGTCCGCGGCCGCGAACCCGCGGGGAATGCAGGGGTACGCGGTCGGCCGCTGACCGCCACCCCTCCCGGCCATGACCGGGCTGCCGGGCGGCCGGACGCCGTCCGGCCACGGGGTGGTGACCGGCCCGACGCTCTCCGGCCACCGGTGGGTGGCCGGACCGACGTCGTCCGGCCACCCACCCGTCATGACCAGGTCGTCGGCGACCCGGCCCCGCGTGCTTAGCTGGGGGCATGATCGATGACTTCCTTGCCGGGGACCTGACCGAGGTCGAAGCGGCGGTCCGCGCAGCGGCCGCCGCCGAGATCATGCCGCGCTACCGGCAGCTCGCCGCACACGAGATCGTCGAGAAGAACGGCCCGCACGACCTCGTGACCACCGCGGACCGCCTCGCCGAACAACACCTCACCGCCGCCCTGAGCCGGCTCCTGCCCGGCTCGGTGGTCGTCGGCGAGGAGGCGGTCCACGCCGACCCGAAGGTGTACGAGGCGCTGGGCGGCCAGGAACCCGTCTGGATCGTCGACCCGGTCGACGGCACCCGGCAGTTCGTCCGAGGCGAACCCGGCTTCTGCACCCTGGTCGCCCTCGCCCACCACGGCGAGGTCCTGGCCTCCTGGACGTACGCCGCCGCCCTGGACGAGATGGCCGTGGCCGTCCGCGGCCGGGGGGCGACGCTCAACGGCGCACCCCTGCGGTCCGGCTCACCCGCGCCCGGCGCCGTCCTGCGCGTGGCGATGTCGCACCCCGACTACACGACCGACGACCAGAAACGCGCCCTGCTGGGGCTGCGCACCGAAGGCATCGACGCCCGCCCCTGCGGATCGGCCGGCCTCGAATACCTCGGCGTCGCCCGCGGCGACCTCGACGCGCTCGCCTTCAACTGGGAGTTCGCCTGGGACCACGCGGCGGGCCTCCTCCTGGTCACCGAGGCGGGCGGCGCCCAGGCCACACTGTCCGGTGCGCCGTTCCGTATCACCGGGGGCAACGACCTGCCCTTCACGGCCGCCCGCGACCACGCGACGGTCGAACGCATCCTGGCAGCGCTGCGCGCCGGAGGCTGAGCGGGCGCGGGGAACCCGTGGTCCCGGCGGCTTCTCGGGCCAGGAGTGTGCGGGCGCGAGGACGCCCCGCGCGGTCCGCTCGCCCGCCGCGGTACGGCCATCCAGCGCGACCGCGCTCCCTCAGGTCGCGCCCGTACCGTGCCTGACCAGGCAGAACGGATGCCCTGCCGGGTCCGCGTAGATACGCCACGGGCGGTCGGTCCCGGCGCCGTCGTCGAGTACGGCCGCGCCGGCCGCCACCACCTCGGACTCGGCCGCGTCCAGATCGGGGACCCCGAAGTCCAGATGGAACTGCTGCGGGTGCGCCGGATCGGGCCACCGCGGCGGCCGGTGGTCCGCCACCCGCTGGAAGGCGAGCACCAGCCCGGCGGCGGTGTGCAGTGTTGCCCAGCCGTCGTCGAGCGCCCAACGGCGATCCACCTTGTTCACGCGTCCGCCGAGCAGCGAGCGGTAGAACCCGGCCAGACGCACGGGATCGGGGCAGTCGAGCACCACGCACTGCAGTTCGGCGATCATGGCGGAATCCTAGGCCGATGTGCGGGCCAGGACCGCCCGTACATCGCTCACGACGTCCGCGGCCGTCTCCACCGCGGCGGCGTCCAGCCCCCGCAGCGCCTCACCGGCCCGGTCCGCGAAGTCCGCGGGCGTGTCCGGCAGCGCGGCGGCGGCCGCCAGCGCGCCCTTCTCGTTGAGGCACCAGGTGCGGTGATGGGCGTGCAGGGACTGGGTGAGGATGCCGAACGCCCGGGACAGGCAGAGCGACACATGGAGCCGGTCGCCGGAAGGGGCCGACTTGCGGGCCGCCGTCACCGAGAAGTCCGCCTCCCAGGCCGCGTCGGCCAGCGCCTTGCGCAGCGGCTCCGGGTAGTCGAGGACCTCGGACTGAAGCCTAGTCAGTTCCCGCTGGGGATCGGCGAGTACGCGCCCGAGGGCGACCTCGCCCGGATAGGCGGGGGACCAGAAGCCGAGCGGGTGGCCGGGCTGGACGCCCACCTCGTAGCGTCCCTGGCGGCAGTCGGACCAGACCGCCTCGACCCGGTCCAGATCGCGCAGGATCCAGTCCACCTGTGTGCCGTCCACCCGCAGCCAGGCCCCGCCGTTGACCCACGGCCCCCAGCCGCCCGGCCCGGCCACCTCGACCGGTGAGCCCTGCACCTCGCCGGCCAGCGCGGTCAGCGCGGCCATGTCCGGGGCGCCGCGGTAGTAGAGGCCCAGATCCCAGTCGGAGTCCGGGCGGTGGGTGCCCCGGGCCCGGCTGCCGCCCAGGACGACGGCCCGGATCCCGGGCACGGCGGCGAGCTGTCCGGCCATGGCATCGATCCGCCGACGCGTCCCGGAATCCTCCGGTGCCGCCTCCGGGGCGGGGAGCGGGTCCGGCTGCGGCGACCGTGCGGGGTTCGTCGTACTCATCGAGCGGGAACCCTACCCGTGCCCGCACCGCCGTCGCCTGTGAATATCCTGGGACTCCGACCGTCGGCTGACAAAGGAGTCCGAAGGTGCCGTCGATGCTCGATGCAGTCGTCGTGGGGGCAGGCCCCAACGGGCTGACCGCCGCAGCCGAACTGGCCCGCCGCGGCTACGCGGTGGAGGTCTTCGAAGCCGGCCGGACCGTCGGCGGCGGAGCCCGTACGGAGGAGCTCACGCTCCCCGGCTTCCGCCACGACCCCTGCTCGGCGGTCCACCCGCTGGGCATCGGCTCGCCCGCCTTCGACGCGATGCCGCTCGCCCGGCACGGCCTGGAATGGATCCAGCCCCGGCTGGCCCTCGCCCACCCGTTCCCGGACGGGTCCGCCGCCGTGCTGTCCGGCTCGGTGGGGGAGAGCGCCATGTCGCTCGGAGCGCACGACGCGGGGGCGTACCGCAGGCTCGTCGCGCCGTTCCTCGGCCACTGGGACACCCTCGCCCGGGACTTCCTGCGCACCCCGTGGGACGGGCTGCCGCGCGACCCGTACCGCTGGGCGCGGTTCGGGCTCGACGCCATCCAGCCCGCCACGCTCCTGTCCCGCCGCTTCGGCGGCGAGAAGGCGCGCGGCCTGTTCGCCGGACTGGCCGCCCACGCCATAGCCCCCACCAGCGGGTTCGCGACCGGCGGAATCGCCCTGCTCTTCGCGCTGGCCGCGCACGAGAAGGGCTGGCCGGTGCCGCGTGGCGGCTCCCAGGCCATCTCCGACGCCCTCGCCTCGTACCTGCGGGAACAGGGCGGTGTCATCCGCACCGGTACGGAGGTCAAGCGCCTGGACGAGCTGCCGCCCGCCCGCGCCTACATCTTCGACACCTCACCGACCGCGCTGGCCCGGATCGCCGGACTGGGCAACACCTACCGTGGTTACCGCTACGGGGCCTCCTGCTTCAAAATCGACTACGCGCTGTCGGGCCCCGTCCCCTGGACCGCCGAGGAGGCCCGCCTGGCCGGCACGGTCCACCTCGGCCCCACGGCCGGCGAGATCGACGCGGCCCTGCGCGCCGCGGTCACCGGCCGCGACCCCGAGGTGCCGTTCCTGATCACCTCCCAGCCCAGCCTCATCGACCCGACCCGCGCCCCCGAGGGCAAGCACGTGTTCTGGGTGTACGGGCATGTCCCGGCCGGCTGGGAGGGCGACGCCACCGAGGTCATCGAACGCCAACTGGAGCGCTTCGCCCCCGGCTTCCGCGATCTGGTGCTCGCCCGCGCGGTGACGGGACCGCCCCAACTCGCCGCGCGCAACGCGAACTACGTGGACGGCGACATCGGCTGCGGCGCCTTCGCGGGGCTGCAGACGGTGATCCGTCCCAAGCTCGCCCGGGTGCCGTACGCGACGGCGCATCCGGCGGTGTTCATCTGCTCGTCGGCGACCCCGCCCGGACCCGGCGTGCACGGCATGTCCGGACACCACGCGGCCAAGGCGGTATGGCGGCGGCTGCGCGAGTCGGGGCCGTCCCGCGGCAGATGACCCCCGCTCGAGCCTTCCGCTGAGGGGCGGGACGGGCAAGCATCCCGCTCAGGCGGAGGACGGGCGAGCTTTCCGTTCAGGGGCGGGACGGGCAAGCGTTCCGTTCAGGTGGGAGGCAGGCGAGCCTTCCGTTCAGGCTCGGGACAGGTCCGCGAGGGCGAGGAAGTGGGACTCGGCGTCGTCGTGCTCGACGAGGCGCCAGCCGGCCCGCCGCAGCGCGGGCTCCAGGTTCGGCCGGGCGAGCGGATCGTCGGGGCTCAGCGGGCGGCCGTGCCGGGCGGCGCGTTCCGCGCGGCCGGAGGGGTGGAAGAGCGCCAGGACGCCGTCCCGGGCGGTGACCCGGGCCCACTCCCGGAGCGCGGCGTCCGGGTCGTGCACATGGTCCAGCAGCCCCGCCCCGAAGATCCCGTGCACCGCCCCGGAGCGCAGCGGCAGGCTGTGGCAGTCCACGAGAAGGAGACGGGCGAGGCCGGCGCGTCCGGTGCGGGCCGCAGCGCCGAGCATCGCGTGCGTGACATCGACGCCCAGAACCTCGCCGTGGTCGCCCACCGCGCACCGTGCCACGGACTTCTACTACGAGGACGAGCTGGCGGCCTTCCTCGCCGACGGCACCCTCACCCGCCTGGACACCGCGTTCTCCCGCGACCAGCGCGCCAAGGTCTATGTGCAGGACCGGATGTGCGAACACGGCGCGAAGCGCTGGTCCTGGCTCCGGGACGGCGCCCACTTCCACGTCTGCGGCGATGCGGCGCGCACGGCCAAGGACGTCGACCGGGCGCTGCGCGACATCGCCGTCACACACGGCGGACTCGATCACGAGGGAGCGGCCCTGTACGTCACGCAGCTCGCCGCCGGCAAACGGTACCTCCGCGATGTCTACTGACCGCGGACCGGGAAAGGCTGCGGGCAGCTCAAGGCTGATGTCGGATTCTCGCCAGCCGCGGCCCTGCCGGGTACCCCATGCTTGAACCATGCACACCGACACAGAGCGCTGCGTGCGGGCCGTCCGGTCCAAGGACTCCCGCTTCGACGGCTGGTTCTTCACGGCGGTCCTGACCACCGGGATCTACTGCCGGCCGAGCTGCCCCGTCGTGCCTCCCAAGGTCGAGAACATGACCTTCTACCCGAGCTCCGCCGCCTGCCAGCAGGCCGGATTCCGGGCCTGCAAGCGGTGCCGGCCCGATACCAGCCCGGGTTCGCCCGAGTGGAACGCCCGTGCCGACTCCGTCGCCCGTGCGATGCGGCTCATCCGGGACGGGGTCGTCGACCGGGAAGGGGTACCGGGGCTTGCCACCCGGCTCGGCTACTCGGCCCGGCAGATCGAACGGCAGCTGCTCGCGGAGCTGGGGGCGGGGCCGCTTGCGTTGGCCAGGGCGCAGCGGGCGCAGACCGCGCGGGTGCTCATCGAGACCACCGGGCTGCCCATGGCCGAGGTGGCGTTCGCGGCCGGGTTCTCCTCGATCCGCACCTTCAACGACACCGTCCGTGAGGTCTTCGCCCTCGCCCCGGGGGAGCTGCGCAGCCGCGCCGCCCGGTCGGCGAAGCCTCCGGCCACGCCGGGCGTGATAGAGCTGCGGCTGCCGTACCGCGCACCGCTCAATCCCAGCAACCTCTTCGGACACCTCGCCGTGACGGCCGTCCCGGGCGTGGAGGAGTGGCGCGACGGCGCCTACCGCCGCACGCTCGATCTGCCGTACGGGCACGGCATCGTCGCCCTCACCCCGCACCCGGACCACATCGCCTGCCGGCTCTCGCTCACCGACCCGCGCGATCTCACCCTGGCCATCAGCCGCTGCCGCTGGCTGCTGGACCTCGACGCCGACCCGGTCGCCGTCGACGAACAGCTCCGCGCCGATCCGCTGCTCGCCCCGCTGGTCGACAAGGCGCCGGGCCGGCGGGTGCCGAGGACCGTCGACGGTGCGGAGTTCGCCGTCCGGGCCGTGCTCGGCCAGCAGGTGTCGACCGCCGCGGCCCGCACCCACGCGGCCCGGCTGGTCACCGCCCACGGCACACCCGTCGACGATCAGGAGGGCGGTCTCACCCACCTCTTCCCGGCACCCGAGGCGCTGGCCGGACTCGACCCCGAGCAGCTGGCCCTGCCGCGCAGCCGCCGCCGCACGCTCACCACACTCGTCGAGGCCCTGGCGGACGGTTCGCTGCGGCTCGGCACCGACACCGACTGGGAGCAGGCGCGGGCCGAACTGGCCGCGCTGCCCGGCTTCGGACCGTGGACCGTCGAGGTCATCGCCATGCGGGCACTCGGCGATCCGGACGCCTTCCTGCCGACGGATCTCGGCATCCGGCGATCCGCGCAGCACCTCGGTCTCCCCGCGACACCGGCCGCACTCACCGCCCGCGCGGCGGCCTGGCGACCCTGGCGGGCGTACGCGGTCCAGTATCTGTGGACCGTCGACGACCACCCCATCAACCACCTTCCCGCACAAGGAAGTCCATCGTGACCGCAGCAAGCACCACCCCGACCCGGTCCAGGCGGCATACCGTGATCGACAGCCCCTACGGCCCGCTGACCCTCGTCGCCACCGACGGGGTCCTCGCCGGCCTCTACATGACCGATCAGCGGCACCGGCCGCCCGAGGAGACCTTCGGCGAGCCCGATCCCGGCCCCTTCGCCGAGGTGATCCGGCAACTGGACGCCTACTTCGCCGGTGAACTGAGGGAGTTCACCCTGCCGCTGCACCTCGACGGCACCCCGTTCCAGCGCACCGTCTGGGCGCAACTCCAGCGGATTCCGTACGGCGAGACCCGTTCGTACGGCGAACTGGCCGAGATCCTCGGCAAGCCCGGGGCCTCACGTGCGGTGGGACTGGCCAACGGCAAGAACCCGGTCGGCATCATCGTGCCCTGTCACCGGGTGATCGGGGCGTCCGGGAGCCTCACCGGCTACGGCGGCGGGCTCGACCGCAAGCAGCAGCTGCTGGCCTTCGAGAACGGTACGCAGGACACCGTCCAGGCACTCTTCTAGCCGGTGCGGGTACCGGAAGGACTCTCGCAGCGCACGGGTGCGGGCCCGCCCGGACAGCCATCGGGCGGGCCCGCACCAGCACCCCGTGCCGCGTTCTGTGCGCCGGGGTCCTTCCCGTCAGCCGATGAAGATCTCGGTGACCGTCCAGATCGCCAGCCCCAGCATGCACAGTCCGCCGATGCGCTGGACCGTCTTCAGCGGTACGCGATTGGCGATGAAACGCCCGGCGAGCAGCGCCAGCGCCGATACGGACATCAGGGCGGCCGCGGACCCGATCGCGGTGGACCAGGCGCCGTTGCTCGCGGCCAGGTTGGCCGTCGTGATCTGGGTGAGGTCACCCCATTCGCTGATGAACACCGCCATGAACGCGGTCGAGTACACCGGCCAGAAACCGGTCACGGTCTTCGGGGCGCTCTCGTCCTCGTCGTCGCCCCCGCCGGTACGCAGGAGCATGAACGCCGCGAACGCGAAGAGGGACGCCGAGACGACCTTGACGATCCAGCCGGGCAGCAGACCGAGAAGGCCGCCGGCGCCGACCGCGATGGCGACATGGACGATGAACGCGGACGACGTACCGAACCAGACATAGAGCGGGCGCATGCGCGTGCCCATGGCCAGCGACGCGAACATCGTCTTGTCGGGGAGCTCCGCGAGGAAGATCAGCCCGAAAGCGGTGAGGATCGCCAGGGGGTCGAGATGCATTCCGGGTGGCTTTCTGTAAGAGCCGGGCCCCGGGTCTTCCGCGAAGTGCCACTCGGGCTGTTCGGAGGACCACTCGGCCCGGCATGACGGCGGCACCCACGGGACGCGGGTGTGTCATACCTGACCGAAGGTCTCGCCCGTCCGTGATGATCCACGAACCCGGCCACCGGGAACCCGGAGGTTCCAGTGTGTCGACGACCGGTTTGCAGGGCTACTCCCCTTCGCAGCCCTCAACATTACCGCACCCGGCAGCGGGGCAGTTCACCCGATCGAGCCGGGGGCGGGCCCCAGGGCCCCTCGTCCGGCTCGTGCTCAGACGTCGGCGGAGCCCGGGGCGCCCGATGCCGTACCGGCCTCCTCCGCCAGGCGGTCGAGCAGTACGGGCAGCGCGGTGCCGATCGGTTCCCGGATGGTCTCCTGAGCCAGTGCGTCGTACGGCGTCGGCTCGGCGTTCATCACGATCAGCCGCGCCCCGTGCTCCGCCGCGATCCCGGCCAGTGAGGCCGCGGGCTGTACCTGGAGGGACGTACCGACCGCGATGAACACCTCGCAGCCCTTGGCGATCGACATCGCGTCGCCCAGCACCACCGGGTCGAGCCGTTCGCCGAACATCACTGTCGCCGACTTGAGGATGCCGCCGCACCCCGTGCACGGCGGGTCCGGCTCCCCGGCCTCGACCCGCTCCAGCGCCTCGGCCATCGGCGAACGGGCGTGGCAGCGGGTGCACACCACCTGCCGCGCGGTGCCGTGCAGTTCCAGGACCTTGCGGGCGGAGAGGCCGGCCAGCTGGTGCAGACCGTCGACGTTCTGCGTGATCACCCGCACCGGGACCCCGGACCGCTCCAGGTCGGCCACCGCACGATGGGCCGTGTTCGGTTCGGCGTTCCAGGTCGCGCTGGTGCGCCGCATCTGCCAGGAGCGGCGGCGGATCTCCGGATCGGCCATGTACAGCTCGTAGCGGACGAGCTTCTCGGCCTCCGGGTCCTTGCGCCAGACGCCGTTCGGGCCGCGGTAGTCGGGGATGCCGGAGTCCGTGGAGATGCCGGCGCCGCTGAGGATCGCCACGAGTGTCATGCACCGAGCGTACGCAGCGACCGGCGTCCCGGGCGAGGCGATATCGGCCGGCCCCGGCCCGTGTCCCCTCGACCGACGTGCGCGTCCCGTCAACCGACGGGCAGGCCGTCCTCCAGCTCCGCCGCGCCCGCGCCCGAATCCAGGACGTCCAGTGCTGCCTTCACCCGCAGCCCCAGGCCGCGGGGCAGATGGCTGCCGAGCTCCGCCCGGTCGACCAGCTTCCAGGACAGCAGCTCGTCCTCCTGGATTCGCACCGCCTTCAGCTGTCGCTCGTCGAGTACGCCGCCGTCGTAGACATAGGCGACGATCGGCGGCCGCGCGGTGCCGCGCGCCCAGTCGACCGCGAGCAGCCGGCCCGGCTCCAGGTCGAGACCGATCTCCTCGGCCGACTCGCGCCGTGCCGCCTGCCGGGGGGTCTCGCCCCCGGCCGACTCGATCGTGCCGCCGGGCAGCGTCCAGTCGTCCCGGTAGTTCGGCTCCACGAGCAGCAGCCGTCCCTCCGCGTCGAGGAAGATGCAGGCCGCGCCCGCAATCACCTTGGGAAGTCCGTCGATATACGTGGCGTAGTCATCGGTGGTCACACGGGCAGCCTAGCGAGTCGCCGTCGCAGGTCCAGGGCACGGACACCCATGGGCAGGGAGCGGGTGGTCCGGATAGGGTCGGGGCGGCGCGACTGCCTGTTCGAAAGCAAAGGGAATCAAGGTGACGGACGGAGCAGTGATGAAGGCCGCACGCGTGCTCGTCGCGGCGGACAAGTTCAAGGGCTCGCTCACAGCCGTGCAGGTCGCGGAACGGGTCGCGGCCGGGCTGCGGCGCATCGCCCCCGAGGTGCAGGTCGAGACCCTGCCCGTGGCGGACGGCGGCGACGGCACGGTCGCGGCTGCGGTGGCCGCCGGGTTCGAGCGCCGCGAGGCACGGGTGACCGGGCCGCTGGGGGAGCCGGTGACGGCGGCGTACGCCCTGCGCGACACCACGGCGGTCGTGGAGATGGCCGAGGCCTCGGGCCTCCAGCACCTGCCCGCGGGCGTGTTCGCCCCGCTCACCGCGACCACCTACGGCTCCGGTGAACTGCTGCTCGCCGCGCTCGAAGCGGGTGCGCGGACCATTGTGTTCGGGGTCGGCGGCAGTGCGACCACGGACGGCGGGGCGGGCATGCTGGCCGCGCTCGGCGCCCGGTTCCTGGACCCGGACGGCAAGCTCGTGGGCCCCGGCGGCGGCGGGCTCGCCGATCTCGCCTCGGCCGATCTGTCCGGGCTCGACCCGCGGCTCGCCGCGGTCGACCTGATCCTCGCGAGCGATGTCGACAACCCGCTGACCGGGCCGACGGGCGCGCCGGAGGTGTACGGGCGCCAGAAGGGGGCGACCGAGGAGGACATCGCGATCCTCGACGCGGCGCTCGCCCACTACGCGTCCGTGCTGGGGCCGGACCACGCGGCACTGCCCGGGGCAGGGGCGGCGGGCGGTATCGGATACGGGGCGCTGGTCGCCCTCGGCGCTCGGTTCCGCCCGGGGATCGACGTGATGCTCGACGTGCTCGGCTTCGCTCCCGCCCTGGCCCGCGCCACGCTGGTGATCACCGGTGAGGGCTCGCTGGACGAGCAGACCCTGCACGGCAAGGCCCCTGCGGGGGTCGCCGCGGCGGCCCGCGCGGCAGGCATCGAGGTCGTCGCGGTCTGCGGCCGCCTCACCCTGGCGCCGGAAGCGCTCGGACGGGCCGGGATCCGCCGTGCGTACGCGCTCACCGCGCTGGAGCCGGATCCGGCGGTGTGCATGGCCGAGGCGGGGCCGCTGCTGGAACGGGCGGCGGAGTCCATCGCCCGGGACTTCCTGCGGTGAGCGGCTTTCCTCCGGTGAGCTGACGGGGGGCGGGGCGGCGGGGCGCAACTGCGATGGCGGACCGACCCGTGATGGACCGACCCGTGATGGACCGACCCGTGATGGGCGGACCCGCCCACCCGCCGCCTCCCGAACCGGGGCACCGCCCCGGACCCCGCGCCTCGAACGGTGCTGTCGGAGTCTCGCGCACCTGCCCGATGCGGCGACCGGCTCAGGGGCAGATCCAGCAGTAGAGGCGGGCGCCCCGCGTGACCGCGCGGCCGGCGAGTTCGGAGAGCTGTGCCAGGAAGCCGGCGAGGTCGTCGGGGTCGGCCGGGTAGGCGAACGAGCCCTCGGCGCCCGACCAGTTGGTGGCGACGTCGCGCAAGGACTCGGCGCCGCAAGTCGCGAGGGAGTCGCGAATGGTGTCCGTCAGGGTCACCACCACCAGTTCGCCGTCCCCCACCATGGCGACGAGGCTGCCGTGTCGCGGGTCGGACCGAACCGCGGCGGCGGACCGGCCTGTCACGAGTGCCTCGGCGGTCATCAACTCGACCACCGGGTCGATGCCCTTGACCACCAGTTGGTCGTAGCCGGTCCCGCTGGGCATCTCGTCGTCGCGGTCGACGGCTCGAACGGCGTCGTGGTCGTCGGAAGCGGCGAAGTAGCCGTAGAGAACACCCATCGGCAGATCATCGCATCCACGAACGAGGGTGTCAGATGGTGTCCGCATCACGGGGGATCACCTCAGTACCCGTCCCACCTCCGGCCGGCGGCCGAGCCGCAGATCCCCGGAGACGTGAGTCCCGTAGTCCCGGCGGGTGTTCCGCGGCCGGGCCATGCGATGTCGTCGACGGCGAGGAACCGCTCACCGGCCACGGTCGCGGGCGTTTCCCCGGTGTACGCCATGACGTCACGATGCAGGTGGGACTGGTCGGCGTAGCCGGCGTCGGCCGCGACCCGGGCCGCTCGGTCACCCGCGACCGGGCGGTGGGCGGCATGGTCGAAGCGGACCAGCTTCATGGCGCGCTTGGGCTGCACGCCGAGCTGCGACCGGAAGCGGGACCACAGGCGCTTACGCGCAGCGAATCCCCACACACTGAAGCAGCCGAAGCAACTGGAGTAGCCGAACCGGCTGAAACAGCGGCGACCGGTCGCCGGACGGACGCGTGGGGCGCGCCGTCCGGCGACCGGCCGTGGCAGGATCAGCTGGTGTACGCCTCCAGTTCGGAGAGCTGTGCCGCGGGCCACCCGGTGTTGCCGGTGAACGTCAGCCGCAGATAGCGGGCCGATGTGCCGGGCAGGGTGACGGTCGCCTTGTTGCCGCTCGACGGATCGAAGGTGTAACCCGCCGAGCCCTTGAGTGAGTTGAACGTGCTGTTGTCGGTGCTTCCCGACACGCTCAGGGTCTGCGTGCGGGTGGACCAGGCGGCCGCGGGCGGCAGTTTCAGGACCAGTCGCTTGACGGCCTTGGCCGCTCCGAGGTCGACGGTGATCGTCTGCGGGAAGGCCCGGTTGGTGCTCTCCCAGTAGGTGTTCGCGTTCCCGTCCACCGCGTTGGACGCGCTGTACACGTCCGCGTGGCCCGATTCGGTCACCGGACGGCCCTGGGCGAGGTTGCCCGTGTCGGTCGGCGGGTCCGTCGGCGGATCGGTGGGGGGATCGGTCGGACCGTTGCCGCCCTGCGGCACACCGCCGTTGGTCCACACCGGGTCCGGCCAGTTGCCGGTGCAGGCCGGCGGGTCCGCGTACCAGCCGGAGTTGCCGGTGCCCCGGGTGATCTGGAAGCCGCTGCCGACGCAGTTGTGGATCGGGTTGGGCTGCGCGATGTGCGTGGCCACGACGTTGGTGAACGTGGCCGTGCCCGGCGACTGGACCTGGAGCGCGTAGGTACCGGCGCCGTCGATCTTGATGTTGTTAAAGTTCAGCCCGTTGGTCGCGCCCTCGATGAGGTGGATCGCGGCGTAGGAGCTGTCCAGTATCTCCGTGTCGGAGATGTTGACGGTGGCGTTGATGGGCTCGTTGAGTCCGCTGAACCAGATCGCGCCGACACCGAAGCGCCAGTTGAAGTCGTTGTTCCCGGTCCGGATCAGGGTGTTGCGGGCCGCTGTGGTGGTGCCGGAAACGGCCGTTCCCTGACCGGAGTTGACCCCGGGGTAGCGGTTGGCGATGTGGAGTCCGCCACCGTTGGTGATGGTGTCCGACATGACGTTGTCGGAGATCGTGATGTCCTTGCCGCCGTACGTCACGATGTTGTTGGCGAGGATCGGCAGGATCACGGTGTTGAACGTGAACTTGTTCTTCACGTTCGGGACGTTCTCCGCCCACATCGCCAGTCCGTCGTCACCGGAGTTGCGGACGAAGGTGTTGGTGACGGTGGAGTTGGTGACGCCGTAGTGGAAGTTCACGCCGTCGGCGGTCTGGTCCAGGATGCGGCTGTTCTTGATGGTGAGGTTGTCCATCGGACCGTCCATCCAGGCGCCGCACTTGGTGTGCTGCATCCAGATGTTGTCGACCGTGGAGTTCGACAGGGCACCGCCGATGGCGTTGACCTGGTCGTCGTCCACCCGCTCCTGGATGTCGCCGATGATGGCGAAGTCCTTGAGCGTGACGTTGCTGCTTCCGCCGTTCGCGGCGTACTTGCCGTAGACGCCGACGGCCTTGCTCCGGTTCGAGGGATCGCGCCCGGTCAGTACGGAGTACCAGGGACCGGCACCGCGCAGTGTCACCTTGTCCACGATGATGTGGTCGCGGACCTGGAAGGTGCCCTGCGGGATGTAGACCTCCCGGCCCTGCGCCTTGCCCGCGTCCACGGCCGCCTGGATCTTGGCGGTCGAATCGGCGGCCCCGGTCGGGTCGGCACCGAAGTCACCGACCACGTCGAGAGCGCCCGACGGCTTGCCGGTCGGTGCGGCCACCTGCTCGAAGTCGGCCAGGTCGATGGTGAACGACGGTGACGCGGAGGTGGAGGAGACCTGCAGCCGGACCTTCGTACCGGCGGCGAGGGTCGACCCGAACATGGTCCGCGCCTCGTCGTAGAAGTGGTGCGGATTGGTGTCGCCCGGGTTGTTGTTGAAGGGATATCCGCCGTAGTACCAGCCGTACTTCGAGGTGACCGGCACCGCCTTCGGCGATCCGCCGTTCACCAGCACGTTGATCGAGGCGTCCCGGCCCGATCCGGCGGCGTTGTCCGGCAGCGAGTACCGGAAGGACATCGCGTTCGCCGGTGCGGTGAGCGTGAACTCCACGTACTCGCCGACGGCGTCCAGGGTCACGGCCTGCCGGCCCGATGCCTCGGAGGGCAGGGTGCCGTACAGCCGGTTCGGGCCGATCAGCGTGCCGTTGGTGGCCGCGTACTCGGCTTCCTGCTCCTTGAACGGAACGGTCGCACCGCGACCGGGAACCGCCATGGGGGAGGGGGCGGGGACCCCTGCGGCCCGGGCTGGCGGAGCACTGGAGAGGACCACGGCGGCAGCGGTGCCGAACGCGGCGAGTGCCAGCGAGAGAGAGGCGGATATGGAGCGTCTGAGCAACTGGCGCCTGGGAGGTGGAGTCACGTATCAGTCGTCCTTGCGGCTCGTGGGGGCTCTTCGGACGCCCCACAGGCTAGGAGCAGTCCCGCAAGGAAGTCCATGCCAATGTGCAAGATTCTGCTTTGGTTACTCAAATTCATGACTCAGGCCGGTGAAGTGTGAGCGATGTGGGCGCTATGTCGATCGACGGGCGAGGCCTGCGAGGCTCCGGACTCACTCGACAGTGTGCGCGATCCTTGTGAACAATGGGCTTCGACGGGCGTGGCCGCAACGACCTCGGCGATTGTGCAAAAGATCGGCATTCATACGTAAAAAACTGCTGCCGTCGAGGGTGTCGGGCGCCCTTGCCGTACCGCCCCCCGGACATGCACGAGGGCCCGGATGCTGGGGAGCATCCGGGCCCTCGTGCATGACGTGCGAGCCGTTACGGCAGTTGTGCTGCCCGTGCCTCGCGCCGGTTGTCACGGAAGGTGTTCACCCGGCGGGCGGTCGCGAAGAGCGGGATGACCGCTCCCAGGACCACCTGGAGCGCACAGCCGGTCTGGAGCAGCAGCTGACCGCCGGGGGCGTCGAACGCCCATGCGGCCAGGAGCCCCATCGCGGCCACGATCCAGCCGAGCATCGCCACCGCGAGGACGCCCCGCGGTTTGGGGTACTCGACCCGGCTGACCATCAGCCACGCCACTCCGACGATCGCGAGCAGCGTCGGCACGAAGGGCAGCTCCAGGAGCACGATCGAGATGACCGTGAGCGCTCCGAAGGGGCTCGGCATGCCCTGGAACATGCCGTCCTTCAAGGTCACGCAGGAGAATCTCGCAAGCCTGAGCACCACCGCCAGCAGCACGACGATCGCCGCGAGGGCGGAGACCCGCTGGTGTGCGTCGTCCGCGACCATGCCGTAGACGAGGACGAAGTACGCCGGGGCGAGCCCGAAGCTGACGAGGTCCGAGAGGTTGTCCAGCTCGGCACCCATCGGCGAGGAGCGCAGCTTGCGTGCCACGAGTCCGTCGAACAGGTCGAAGATCGCGGCCATGAGCATGAGGATCACGGCGGTGGCCGCGGAGTGCCGGGCCATGCCGCTCTCGTCGCTGCCCGTGAGGTGCGGGATGAGGATGCCCGTGGTGGTGAAGTACACCGCCATGAAACCGCACGTGGCGTTACCGAGAGTGAGGGTGTCCGCTATCGACAGCCGCATGGAGAGGGGCATGTCCTCGGCGTCGTCCTCGTCCTCCGCCTCGGGCGCCCAGCCTGTCTGTGTATCGGGATCAATCACGGTCAATTCGAGTCACCCCCGCGGTGGTGGCCTGGCCGACCTCGACCGCGACATCGATACCTTCCGGAAGGTAGATGTCGACCCGGGAGCCGAACCGGATCAGGCCGATCCGCTCGCCCTGGTCCACCTTCGTGCCCTGCGGGATGTACGGGACGATGCGGCGGGCAACGGCACCCGCGATCTGCACCATCTCGATGTCGCCGAGCTCGGTGTCGAAGTGCCAGACAACGCGCTCGTTGTTCTCGCTCTCCTTGTTGAACGCCGGAACGAAGCCACCGGGGATGTGCTCGACCGATGTCACCGTGCCGGCCAGTGGCGCGCGGTTGACGTGGACGTTCAGCGGGCTCATGAAGATCGCGACGCGAGTACGCCCGTCCTTCCACGGCATGATGCTCTGCACCACGCCGTCGGCCGGTGAGATGACGCGACCCTGGGTGATCTCGCGCTCGGGGTCGCGGAAGAACCACAACATGCCCGCCGCGAGCGCGGTGGTGGGCACGGCCACCGCCGCCCAGCGCCCGGACCTGCGGGCCCGGGTCAGACTGAGTGCGGCGGTGGCGACGGTCGGGAGGAGCCACGGCGAAGCTCCGCGTGCAAGGCGGACCCCGCCGCGTGGTGCAGAGGAATGGCTGTCGGGCATGGATGACCTTCGTAGCGGATGATGCCGCGCTGGCAACGGGGGACGGCGGCTATTCCGGCGATGTTATCGGTTGCGGACCGCAACTGGGCAAGCCAGCAGCCGAGTCGGACGTCTGGAAGGCACCGGATGAGGATGACAGGGTGTGATCTTCTTCGCGGCTAAATCGCCATGAAAGGTGCAATCAACCCTGGATTCGGTACTCCTCGAGGAGTCGGCGCCCGATGATCATTTTCTGGATCTCGGCGGTACCTTCACCGATCAGCAGCATCGGGGCCTCTCGGTAGAGGCGCTCGATCTCGTACTCCTTGGAGAAGCCGTAACCGCCGTGGATCCGGAAGGCGTCCTCGACGACTTCCTTGCAGTATTCGGAGGCGAGGTACTTCGCCATCCCTGCCTCCAGGTCGTTTCGCTCCCCGGAGTCCTTTTTGCGAGCTGCATTTACCATCATCGCATGAGCGGCCTCGACCTTGGTGGCCATTTCGGCCAACTTGAACTGGATCGCCTGGTGCTCGGCGATCGGTTTTCCGAAGGTGTGGCGCTGTTGTGCGTAGGAAACGCCCAGCTCGAACGCACGCTGCGCGACGCCGCAGCCACGCGCAGCGACATTTACCCGGCCGACCTCCACGCCGTCCATCATTTGGTAAAATCCTCGGCCGGTGGTGCCGCCGAGTACGCGATTGGCCGGAATGTGTAGTCCGTCCATGATGAGTTCGGTCGTGTCGACGCCCTTGTAGCCCATCTTGTCGATCTTCCCGGGGATGGTGAGACCGGGCCGGACCTCGCCGAATCCGGGTTCCTTCTCCACCAGGAACGTCGTCATCGACTTGTGGGGCGGCGTGCCCTCGGGGTGGCCTTCGTCACTCCGGCACAGGACGGCGACGAGATTGGACGTGCCGCCGTTCGTCAGCCACATCTTCTGGCCGTTCAGTACGTACTGGTCGCCCTCCCTGACGCCCTTGGAGCTGATCGCCGAGACGTCGGAGCCCAGCGCCGGCTCCGACATCGAGAACGCGCCGCGGACCTCGCCCAGTGCCATCCGGGGTAGGAACGTGTCCTTCTGCTCCTGGGTACCGTGCTGCTTGAGCATGTACGCCACGATGAAGTGCGTGTTGATGATTCCCGACACGCTCATCCAGCCGCGGGCGATTTCCTCCACGCACAGCGCATATGTGAGCAGGGACTCACCCAGCCCGCCGTACTCTTCGGGAATCATCAATCCGAAAAGGCCGAGTTCCTTGAGTCCCTCGACGATTTCGGTCGGATATTCGTCGCGATGCTCCAGTCGGGTCGCGACCGGAATGATTTCCTTGTCGACGAAATCCCGGACCGTGGAGAGGATTTCCTGCTGGACATCGCTGAGGCCGGCAGTCTGGGCGAGTCGGGGCATGGCTACTTCTCCACGTTCTTCTGCGCGGGCTGCTTCGGCTCCGGGCGGCCGGGCTGTTCTCCGCCCCGCTCCTTGATGTACGTCTCCGTGGGGACCATCACCTTGCGACGGAACACGCAGATCAGCGTGCCGTCCTGCTTGTACCCCCTGGTCTCCACATGGACGATTCCGCGGTCGCTCTTGGACCTCGACGGAGTCTTGTCCAGGACCGTCGTCTCGCCGTAGACCGTGTCGCCGTGGAAGGTCGGCGCGACGTGCTTCAGCGACTCGACCTCCAGATTGGCGATCGCCTTGCCGGAGACGTCCGGCACCGACATGCCGAGCAGAAGCGAGTAGACGTAGTTCCCGACGACGACGTTCTTGCCGAAGTCGGTCGCGCTCTCCGCGTAGTTGCTGTCCATGTGCAGCGGGTGATGGTTCATGGTCAACAGACAGAAGAGGTGGTCGTCATATTCGGTGACGGTCTTTCCTGGCCAGTGCTTGTAGATCGCACCGATCTCGAATTCCTCGTACGTGCGTCCGAACTGCATCTCAGGCCTCCGGAGCTTCGAACTTGGAGGTGCGCTCCATGCCTGCCGCCCGGCCCTTGCCCGCGATGACCAGGGCCATCTTGCGGCTGGCCTCGTCGATCATCTCGTCGCCGAGCATCGCCGAGCCCTTCCGGCCGCCCGCCTCGGAGGTGCACCAGTCGTAGGCGTCGAGGATCAGCTCGGCGTGGTCGTAGTCGTCCTGCGAGGGCGAGAACACCTCGTTGGCCGCGTCGACCTGGCCGGGGTGCAGCACCCACTTGCCGTCGAAACCGAGGGCCGCCGCACGACCCGCGACCTCGCGGTACGCGTCCACGTCACGGATCTGGAGGAACGGGCCGTCGATCGCCTGGAGGTCGTGCGTGCGGGCCGCCATCAGAATGCGCATCAGGATGTAGTGGTACGCGTCCGCGCCGTACCCGGGCGGCTGCTGGCCGACGACCAGGGTCTTCATGTTGATCGACGCCATGAAGTCCGCCGGGCCGAAGATCAGGGTCTCCAGCCGGGGCGAGGCGCCCGCGATGTCGTCGATGTTCACCAGGCCCTTGGCGTTCTCGATCTGCGCCTCGATGCCGATCTTCCCGACCTCGAAGCCCATCGTCTTCTCGATCTGGGTGAGCAGCAGGTCCAGGGCGACGACCTGCTGGGCGTCCTGGACCTTCGGCAGCATGATGCAGTCGAGGTTCGGGCCCGCGCCCTCGACGACCGTGATGACGTCGCGGTACGTCCAGTGCGTCGTCCAGTCGTTGACCCGCACGACCCGGGTCTTGCCCGTCCAGTCGCCGTTGTTCAGCGCGTCGACGATGTGATGGCGGGCGCCCTCCTTGGCGAGCGGCGCGCACGCGTCCTCCAGGTCCAGGAAGACCTGGTCCGCCGGGAGGCCCTGGGCCTTCTCCAGGAAGCGCGGGTTCGAGCCGGGCACGGCCAGACACGAGCGGCGCGGACGCAGGCGGTTTACGGCAGTCATGCGGGAACCTCCAGAGGGTCGAGCTTGTTCGCTTTCCGGATCTCGTCGACGATACGGCCGATGATCTCCGTGATGCCGAAGTCCTTCGGGGTGAACACGGCGGCGACACCGGCCCCGATCAGGGCCTCGGCGTCGGCCGGCGGGATGATTCCGCCCACGATCACCGGGATGTCGCCCGCGCCGGCCCGGCGGAGCCGGGTCAGCACGTCGGGCACCAGCGCGGCGTGCGAGCCGGACAGGATCGACAGGCCGACGCAGTGCACGTCCTCGGCGACGGCGGCCGAGACGATCTGCTCGGGTGTGAGGCGGATGCCCTGGTAGACGACCTCGAACCCGGCGTCGCGGGCGCGTACCGCGATCTGCTCGGCACCGTTGGAGTGCCCGTCCAGGCCGGGCTTGCCGACCAGCAGCCGCAGCCGTCCCGCGCCCAGGTCCGCGGCGGTCCGGGCAACCTTCTCGCGTACGAGGGCCAGCGGGGTGCCCTCCTCGGCCGTCACCGCGACCGGGGCGGACGACACCCCGGTCGGGGCGCGGAACTCGCCGAAGACATCCCGCAGCGCCCAGGACCACTCGCCCGTGGTGACGCCCGCGCGGGCGCACTCGACGGTGGCCTCCATCATGTTCTCGGTGCCCGCGGCGGCCTTCTTCAGGACGGCCAGCGCCTCCGTGGCGCGGGCCTCGTCGCGGTTGTCGCGCCACTCCTGGAGCGCCGCGACGACCTTGGCCTCGTTCGCCGGGTCCACCGTCATGATCGCGGCGTCGAGGTCGGCGGTGAGCGGACTGGGCTCGGTGCTCTCGTAGATGTTGACGCCGACGATCTTCTCGTCGCCGCCCTCGATCCGGGCCCGCCGGGCGGCGTGCGAGGAGACCAGCTCGGACTTGAGATAGCCGGATTCGACGGCCGCCATGGCGCCGCCCATCTGCTGGATCCGGTCGATCTCGGCGAGCGAGTCGGTGACCAGCTCGTCCACCTTGGCCTCGATGACGTGGGACCCGGCGAAGATGTCCTCGTACTCCAGCAGGTCGCTCTCATGGGCGAGTACCTGCTGGATACGGAGCGACCACTGCTGGTCCCACGGGCGCGGCAGCCCCAGTGCCTCGTTCCAGGCGGGCAGCTGCACCGCGCGGGCGCGGGCGTCCTTGGAGAGGGTGACGGCCAGCATCTCCAGCACGATGCGCTGGACGTTGTTCTCCGGCTGCGCCTCGGTCAGGCCGAGTGAGTTGACCTGGACGCCGTAACGGAAGCGACGCTGCTTGGCGTCGGTGATTCCGTAGCGCTCCCGGGTGACCCGGTCCCAGATCCGGCCGAAGGCGCGCATCTTGCACATCTCCTCGACGAACCGGACGCCCGCGTTCACGAAGAAGGAGATCCGGGCGACCACATCGCCGAACTTCTCCTCGGGCACCTGCCCGGATTCGCGCACCGCGTCGAGGACCGCGACGGCCGTCGACATGGCGTAGGCGATCTCCTGGACCGGGGTGGCCCCCGCCTCCTGGAGGTGGTAGCTGCAGATGTTGATCGGGTTCCACTTCGGGATGCGGTTGACCGTGTACGTGATCATGTCGGTGGTCAGCCGCAGCGAGGGGCCGGGCGGGAAGACGTGCGTCCCGCGCGAGAGGTACTCCTTGACGATGTCGTTCTGCGTGGTGCCCTGGAGCTTCCCCGCGTCGGCGCCCTGCTCCTCGGCGACCACCTGGTAGAGCGCCAGCAGCCACATCGCGGTGGCGTTGATCGTCATCGAGGTGTTCATCCGTTCCAGCGGGATGTCCTGGAACAGCCGGCGCATGTCGCCGAGGTGCGAGACGGGCACGCCGACCCGGCCGACCTCGCCGCGGGCGAGGATGTGGTCGGGGTCGTAACCCGTCTGGGTCGGCAGGTCGAAGGCGACCGACAGACCCGTCTGGCCCTTGGCGAGGTTGCGCCGGTAGAGCTCGTTGGACGCCTCGGCGGTCGAGTGACCCGCGTACGTCCGCATGAGCCACGGACGGTCCTTCTGACGTTCGGTCATCGTGGGACCTCAGACGTTCCGGAAGCGGTTGATGGCGTCGATGTGCTGTTCGCGCAGCTCCTCGTCGCGCACGCCCAGTCCCTCGCGCGGTGCCAGTGCCAGGACGCCGACCTTGCCCTGGTGCAGGTTGCGGTGCACGTCGTACGCGGCCTGGCCGGTGTCCTCCAGGGAGTAGACCTTCGACAGCGTCGGGTGGATCTTCCCCTTGGCGACCAGGCGGTTGGCCTCCCACGCCTCGCGGTAGTTGGCGAAGTGCGAGCCCACGATCTTCTTCAGCGACATCCACAGGTAGCGGTTGTCGTACTCGTGGGTGTAGCCCGAGGTCGAGGCGCAGGTGACGATCGTGCCGCCCTTGCGGGTCACGTACACACTCGCGCCGAACGTCTCGCGGCCCGGGTGCTCGAAGACGATGTCGACGTCCTCGCCGCCGGTCAGCTCGCGGATGCGCTTGCCGAACCGCTTCCACTCGCGCGGGTCCTGGTTGTGCTCGTCCTTCCAGAACTTGTAGCCCTCGGCGTTGCGGTCGATGATCGCCTCGGCGCCCATCTTCCGGCAGAGCTCGGCCTTCTGGTCGCTGGAGACGACACAGATCGGGTTGGCGCCGCCGGCCAGCGCGAACTGTGTCGCGTAGGAGCCGAGCCCGCCGCTGGCGCCCCAGATCAGCACGTTGTCGCCCTGCTTCATGCCCGCGCCGTTGCGCGAGACGAGCTGGCGGTACGCGGTGGAGTTGACCAGCCCGGGGGCCGCGGCCTCCTCCCAGCTGAGGTGGTCCGGCTTCGGCATCAGCTGGTTCGACTTCACCAGGGCGACCTCGGCCAGCCCGCCGAAGTTGGTCTCGAAGCCCCAGATCCGCTGCTCGGGGTCGAGCATCGTGTCGTTGTGGCCGTCCGAGGACTCCAGCTCGACCGAAAGGCAGTGCGCGACGACCTCGTCCCCGGGCTTCCAGGCGTTGACGCCGGGGCCGGTGCGCAGGACGACGCCGGCCAGGTCGGAGCCGATGACGTGGTACGGCAGGTCGTGGCGCCTGGTGAGCTCGCTGAGCCTTCCGTAGCGCTCCAGGAAGCCGAAGGTGGACATCGGCTCGAAGATCGAGGTCCAGACGGAGTTGTAGTTCACCGAACTGGCCATGACGGCGACCAGCGCCTCGCCGGGGCCGAGCTCGGGCACCGGCACCTCGTCGAGGTGCAGCGACTTGCGGGGGTCCTTGTCACGGGTGTCGAGCCCGGCGAACATCTCCGTCTCGTCCTTGTGCACGGTCACCGCGCGGTACGACTCGGGGATGGACAGTGCCGCGAAGTCCGCGGCCGTGCTGTCCTGCGATTGGATCGCGTCCAGGATTTCCTTCACGGTGTGCCTCCGGTGGAGCGGCGTCTGAGGGAACGCTTGAGGGAACGCTTGAGTCCTGCGGGGCAGGGGGAGCGGTGCTGCGTGGAGGTGTGCCGTCGGTTCGGCTGGTGATGCTTCGGCTGCTTGCTCTGTGGAGCAGAAGAGTTTGCCTGTGACGCAGGCGTCCGGGCGCGCAAGCACCTGGCTTGCGGGGACAGCCGGCGTACGTGAGGTCTCAGCACGCCGGCCGCCCGGACGACTTCAACGTATGGCACTCCGTGACAGCTGGCAAGGCACTGGGTGCCAGCAATTTCCCTCAATTGTCGTCCCGGTGCCACGCATGAGCAACACGAGGGGCGCTTTGGTGTGTTGTGCCCCGTCGTGGGAGGTCACAGGGCCAGGAAGTCAGGGGGTCGGGCGCTCAGGGGGCCTGCGGTCAGGATGTGGGGCGGTAGAGGTACGGGGTCGTCGTGCCCAGGACCGTGAATCCGAGCCGTTGCAGGATCGGGCGGCTCTGCTCGGTCGCGTCGACCTGGAGATACCGGAAGCCGCGCTCCGCGGCGATCCGTGCCCGGAAGGCGACCAGGGCCCGGTAGACGCCCCTGCCGCGCCACTCCTGGACCGTGCCGCCGCCCCACAGCCCGGCGAAGCCGGTGCCCCCGTACAGCTCCATCCGGGCGGAGCTCACCGGCTCGTCGCCCGCCATGGCCAGCACCCCCACGAAGTGGTCCGGGTCCTCCTTCAGCCGGGCCAGCACCTGGTGCCGCAGCCGCGTCCGGTCCGCGCCGAACGCCTGCTCATGGGCCAGGGCCATCAGCTCCACATCGGCCTCGTCACGCACCGTGCGCAGCCGGATCCCGTCGGGGAGCACGACCTCGGTGGGCAGGTCCGCGACCGGCGCGACCAGCAGGGTCTCCGGGTCCTCCGCCTCGAAACCGGCCGCCAGCAGCCGGGCCCCGAGGTCGGCCGGGCGGTCGTGCGCGTACAGCTTCCACTCGAACTCGTCGTACCCGCGCTCCACGCAGTGCGCCACCTGCGCGGCGATCGCCGCGTCGGCCCGTACGGCGTCCAGGTCCGGGGACGACCAGACGACCCCGTTCCAGTCGTGGGCCGCGCCGGCCTGCCGTACGACATCGCCGGTGCGCTCGACGCGGACGCCGGGGCCGTCGGGGCGGGCGTGCTCGCGCATCTCCCGGTCGAAGACGGCCAGCAGGGATTCATGGTTCTGCGGGGGCTGCTCGTTCATCGGCACACCACAGCAGCAGGCCGCGGCGACGGCAACCGGGTTTTCCGCCCCCGGCGCGCGCGGGCGTGCCGGGCGGCTCAGCGCTCCTTGAGCGCCTGCTGGATCGTACGCATCACTTCGTCCAGCGGCGCGTCCGTGCGCGCCACGGCGACCAGCACCTCGCCCTCCGAGCTCACCGAGGCGGCCGGCGGCTTCGCCGGCTCGCTGCCGACGATCCGGCCCGCGCCGATCCCGGTGCCGAAGGTGTCGCGGACGATGGCGAACGCGTGGTCCAGCTGCGCCTCCACATCGCCCTGGCCGTCCGCCCGCAGCCAGCGGCGCAGCACATGGTTGTGCGCGGTGACCACGGCGGACGCCGCCACCTCCGCCAGCAGCGGGTCGTCATTGCCGACATGGTGGTCGCGCTCGTCGAAGTGGCCCAGCAGATAGCGGGTGAACAGCCGCTCGTAGCGGGCCACCGAGGCGATCTCGGCCTCCCGCAGGGTGGGCACCTCGCGGGTCAGCTTGTAGCGGGCCACGGAGACCGCGGGCTTCGCCGCGTACATCTTCATGACTTCCTTGATGCCCCGGCAGACCGTGTCGAGCGGGTGCTCGTGCGCCGGTGCGGCGTTCAGGACCGCCTCGGCGCGTACGAGGGTGTCGTCGTGGTCCGGGAAGATGGCCTCTTCCTTGGAGCGGAAGTGCCGGAAGAACGTCCGCCGGGCGACGCCCGCGGCGCCCGCGATCTCGTCGACCGTCGTCGCCTCGTACCCCTTGGTGGCGAAGAGTTCCATCGCCGCCGCGGCCAGTTCACGGCGCATTTTCAGCCGTTGTGCGGCGGCACGTGTGCCCGCGGCACTTTCCGGGGCGTCGGGCGCGGCGGACACACGGGGGGACCTGGCGGGCTGGGACATGGTGTGAACGTACTGCATCGGTGCAGGAGAGTGCGCCTGTGGGGGCGGGCCGCCCGCAGGACCGAGCAGCCCGCCCCAACCGGCTCCCGTCTCAGCGGCGGGCATATTCGCGGAAGCCGCGCCCCGTCTTGCGGCCGAGGCAGCCGGCGGCCACCAGGTGCTCCAGGAGCGGGGCCGGGGCGAGGCCCGGATCGCGGAACTCGCTGTGCAGCACCTTCTCGATGGCGAGGGAGACATCGAGGCCCACGACGTCCAGGAGCTCGAAGGGGCCCATCGGATAACCGCCGCCCAGCTTCATCGCGGCGTCGATGTCGTCCAGGGTCGCGTAGTGCTCCTCGACCATCTTGATCGCGTTGTTGAGGTACGGGAACAGCAGCGCGTTCACGATGAACCCGGCCCGGTCCCCGCAGTCCACCGGGTGCTTGCGCACCTTCACGCAGACCTCGCGGACCGTGGCGTGCACCTCGTCCGCGGTGAGCACCGTACGGACCACCTCGACCAGCTTCATCGCGGGCGCCGGGTTGAAGAAGTGCATCCCGACGACGTCCTCCGGCCGTGCGGTGGCCCGGGCGATCGCCACCACCGGCAGTGAGGACGTGGTGGTGGCGAGCACCGCGCCCGGCCTGCACACCTTGTCCAGGGTGGCGAACAGCTGCTGCTTGACCAGCAGGTCCTCGGCCACGGCCTCGACGGCGAGGTCGACCTCGGCGAAGGAGTCCAGCGATCCCGACGCGGTGATCCGGGCCAGGGTCTCGTCCCGCGCCCCGGCCGTCAGCCGCCCCTTGGTGACAGACCGCTCCAGCGACTTCGCGATCCGGCCCTTCGCGGTGTCCGCCTTCTCCTGGCTCCGCGCGGCGAGCACCACGTCGTAACCGGCCTTCGCGAAGACCTCGGCGATCCCCGAAGCCATCGTCCCGGATCCCGCGACCCCCACCGAACGCACGGTGCGCCCGGCCCCCGCCCCGGCGTCCTGCGCGGGCGTCAGCGCGTCCGGCACCACGTTCGGGCTGCCCGGCTCCGCGTACGTGTAGAAACCCCGGCCCGTCTTGCGGCCGGTCAGCCCGGCCGCGCTGAGCTGGCCGAGAACGGGCGCGGGGGCGTGCAGCCGGTCGTGCGACGCGCGGTACATCGCCTCCAGGACGGTACGGGCGGTGTCGATGCCGATCAGGTCCAGCAGGGCGAGCGGACCCATCGGCAGGCCGCAGCCCAGCTTCATCGCCGCGTCGATGTCCTCACGGGAGGCGTAGTTCGCCTCGTACATCGCCGCGGCCTGGTTGAGGTAGCCGAACAGCAGCCCGTCGGCCACGAACCCCGGGCGGTCACCGACCGCGACCGGCTCCTTGCCCAGCTGGCGGGCGAGCTCCGTGACCGCCGCGACGGCCGGCGGCGCGGTGAGCACGGATGAGACCACCTCGACCAGCTTCATCACGGGCGCGGGGTTGAAGAAATGCAGGCCGAGCACGCGCTCCGGGTGCCGGGACTCGGCGGCCAGCCGGGTCACCGACAGGGCGTTGGTGCCCGTCGCGAGGATCGCGGTGGGGGAGACGACCGCGTCTAGCTCCCGGAAGACCTGCTGCTTGATCTCGTACGTCTCGGGCACGACCTCGATGACCAGCTCCGCGTCGGCGGCGGCCTGGAGGTCGGAGAAGGTACGGAACCGGGCGAGGACGTTCCGCCGCTCCTCCTCGGTGATCCGCTCGCGCCGCACGGCGCGTGCGGTGGAGGCCTCCAGGGCGGCGACGGCCTGGCGGGCGGCCGCGTCGTCGATGTCGATTCCGATGACCTCGCGGCCGGAGCGGGCGAGGACCTCGGCGATGCCGGTGCCCATCGTGCCGAGGCCGACGACGGCGATGGTGCTGAGCGGGATGTCCATCACGGGACTCCAGGGATGAGTGACGGCTGAGGGACGCACGGTGCGTGGCCGATGAGAGAGGGCCGGGGGCCCTGCCGGTGCACGGCGTGCGGAGTTGGCTGTCGTGGTGCTCGCGTCCGGGCGCGAGGGGCACGCCGGGACCGGGAAGGGACGGCGGACTCTGTCCCGGAGTCACGCCTCACAAAGCTGCCGAACCGACATGCACTCCGGGTGGCTGCGTCACCAGGCCACCGGAGCCGGCGGGGGAGTGTCCCGCTCACCTGAGGTTAACCGGCGAGTAACGAGCGCGCCAGCCCTGGACAGTTGTGCGCCCCCTCACATTCGCCGCACCTTTCGGCACGCTGTGTGTCCACCGATACGCTGACAGTCATGGACGAGGAGCTGCGGTCGCTGACGCACCGGCTGGCCGACGAGGCGGGGGAGTCGGCGGCATACCGCCGGCTGCTCGCCACCGATGACGACGAGGAACTGGCGCGGGTGCTCATCGAGCGCGAACGCCCGCTGTGGGCCCGCGAGATCGCGGCGTTCCGGCTGGGGTGCGGCGGAGACCGGCGGGCCTTCGAGCCCCTGGTGCTGCTGCTCAACCACCGCGACCCGGAACGCTGCGCAGGCGCCGCCCACGCCCTGGCCCGCCTCGGCGACCCGCGCACCCCCCGCGCCGCCGCCGCGCTCGCCACCAACTCCCTGCGCACGGCCTACGCGCTGTACCCGGTCCTTCTGCTCGGTGAACTGCGCGCCCCGGAGTCCGTGCCGGCCCTGATGAGCACCCTGCGCAGGCTGCTCGGCCCGGACGAACCGCACTGGCGGGTGGCGCTCGCCTGCGTCGAGGGGCTGGGCCGGCTCGGAGACCCACAGGCCCGTCCGGTGCTGGAGGCGGCCCTGCCGCACCCACGGCTGGGCGGCGCGGCGGGGGAGGCGCTCAGTCGGCTGCCGGTGGCGTGAGGGGGCGTGCGGTCGGCCCAGAGCGGCCCCCCGAGGCGTGGTCAGCCCACCGCGGGCCCCATGTGCGGTCAGCGCGCCGAGGGCCCCAGGTGCGGTCAGCCCACCGCGGTCCCCGAGGTGTGTGTGGTCAGCGTGCCGCGGGCCCCCCGAGCGAGCGCACGTAGCGCACCTCGGGCACCGGCATACCGTCCATCTCGAAGGGTTCCTCGGCGCCGTCCGGGCGGAATCCCGCGCGTGCGTAGAAGCGGCGGGCCGACGCGTTCTCCTTGAGCACCCAGAGGGCGAGGTCCGGGTGACCCGCCGCGGCGGCGCGCGCCAGCACCTCGGCCATCAGGGCCCGGCCCACCCCTGTCCCCGTCCGCTCCGGCAGCACATAGATCGCGTACAGCTCACCGCGCGCGAGTCGCCTGCCGTTTTCGCGGTACGGCCCGTACGCCGCCCAGCCGATGACGCCGAGACCCGCCCGCTCGGCCACCACGTTGACGACCTCGTTGCCCTCGGCGAAGAAGCCGCGCCGCCGCTCCGCGTCCTCGGCGATGTCCATCGCGTCCAGGTGCGCCTGCGGCATGAGCCCGGTGTACGCGCTCTGCCAGCCACGCACCCGGACCGCCGCCACCGCCTCGCAGTCGTCGATGGTCATGTCCCGGACCAGGAGTTCGGGGGCGTGCGCCTGAGCGGGTCGTGTGGTCACCCGCTCATCTTCGCGCACGCCCCCGAAGAGAACGCGATCCCTGCCCGTCAGTTCCGGAAGCCGAGCATTCCATGCAGCGCGCTGCCCCGGCTCTCCGCGCCCGTACGGGACGCCGCCTTCCCGGCCTTGCCGGTCGCGGGCTTCGGGTCCGGCGTCTTCGCGCAGACCGCGTCCACGTCCGCACCCTTCCCGCGCGGCACGGTGCCCTTGGCGAGATAGTCCGTCAGGAACTTGTCCAGGCAGGCGTTGCCGCCCAGCGTGACGCCGTGATTGCCGCCGCCCTGTTCGACGACCAGGCTGGAACCGCGGAGTTCGCGGTGTAGCGTGACCCCTCCTTCGTACGGTGTGGCCCCGTCGTCCGTGGCCTGGAAGAGCAGCACCGGCGGCAGGCCGTGGTTGGCGACCCGGACCGGATTCAGCGGCTCCACCGGCCAGTCGGCGCACGGCGCGTTGTACCAGGTGTTGCTCCAGGCCATGAGGGGAGCCTTGTCGTGCACCCTCCAGGCGTCGCTGCGCCAGACGTTCCAGTCGCGCGGCCACTGGGCGTCCCGGCACTGCACGGCCGTGTAGACCGAGTAACCGTTGTCGCCCTCCGCGTCGACGGCGCCGAACCGCTCGTACGCCTTGACCAGCGCCTTCTCGTCCTTGTGGTTCACATAACCGGCGAACGCCTCGGCCAGGACCGGCCAGTAGCCGTTGTAGTAGCCGCCCGGCAGGAACGTGTCGTCCAGTTCGCTCGCGCCGACCTTCTTGCCCGCGGGATGCTTCCTGACCGCGTCACGCATCCGGTACCAGGCCGCCTCGACCTTCGCCGGATCGCTGCCCAGTCCGTACGTGCCGTGGTACTTCGCGACCCAGGCGGCGAACGCCTTGTGACGGGTGTCGAACGCGTAGTCCTGGCTGATGTTGTCGTCGTACCAGATGCCGGTCGGGTCGACGTTGGAGTCGAGGACGAGGCGCCGGACGCGGTCCGGGAACAGCTTGGCGTACACCGAGCCCAGATAGGTGCCGTAGGAGTACCCCAGGTAGTTGAGCTTCGGTGCGCCGGCCGCCCGGCGGATCACATCAAGGTCCTTGGCCGCGCTGACCGTGTCCATGTACGGCAGCAGATCCGGGTACTTCCTGCCGCAGGCGGCCGCGAAGGACCGGGCGCGGTTCCGGTTGACCTGCTCGTCCCGGAGGGAGCGCGGCACCGAATCGGGCCGTACCGGAGCGGAGTACTTCGGCACGCAGTCCAGTGCCGGCCGGCTCTTGCCCACGCCGCGCGGGTCGAAGCCGATCACGTCGTACTGTGCGGCCACAGTCTTCGGCAGCGAGGCGGCGACGAAACCGGCCATCGACAGCCCGCTGCCACCGGGACCGCCCGGATTGACCAGCAGCGGGCCCTGGAACGTCTTCGAGGTGTGCGGCACCCGGGTCAGGGCGAGGCTGATCTCACGGCCTGACGGGTTGTCATGGTCGAGCGGCGTACGCACCGACGAGCACTGGAGCGTCGGGGACGACTTGGTGGCGCAGTCGGTCCACTTCAGCGATACGGCGCGCTGCGCGCCGGTGTCGGCGGTCGCCGGGGACGGCGCGGCGGTCACCAGACCGGCGACCGTCGCCCCGACGGCGAACAGAATGCCTGAACGTTTCGTCATATGGCCTCCCGTGGTGGGGGGAACGCGGCTGCGCGTGGCGGC
Organism: Streptomyces brevispora; assembly: GCF_007829885.1. Taxonomy (NCBI): domain Bacteria; kingdom Bacillati; phylum Actinomycetota; class Actinomycetes; order Kitasatosporales; family Streptomycetaceae; genus Streptomyces; species Streptomyces brevispora. The sequence continues at coordinate 5,752,131 of NZ_VIWW01000001.1, forward strand.
AGCCCCCGCCGCATGCTCCCCGCATTCGGAGCCGGAAGGACCTGTTCTGCCAAGAGATGACCCGTTTGCCCCTGCGGGGTGCCGGGCGCGCCGGTTCCGCGGCGGCCCGGTCAGTTGATGTCACCGACCTTGGCCGAGCTAGCCTTCGAGATGGTCCGCGAGTGGCGGTACTTGGTGACGTGGCGGCGCAGATTCTCTGCCGCGGACCAGGTGTAGGTCTTGTTCTTGATCGTGCCGAAGAGGTAGTACTCCTGCCACCAGGAGTGGTCAGCCTTGCGGCCACCATTCCGGAACTTCATGTGGCCACCGTAGTAGAGGGCCTTGGAGACGAAGTTGGTGCAGTCCTGCTTGTACTCCCACTTGGTACCACGGTTCTTGTAGGCCCAGTTCGCGGTTCCGTTCCCGTCGACGGCGTTGGCAAGAGTGGTGACCAGCGGTACGCCGTCGTTGACCGGGAACCCGTCGTCGTCCAGGTCCAGGGCGTCGCCGTCGTCAGCTGGCAGGTCGGCGTCTTCCGACCCCTCTGACTCCACCTGGGCCTCGGCGGCGGCGGTCGGGGACAGCGTCAGACCGGCGGAGGCATCATCGGCTTCCGTGAGCAGCACCACGGCACCGTTCTTGACGGTGAAGGTGAACCGCTTGTCGTTGCGGGCCTCGGTTTCGTCGTCGACGCTGTCTGTGCGTATCGTCTCCAACTCCTTCACGGTCGCGTGCACGACCACCTCGGCGGTGCTCTCGCCACGGCGCACCAGTACATCGCTCAGTTCGGCGGACGCCGAGCGGTAGCTCTGGCCACGCTTCTCCAGGGCCTCTCGTGCGCCGACGAGACCTTCCTCCTGGGCCTCGAGAAGCTCACGGAAGACTCCGCCGTGAGCGGACTCGGAAGCGGCGTCTCCGGCCGTGAGGCTTCCGCCGGTCGTAATCCGCCCGCGTGCCAGGGATGGGCTGACCCTGCCGCCGACGCCGACGTATCTGCAGGTGGGAGGGTCGGTCACCCGGCTCCACCAATATGATGACCCGTCAGGACGGCAGCTCAGGTGCAACTTCCGAGGAGCATCCTCCGCGGTCATGTGTAGCGAGGGCCCCGGGGGCGACCGACGGCCACTCGCAGTCGGCGAAGAGCGCGACGACACAGGCGGCCTACGCTGACCTGAGCGTCCACACGGAGACGCCGCGGTGAGCATCACGGGCGTCGCAGGGGCTGTCCGGGGCTCGCGGGGCGATGGTCCGCGGATTGGTTCCGCGGCGGCCTGTACTGGCCGGCGGTGGACTGCCTCGCCGGCGTCTTGGGTGCCTGTCGCGTTCCTGAAGTGTGGCTGCTGCTGGTGTGTCGGTTACAGGCGCTTCGCTGTGCGGTCGCGCAGCAGTAGCCACTGACTCGCGTCGGCGCCGCCTGGGTGCGCAGCCGGTTCATGCAGCAGCACGGCGTAAGCCGTCCTCTCCGCCTTGCCCGGGGCGGCATGCGGGCCTGGCGCCTCCGGGGTCGGGAATGACCTCGTCATGCCTTTCCAGGCCTTGTCCGCGTTCGGAGTGCTGAGCATCGGCCCTCCCGGGCTCAATAGGGTCATGCAGTGAAGTGTGCGCAGGCGTGCGAACAGCCGCGGTAGGGGTTCACCGTCCACTCGAAGGGCATCCGGGACGCGCCCGGCACCCGGTTCACGATCGAGCGGGCCCGGATCTCATGGAAGGTGATGCCCCGGAACTCGGGGGGTGTCGAAGGTGCGCGTCGTCACCGCGTCCGCGGCGAAGAGCGCGCCGTCCCCGGTTTTGGTGGTATTGGCGGGATTCTCGGTCAGATTGTCCCAGTGCATGGACGCCTCCTCGGTAGCACTGACCCGAGAATAGAACACTTGTTCCCTTGATCGTTTTCTCCCCTTCGTCCCCGACCGGATTTTGAGCGGGGTGCCGGAGGTGGTTGGCTCAGCACACCCCGAACAACCGAGTGCTGGAGGAACAGCCATGGCGCAGGTCGAGGCCACGACAGAGCGGATCATCGCGGCGGACCCGGAAGCGGTGTTCGACGCGCTGGCCGACTACAAGGACGTCCGCGGCAAGTTGCTGCCCGGCCACTTCAGCGAGTACGAGGTGCGCGAGGGCGGCGACGGCGAGGGCACCCTCGTCCACTGGAAGCTCCAGGCCACCAGCAAGCGGGTGCGCGACTGCCTGCTGGAGGTCAGCGAGCCCAGCGACGGGCGGCTCGTGGAGAAGGACCGCAACTCCTCGATGGTCACCACCTGGACCGTCACTCCGGCCGGTGAGGGGAAGTCCAAGGCGGTCGTCTCGACCGTCTGGAACGGTGCCGGCGGCATCGGGGGATTCTTCGAGAGGACCTTCGCGCCCAAGGGGCTCGGGCGCATCTACGACGAACTCCTGCAGAATCTCGCCACCGAGGTCGAGAAGTAGCTCCCGGTCCCGCTTTCCGGCCTCACCGGTTCGGGTGGTCTTTCCGCCCGGATGGTTGTGCGCCGTAGCGGCTCCCACCGGGGGCTAAGCCTTCCGAGTGCGCCGTCAGCGCCCCCCGTCGCGTTTGCCCTCCCTTGTATCGCAATGCGAGAAATGGGCGGCGCAGATGCGACGAGGGGAGCGGCACGTGGTGGGTGGGATCACTCTGGTGAAGGAAGAGCCCGACGGTACGGGCCACACCGGAACGGTGCAGACGTCCGAACCGCCCCCGCCGCCGGCCGCGACGGAACCGGCCGCTCCGTTCCTGCCCCCGGGCCCCGAGACGGACCCCCGCCGGATCCGGCTGATCTTCATCGGGCTGATGCTCACGCTGCTGCTCGCGGCGCTCGACCAGATGATCGTCGCCACCGCGCTTCCCAAGATCGTCGGTGAGCTGCACGGCCTGGAGAAGATGTCCTGGGCGGTCACCGCCTATCTGCTCGCTTCGACCATCGGGCTCCCGGTCTACGGCAAGCTCGGCGACCTCTTCGGCCGCAAGGGCGTCTTCCAGTTCGCGATCGTCGTCTTCGTCATCGGCTCCGCACTGGCCGGCTGGTCGCGCACCATGGACGAACTGATCGCCTTCCGCGCCCTCCAGGGCGTCGGCGGCGGCGGGCTGATGATCGGCGTCCAGGCGATCATCGCGGATGTCGTACCGCCCCGGGAGCGCGGCCGGTTCATGGGGCTCATCGGCGCGGCCTTCGGACTCGCCTCCGTGGCGGGTCCGCTGCTCGGCGGCTTCTTCACCGACCATGCCTCCTGGCGCTGGTGCTTCTACATCAACATCCCGTTCGGTCTGGTCACCTTCGCCGTCATCACCGTCGTGCTGAAGCTCCCGAAGCCCACCGTCCGGCCCCGGCTCGACATCCTCGGCGCCCTGCTGCTGGCTGCCGCCTCCACCTGTCTGGTGCTGCTGACCAGTTGGGGCGGTACGGAGTACGCCTGGGGCTCGCGCACCATCCTGGGACTGGCCGCCGGGGCTGCCGGAACGACTCTGCTCTTCATCGCCGTCGAGCACCGCGCACCCGAACCGATCATTCCGCTGCGGCTGTTCCGCGACTCGATCTTCAACGTCAGCGCGCTCGTCGGCGCGGTCGTGGGCGTCGCCCTGTTCGGCGCCGCCAGCTATCTGCCGACCTTCCTCCAGATGGTCGACGGGGCCACCGCCACCGAGTCCGGGCTGCTGATGCTCCCGATGATGGGCGGCATCGTCGCCGCCTCCGTCATCTCCGGCCAGCTGATCTCACGTACCGGCAAATACCGTGTCTACCCGATCGCCGGCAGCGCTCTCGCGGCGCTGGGCATGTGGCTGCTGTCCCGGCTCGAGACCGACACCCCCCGGCTGGAGTACAGCATCTCGCAGGCGGTGCTCGGTCTCGGGATCGGGCTCATCATGCCGGTGCTGGTGCTCGCCGTGCAGAACTCCGTACGGCCCGCCGACCTCGGCACCGCCACCAGTGCCAACAACTACTTCCGGCAGATCGGCGGCAGCGTCGGCGCGGCCGTGTTCGGCACGCTCTTCGCCGGGCGGCTGGCCGACGCGCTCGCGGTGCGACTGCCGTCCGGAGCCGGTCTGCCCGACCCCGAGTCGATCACCCCGCAACTGGTCCACGCCATGGAACCCGCGCTGCGCGACAGCTACATCCAGGCATACGCCGACGCGATGCCCCGGATCTTCCTCTACCTCGTGCCGGTCCTCGTGCTCGGCCTGTTCCTCGCCTTCTTCCTCAAGGAGAAACCGCTGGTGTCCCACCACAGCCCCGAAACCGCAGCCGAGCCCACGACGATTCCCTCCGCCCGCATCGATCCGGGCACCCAGCCCGCCGGACACCTCTCGGGAGTGCCCGTCTGCGGCAGCGTCCAGCACCCCGACGGCACGAAGGTCCCGCGTGCCGCCCTCACCCTCATCGACGTCCAGGGAAAGCAGGTCGGCAGGGGCGCCAGCGGTGACGAGGGGCGGTACGCGCTCAGCGTCCCCGGCGCCGGTTCGTACGTCCTCATCGCCGCCGCCGGGGGGCATCAGCCTCAGGCCGTCAGCATCACCGTGGGCGAGCGGCCCGTCGAACTCGACGTGGTGCTCGGCGGTGCCGGCCGGCTGGCGGGGACCGTCGTGACGGCGGACGGCGTTCCGGTGCGGGACGCGGCCGTCACCCTGACCGACGTACGCGGCGAGGTGGTCTCCTCCACCCGCAGCGGCCGCGAGGGCGGCTATGTGATCTCGGAACTGGTCGCGGGGGAGTACACGCTCGCCGCCAGCGCCCCCGCGTTCCGGCCCGCCGCGCTGCCGGTCAGTGTGCAGGCGGCCCGTGAGACCCGGCAGGACATCGAACTGGCCGGCGGCGCCGTGCTGCGCGGCGTCGTACGCGCCAGCGGCGGGCGGCTCGTCGAAGACGCCCGGGTCACGCTCCTGGACGCGGCCGGCAATGTGGTCGACACCCTGACCACCGGGCCCGACGGGGCCTTCCGGTTCGTCGATCTGTCCACCGGCGAGTACACCGTGATCGCCGCCGGCTACCCGCCGGTGGCCACGGTCCTCCAGGTCGCGGGCGGCGGGCGAACCGAACGGGACCTCCAGCTGGGCCACGAGGACTGAGCGTGCGCCGGCCCGTCGCACACCGACGGGCCGGCGCACGGGAACCGGCCGCGGTGAACGAAGTGCGCCCCCGAGTGCGCGGGGCGCACCACCTTCAGGGGCGATTCCGCCGATGACCGGCGGGTGCCGGTCACGGACCCGTACGGTGGAGTCACGTACCGCAGAACCTTGCGGTGGGGAAGGAGCCTTCCGCCCATGGACCTCGGTGTGCCGCAGCAGAAAACTCCACGACCGCGAGACGCCGCGGCGGGCCGCGTGCAGCTCGCCGTGGTCGTCGTCGACGCGGACGGACTCGTGTCGCACTGGTCGACCGGTGCCAGAAAGCTCTTCGGCGTCGCCAGGGAGGACGCGATCGGCTGCTCGGCCGGTGAACTGCTCCCGGTCGCCGGGGCGTTACGGGACCACGGCGAGCCGTCGCGGGACGGGATGTACGCCGAGTTCGGCCCCGAGCTCGACAGCTCCCTCAGCGGCGTCGTCGCCTACCCGACAGCGGGCCGGGCCCGGGTGGACCAGCGGGACCGCGGCCGGATCGAGGTCCTGTGGTGGGCCTATCCGCTCGTCGGCCCCGGGCCCGAGCGGCTGCTCGTGCTCGCCGCGGACTCCGCGCAACTGCGCGGCGGCGAGGGGGCGGAGGGCCGGAACGCCGAGACGATCGCACCCGGATTCGCCCTGCACACCGACTTCCCCGGCTATCTGAAGCTGTCCGGGCGGCTGTCCGAGATCCTGCCCAGCATGAGCGTCCAGGAGGCCACCAGGATCGTCTCCCAGGTACTCGAACTCGGCTATCCCGTTCTGGAGTTCAGTCACCACGACCGGATCCCGGTGACGCCCGACTGGGGAGTGCCGCAGCGTTCCGGACACCGGACCTCCGAGGACGCGCGGCGTATCGCCGACGGACAGCTCGCGCCCCGCGCGGTGCCCCGCCCGGAGCTGGACCTCGAATACGCGGCGGTCCGCGAACGGCTGGAATTCCTCAACGAGGTCAGCGGCCGCATCGGTACCTCCCTCGACCTGGAACGCACCATCCGCGAGGTCACCAGTGCCGCGGTGCCCCGCTTCACGGACTTCGCCGGTACGCATCTGCGCGCCGCGGTCCTCGCGGGCGAGGGCTTCCCGGACGGCCCGCCGGACGTCACGACGGTCTGGCACCGGGTCTGGGTCGAGCACAACGATGAACCCGGCCGCTGGGACGACACCGTGCCGGTCGGCGAGCCCATAGCCTTCCCGGAACACACCCCGTTCTTCCAGTGCATGGTCACCGGCGAACCGGTCATCATCCCTTATGTCAGCGAGGAGTTGAGCAACCAGATCTCGGGCGAGTTCGAGAAACGCGACCTGCGTCCGCTGATCACCCACCGCTCCCTGCTCATCGTGCCGCTCAAGGCCCGTGACGTGGTGCTCGGCTTCATGGTCCTGATGCGGCGCCCCGGCCGGGAGCCCTTCGACGACATGGACCGCACCACCGGCGCCGAACTCGCCGCCAGGGCCGGGCTCGTCCTCGACAACGCCCGCATGTACACCTACCAGGAGAACGTCGCCGAGACCCTTCAGGACAGCATGCTGCCCCAGGTCGAGCCGCGCATGGCGGGCTGCGACATCGCCACCCGCTATCTGCCCGGCGCCCTGCTCGGCAGAGTCGGCGGCGACTGGTTCGACTCGGTGAAGCTCCCCGGCTCCCGGACCGCGCTCGTCGTCGGCGACGTGATGGGACACGGTCTCAACTCAGCTGCGATGATGGGCCAGTTGCGTACAGCGGTACTGACGATGGCCACGATGGAGATGCCGCCCGCCCAGCTGCTGCGCAACCTGGACGACCTGGCCCAGCGCCTCGGCGAGCAGTATCTGGCCACCTGCCTCTACGCGGTGTACGACCCGATCCGATCCGAGCTCCAGATCGCCAACGCCGGGCACATCCCGCCGGTACTGGTCCGTGCCGAGGACGGCCGGGCCGAGCTGCTCGACCTGCCGACCGGCGCCCCGATCGGAGTCGGCGGCGTCGCCTTCGCGACCGCGACCGTACGGGTCCTGCCGGGCGACCGCCTGGTGCTCTGCACCGACGGCCTGGTCGAGGTGCGGGGCCAGGACATCGGGGCCGGTCTCGCCGCACTCTGCGCCTCCGCCGCGCACCCCGCCGCGTCCATGGACGACGCCTGCGACACGATCATCCGCGCCCTGAATCCCAGCGGCGGCCGCAAGGACGACGTCGCGCTGCTGATGGCCCGGCTCAACGGCATCCCCGACGACGACGTCGGCGAGTGGCAACTCGCCCTGGACCCGCGCGAGGTGGCCCGCTCCCGTCGGCTGGTCCGGGGCAAGCTGCTCGACTGGGAGCTGCCGGACGCCGTGGAGGCGGCCGAGCTGATGGTCAGCGAGCTCGTCACCAACGCCGTGAAGCACGGACGCACCCATCACATCGGGCTCCGGCTGGTCCGTACCGGCGCCCTGCTCTGCGAGGTCAGTGACGACGAGCCCGCTCCCGCCTCGCTCCTCGACGCCACCGCGGACGACGAGTTCGGCCGCGGACTCGTCCTGGTGAGCAGCCTCGCCCGGGAGTGGGGCAGCAGCACCACGGCCCGCGGCAAGACCGTCTGGTTCGAACTGGCGCTCTCCCGACTGCCCGGCCCCCGGCGCAACGACTGGTAAAAGAGGCCGCTCCCGGCCAACGGTCCTGTGCGCGCCCTTGCCCCGATCAGCGGGGGACGGTAGTCCCTTGCTGTGCAAGGTGCCTCAGTGTGACGGGACTTGGGAGTGCGCATGGATGTTTCACAGGGATACCGCGAGGCATGGGAAGGTTTCTGGGCAGCGACATCGGACGCGCCGGGCGAGGCGATCTGGGACGCCGACCCTTCGCTGAGCGCTGTACCGCACAGCGAACTGCTCCTGCCGTACGCCGATGCCTCACTGCCGGTCGTCGACCTCGGCTGCGGCAACGGCACCCAGACCCGTTACCTCGCCACCCGGTTCGCCCGCGCCATCGGCGTTGACCTCTCGCACGCCGCGATCGGCCACGCCCGCCGGGCGGACACCGAGGGCGTCGCCGAGTTCGCCCAGCTCGACCTGGCCGACGGCGACGCGGTACGCGCCCTGCATGAGCGGATCGGGGACGCCAATGTCTATATGCGAGCGGTGATCCACCAGAGCGAGGCCGAGGCCAGGCCGGCTGTGGCCGCAGCCGTGGCGACGCTGCTGGGGGCGCGCGGCCGGGCCTTCGTCGCCGAGCTGACCCCGGCCTCCAGGACCGTGCTCCAGCAGGCGTCGCAGGGGCCGGACGGGCCGCCCAAGAAGCTGCGCCGGGTCTACGACCACGGGCTCAAACCGGCGGGTGCCACCGAGGAGGAGGTGCCCGAGCTCCTGAGGGCGGCCGGCCTGACCACTCTGGACAGCGGGGACACCGCACTGCCGCAGACCGAGCAGCTGCCCGACGGGACCCGGATCGACCTGCCCGCGAGGTGGTTCGTGCTGGCCGCCGCCTGATCCGCCGCGCGCGGGCCGGCCCCGGCCCCGGACACGGAAACCGGATGCTGCCGGTTGATCCGGGGCCTGCCCGCTTCGCCCCGTCGACCGTTCGGCCGGCGGGGCGAAGCGCTGTGAAGCGGCGGGTGCGCTGCGGGCGGGGCGCTCGTGAAGGCGCTCAGCGGTTGGGCCGCCGCGCCCCGGGAAATCTCAGCGTTCGGCCTCGTCCCGCACCAGCGCCATGAACGCCCGCGCTCCCGGGCTCATGGCCCGCGCGTCCGGCAGCACCACGACGCTCTCGTAGTACGGCTGGTCCGGCCCGTCGAGCCGGACCGCCACCAGGTCCCGTGCCTCGGGCTTGCGCGAGAAGTGGTGCGGCACCACCGCGATGCCGAGTCCCTCGTGCACCAGCTCCAGCAGGCTGTGCACGTCGTTCACCTCAAGCGCCACCGTGCGGCGCACCCGCGCTGTCGCGAACGCCTCGTCGGCCGCTCGGCGCGGACCCCAGTCCGGATGGAAGTCGATGAACGGCTCGCCCGGCAGCTCGTCCCACCCGACCAGGTCCGTCGTGGCCAGCCGGTGGCTGGCGGCGCACAGCAGAACCATCGGCTCACGGGCCAGCGGGACCAGCTCACCGCGCCACTCCCCGGGGCTGACCGTGGCGGCGAAGGCGATGTCGAGCCGCCCGCCGGCCACCCCGTCCACCAGGCTCGTCGTCCCCTCCTGACGGAGCCGGATCTCCATGTGCGGATGCTCACGGTGGAAGGCGGCGAGCAGCCGTGGCAGGCTCACCCCGGCCACGCACTGCTCGACCCCCACCGACAGGGTGCCGCGCAGCAGCCCCCGTACGGCGTCCACGGCATCCTTCGCCGCCCGCGCGCCCGCCAGGGTGCGCTCGGCCTCCACCAGCAGCGCGCGTCCGGCCTCGGTCAGCCGCACGCTGCGGGTGGTCCGGCTGAACAGCGGGGTCCGCAGCTCCTGCTCCAGCGCCCGGACGGAGGCGGAGAGACCGGACTGCGACACGGCGAGCCGCTCGGCGGCCCGGGTGAAGTGGTGTTCCTCGGCGACCGCGACGAAATGTTCCAGCTGGCGCAACTCCATGATTGAGAAATATAAGCGCTGAATCCAAGCGGAATCTCCTGTTGGACTGCTGGATCGATGTGGGCGAGCCTGGACGCTGCACACCGCCGGGCCGAATCCGCACAACACCTCGTCCCCCGGCGGACCGGAACGATCTCTCCCGTGGAGCCCCGCATGTACATCCCGTCCGCCGACCGCTACCAGGACATGCCCTACCGGCGCACCGGGCGCAGTGGTCTGAAGCTGCCGGCCCTGTCGCTCGGCCTGTGGCACAACTTCGGCGGGGACCGGACGCCGGAGACCCAGGGGCAGATCCTCCGCAGGGCGTTCGACCTCGGCATCACCCACTTCGACCTGGCGAACAACTACGGCCCGCCGCCCGGTTCCGCCGAGACGGCGATGGGCCGCGCGCTGAAGACGGACTTCGCCCGGCACCGGGACGAGATCATCGTCTCCACCAAGGCCGGCTATCTGATGTGGGACGGCCCGTACGGCGAGTGGGGCTCGCGCAAGAACCTGCTGTCCTCGCTCGACCAGAGCCTCGGCCGCCTCGGGCTCGACTACGTCGACATCTTCTACTCCCACCGGCCCGACCCCGAGACCCCGCTCGAAGAGACGATGGGCGCCCTCCACTCGGCGGTGCGGCAGGGCAAGGCGCTCTACGTGGGTGTCTCCAACTACTCGGCCGAGCAGACCCGTGAGGCCGCCCGGATCCTGAAGGACCTCGGCACCCCCCTGCTCATCCACCAGCCGCGCTACTCGATGCTGGACCGCTGGGTCGAGGACGGCCTGCTCACCGCCCTCGACGAGCTGGGCACCGGTTCCATCGCGTACTCGCCGCTGGAGCAGGGCATCCTCTCCGACCGCTATCTCCGCGGCATCCCGGAGGGTTCACGGGCGGCGGGCAGCAGCCCGTTCCTGTCGGCCGACTCGGTCACCCCGGAGCTGGTCGGCCGGCTCCGCGAGCTCGACCAACTGGCTTCCGAGCGCGGCCAGTCGCTGGCCCAGCTGGCGCTGGCCTGGGTGCTGCGCGGCGGCCGGGTCACCTCCGCCGTCGTCGGGGCGAGCAGCGTCGCCCAGCTGGAGAACAGCGTCCAGGCGGTCCGCAACCTGGAGTTCAGCGACAAGGAACTGGCCCGGATTGAAAAGCTGTTGAAGGGCGCCGGGCGCCGCTGAGGCAGGAGAACGGGCGACCTCCGGGCGGGGCCTGCGCTCAGGACAGCGCAGGCTCTGCCGCCGACTCGGCAAGCACCGCCCCAGCGGCAGGAACCCTACGGGATGTAGCGGCGGAAGCCCTCTGCCAGGGCTTTGAAACCGCACGCCTCGTAGAAGGTGTGGACGTACTCGTCATCCGCCGCCAGCAGCTGGACCTTGTAACAGTCGGCCGACGCACCCAGTTGAACGGCGGCCTCCATCAGCCGGCGGCCGACACCGCGCCGCTGGAAGGAGCCGGCCACCACGACGTTCTCCACGAACAGGATGGCCCGGCCACCGCGCGTGAGGTTCGGCAGGACGATGCAATCCGCCGTTCCGGCCACGGTGCCGCCGGCATCAGCCACCAGCACCGTCCGCCCCTGCTGCCTGGACATGGCAGCCCAGATCGCATCCGCGGACGCCTGAGGCAACGGCGCATCGTCAGGATTCAACTCGCCGTAGAGAGTCAGCAACGCTGACAGGTCCGCCTCGGCCGCTGACCGCACATTGATCTTCATGCGCTGAGCCTAGAACGGGCGCGGCCGCACCCGTCCCAGCAGTAAGGCCCCCCGCCCGGACCCGGGCTGTGACGATGGCTGCCATGACATGGACGGCACCCCACATCACCCGTACGACCGCCGGCGACCTCCAGCTCGCTCTCGGCACCGCGGACGAGCGGACCATGCTGGCCGGCTGGCTCCAGTGGCACCGCGAGACGCTTCTGGTCAAATGCGCCGGGCTCGACCAGGAGCAGCTGGCCCGCACCACCGCCGAACCCTCCGGACTCACCCTGCTCGGCCTGGTGCGGCACCTGGCCGAGATCGAACGCTGGTGGTTCCGGCGCAGCTTCGCGGCCGAGCCGCTCGGTGACGTGTTCACCGGGCCCGACGACGGCGACGAAGGTCTCAGGGGCGTGGACGCGGCCCGCGCGGAACACGACCACGCCGCCTATCTGGACGAGGTCGAGGCAGCCGGGGCGGCAGTCGCGGGGCGGACCCTGGACGAGACGTTCGTGACGACGCGCGGCGGCAGGACGTGCAGCCTGCGCTGGGTCTATCTGGCCATGATCCAGGAGTACGCCCGGCACAACGGCCACGCGGATCTGCTGCGCGAGCGCACCGACGGCGCTACCGGGGACCACCCGCGAAGCTGACAGGGCCGGCGGCCGGCAGGGGAAGGACCCCGATGGCGGAAAGGCCCTCTTCCGGCGGAACGGACCTCCTTCAGTGGAGTGGACCACTGGAGGTCCGGACAGCTCTGGCCTGCCCGTTCCGCGACGCGTACCGTGTGGCCGCATGAAGATCCTCGTCAGCGCCGACATGGAAGGCGCCACCGGCGTGACCTGGCCGGCCGATGTGCTGCCCGGCACACCTCAGTGGGAGCGGTGCCGTTCCCTGTTCACCTCCGATGTCAACGCCGCGGCCCTCGGCTTCTTCGACGGGGGCGCCGACGAGGTGCTCATCAACGAGGCCCACTGGACCATGCGCAACCTGCTGCTGGAACGGCTCGACGACCGGGTCCAGATGCTCACCGGCAAACACAAGTCGCTCAGCATGGTCGAGGGCATCCAGCACGGGGACGTCGACGCGGTCGCCTTCATCGGCTACCACACGGGCGCCGGCACGGAAGGCGTCCTGGCCCATACCTATCTGGCCAACTCCATCACCGGGGTCTGGCTCAACGGGGCCAGGGCCAGTGAGGGGCTGCTCAACGCGCATGTCGCCGCCGAGTACGGGGTCCCCGTCGTCCTTGTCACCGGGGACGATCTGACCTGTGTGGACGCGCGGGGATACGCACCCGACGCCCGTACGGTCGCGGTCAAGGACTACGTCTCGCGCTACGCCGCGGTCTGCCGCACCCCCGCCCGTACCGCCGCCGACATCCGTGCGGCGGCCAAGGACGCGACGGCACTCGCCGGACGGTACCCGGCGGTCGACGGCGGACCGTTCACCGTGGAGCTGGAGTTCGACGCCGAGCACCTGGCCGCGGCGGCCACCGTCGTGCCCGGCGTGGCGGTCTCCGGCGAGAGGCGTGTCGCCTACACGAGCGAGACGATGTACGAAGGTATCCGCACGTTCAAGGCGGTGACGACCATCGTGTCGTCCGCCGTGGAGGAACAGTATGGCTGAGGTGACCCACCCCAAGAACCGCGTCGACGACCTCGCGCTCGACGAATCGGTGACGTTCACCTCCGAACTGATCCGCATCGACACCACCAACCGGGGCGGCGGCGACTGCCGCGAACGGCCGGCGGCCGAGTACGTCGCCGAGCGGCTGGCCGCCGCCGGACTCGAACCCACGCTCCTGGAACGGACCCCCGGGCGTACCAACGTGGTCGCCAGGATCGCGGGCACCGACCCGTCCGCCGACGCGCTCCTGGTCCACGGGCACCTGGACGTGGTGCCCGCGGAGGCCGACGACTGGACCGTGCATCCCTTCTCCGGCGAGATCCGCGACGGTGTCGTCTGGGGCCGCGGCGCCATCGACATGAAGAACATGGACGCGATGGTCCTCGCCGTCGTCCGGTTCTGGGCCAGGGCCGGCATCCGGCCCCGCCGCGACATCGTCATCGCGTACACCGCCGACGAGGAGGCCAGCGCCGACGACGGCTCGGGCTTCCTCGCCGACCAGCACCCCGGACTCTTCGAGGGCTGCACGGAGGGCATCAGCGAATCCGGCGCCTTCACCTTCCACGCCGGACCGAACATGCCCCTCTACCCCATCGCGGCGGGCGAACGCGGCACCGGATGGCTCAAGCTCACCGCACACGGCAAGGCCGGGCACGGCTCCAAGGTCAACAAGGCGAACGCGGTCAGCACACTGGCCGCCGCCGTCGCCCGGATCGGCGCGCACGAATGGCCGGTGCGCCTCACCCCGACGGTCCGCGCCGCGCTCACCGAGATCGCCGCACTGCACGGCATCCACCCCGACCTGGACGCCCCCGGCGTCGACGTGGACGAACTGCTGGGCAAGCTCGGACCGGCCGCCGCCCTCGTCGAGCCGACCGTCCGCAACAGCACCAACCCGACGATGCTGGACGCCGGTTACAAGGTCAACGTGATCCCGGGCCATGCCACCGCCTTCATCGACGGCCGGATGGTGCCCGGCGGCGAGGACGAGTTCCAGGCGACCATGGACCGGCTGACCGGCCCCTCCGTCGACTGGGAGTTCCACCACCGCGAGGTCCCCCTGCAGGCCCCGGTCGACTCGCCCACGTTCGCCAAACTCCGGTCCGCCGTCGAGCGGTTCGACCCGGACGGCCATGTCGTCCCGTACTGCATGTCCGGCGGCACCGACGCCAAGCAGTTCTCCCGGCTCGGCATCACCGGCTACGGCTTCTCGCCACTGAAGCTGCCTGTCGGCTTCGACTACCAGGCCCTCTTCCACGGCGTGGACGAACGCGTCCCCGTCGAGGCGCTGCACTTCGGCGTCCGGGTCCTGGACCACTATCTGCGCACCGCCTGACCCACTCGGGGGAATCGAACATGGTAACCACAGCGGCTTACGGAAGCTGGCCGTCACCGATCGACGCCGCGCTGGCCGCCTCGCGGGACGGCCGGCCGGAGTACGTCGAGGCGGTCGGCGAAGAGCTGTGGTGGACGGAGCCGCGCCCGGCCCAGGCCGGCCGGCGCGCACTCGTCCGCCGGCTGCCCGACGGGACCACCGCGGAGCTGCCCGCCCCCTGGAACGTCCGCAGCCGCGTCATCGAGTACGGCGGACGGCCCTGGACCGGTACGGAACGCGCCGAGGGCGGCCCGCTGATCGTCTTCGTCCACTTCGACGACCAGCGGCTGTACGCCTACGAACCGGACGGGCCCGGCGAACCGTGGCCGCTCACCCCCGTCTCGCCGGTCGGCGGCGGACTGCGCTGGGTCGATCCGCAACTGCACCCGGACCGGGGGGCGTCGGGCGAGGTCTGGTGCGTCCTGGAGGAGTTCACCGGCGAGGGCCCCACCGAACTGCGTCGGCTGATCGCCGCCGTTCCGCTCGACGGCTCGGCGGCCGGCGACAGGTCGGCGGTACGCGAACTCTCCGACGACCGGCACCGGTTCGTCACCGGTCCGGAGCTCTCGCCCGACGGGCGGCGGGCGGCCTGGATCGCCTGGGACCATCCACGGATGCCATGGGACGGCACCGAGGTGATCCTCGCGGACATCAGCGACGACGGTGTGTTCCACGCCCCCCGGACCCTCCTGGGCGGTCCTGAGGAGTCGGTGCCGCAGATCCAGTGGACCGCGGATGGACAACTGCTTCTCGCCAGTGACCGCAGCGGGTGGTGGAATCTCTACCGCGCCGATCCGGACGGCGGTGTCGCGGTGGAACTCTGCCCCAGGGAGGAGGAGTTCGCCGGACCCTTGTGGAAGATCGGCCTCAGCTGGTTCCGGCCGCTGGAGAACGGGCTGGTCGCCACCCTGCACGGCAAGGGGTCCACCACGCTCGGCATCCTCGACCCGGAGACCGGCACTCTCGTCGACATCGCGGGGCCCTGGACCGACTGGGCCGGGACGCTCGCCGTGCAGGGCAGCAGAGTCATCGGCATCGCCGCGAGTCCGCACAGCGCGTACGAGATCGTGGAGCTGGACACCTCGACCGGGCACACCCGGATCATCGGAGCACCGCACGAGGACGCGGTCGACCCCGCGTACTACCCCGAGCCCGCCGACCGCACCTTCACCGGTCCCGGCGGCCGGGAGATCCACGCCCACATCTACCCGCCGCACAGCCCCGACCGGACCGGTCCGGCAGACGAACTGCCGCCCTACGTCGTGTGGGCGCACGGCGGCCCCACCAGCCACGCAGCCCTCGTGCTCGACCTGGAGATCGCCTACTTCACCACGCGCGGCATCGGCGTGGCCGAGGTCAACTACGGTGGCTCGACCGGTTACGGACGGACCTACCGCAACCGGCTGCGCGAACAGTGGGGCGTCGTCGACGTGGAGGACTGCGCGGCCGTCGCCGCGGCGCTCGCCGCCGAGGGCACCGCGGACCCGCACCGGCTCGCCGTCCGCGGCGGCAGCGCCGGCGGGTGGACCACCGCCGCCTCGCTGACCGGCACCGACGTCTACGCCTGCGGCACGATCATCTACCCCATCCTCGATCTGACCGGCTGGGGTAGCGGCGAGACCCACGACTTCGAGTCGCAGTACCTGGAGTCGCTGGTGGGCCCGCTCGCCGAGGTCCCCGACCGCTACCGGGAACGGTCGCCGATCACCCGCACCGACCGGCTCACCACGCCGTTCCTGCTGCTCCAGGGCGAGGACGACCCCATCTGCCCGCCCGTGCAGTGCGAACGCTTCCTGGCCGCAGTGGAGGGGCGCGGTATCCCGCACGCCTACCTCACCTACGCGGGCGAGGGCCACGGCTTCCGCCGCGCCGACACCATGATCAGTGCGCTGGAGGCCGAACTCTCCCTCTACGCGCAGACCTTCGGCATCGAGAGGCCCGACGTGCCGCGGCTGGAGCTGCGGAAGTGACCCTCGCACCCCTGACCCGCCCCGCCCGGCTGCGCGCGGGCGCCAGGGTCGCCGTCGCCTCCCCGAGCGGACCGGTGCCCGCCGACCGGCTGGAGCCCGGCCTCGACGTCCTGCGCGGCTGGGGTCTCGATCCCGTGACGATGCCTCATGTCCTGGACGTGCACCCGGAGCTGGACTATCTCGGCGGCACGGACGAGGTACGCGCCCGGGACCTCCAGGACGCCTGGTGCGATCCGTCGGTCGACGCGGTGATCTGTGCCCGGGGCGGGTACGGGGCGCACCGCATGGTCGATCTGCTGGACTGGGCGGCGATGCGGGCCGCCGGGCCCAAGGTGTTCGTCGGCTACAGCGACATCACCGTGCTCCACGAGGCGTTCGCGCTCCGGACGGGGCTCGCCACCCTGCACGGCCCGATGGTCGGGACGGAGACCTTCCTCAAGGACCCGCGCACCCAGGAGTCCCTGCGGGCCACCCTGTTCGAGCCCGAGACGGTACGGACGCTGGGGCTCGACGGGGCGGGCGTGCTGGTGCCCGGCCGGGCCCGGGGGATCACCTACGGTGGCTGCGTGAGCCTGCTGGCCGCCGATCTGGGCACCCCGCACGCCCGGACGTCGGCCCGTGGCGGGTTGCTGGTCATCGAGGACACCACGGAGGACCCGTACAGCATCGACCGCATCCTCACCCAGCTGCTGCGGGCCGGGGCGCTCGACGGCGTCGCCGGGGTGGCCTGCGGCTCCTGGGCGGGCTGCGGGCCGTACGCCAAGGTGCGGGCGGTGCTCGCCGACCGGCTCGGCGGCCTCGGCATCCCTGTGGTCGAGGAGCTCGGCTTCGGCCACGGTCCCACCGCGCTGACGATTCCGCTCGGGGTGCCGGCCGTGCTGGACGCGCCCGCGGACGGGAGCCCGGCCACCCTCACGGTCGAGGTATCGGCGCTGGTCTGAGCGGTGCGGACGGGCTCCGTGCGCCGAACGGGACCGCGCGGCGAAGAAGTTGAACAGCCTTCAGGAAAGGCCGAGCGGGGCGTTGACACCACTATGACCTGTGTCACAGCATGGGCGCGGCCCAGTGCCTACTGGCCGGTATGACACCCTCGGTGTGGAGGTCCTGGTGTCGCGTCCTGTTCCCGGCTCCCGTTTCCGGTCCCGGTCCGTGTCCCGGTCGGTGTCACTGGCCCGTAGATCGTTCCCGTTCGTCGCCGGGGCGGCGCTCGCGGGTCCGCTCGCACTCGCCGGCGCCGCACACGTGGGAACGGCCGCGGGTTAGACGATCCTCGACGCAAGTCTGGACCCGTCCCGGTTCGGCGGCCCGACCTGCCTCCACTTCGCGCCCAAGGCCTGCGACACAAGTCCGGCTGCTCAACTCGGACCGCTACCCGGCCGAGAAGACCGCCGCCGTGCTCGACTACACGCGCAGCGTCTCCCCGGTCTCGTACCTGAGCCGGGTCAAGGCTCCGACACTCCGGTACGGGTGCCGGACGTGACCAGGCCGTTCACCGTGCGGCTGCCCGGTATCGTCCACCGGTACGCGGCGGGGCACCGGCTGGAATTCGTGATCGCGGCCAGCGACACCGCGTACTTCGGGAACAGCGGTGTCAAGCCGGTCACCGTCGTCAGCGCGCCTCAGGACACCGGGGTGCTGGAGCTGCCCGTGGTCGGCTCCACGGTGAACTGATGCGGTGAGCGCCCGCCCTCGCACCGCCGTCACCCGAATGGGTGTACAGGACCGCCCCCCGCCACCCGGACGGAGTCATTCTGATGCTCCGGGGGCGGTGGCGCACCAGGAGCAGGGAAGGGGCAGGTTCATGAGCCCGAAGGATGTGTCGAGCAGCGGAAAGGGCGGCACGGGGGCATTCAGCCCGGCCCGCATTCTGGTCCTCGTCCTCGCGGTCCTGTCGGTCGTCTTCATCGCCGAGAACACCGGCGACGTCACGGTCCGACTCCTGATCCCGGTGGTGACCATACCGCTCTACGTGGCGCTGATCGTGATGTTCCTGGCCGGGATGGCCTGCGGCGCCTACGTCTTCCGCAGGCGGCGAAAGTAGTACCGGCCGGTCCGTCCGGGGTGCAGCGCCTACGCTGTGCCGATGTCCGACACCTCCTACCTGGCCGAGGGGCCGCGCACGGCGATCCGCCCCTTCGCCCTCGCGGATGCCGACGAGTTCACCGCGCGGGCCCGTGAGAGCCGGGAACTGCACCGGCCCTGGCTGTTCCCGCCCGCCGACCCGGACACGTACGCCGCGTACGCGACCGCACTCATCGAGGACCCCACGAGGGCGGGCTTCCTCGTGTGCGAACGGAACGGCGGCGAGGACGCGGCCGGTGGTGCGATCGCGGGCTTCATCAACATCAACAACATCGTCATCGGCGGCTTCCGCTGCGGCGCGCTCGGATACGGTGCCTTCGCCCACGCGACCGGGCGCGGACTGATGGGCGAGGGGCTCGACCTGGTGCTGCGACACGCCTTCGGACCACTCGGCCTGCACCGCCTGGAAGCCAACGTTCAGCCGGCCAACGAGGCCTCGCTCGCCCTGGTGCGCAGGGCCGGCTTCCGGCTGGAGGGCTTCTCGCCGGACTTCCTCCTCATCGACGGCGCCTGGCGCGACCATGAGCGCTGGGCGATCACCGCCGACATGCGCTGATGCCGCGGGAACGGCGAGTCGTTCCGGGGCGGCTCCTGGCTCATGTGGCGGTGAGCTGTTCCTCCGGCGCGAGCAGCAGGGCGAGGCCGGGGCGTGACCCGGAGTCGATGGGGGTCGAGGACGGCGAGCCGGAATGGGGTTCGCCCGTCCCGGGGACCGGTCACTCCTCGAGTTCGTGCCGGACGCGCCGTGAGGGCTGGAAGGTGTAGAGGTCCAGGACGCCGGGGGGCTCGGCCAGGCCGGGACCGCCGCCTTCGACCCACGCGGTGATGTCGGCGGCGGCGCCCGGGTCGTTGACCGCGCCGAGCCAGACCGGCCGCCCGCCTGCCTTGCGGCCCTCGGCGGAGGGCTGGATGACGACGACGTTGGCGCGCTCGCACGCGTCGAGGCAGTCGGTCCGCCGGACCATGGCCACTCCGGCCAGTGCGGTGCGCAGGTCGGTGAGTTGGGCTTCATGGTCGAGGCGGGGGACCTTGGCCGGAGTGCCGCAGCAGCATCCCCGGCAGACGGTCACGGTACAGCGGGCACCGGCCGCCCCCGCGGGAACGGCCGTGCGGTCGCGGCGGGCGCGCTTGTTCACGCTGTGTCCTTGGCAGGGCGGGGCCAGGCGGTCTCCCGCAGGAGGCGCAGGCCGTTGAGGCCGACGATGATGGTGGATCCTTCGTGTCCGGCGACGCCGAGCGGCAGCGGGAGGGTGGCGATCAGGTCCCAGGCCACCAGCGCCGCGATGAAGACTCCGGCGATGGCGAGGTTCTGCAGGACCAGGCGGCGGGCCTTGCGGGATAGGGCCACGACAGCGGGGACGGCGGAGAGTTCGTTGCGGACCACGACGGCGTCGGCGGTTTCCAGGGCGAGGTCGGAGCCGGCCATGGCGATACCGGTGTGCGCGGCGGCCAGGGCGGGGGCGTCGTTGACACCGTCGCCGACCACCAGCACCCGACGTCCCTCGGCCTCCCACTCCCGTACGGCGGCGACCTTGTCCTGCGGCAGCAGTCCGGCACGGACGTCCGTGATACCGACCTCGGCGGCCAGATGGCGGGCGGCGCGCTCGTTGTCGCCGGTCAGCAGGCCCGGGGTCCGGCCGGTCAGTTCGGTGAGCGCGGTCACGGTGGCCCTGGCGTCGGGGCGGAGCCGGTCGGCGATGCCCAGCACCCCGGCCGGTACTCCGTCGCGCAGCACGAGGACCACGGTGCGGCCCTCGTCCTCGAGTTCCCGTACCACGCGGCTGGTTCCGGGGCCGACGGTGGAGGCCAGGCGGGCCGGGGAGCCGACCTGTACGGTACGGCCGCCGATGGCCGCGGTGACGCCCTGTCCGGGGGCGGAGGTGAAGCCGGTCGCCTCGGCGAGGTTGAGGCCGCGGTCGTGTGCGGCCCGGACGACGGCGCGGGCGAGCGGGTGCTCGCTGGGGTGCTCGGCCGCCGCTGCCAGCGCCAGCAGTTCGTCCTCGTCGAGGCCGTGACCGGGCAGGGGGCGGATGTCGGTGACGCGAGGGGTGCCCTCGGTCAGGGTGCCGGTCTTGTCCAGGGCGACCATGTCGACCTGGCCCAGGCGCTCCATCACGACGGCGGACTTGGCCAGCACGCCGTGGCGGCCCGCGTTGGCGATGGCGGAGAGCAGGGGCGGCATGGTGGAGAGCACCACCGCGCACGGCGAGGCGACGATCATGAAGGTCATCGCGCGAAGGAGGGCCGGCTGGAGGGCGGAGCCGAAGGCGAGCGGGACCGCGAAGACGGCGAGGGTCGCGATCACCATGCCGATCGAGTACCGCTGTTCGATCTTCTCGATGAACAGCTGGGTCGGGGCCTTGGTCTCGGAGGCTTCCTCGACCATCTTCACGATCCGCGCGATCACTGAGTCCGCCGGCTCGCGCTCCACCCGGACGCGGAGGGCGCCGGTGCCGTTGACGGTGCCGCCGAACACCTCGTCCCCGGGCTGCTTGGTCACCGGGAGGGGCTCGCCGGTGATGGTGGCCTGGTCGACGTCGCTCGCCCCGTCGATCACCCGGCCGTCGGCGCCGACCCGCTCGCCGGGCCGCACCAGGACGATGTCCCCGATGCTCAGGGAGTCCGCTGCCACGCTCTCCTCCCCACCGCCGGTCAGGAGCCGGGTGGCCGTGGTCGGTGCGAGGTCGAGGAGGCCGCGTACGGAATCCGCGGTGCGGGCGGTCGCCACGGCCTCCAGCGCGCCGGACGTGGCGAAGATGATGATCAGCAGTGCCCCGTCGAGTACCTGCCCGATGGCGGCGGCGCCGAGGGCGGCCACCACCATCAGCAGATCCACGTCCAGGGTCTTGTCCTTCAGGGCCTTCAGGCCCTCCCACCCCGGTTCCCAGCCGCCTGTGACGTAAGTGGCGGCGAACAGCGGCGCCCACGCCCACACCGGGGCGTCGAGCAGCTTGAGCGGGAGGGCGGTCAGGAACAGGACCAGCGCGGCCAGCGCCCACCGGGCCTCCGGCAGAGCCAGAACCCGTGTACGCCGCCGGGGCGGTGCCGGGCGCAACCCGTCGGCAGCCGGGGCAGGCCGCTGGTCGAGAACGGACGACATGACAGAACAACCCTTCACGGGCGGATGAGACAACACCTACACCATACAGGAACGTATGAACAGGTCTTCAGGTGTCGTCGGTATGATGGCCACATGGGCCACGGAACGGACAACGCCAGCAGCGCCACCACCCGCGAGCGCCTCGACGCGGTCGGCGCCGCCGATGTCGCCGCGACCCTCCAGGCCCTGGCCACGCCCTCCCGGCTGCACATCCTGGCTCGACTCCAGGAAGGGCCCTGCTCGGTCAGCGACCTCGCCGAGGCTGTGGGCATGGAAGCCTCCGCCTGTTCCCACCAGCTGCGCCTGCTGCGCAACCTCGGACTGGTCACCGGCGAACGCCACGGCCGCTCGATCATCTACGCCCTCTACGACAACCACGTCGCCGAACTCCTCGACCAGGCGCTGTACCACGTCGAACACCTGCGCATGGGAATCCGCGACACCGCCGTGGCCGTGACCGAAGGGGAGCCGGCCGGTCCTTAGCCGACAGGGCGCCGCGCCCCTCGCGAACGACCACTGCCGTGGGCCGTCGTTGGTGGCTGGCGAGAGGGCGATCTGCCCAGGCCGGTTCTCGCGGAACCCCTCGTTCTACGGCCGAGTTCTGCGGGGCCGTTCCGCGAGTGGCTGACTGAAGGGGCACCGACTGCGGAAACCGGCGCAGCGAAGCTGAGCAGATCCTGAACCCACTGCGTTGAGGCCGCCCGCTCTCACCGACGGCGCCGACCCCTGCCACAACTCAGTGCTGAGCCGCAGCCGCTCAGCGGCCCCGGCGTGACGCGCCGCCTCGGCCACCCGCGCGAGCCGGCCCTCCGCGGGACCCGGTGAGCTGATCAGCTCCCCGTGCCCGGCGCGACTGGTTGCTCATCGACCACGGCCGTAACATCCGGGCTGTTGCCGCTGGAACGGGGCAGGGTGGTCGCGGACCACACGCCGAACCACTGCTCGGCGCCGTACTCCTCGAACCGCGCCACCTCGATGAACCCCAGTCTCGCCGTGAGGCGCATCGAGCGGGCGTTCGCGGTCTGGGTACAGAGCACCACCGGCTCGCCGGGAAGCGCGTCGGTAAACCATTCGAGTGCCGCTGCGCACGCCTCGGCGGCGTACCCGCGTCCCCACGCCCCCGGCATGAACATGTAGCCGAGCTCGGCCTCCGCGCCATCCGGACGGACATGGCCCGGACGTGACGCATCGCGCTGATCGAGTGTGATCATGCCGATCATCGCTCCGTCGAGATCGATCACGAAAAGGCCAGGGCGCCGCCCGGGTACCTCGGGCACCGCGCGCTCGAGCTCGTCAAGTGGTCGAGGGCCGCCGAGGTAGGTGCCCACCTCCGGCGAGGCGAACAGCTCGATGAACGCCGCACGGTCCCGGGCCTCGGACTCGCGGAGCACGAGCCGCGCGGTCCTGATCGGGGCAGGCGGCCAGGCGACGGGGCCGAGCTCAGTCATGGCGGGCAACCTATCGCACGCCCGCCGGGCAGGAGCTTCGGGCGACCGATCGCGGCGGAGCTTCTGCCGCGTCGGCCCGATCCGGATCGGCGCCAAGGACGCATGGTGGTCCATCAGTACCGGGTGCCAACCCGGACCGGAGCGGGCGTACACAATCACGCTGCCGCTGCTGCGGAAGGACGCACACCAGCCGTGGCCATCGTCTCCAGCTCTGCGGTGCCTCATGAGACACCGTGATCGGACCGTGGGCCCGGGCGCCCACCCTGTTTCCAGGTGCAGGCCGTACGACCCCGACCGGAACCGGTCCATGGACACGCCATCGGCGCCGCCCGGCGGCGTGGCGACCGTTCACCCCCGCCGTCGGACTCGACCGCGCACCCGGACCCGCACGCGACTCACGGTCCGCGCCAGAGGTTGGCGAAGGCCGCGTTCTCGATGGACCGCCGCTGGCGTACGGCCTCCAACTCCATCACCGCGTCGTGGACAACGGCCACCACGGTCGTCACCGCCTCGTCGTCGAGGCCGGGCTCGTCGTCTGATCGTTCGCCGTCGATACCCACGGCCGAGGCGAGGGCGACCAGAACGGGCTCCTTCTCCTTCCAGCGATCGGCCGCCCGGCGGTGGGCGGGCGTATCGACCGGTTCCACGTGTTCCGAGCCGAAGGACAACCGGCCGCTTCGCTTCCGCGTCAGCTCACCGTCCTCCTCCAGAGCGGCCTGGTACGTGGCCGAGAGGTCGCGGCCCCGGCGCCACAGCCAGTCCTCGATGCGCTCGTACGGCGCTTGCCGAGTGAGCGCTGCGGCAGCCTCCGCCATGAGCCGATCGTCCGGCGCCGGCGGTTCACCCGGCACGATGCGGTCACCGTCCACGGCGACCGCCCCCGCACCGATGAGATCGATCAGCTCGGCCCCCGCGAGTGCGAGCGACAGGTCACCCTGCCCCACAGAGTCCTTCGACCTCGGGTCCATGGCGATGGTGAACAGGTCTTTCGCCGTGGTCATGAGTGGCTCCCCTCGGAGACATCGACAAAGGTGCGTCCCAGCCGACCCGGCCCGCGTCCGGGACCGGACCGGCGGCGGGGGCGACTGTCACGATCAGTATCGCTCCCACCCGGCGCCAGGAGGAGGAGCGGCGGCACCTCGATCGAGAAAAGCGGCCGGTTCCCGGCGTCGTACGGGACCAGACCGCCGACGAGATCCTGAACTCGCCGGCCGGTGGCCTCGAAAAGATCAACACACCAAGAGAAGTGAAACGAACTTCAACTCGCTATTCGAGGTGTAAGGCACCAGGCGTTACGTACGTAACTCTGAGATGAAAACCACCTATGTGTGTTCGCCATGTGGTGGGAGCCGACCCGGCTGCGACGTCACGGTCAGGGATTGCAGGGTCGCTGTACAGACTCGAACCCACCAAAAAAGCGTGCAGGAACTTGCAAACTGTTGGGAACGTTGTGACCAAAGTGGTCTGATCTTGACCAGGTGCGGTGGCGAGTCCGTCGGACACGGTGAAGAGACGGCGGCAACGGGTGCGTTGTGGCCATGGGGAAAGGTGGGGGCGACGTTGCTTCAGATGACGTTCCGAATCCTGGGGCCGTTAGAAATCGAGGTGGATGGCAGGCCGGTGCCGCTTCAGGGGGCCAGGCAGCGCACCCTCATGTCGATGCTTCTGCTCGCCCCCGACCGGGTGGTCTCGGTCGACACCCTTGCCGAGGCGGTGTGGCGCGGCAGCCCGCCCGCGACCGCCCGCAACCAACTCGCCATCTGTGTGTCCGCGCTGCGCAAGACCTTCAAGGCGGTGGCGGGTCTCGACGACGTCCTCGTCACCAGCCACCCGGGCTACATGCTGTTCTCCGGTGAACACAGCATCGACGCAGTCGAGTTCGAGCGCAGTGCCGCGCTTGGCCGGGAGGCCGCCAGAGGCGGCCGGGCCGAGGAGGCGTGTGCCCGCTTCGAGGACGCCCTCGCGATGTGGCGCGGCCCCGCTCTGGAGGGCATCACGGCCGAACGGGTCGAGGCGGAGGTGAGCAGGCTCGACGAGATGAGGCTCGATGTGTACGAGGAGTACACCGGGCTGCGCATCGGGCTGGGGCAGCATCGCGAGCTGCTCGGCGAGCTGAACGCGTTCACCCGGGCGCATCCGCTGCGCGAGCAGGCCACCGCGCACCTGATGCTCGCTCAGTACCGCTCGGGCCGACGCGCGGAGGCTCTGGAGACGTACCGTTCGGGGCGGCTGCACCTCGCCGGTGAACTGGGCATCGATCCCGGCCCCGTACTGCAGGAGCTGCACGAGTCGATCCTCGCCGACGCGCCGGCGCTGAGCGCACCGGCCCTGGCGGTCACCGTCGCCGCGCGCGCCGTCGTCCCCGCCCAACTACCCTCCGACATCGCATCCTTCACCGGGCGCAGCAACGAACTGGCCGTACTGGACGGACTGCTGGGAAGGGTCGGTCGTGGTGCGCTGCCCGTGGGGTCGGTCGCGGGCATCGGGGGCGTGGGCAAGACCGCGCTCGCCGTGCACTGGGGGCACCAGGTCGCCGCCCGTTTCCCCGACGGCCAGCTCTTCGCCGACCTGCGCGGATATGACGAGGACGAGGCGCCGCGCCGCCCCGGCACCGTTCTCGACAGCTTTCTGCGCGCGCTGGGGGTCGCCGCGCCCCAGATACCCGCCGACCAGAACGAACGCGCCGACCTCTTCCGCAGCGTCCTGGACGGCCGACGGGTCCTGATCGTCCTCGACAACGCTCGCTCCTTCGCCCAGATCCGTCCCCTGCTGCCCGGCACCGGACACTGCTGCGTGCTGGTCACCGGCCGCGACGCGATGGGCGGCGCGCTCGCCGGCGACTACGCCTTCGAGTCGCTGAACCTCGGAGCGCTCGACGAATACGAGGCGAGCGCCCTGCTGGGCCGGGTCGCCGGGGACGACCGGCTCGTCGCCGACCCTGTGGGCGCCGCCAGGCTCGGCGCGTTGTGCGACCGGCTGCCGCTCGCCCTGCGGATAGCGGCCGCCCGGCTCGCCGCCAAACCCCACTGGTCGGTACGCACCTTGGTCCTGCGGCTGGAGGACCAGCGCCGAAGACTCGACGAGCTGAGCCCGGACGAGCGTGGTGTACGTGCGGGCCTGCGACTCAGCTACCGGGACCTGGCTCCGGGCGCCGCCCTGATGTTCCGCCTCCTGGGCCTGCTCACCGTGCCCGACTTCGCCGCCTGGTTCGGGGCCGCCCTGCTGGACATCGACCTCGTGGACGCCGAGGACCTCATCGAGGAACTGGTCGATGCCCAGCTCCTGGAGCCGCTCAGCGCGGGCGCCGACGGCCAGGTCCGCTACCGCTTCCAGGAACTGCTGCGGCTGTTCGCCCGCGAGCGCGCGTACGCGGAGGAGAGCGACAGCAACCGCAGGGATGCCGTGCAGCGGGCCTACAAGGGCTGGCTGGGCCTCGCGCACGAGGCGCACCGGCGCGTCTACGGGGGCGACTTCACCCTGGTGCGCAACCCCGCCGCGCCGCATCCGCTGCCCGCGCACCTGGTCGAGGTCCTGCTCGACAGCCCGATGGGCTGGTTCGAGACCGAACGTGCCGCGATCATCAGCCTGGTCGAGCAGGCGGCTCAGGACGAAAGGGCGGCGGCGTACGCGTGGGGGCTCACGGCGGTGAGCGTGACCCTTTTCCAGAGCCGTAACTACCTCGAGGACTGGCGGCATTGCGCGGAGCTGTCCCTGGGAGCGGTGCGGCAGGCGGGGGACCCGCTGGGGGAGGCGGCGATGCTGCACTCGCTGGGCACCCTGGAAATCGTCCAGTGGGACTACGACAGTGCGCACGAGCGCCTCGGCCTCGCCCTGCGGCTCTTCGAGGAGCAGGGCGAGGAACAGGGCTGCGCGCTGGTGCTGCGCAACATGGCGCTGTGCGAACGCTACCGGGGCGAGCTGGACCGGGCGGCGGTGCGGGGCCGCGAGTCCCTGGAGATGTTCCGGGCGGCCGGCGACCGGTACGGGGAGGCGTACGTACTTGGCTTGCTCGCGCAGATCGAACTGGAGCGCGGCGAGGCGGCCACCAGTCTGGAGCTGTCTGCCGAGGCCATCGCCCGGGGCCGGTCGCTGGGCACCGGACGAGGCGAGGCGCAGAGTTCGGTGCGGCTGGCGGAGGCTCTGACCTGGCTGGGTGAGGGCACACGGGCTGAGGAGGCGTGCCGTCGGGCCCTTGAGCTGGTGCGGGGAACGGGCGATCGCCGGGGTGAGGCACACGCGCTGCGGGCGCTGGGGGAGGCCCTCTGGAGCCAGAACCGGATGGCCGAGGCGGAAACGGTGCTCAGGGAGGGGCTCTCGGCGGCCCGCGAGGTACCGGACCGCTTCCTGGAGGGGCGAGCGGCAGCCGTCCTGGGGTGCCTGCTGGCACTCCGCGGCGACCGGCCCGCGGCCGTGGACGGCATCCGCGACGCGGCAGGCCTCTTCGCGGAGATCGGGGCGGCGCCGAGATGGCGGGAGAGGGCGGAGCGGTTGCTGGTGGCGGTGAGCGGGGACGGGACGGCCGGGAGCGCGGGTGGGGAACCGAGTCCCGAGAGCCTCTTCGCCCTGATCAAGCCGTAGGGGCGATTCGCTCGGGATGCGATCCGGGCCACTTGCTCCGGCGGCCCGGACCGCCCCAATCGTCCAGTCGATCTGCCCGGATCTCATCGTGCACCCGTCCGAGCGGCATGGTTGTCCAAGACGATCGGTCAGGTGGAGAGTGACCCGAGCGGGGGGTACGCAACGTCCTGGCCCGAGGCGGTCCACGGGTCGTCCTTCGGCATGGCGGCGGCCATGGAGGACCAGGAGCCCTCGCCCCGGGCCGAGTTCGGGGAGGAGTGAGTCCAGGGGGCGCCGCTGACGGACTCGGGGTGCGGCGCGGTCCATGGGTCGTCGCCGGGGGTCGTGATGGTGACGCCGAGCGCACCGGTCGCAGCGAGGAGCAGCGCTGCGCCCGCCAACAGGCCGCTGAAAGGAGCGAGGAGCTTCGTCTGGAGAGTGGTGCCCTTCAAGTGATCCCCCTGGATGTGGTGAGTGTGCGGGCCGCCGTCGGCAATGCCTCACGGGGCTGGACACTAGGGAGAGCCGGTTTCCGGGCTCTTTCGAAATTCTTTCGCCGCGAGGAACACGGGAAGACCGAGGCCGCCGTGATACGGCCGATCCGAATACGAGAACCGGCCTGGGAGACATGAGCGCCGGACGGTCTTGGGGTGCGTGCGCGCCGGTGGGAGATCGCGGTGCGTTCGGTGGTCGGGGTGGGGCACGGCACAGCAGGCGAGGTGGGCGGCCGTGGGGTATCCGGTGCCCTCGCCGACGGTGATCCAGAGGACGGCGGTGGTCCTGGCGCCGGCTCGGGGAGTCGAGGTCAGGACCGGGGAAAGAGAGATTCCCTGTAGGCCTCGGGGTTGACATCGAGGAATGGAAAGCCGCATCAGAAACATCGTCGTCGTGGGCGGCACCACGGCCGGCTGGCTCAGTGCCGCCTACCTTGCCGGAATCTTCCGGGGGGCGGTACAGGTCACCGTCCTCGAAGCCCCCGCGGGGGAGCAACGGGCCGATACCGGGATGACCGGAGGTGTGCAGGCCTTGCCTGCCGAGATGCAGAGCGAGTTCTTCGACCCGCTCGGAATTCAGGAGTCCGATTGGATGCGGGCCTGTGACGCCTCCTTTCGGATGGCCGCCCGCTATACGAATTGGCGCACCGGAGGCTCCGCGCAGTGGGTGGCCAGGGAACTCCCGAACGGTATTCCCGACTACTTCTATGACCCTGTCGGCGGAACCGGAACCGGAACCGGAACCGGAACCGGAACCGAGAATTCGGAATTCGCGCTTCCGTATCACTGGGCCTGGCGGAGGAGCGCGGGGGAGACCCTGGAACCCCTCGACCGCAGCTGTTTCCGAGCGCCCCCACTGCTCGACGCGAAGAAGTCTCCGCGCTGGCTGGACGGCAGGGCCGCGCTGCCTTACGGCTGGCACGTCGACGAAGGGCTGTTCACCGCGTACCTGCGCCGCGTGGCGACCGGCGCGTGGGATGTCCGTACGGCGCAGGGGGTGCTGCGGGGCGTGGACCGTGACTCCCAGGGGTACGTCAGGGCAGTCGTCACGACGGGCGGGCTGCGCATCCCGGGGGGCTTCTTCCTCGACTGCAGCGGAGCCCGTGCCGCCCTGCTCGCCGGGGCCCTCGGCGAGCCCCGCATCGCTGACGCCGGCCGGCTGCTGTGCGACAGCACCGTCACGCTGACCTCGCCCGCCGACCCGGACGCGGGCATCGCCCCGTACACGAGCCTGACCGCGGCGCCCGACGGCTGGCTGTGGCGGATGCCGTTGCCGGGGCGCACGGGTGTCGGGCGGGCCTTCTCGACGGTGCTTGCCCGACCCGAGGACGCCGGCCGGGAACTCGCGGTGCTGTGCGGCCTCGACCCCGAGGCGGCGGACGTGCGCCACCATGCTCTGTCATCGGGGCGAATCCGTCGAGCCTGGGTCAAAAACTGTGTGGCGATGGGAAGTTCGGCCTCCGTCGTGGAGCCGATCGGCACTGCGGGGACGGACGGTGTACTGCACGCACTGCGCCAGTTCGTACGGCACTTCCCGTCGGCCGTCGCGCGGGAGGCCCCCGCGCCCCGCTTCAACCGCGAGGCCGAACGCCGTTACGAGGCGGACCGGGACCACGTGCAGTTGCACTACGCGTCCGCGCCCCGCCGGGACAGCCCCTTCTGGCGTGCGCAGTCCGCCCGGCCGGTGCCGGCCGCACTGCAGGATCTGAGATCGGCATATCGGGGTGGATTCCCGTTGTCCGGGGCCGACTTGAGAAGTCTCACCGTGCTGGCTTCACTGGACACCGGACCGCCTCTGGCGCCGCCCGTCCTCGCTCACCTGGACCGCGAACGCGCAGAGGCGGCGAAGCAGTTCGCGTGGATCGCACGGCAGCAGCGCATCCTGGCCGAGACGCTGCCCCCGGCCAGTGAGTACCTGGCCCGCCTGCACGGGAAGTGAGAGACGGGTGGCCGGCGCTCAGGGGGCGCGGGATGCCGGAGCAGATGCTCAAGAGGCGCGGGACACCAGCGACATGAACACCGTCGCCACCGGACCGCCCGCCGCGTCCTCCGTCTCCGCACGCAGTTCGAGCAGGTCATTGCCCGCGAGGGACTTCACCGCGTCTATGTGCATGACCATCCGCAGCACGTCTCCGGCGTACACCGGCCGGACGAAGACGAACCGCTGGTCGCGGTGGACCACCCGTGTGTAGTCCAGTCCGAGTTCGGGATCGAGCACCACCGGGTCGGACGCCCGCTGCATCAATGCGGCGAGGAAGGTCGGCGGCGCCATCACGTCCCGGTGGCCGAGCGCCCTGGCCGCCCGCGGGTCGTGGTGCACCGGGTGCTCCGCGCCGACAGCGGCCGCGAACTCCCTGATCTTCTCGCGGCCCACCTCGTACGGAGCGGTGGGTGGGTAGACGCGGCCGGCGAAGGCGGGATCCAGGGGCATGAGAGCTCCAAGTCACAGAGTGCGAAAGGTGGTTCGGCAACCCTATGTCCCGGGCGCAGAGGCTTATAGATCGCCCATAGCGGGGTTGGACACGCTCGCCACTCCCAACGCATCGCTGTTTCACGAAGGGAGAGCCGTGTCCGCAGGGCTCAAGGGTATTCTCTCGACGGTGGGCAGGACGCCGCTCATTGAACTGGAGCGGCTGGTTCCCGGCTTCTCCTCGCGTGTGTACGCCAAGGTCGAGCGGTTCAATCCGGGCGGTAGCATCAAGGACCGGTCCGCGCTCAGCATGCTTCTCGGCCGGATCAGGTCGGGGCAGCTGGTGCCCGGCCGCTCGACGGTCATCGAGTCGAGCTCCGGCAACCTCGCCATCGGACTCGCGCAGCTGTGCCGGTACTTCAGACTGCGCTTCATCTGCGTCGTGGATACCCGCACCACCGCGCAGAACATCGCGATCCTGCGGGCGTACGGTGCCGATGTACGCATCGTCTCCGAACCGGACCCTGTCACCGGTGAGTTGCTGCCGCAGCGGTTGAAGCTGATCGCCAGGCTGCTGGCCGAGATCCCCGGCGCGTACAACCCCGACCAGTACTCCAACCCGCTCAACCCGCAGGCGCATCTGGCCACCATGGCCGAGATCGACGAGGCGTTGGACGGTGAAGTCGACTATCTGGTGCTGTCCGTCGGCACCTCGGGGACGCTGGGTGGCTGCGCCGAGTACATCCGCGGCAACGGGCTGCGTACGAAGATCATCGCGGTGGACGCGGTCGGCAGCGTGCTCTTCGACTCGACCTCCACATGCAGCCGGATCATCCCCGGTCACGGGGCCTCCGTACGTCCCGCTGTCCTCAACCGGAGCGACGCACACCGGGTCGTGCACGTCGGTGACCTGGAGTGCGTGGTGGGCTGCCGCCGGTTGGTGGACCGGGAGGCCGTGCTGGCCGGTGGCTCGTCGGGGGCGGTGGTCTCCGCACTGGAGCTGATCGCGCCGGAGGTACCGGCGGGCTCCACCTGTGTGCTGGTGCTTCCCGACAGCGGCGAGCGGTACCTGGACACCATCTATGACGACGCCTGGGTGCGCCGCCAGTTCGGCGAGGTCTCCCATCTGTGGAAGCACCCCGTCGAACTGCTGACCGGGCAGAGCGACACCAACAGCGACAGACAGAAGAAGAGAGAGGTCATGCCGTGCTGATCGTCGGACACCGCGAGGTGCGCAACCTGCTGGACGGGCACGACAAGGAGGTGCTCGAACTCGTAGCGGACGCCTACCGGTTGCACGACGAGGGGCGCACCGCCCTGCCCCACTCGGTCTTCCTGCGTTTCCCCGAGGAAGACCGCAACCGCATCATCGGACTGCCGGCGTACCTGGGCGGCGACCATGCGGTGGCCGGGATGAAGTGGATCGCCAGCTTCCCCGGCAACGTGGCGTACGGCACCGAGCGGGCCAGCGCCTCCATCGTCCTGAACTCGATGGCCGACGGCCGCCCGGAGGCGTTCATCGAGGCCTCCGTGATCTCCGCCCGCAGGACCGGGGCCTCGGCCGCGCTCGCCGCTGGACTGTTCACCGAGGATCCGGTGGGGATGGGCCTGGTCGGGCTCGGGCCGATCAACCTGGAGGTGTTGCGCTTCTGCGCCGCGCGGCTGCCGTCGCTGCGGGAGGCGCTGGTGTACGACCTGGACCGCGGCCGTGCGGAGGCGTTCGCGGACCTGGCCGGGAGCGTCGTACCGGGGGTGGAGGTGCGCGTGGCGGACGATGCGGCGCAGGCACTGAGCGCGTACGGGCTCGTGTCGTTGGCGACCACGGCAGGGACTCCGCACATGGATCTGTCCGGCTGCCGGGAGGACGCCACGGTGCTGCACGTGTCACTGCGCGACCTGACGGTGGAGGCGGTGCTCGGCGCGCAGAACATCGTCGACGACACCCATCACGTCTGCCGTGAGCGGACCTCTCTGCATCTGGCGGAACAGCGCACCGGGGGACGGGAGTTCGTGGACGCGGAGATCGGGGCGCTGCTGCGCGGCGGCTCCGGGTTCCGGCGCGAACCGGGCCGCCGGGTGGTGTTCTCGCCCTTCGGGCTCGGGGTGCTCGACCTGGCACTGGCCCGCTGGGTGCGGGACCGGGCGGGCGTGGAGGGCGTCGGCGTGCGGGTGGAGGGCTTCCTGCCGGGGCCGGGGCCGGACCAGGAGCCGCAGTCGCGGACGCGGTCGGAGCCCGAGTCGGAGCAGGCCACCGCCGCGGTGTGACGGGCGGCCGTACGCACCGGGCCGTACGCACCGGGCCGTACGAACCGGGCCGTACGAACCGGGCCGTACGCACCGGGCCGTACGCACCGGGCCGTACGCACCGGGCCGTACGAACCGGGCCGTACGAACCGGGCCGTACGCACCGGGCCGTACGAACCGGGCCGTACGAACCGGGCCGTACGCACCGGGCCGTACGAACCGGGCCGTACGCACCGGGCCGTACGAACCGGGCCGTACGCACCGGGCCGTACGAACCGGGCCGTACGAACCGGGCCGTACGCACCGGGCCGTACGAACCGGGCCGTACGCACCGGGCCGTACGAACCGGGCCGTACGAACCGGGCCGTACGAAGGGGCCCCGCGCACGCGAGGACCGAGGGCCCCAGGGGCGAAGGAAGCCGACCCGTGAGCGGGCGGCATGCTTCCAGCTCACACGGCAGGGCTGCGGCAGCAGGGAAGCCTGCCGGATCGTCGGCACCGATGTGCGGACGGGCAGGCGCCGGTACCGGTCGGGGCACCAGCCTCATGGGCCACGGCCGCGAGCGCCTCGATGCCGACGCCGCCGAACTCAACGGCGGCCCGCGCGAAACGCTCGGCTGGGAATCCCCAGCCGAGCGCCCGCACCAACTGTTCGCGGCCCGAACAGCGGACCACGTGGTGCAACGACCCCTCGAATCCGCCGCCGACGCCCGGGGCCCCTTTCGTCGTAGCGGCGAGGAAGCGGTCAGCCGAGTACGGCGCCGGCCGCGTGCCGCAGCGGGCGGGTGCGGCGGTTGTCCAGCGACGCGTACACCCGGTGCAGCCAGCGGTCGGTGCCGTCGTAGCGCGGCGAGAACGAGGAACGGCCGTGCACCGCCAGGCGGTTGTCCACCACCGCGAGGTCGCCGGGGGTCAGCGCCAGCGCGGACGTGACGCGGATGAGGACGTCGCGCAGTTCCGCCATCGCCTCCCGGGCCTCGTTGTCCAGTGGGTGGGTGGCGTGGAAGTCGACCAGGACATTCGGGTCCTCCGGGGCCCCGGGCAGGATCGCGTGCGCGGGTGCGGCTCCCTCGCGGATCTCGAAGGACGGCGGTGCCTCGGTGAGGAAGCGGTCCTCGGAGAGCACCCGGCGGGCCCGCTCGGACAGCAGCGGCAGCGCGCGGCGGACCGAAGCGGTGCACAGGCGCGCTTCCCCCGACGGGTCCTCGCGTACGCACAACAGTCCGATGTAGTCGGGGCGGTTGTTGTGGAACGCGTTCTCGGTGTGCATTTCGAGGAGCTCGGAGCCGGCGTTGGACTGCTGGCTCTCCTGGCCGGGCACGGGCACCACGTTCTGCACGAGCGCGCCGGACTTCTCGTTGCGATAGGCGATCACCTCGCCGAGCTGGAGCATCGCGGCGGTGACGACCGCGGCCGCCGTGGACGCGGTGCGCTCCACGGACCCCGCGTGCGAGGGCGTCGACGGCAGCCGGGTTCCGTCGGCGGGGGCGACGGGCAGGTTGCGGATCAGGAGTACTCCGTCGGGTCCTGCGTCATGGCGGAAGGCACGCAGTTCGGCGAGCAGCCGCCGCGGCAGCCCGGCCGACGCGTTGCGCACCGCGCGTATCCAGTCCAGGTCGTCGGTCGCGGCGGGTCCGGTCTTCGCGAGGTGGTCGGCGAGCTCGCCGACCACCTCACGCTCGGGGCCGGTGAGAACCAGGGCGGCTGGGGACAGCGTGGTCTCCACAGAGGTCTGAGTCATGAACGTGCCTTAGCTGTAGGTGAGTCGGGGCCGTGTGCCAGTACGAGGCCGGCGGACTCGGCCAGTCTCTTCGGGGCCGCTATATCGCCCCTATTCGTGCCGGTGCGTCCCCGGGGGCCGGTGCGGGCGCCGGCGGCCGCGGCCTCCACCGGTGCTCGTACGGTCCGGGCTTCCGCCGTCGCGCACGGTGTGCGGCCCTACACTGCTGCCGCCGCGCGGCGGGCGAGCCGTACGCGGCGATCCTCGCGGCGGGCGGTGAACCGGGAGGCCTGCTGCTCCAGGCCTTCCAGGAAGGAGGCCAGTTCCTCGCGGGCCTGCTCGCCGACCGGGCCGAAGCCGGTGCGCTCGAAGACGCGCAGGTGGCGCAGGACGGGCATGACGACCTTCTCGTGGTGCAGCTGCAGGTCGTAGATTCCGGCCATCGCGATCATCATGGAGAAGCGGGCGAAGTCGGGCTGGTTCTCGCCCGGCATCCGGAAGTCGAGCAGCATGTCGCGGATGGCGACCATGGCGTCGTCGGGTGCCCGGTCCAGGGCCGCATCCAGCAGGTTCCGGTAGAAGAGCATGTGCAGGTTCTCGTCGGCCGCGATCCGCGCGAGCAGCCGCTCGGCGATCGGACAGCCGGTCGCGCTGCCGGTGTTGCGGTGCGAGACCCGGGTGGCCAGCTCCTGGAAGGTGACGTACGCGAGCGTCTCCAGGACGCCGCCGGGGGAGCCGCCGCTACCCGCCGCCATGTGCGCCAGGCGGCGCCGCTCCAGGTCGACGGGGTCGACGGCGCGCGTCACCACGAGGTAGTCGCGCAGAGCGATGCCGTGCCTGGCCTCCTCGGCGGTCCAGCGGTTGGTCCACTCGCCCCAGGCGGCGTCCCGGCCCAGTGTGCCGGCGAAGTCGCCGTGGTAGCCGGGGAGGTTGTCCTCGGTGAGCAGGTTGACGACGAGCGAGGCCTGGACGGCGGGGTCGAGGACGGTGTCCTCGGGCGTCCAGTCCTCGCCTCCGAGGAGGGCGTAGTCGCGGCCCCGGCTCCAGGGCACGTAGTCGTGCGGATTCCAGTCCCTCACGGCTTTCAGATGCCGGTCGATGTTCTGCGCGACGATCGGCTCCAGCTCGTGGAGCAGCGCCAACTCTTGTTTCGGATGCGGTTGCCGGGGTGCGGTGGTGCTGCTCTCCCTGGGTGTCATGGTCTCCCCCTCGACGGTTCGGATTCTCGACCGTAGACCAAGAATGACCACTTCCAGGCGACTCGTGGCAAATATAGATCACCTGTAGTCAGGTTCGTAGCATCGTGTTCGAACTAATCGAATGTCGGGCCGGGGGTGTGCTGGGCGGATGCTCATCAATGCGGAAGGCAGGCGAATATCGTCCGCCGGTGTGGACGGTGCCTGTAGGGCTGTCGCACGGGAACTGCGCGGGCGGGGGATAAACGAGCGGAGCAGGGTTCTGCTGACAGGTGAGAATACTCAGGAATTCATTCTCGTCCTGTTCGCGCTGATGGAGTGCGGGGCCTCGGTCGCGCTCGCCGACCGGCGGATTCCCGCCGACCAGCAGGCGGCACTGGCCGTCGACGCCGGGGTCGACCGGATCCTCACCGACAACGCGCTTCCGGAGCGGGCCGGGGGGATCGGCCAGGAACTTCTGGCCGATCTGGTCGGCGGCGCGATGGCCGGGTGCGAACCGTCCGGCGGCGCGGCCGAGGCGGCCGAAGAGGGACCGCTCGGCTTCGACCGCTGGTTCGCCCGCGAGGACGCGCTGATCGTCTGGAGCTCGGGAAGCACCGGGGCCCCCAAGGGGATCGTGCGCTCCGGAGCCGCGGTCCGCGCCAACATCGCCCGGACCGCGGCCCGTATGGCGTATCGCGCGGACGACGTGCTGCTGCCGCTGCTGCCCTTCACTCATCAGTACGGGTTGTCCATGCTGCTGCTGTGGATGCAGACCGGCGCGACGCTGGTGCTCCAGACCAGCAGCCAGCGGGTGGACCGGGCGCTGGAGGCGATCGCGGCGTACGGCGTGACCGTCGTCGACGCGGTCCCGGCCATGTACTCCACCCTCCTCAACCTGGTGGACGGCGCACGGGCGGGGACGAACATGATCGGCTCGGTCCGCATGTGGTGCGTCGGCGGCGAGCCGCTCGGCCGGGAACTCGGTGAACGCTTCGTCCGTACGGTCGGAAGTCCGCTGCTCGACGGCTACGGCAGCAGCGAAGCGGGCAACATCGCTCTCGCCGTGCACCCCGACCCCCGGGGCTGCGGCCGGCCGCTGGACGGTATCGAGGTCCTGGTGCTCGACGACGCGGGACGCGAGGTCCCCGTGGGGGAGACCGGCCAAGTCGTCGTCCGCACCCCGGACTACATGACCGGCGTGCTCGGCCCCGCGGGCACACTGCTCCGGGTGGAGCGGGACGCGTACCGGACGGACGACATCGGCTGTCTGGACGGAGCGGGCAACCTGACCGTCCTGGGCCGCAGGGACGCCGTGCACCGCAATGGGCACACTCTCTACCCGGACGCGATCGCCGCCCGGGCCGGCGCCTGCGGTGCCCCCGTCCGGGTGGTGCCCGTGCAGGGCGGCCGGGACGACCGGGTGCACCTGGTGTTCTTCGTCGCCGACGCGGCCGGGCAGCCTGCCGCCAAGTGGCGCCGGGAGCTCGCGCAGTGCGTGGCGGAACACGAACTGCCCAACCGAGTGGTCGTACTCCAGGAATTCCCGTTGAACAACACCGGGAAGATCGACCGCCGGGCACTGCGTGAAATGGCACTGCGGGAGATATCACCGCGTGAAATGGCACCGCGTGAATCCATGAGAGGCGTACTGCAATGATTGAGGTAGTGGCCAGGGAAGGCACCGAACTCCCTGCGGAGTACGAAATTCCTTGCGGGGATCGGCGCAAGGCCCTGCACGATGTGGCGAGCCTGCTCCGCACTCGGCGCGAGGAAGTCCTCCAGGTGCTCTTCGAGACGTGCAACTACCGCACCGCGTGCGGGGAGATAGACGTCTCCATCGAGGCGCTGGAGGGCGCATACGACGAGGTGATGCGATTCAAGCCGCCGCGCGTGAAGCAGATCGGCGTGCTCATGCCGTCGAACATCCCGCTCTACAGCTACATCCTGTACCTGCTGATCCCCAGCCTCTACAGCGAACGCGTGGCGTTCCGCCCCTCGGGTCGCATCAGCGGCCAGACCGAGAAGCTGCACAAGTTGCTCGGCACCGCGCACGACCTGCCCGTCGAGATGTGCCTGACCGGCCAGCGCGACTTCCTCGCGGTGGAGGCGGCCCGCTCCGAAGTGCTGGTGTTCACCGGCACCTTCGACAACGCGGAGAAGATCCGCGGGCAACTCCGCAAGGACCAGCTGTTCCTGTACTTCGGGCAGGGCGTCAACCCGTTCGTGGTCGGCCCGGACGCCGACCTCAGCAGCGCGGTCAACGGCGCACTGCACGCCCGCATGATGAACTCGGGACAGGACTGCTTCGGCCCCGACGTCTACTTCGTGCACACCTCGCTCAGCTCGCAGTTCTGCAACCTCCTGGCCCGCCGCGTGAGCTCGCTCAAGCACGGCCGCAACGAGGACGCGGCCGCCGACTACGGCTCCATGTACTACCTGGACGCCTTCGAGTCGGCGCTGAGTCACCTCGTCGACAACCGTGTCTTCATCGCGGCCGGCGGCCGGGCCGACCTCACCGAGGGACACCTCGCCCCGACCGTCCTGGTCCGGCCTGTCGAGTCGGCGGTGCGCCCCCCGGAGATGTTCGCGCCGATCTTCAACGTGGTGCCGTACACCAGCCGCGAGTGGCTGAGCTCGATGCTCACCCACCAGTACTTCGAGGAGCGGGCGATGGCCGCCACCGTCTACGGCACCGACCCCGACCTCGTCGAACTGCTCGGCCGCCGCCACACCGTCAGCGTCAACAGCACCCTCATCGACATCGAGAACGGCAACGCCCCCTTCGGCGGTACCGGCGTCCGCGCCAACTACGCCGCCATCAGGGGAGAGCGGCACACCGAACCGCTGCTCATCTCCAAGGCGGTCGCCGACCACGCGATACCCGCCGGAGGCCCGCGATGAGCGTCGCTCCCGCGCCGGACGACGACACGCCCACGGTGACCGGCTCCTGGAATGTCGTCGTCCAGGTCCTCGAACAGGCCGGTGTGCAGGACGCGTTCGGCCTCCCCGCCGACGACCTCGACCTCCTCGGCGCCCTCGACACCACCGGCATCCGCCTGGTGCTCTGCCGCGACCAGCGCAA
Source organism: Streptomyces brevispora (assembly GCF_007829885.1). Lineage (NCBI taxonomy): Bacteria > Bacillati > Actinomycetota > Actinomycetes > Kitasatosporales > Streptomycetaceae > Streptomyces > Streptomyces brevispora. Next base: position 5,790,682 of record NZ_VIWW01000001.1, read on the forward strand.
CGCCCTCTTCATGGCCACCGGTTACGCCCTCCAGTCCGGGCGGACCGGCATCGCCTTCACCGGAAAGGGCCCCGCCGTCACCAACGCCCTCACCGGCCTCCTGGAGGCCAAGTCGTCGGCAGCGCCCCTGGTGCTGCTCTCGGCGGGCACGTCCGCCAACAGGCGTGGGGCCGGAGCATTCCAGGAACTCGATCAACTCGCCGTCGTGGCGCCACTGGTGAAGTGGGCCGCCCGCATCGACGATCCGGCCCGCCTGGTCCCCATGCTGCGGCGCGCCCTGCTGATCGCCCGAGAAGGCGTCCCCGGGCCGGTCTACCTGGAACTCCCCGACCACCTGCTGACCGCCGAGATCCCCTACGCGGGCGTCGAGGCGGACGAGTACGAGGCGTTGCGCCCCCGCACCGTGCAGCTCGCCGAGGACTCGACGGCGGTACGCACCCTGAAGTCCGCCGAACGGCCCGTGCTGCTCGTCGGCGGCGGGATGCGCCACCACAACGCCGACCGGACGCTGGAACGGCTCGCCGACCACATGGGCGCCGCCGTGTTCTGCACCGCCAGCGGGCGCGGCGCCTTCGACGAGAGCCACCCCCGGTTCTGCGGCCTCGCGGGGCTCTACCTGCCGGAGGCGGCAGGGGAGCTGTGGCTGGACACCGACTGTGTCGTCACCCTCGGCAGCCGACTGGAGGAGACCGCCACCTTCGGCTGGCCGTGCCGCATCGGCACCGAGGTGCCGGTCGTCCAGGTCAACGTGGAGGCCGCCGAATTCCACACCGACTTCGCCGGGCCCAAGGTCCTCGCGGACGCCGCGGCCCTGATCGCGGGACAACTCGCCCGCGAGTCGGTGTGTGCGCCCTCCCCCGACTGGAGACGGCGCACCGCCGCCATCCACGAGAGCCTGCACACGGCGCACCGCGCCCACCTCGCCGAACTGGCCGAGAAGCCCGAACTGCACATCGCGGAAGTGCTGGCGGCGCTCTCCGACGTGCTCCCCGACGACCTCGTGCTGGTGCAGGAGAACGGGCTCCAGGACATGTGGTCCTACAGCTACCCGGTGCACCACGCGGCCCCGGCCGGCGGGTCGGTGGTCCCCTCCGAGCAGACCAGCCTCGGGTTCGGCGCGGCGGCCGCGGCCGGTGTGAAGGCGGCAGCGCCGGGCCGTCCCGTCGTCGCCCTCGTCGGCGACGGAGCCTTCGGGCTCTTCGAGTCCGACCTGGTGACGGTCGCCGAGCAGCAGCTCGCAGTGCTGTACGTCGTCCTGGACAACGGCGGGTACGGCTGGCTGCAGAGCCAGCTCGACCAGCGGGAGAAGCCGCTGCCCCGCTACCGGTTCACCGACCCGGCGGGACCCCGGCCCGGCGGCCGTGAAGTACCGGGAGTGCAACGCCAGTTGCTCGCCGACAAGGCGACCCTTCGGGCGGACGTCGCGCAGGCGTGGAAGTACTGCGAGTCGGGAAGGCCGGTCGTCCTGCACGTGCCCGTCGCGATGACGGACTCGCTGTTCGGGGCGGTGGCGGGCGGCGGGGACTTCCCGCTGCTGCCCGCGCCGGACCACATACAGGACACACAGGAGCACGCCGCGGACGCACAGGACACGCGCGGCGCGAACGGTACGAACAACTCGACCGAGGGGAGCCCGTGATGGCGACGGACCGCACGACGAACAGAGACCGCACCAGGGTCGTCATCACCGGCTGGGGCATGGTTACTCCGCTCGGTCTGGACGCCACGACCACCTGGGAGGGACTTCTCGCAGGACGCAGCGGCATCGGACCCATCACCCAGGTCGAGGCCGGCGACCTGCCCGTGCAGATCGCCGGCGAGGTCAAGGGGTTCGACGCCGCCCAGCACCTCCCGTACAAGGTGGTCCGCCGCACCGACCCGTACGCCCGCTACGCGCTGGTCGCCGCGCAGGAGGCCTTGAAGCACTCCAAGCTCGTCATCGACGAGTCCAACGCCGACCGGGTGGGCGTCCTGATGGGCAGCGGCTACGGCCCGATGAAGTCCATCGCCGACCACGTCCGCGACCTCGACGCCAAGGGCCCCCGCGCGGTCTCGCCCCTGGCGGCCGTCACCGGTGCCATCGACAGCGCCCCCGGCGAGATCAGCATGGCCACCGGCGCCCGGGGACCGTCCCGGGCCGTCAGCAGCGCGTGCGCGTCGGGCACCGACGCCATCGGCGAGGCCACCCGCTGGATCCGCACCGGGGCGAGCGACGTCGTCATCGCGGGCGGCGCGGACGACATCGTCACCCGCGTCGACATCGCGGGTAGCGGCAACGCCCGCGCACTGTCCGGACGGCCGGGCGACCCCACGGAGGCGTCGCGGCCCTTCGACGAGGACCGGGCCGGCTTCGTGATGGCCGCCGGGTCGGGCGTGGTGATCCTGGAGTCGGCCGAGCACGCCCTGGCGCGTGGCGCGCAGATCCTCGCCGAGGTCGTCGGATACGGCGCGAGCTCGGACGCGTACCACTGGACGGCCCCCCACCCGGAGGGCGTCTCCGCGCGTCGTGCCATGCGGGAGGCCCTGCACGACGCGGGCCTCGCCCCGGGCGACGTCGGCTACGTCAACGCGCACGGCACCGGCACCCAGCTCAACGACAAGAGTGAACTCAACTCGCTGCGGGCCGTGTTCGGCACGCATATCGAGTCCATCCCGGTCAGCTCCACCAAGTCGATGACCGGCCACATGATCGGCGCAGCGGGCGCGGTCGAGGCCATCATCGGGGCCCTCGTCATCAACGAGGGATCGGTTCCGCCCACCGTCAACTGCGAACGCCCGATCGACCCCTCGGTCAACTTCGTCGCGCACACCGCGCAGGCGCACGACGTCGACGTGGTCATGAGCAACTCGTTCGGCTTCGGCGGCCACAACGCGGTCATCGTGATCCGCCGCTGGGCCGCTTAGCCGCCCCTGGCCATCCGTGGCGTCCTCAGCACCCGCACCACCGGCAGCAGCCAACTCATGCAGTCCTCGGGGAGATTCGACATGACCACGTCCGCGTCCACGTCCATGGATCCGGCCACGACCGCGTCCGTGGACGCGCGTCGGCCACTCACTGCCGCGCAGCAGGGAGTCTGGTACGCGCAGCAGCTGAACCCGGACAACGCGTTCCTGGTCAGCGAGTACCTGGAGATCCACGGCCCGATCGATGTGGGTCTCTTCGACCGGGCGCTCACCCTCACCCTCGACGAACTGGAGACCGTACGGGTCAAGTTCGTCGAGGACGAGGAGGGTCTGTGGCAGTGCTTCGACCCCATCGTGATCCGGCTGGAGTACATCGACCTCGGCGGCCGCCCCGACGGCCGCGAGGAAGCGCTGCGGATCATGAAGGGCAGGCTCACCGAACCCCTCGACATGACGGTCGGGCCGCACTTCATCGACGTCTTGTTCAAGATCTCCGAGGACTGCTTCTTCTACTACCAGCGCAACCACCACATCATCGGCGACGGCATGGGCGGCCGGCTCTACTCCCAGCGGCTCGCCGAGGTCTACACCGCGCTCGCCGACGGTACCGACTTCAGCCCGCGCACCTTCGCCACCCTGGATGAGTTCATCGCCCAGGACACCGAGTACCGGGCGTCCGAGAAGTTCACCAAGGACCAGGAGTTCTGGCGCTCCCGGATGGCCCGCAGACCCGAGGCGGTGTCGCTGACCGCCCGCACCGCGCCCGCCACCGCGGCCTTCCGACGCAGCTCAGCCCCCCTGCCGCCGCAGCTCATGGAGGACCTCAAGCGGGTCTCCCGGGACAGCAGAGCGCCCTGGCCGATCGGCCTGCTGGCCGCAGTCGGCGGCTATCTGCACACCGTCACCGGCGCGCGTACCCTGCCGCTCGGCTTCCCCCTCCAGGCCCGCACCACCCCGGTACTGCGTACCACCCCCGGCCTCACCGCGAACATCCTGCCCCTCGTCCTGGACATCACCCCGGCGACGACCTTCGCCGAACTCGTGCGCCAGTGCGCGGTGGAGGCGCGCTCCGTCGTACGCCACCAGCGCTACCGGCAGGAGGACATCGCCCGCGACCTCCAGGCGGCAGGCGGCGGCAGCCGCACCGCCGGAGTGGTCGTCAACGTGATGCCGTTCGACTACGACCTCACCTACGCGGGCCATCCGGTCACCGCGCACAACCTCTCCAACGGCGTCGTCGACGACATCGAGATCAGCGCCTACGACCGCAACGACGGCCGGGAGGTACTGCTCAACTTCGACGGCAACGGCGACCTCTACACGGATGCCGAGATCGCCACCCACCACGAGCGGCTGGTGCGCTTCGTGACCGGGGTCCTCGCCCACCCGGACACCCCGATCGGCCGCATCGACGTCCTGGACGACGCCGAACGCGCCCTGCTCGACGACTGGAACAACACCGCTGCCGCCACCGACGGCGGGCTGCGGCACATCGTCCGCCGCGTCCAGGAGCACGCCGAGGCCCGCCCGGACGCCGTCGCCGTCATCGACACCGACCGCACCCCCGTCTCGTACACCGCGCTCGCCGCCCGCACCGCCGCCCTCACCCGCGACCTGCGTGCGGCGGGCACCGGCAGGGGTGACGTGGTCGGGCTGCTGGCCGTGCCGGGCGCCGGGTTCATCGCGTCCGTCCTCGCGGTGATGGCCGCCGGAGCCGCGTACGTCCCCCTGGACCCGGCGGCACCCGCGGCGCGGAACGCCTCGCTGCTGGAGAGGTGCGGGGCCAAGGTGCTCGTCGCCCCCTGGGAACTCAACGCTCTCGCAGCAGAACTGACCGCCGTCTCCACCGCCGACGCCGTACGGGTCGTGGTGCCGAGCGGAGCCGGCTGCGCGTGGGAGCCGCCCGTCGGAGGCGGCGACGACCTCGCCTACATCATCTTCACCTCGGGCTCGACCGGTGCCCCCAAGGGCGCCATGGTCCACCACCGGGGCATGAACAACCACCTCCTCGCCAAGGTCGACGACTGTGCCCTCACCGCCGTCGACACCGTCGTCCAGAACGCCCCGCTCACCTTCGACATCTCCGTCTGGCAGATGCTCGCCCCGCTCGTCGCCGGCGGCACCGTGCGCGTCGTCGACCGGGACACCGCGTCCGACCCGTGGAAGCTCTTCGCCCTCACCGCGGGCGAGCGCGTCCCCGTACTGGAAGTCGTCCCTTCGCTGCTGCGTGCCGCCCTCGACAGCTGGTCGTCCGCGCACACCGCACCGCCCGCGCTCCCCGACCTGCGGCTGCTGATGGTCACCGGCGAGGCCCTGCCGCGTGACGTGTGCGCACGCTGGCTCCAGGCATACCCGGCGATCCCGCTGATCAACGCGTTCGGCCCCACCGAATGCTCCGACGACGTCACGCACGCCGTACTCGACGCCGCCGCCCTCGACGGCATCGACGAGGGGGCGCCCGTCCCGATCGGCCGCCCTGTCCGCAACACCCGGCTGTACGTCCTCGACGACCGGCTCCGCCCCGTCCCGGCGGGCACCCCCGGTGAGCTGTACGCGGCGGGCTCCGGTGTGGGGCGTGGCTACCTCGCCGACCCGGCGCGCACGGCGTCCGTGTTCGTCGCCGACCCGTTCTCGGACGAGTCCGGCGCCCGCATGTACCGCACCGGCGACTACGTCCGCCACGACACCGAGGGCCGCCTGGTCTTCCTGGAACGCCGCGACCACCAGGTCAAGATCCGCGGCTACCGCATCGAACTCGGCGAGATCGAGTCGGTGCTTGCCGCCCACCCCCGGGTCGGACAGGCCGTCGTCATGGTCCGAGAGGACACCCCCGGGCGGCCGCAACTCGTCGGGTACGTCACTGGTGAGGAGGCGCGAACAGACGGCGTGGAGCCGGGGGCACCGGTCCGGGAGCCGGGCGTGGAGGCCTGGGAGCTCAAGGAACACCTCGCGGGCCGGCTGCCCGCGTACATGGTGCCGACCGCGATCGTCGCGGTGGACGTCTTCCCGCTCACCCCCAACGGCAAGCTCGACCGCAAGGCGCTCCCGGCCCCCGAGTCCACGGCAGGGGAGGGGCGCGCACCGCGCACCGCGCGGGAGGAAACCCTGTGCGCCCTCTTCGCCGACGTACTGGGCATCCCCAAGGTCGCCCTCGACGACAACTTCTTCGAACTCGGCGGGCACTCCCTGCTCGCCACCCGCCTCGCAGGCCGCGCCCGCGCCGCACTCGGCGCGGAGGTCTCGGTCCGCGACATCTTCGACGCCCCCACGGTGGCGGCACTCGGAGCACGCCTCGGGGACAGCTCCTCCCCGGCCGGGGCTCCGGCGGTGACTCCGGTGCTGGGTGTGCGGGAGCGGCCGGCGGAGTTGCCGCTGTCGTTCGCGCAGCAGCGGCTGTGGTTCCTGGACCGGCTGGACGCGGTGGGCGGTACGTACAACATTCCGCTGGCGATCCGCCTCGAAGGGGCTTTGGATGTCGTGGCGTTGAGGTCGGCGCTGGATGCGGTGGTGGCCCGGCACGAGTCACTGCGCACCGTCTTCCCGGTCACGGAGGGCGAGCCCCGGCAAGTCATCCTGCCGCACGCGACGACACCCCTGCCGGTGCGCGAGACCGCGCCGGACGAACTGAGCGGCCTGCTGGCCGCTTCGGCCGGACGCCCCTTCGACCTGTCGACCGAACTGCCCCTGCGAGCAGAGCTGTTCACAGTGTCGGACGAATCCCATGTGCTGCTGGTGGTCCTGCACCACATCGCGGGCGACGGCTGGTCACTGGCCCCGTTGATGCGGGACCTGGAGGCGGCGTATGTGGGTCGCGAGCTCGCGCCGTTGCCGGTGCAGTACGCGGATTATGCGTTGTGGCAGCGGGAGGTGCTGGGTTCGGAGGGGGACCCGGGGAGTGTCGCGTTCCGGCAGCTTGCTTACTGGAAGGAGCGGTTGGCTGGTCTGCCGGAGGTTCTTGAGCTTCCGGTGGACCGGGTGCGGCCCGCGGTGGCTTCGTATCGGGGTGGGCGGGTTGGCTGGGGTCTGGGTGCGGAGGCGCATGGTGCGTTGGTGGAGTTGGCGCGGTTGTCGGGGGCGAGCGTGTTCATGGTGCTCCAGGCGGCGGTTGCTGCGCTGTTCTCGCGGCTCGGTGCGGGTACCGACATTGTGCTGGGTACGGCGGTGGCCGGCCGGTCGGACGAGGCGCTGGACGACTTGGTCGGTTTCTTCGTCAATACGTTGGTGTTGCGGACGGATGTGTCGGGGGACCCGACGTTCCGGGAGCTGGTCGGTCGTGTGAGGGAGTCGGACCTTTCTGCCTTCGCGCATCAGGATGTGCCGTTCGAGCGGTTGGTGGAGGTGCTCAACCCGGAGCGTTCGCTCGCGCGGCACCCGTTGTTCCAGGTGATGCTGATCCTTCAGAACACGCCGGAGCCCGACCTCGCACTGCCCGGCCTCACCCCCTCTCTGGAGGGCATCGCAGGTGGCGTCGCGAAGTTCGACCTGACGCTGGATCTCCGCGAGACCTTCGACGAGGACGGCTTCCCGGCCGGCATCGAGGGCGAAGTGGAATACGCCCACGACCTCTTCGATCTGCCGACCGTGCAATCCCTGTGCCTACGGCTGGGCCGCATACTCAACCAGATCTGCGAGCGCCCCGAATTGCGGGTGGGGGATTTGGAGTTGGTGGGTGCGGTGGAGCGTGGGTTGGTGGTGGGGGAGTGGGGTCGGGGTGAGGTGGTTGGTTCGGGTGTGTCTTTGGTGGAGGGTTTTGCGCGGTGGGTGGTGGAGGCGCCGGGTGCGGTGGCTGTGGTGTGTGGGGGGGAGTCGTTGACGTATGGGGAGTTGGATGCTCGGGTGGAGCGGTTGGCGCGGGTGTTGGTGGGTCGGGGTGTGGGTCCTGATCGGTTGGTTGCGGTGGCGTTGGAGCGGTCGGTTGATTTGGTGGTGGCGTTGTGGGCGGTGGTGAGGGCGGGTGCGGCGTTTGTGCCGGTGGATCCTGCGTTGCCGTCGGAGCGGGTGGCGTTCATTTTGGAGGATGCGGGTCCGGAGTGCGTGATTACTTCGGCGGAGGTCGCGGAGCGGCTCCCGGTGCGTGAGGGGCTGTTGATCCTTGATGGCCTTGATGGGGATTGTGTTGAGGGGGATGTGCTGGGGGTGGAGTTCGCTTCGGTGTCGGCGGATTGTTTGGCGTATGTCCTTTATACGTCGGGTTCGACGGGGCGTCCGAAGGGTGTGGGGGTGACTCGGGGTGGTCTGGAGAATGTGCTGGCGGATATGGGCGCGCGGTTTGCTGTGACTTCGGATGACCGGTTCGTTGCGGTGACGACGTTTGGTTTCGATATCTCGAATGTGGAGATTTTCGTGCCGTTGCTGGCGGGTGCCCGGTTGGTTTTGGTTGAGCGTGATGTGGTGTTGGATCCGGTGCGGTTGGGGGCTTTGGTTGTTGAGTCGGGTGCGACGTTCATGCAGGCGACTCCTACGTTTTGGGAGACGTTGGTGGGTGAGGTGCCGGGTGCGTTGGGTGGGTTGCGTATTTTGATGGGTGGGGAGGCGGTTTCTGGTTCGTTGGTGGCGCGGTTGGGTGCGGTTGTGGGTGAGGTGACGAATGGGTATGGGCCGACGGAGACGGCTGTGTATTCGGTGGTGGGGCGTGTTGATGGGGTTTCTGTTCCTGGTATTGGGCGTCCGGTTGCGGGTACTGAGGTGTTTGTGCTGGATGAGCGGTTGAGGGTGGTGCCGGTTGGTGTTCCGGGTGAGTTGTATGTGGCGGGTGCTGGTGTGGCGCGTGGGTATGTGGGTCGGGTGGGGTTGACTGCTGAGCGTTTTGTGGCGAGTCCGTTTGGTGGTTCGGGGTGTCGGATGTATCGGACGGGGGATGTGGTGCGGTGGTGTGGGGATGGCACGTTGGAGTTTGTCGGGCGTGCTGATGATCAGGTGAAGATTCGTGGTTTTCGTATTGAGCCGGGTGAGGTTGAGGCGGTGTTGTCTTCCCGGCCGGGTGTTTCGAAGGCTGCTGTGGTGGTTCGTGAGGACCGTCCGGGGGAGAAGCGGTTGGTTGCGTATGTGGTCGGGGATCTGGATGGTCTTCGTGATCATGCGGTGTCGGCTCTTCCCGCGTATATGGTTCCGGCGGCGTTTGTGGTTCTGGATGAGCTTCCGTTGACGGCGAGTGGGAAGCTGGATCGTCGTGCGCTTCCTGCTCCTGATTTTGTTGATGTGGGGCGGAGTCGTGCTCCGCGGAATGTGCGGGAGGAGGTTTTGTGTGGGATCTTCGCGGATTTGCTGGGGTTGGAGGTGGTGGGTATTGATGATGGTTTCTTTGATCTGGGTGGGCATTCGCTTCTTGCGACTCGTCTGGTGAGTCGTGTTCGTTCGGTGATGGATGTGGAGTTGGCGATTCGGTCGGTGTTCGAGTTTCCGACGGTGGCGGGGCTGGCCCGGTTGGTTGCCGGCGCGGGGGCTGCCCGCTCGCGGGTGCGGGCGGTGGAGCGGCCGGAGGTGTTGCCGTTGTCGTTCGCGCAGCAGCGGCTGTGGTTCCTGGACCGGCTCGACCACGACGGCGGGATGTACAACATTCCGCTCGCCATCCGCCTCGAAGGAGCCCTGGACATAACGGCGTTGAAATCGGCCCTCAACACGGTGGTGGCCCGGCACGAGTCGCTACGCACCGTCTTCCCGGTCACGGAGGGCAAGCCCCGGCAGGTCATCCTGCCGCACGCGACGGTTCCCCTTTCGGTGCGCGAGACCACGCCGGACGAACTGAGCGGCCTGCTGGCCGCGTCGGCGGGACGTTCCTTCGACCTGTCGACCGAACTACCGCTGCGAGCAGCACTGTTCACAGTGTCGGACGAATCCCAGGTGCTGCTGATCGTTCTGCATCACATCGCGGGTGACGGTTGGTCGATGGCTCCGTTGATGCGGGACCTGGAGGCGGCGTATGTGGGTCGCGAGCTCGCGCCGCTGCCCGTCCAGTACGCCGACTACGCACTCTGGCAGCGCGACACCCTCGGCTCAGAGAGCGACCCGGAGAGCATCAGCGCCAAACAGCTGAGCTACTGGAAGGAGCAGTTGGCGGGTCTTCCCGAGGTGCTGGAGCTGCCTGCCGATCGTCCTCGTCCCGCTGTCGCCTCCCACCGTGGCGGCAGGATCGACTGGCAGCTCGACGCCGGCACGCACGCCGCGCTCGGTGAGCTGGCGCGGGAGTCGGGGGCGAGCCTGTTCATGGTGCTTCAGGCCGGTCTTGCCGCGCTGTTCGCCCGTCTGGGAGCCGGAACGGACATTCCCCTCGGTACGGCGGTCGCGGGCCGTACCGACGATGCGCTCGACGAGCTGGTCGGGTTCTTCGTCAACACCCTGGTGCTGCGCACCGATGTTTCGGGGGATCCCACGTTCCGTGCGCTGGTCGAGCGGGTCAGGGAGTCGGACCTGGCTGCCTTCGCGCATCAGGACGTGCCCTTCGACCGGCTCGTGGAGGTCCTGAACCCTGAGCGTTCGCTCGCCAGACACCCGCTCTTCCAGGTCATGCTCGCCCTCCAGAACACCCCCGAGCCCGACCTCGACCTGCCAGGCATCACGCCGTCACTGATGCCCGCCGGTACAGCCCCGGTCAAGTTCGACCTGCTCATCGACCTGCGGGAAGCCTTCGACGAGGACGGCATGCCGGCCGGGATCACAGGCGAGATCGAGTACGCCCAGGACCTCTTCGACCCGGAGACCGTACGGACACTGTGCGCCCGCCTCGGCCGCGTACTCGCCGAAGTCGCCGCGAACCCGGCCCGCCGCGTCGGCGAACTGACCCTTCTCACCCCGGGCGAGCGCACCCTTCTGCTCGACACCTGGGGCGGCACCGGAGAGCCGGCGCCGCAGCTCTCACTCGTGGAGCTCTTCGAGCAGCAGGTGATGGAGACCCCCGACGCGGTCGCCGTCGCCGCCGACGAGGAAGAGCTTACGTATGCCGAGCTGGATGCGCGGTCTCATCAGTGGGCGCGTTTTCTTCGTGGTCGGGGGGTGGTTTCGGGGACGGCGGTGGCGTTGCTGCTTGACCGGTCGGTGGATTTGCTGGTTGCGGAGCTGGCTGTGGTGAAGGCGGGCGGTCATTATGTGCCGTTGCATGATGCGTATCCGGTGGAGCGGCTGAATTGGATTGTCCGGGATGCGGGTGCCGCGTTGGTGCTGACGGACCGGGCGGAGTTGCCGGTGGGGCTGGCGGAGGCGGCCCGTTGTGTGGTCGTCGGTGAAGTTGCCGAGGAGGTCGCGGCGATGCCGGCCGCGGCTCTGCTCGACGGTGACTTCCCGGCGGGGCAGGTCGCGTATGTGATGTACACCTCGGGTACGACGGGTCTGCCCAAGGGTGTGGTTGTCAGTCATGGCAATGTGGCCGGTCTTGCTCTGGATCCGTGTTTCGACGGGGCGGCGCATGCCCGGGTGCTGATGCACTCCTCGCACGCTTTTGACGCCTCCACCTACGAGATGTGGGCGCCGCTGCTGCGCGGGGGGTGTGTCGTCGTGGCTCCGGGCGGCCGGCTCGGCCCCGACGAACTGCGCACCGCCGTCACCCGGCACGGCGTCACCGCGACCTTCATGACGGCGGCCCTGTTCAACGTCCTGGTACGGGAGGCCTCCGAGTCCCTCGCCGGAATGCGCGAGATCTGGTTCGGCGGCGAGAAGGCGGACGTCGAAGCTGTGGACCTCGCCCTCGCCCGCTGCCCCGGCCTGCGCCTCGTCAACGGATACGGGCCGACGGAGACCACCACGTTCGCGACTGCCTGGCGGGTCCCTGCCGACAAGGTGCCCGGTGCGTGTGTTCCGATCGGTGGTCCGCTTGCCGGGATGCGTGCCTACGTGCTCGATGAGGGGTTGCGTCTGGTCCCGCAGGGAGTCTCCGGCGAGCTGTACCTCGCGGGGACTGGTCTTGCCCATGGTTATCTGGGCCGCCCGGGACTGTCCGCCGGGCGTTTCCCCGCTGATCCGTTCGGTGTGCCGGGCGCTCGTATGTACCGGACGGGCGACTTGGTGCGCTGGACCGGTGACGGTGTCCTCGACTACGTGGGCCGGGCCGACGACCAGGTGAAGATCCGGGGCTTCCGTATCGAGCCCGCCGAGATCGAGGCGGTACTCGCCGGGCACCCCGGTGTGGCGCAGATCGCTGTCGTGGTCCGCGAGGACCGCCCGGGAGACAAGCAGCTCGTCGGCTATGTGGTGGGTGCTCCCGACCAGCTGCGCGAGTACGCCACGTCGCGGTTGCCCTCGTACATGGTGCCTTCCGCGTTCGTCACCCTCGATGCGCTGCCGCTGACGGTCAACGGCAAGCTCGACAGGAAGGCCCTGCCGGCGCCGCAGGCAGCCACCACCGCGCTGACTGGCGTCGTCAGCCTGCCGGGGACAGCGGCCGAGGAACTGCTGTGTGAGGTGTTCGCCGGGGTTCTGGGTCTGGAGTCGGTGGGTGTCGAGGACGGGTTCTTCGATCTCGGTGGGGACTCCATTGCCTCGATTCAGCTGGTCAGTCGGGCCCGCAGGGTGGGGCTTGTCCTGACGGCCCGGGATGTTTTCGAGCGTCGTACGGTTCGGGAGCTGGCGGCGGTTGCCAGGGTCGCGGGCCATGAGGTCGCCACGGGCCGTGAGGGCGTCGGGGCAGTTCCGGTGACGCCGATCATGGAGTGGTTCAGGGCGGGTGGCGGCCCGGTCCGGGAGTTCAATCAGTCGTATGTGGTGCCGGTTCCGGCCGGCCTGACTCTTGGTGATCTTCGTGCGGCGTTCTCGGTGGTGGTGGATCACCATGACGTGTTGCGGATGCGGCTGGCCAGGGGTGATGGTGACCGGTGGTCGCTGGAGGTGCCCGCGGCGGGCGCGGTGGAGGCTGCGGGGTGGGTGCGGCGTGTGGAGGTGGCGCACCTGGATGAGGAGGCTGCTGCAGCGGTGCTCGTGCGGGAGGCCGGTGCGGCCCGTGCCGGGCTCGACCCGGAGCGGGGTGTGATGGCACAGCTCGTCTGGCTCGACGCGGGCGATGCCCGGGACGGACAACTCCTCCTCGTCATTCATCACTTGGTGGTCGACGGGGTGTCCTGGCGGTTGTTGCTGCCGGATCTGGCCGCCGCCCACCGTGCGGTCGTCGCCGGGCAGCCGGTCGCGCTGGAGCCGGTCGGCACCTCCTTCCGGGGCTGGGCCAGCGCCCTCGCCGAAGCCGCCGCACAGGAACGATGGACCGATCAACTCGCCTACTGGGAAGAGGTGCTGGCGGCAGGCGCCGGATCCTTCGGGGCCCGCCCGCTGGACCCGGCGCGGGACACCGTCGCCACCGCCGAATCCTTCTCGCTCACCCTCCCGGTGGGCGAGACGGAGAAGCTCCTCACCGCGGTGCCGGCCGCCTTCCGGGCCGGGGTGAACGATGTTCTCCTGACGGGTCTCGCGCTGGCGATGCGGCAGTGGGCCCCGGCCTACGCGGCGGGTGGTGTGCTGCTGGACGTGGAGGGCCACGGGCGGTACGAGGACGTGCTCGGAGCGGGTCATGACCTGTCGCGTACGGTCGGCTGGTTCACCAGCATGTACCCGGTCCGCGTCGATCCCGGTGCGCTTGGCTGGGCCGAGGTCACGGCGGCGGGCCCGGAGGTCGGCGGGGCGCTCAAGCAGGTGAAGGAACAGCTGCGGTCGGTCCCCGACCAGGGGCTCGGCTTCGGACTCCTGCGTCACCTCAACCCGGACACCGCGCAGGTCCTCGCGGGTGCGGCGTCGCCGCTCGTCGGGTTCAACTACCTCGGCCGGTTCGCCACCGACACCGGCGACGGCACCGCCGAGCACTGGACCTCCGTCAGTGACAGTGACATCGGCGGCGGTGTCGGCGAGGACGAACTGCCCTTCGCGCACGCCCTGGAGATCAACGCCGCCACCCAGGACACGACGGCCGGGCCACGCTTGCGGGTCACCCTCTCCTGGCCCACCGCCCTCTTCACCCCCCACGAGATCAAGATCCTCGCCGACCTGTGGCACCAGGCCCTCCAGTGCCTCGCCGCGCACGCCGAGAACCCCGACGCCGGCGGCCTCACCCCCTCGGACCTCACCCTCGTCCCGCTCACCCAGCACCACATCGACCTCCTCGAAGAAGAGGAAGCCGAGTACGACGACGCGTACGAAGACGACGACGACTCGTGAACCACCGACAACCGCACCCGAACCCCCGCACCCCGCACCCGCACCGGAAAGGCATGGCCATGAGTAGGTCTGCGAAGTCGTCGGAGCCGAAGTCCGCGATCGAGGACGTGCTGCCCCTCTCGTCCCTCCAGGAAGGGCTGCTGTTCCACGCGCTGTACGACGACGAGGGCCCGGACCTCTACACCGTCCAGCTCGCCGTCGAGATGTCGGGCCCCCTCGACGTGGCCCGGCTGCGCACCGCCGCCGAGGCCCTGCTCGCCCGCCACCCCAACCTGCGGGCCGGCTTCCGCTCCAAAGGCCTCGACAAGCCTCTCCAGGTGGTCCGCCGCAAGGTCCGTACCCCCTTCAAGCAGGTCGACCTCAGCGACCTGGCCGACGCCGAAACCGCCGAGGCCGCGTACCGTGCGCTCGCCGACGAGGAGCGCTCCCGCCGCTTCGACATGGCCCGCCCGCCGCTGGTCCGCTTCACGCTCGCCGCACTGCCCGGCGGCCGGCACCGGCTGCTGGTCACGGTCCACCACATCCTGCTCGACGGCTGGTCGGTGCCCGTCCTGCTCGACGACCTCTTCGAACTGTACGAGCGCGAGGGCGACGAGAGCGGCATGCGCCGGGTGCCGCCGTACCGCGACTACCTCGCCTGGCTCGCCCGCCAGGACCGCCCGGCCGCCCTCGCCGCCTGGGCGCGCGAACTGGACGGGCTCACCGAGCCCACCCTGCTCGGCGCGGGCCACCGCCCCGGCGGGGCCGTCGTCCCGCACAGCACCTCCGTCGAGCTGACCCGTGACGAGACGCTGGCCCTCACCGCCCTCGGCCGCAGCCGCGGCTGGACCCTCAACACGCTCGTCCAAGGCGCCTGGGGACTCGTGCTCGGCCGTCTCCTGGGCCGCGACGACGTCGTCTTCGGCGGTACGGTCTCCGGCCGCCCGCCCGAGCTGCCGGGCGTCGAGACCATGGTGGGCCTGCTCATCAACACCCTCCCGGTGCGGGTGAGCTGGCAGAACGGCGACCGGCTCGCCGACCTCCTCACCGGCCTCCAGGACCGTCAGTCGGCGCTCACCTCACACCAGTTCGTTCAGCTCGGCGACATCCAGCTCCAGTCCGGTCACTCCGAACTGTTCGACACCACCACCGTTTTCGAGAACTACCCGCTCGGCGCGGAGCAGGCGCCCCCACTCTCCGGTGGCCTGGAGATCACCGACGTCGACGCACGCGACGCCACCCACTACGCGATCAGCCTCGTCGGCCTGCCGGGCGACGCACTGACCTTCCGCATCGACTACCGCCCCGACCTTCTCGACGCCGCCACCGCGGACCGCGTCGCCGCCTGGCTGCGCGGCCTGCTCACTGCGGCCGCCGCCGACCCGGACGTCACCCTCGCCAGCCTCGACCTGCTGGACGGCGACGAGTACGACCGCATCGTCGGCGAGTGGAACGACACCGACCGCGCCGTCCCCGACACCACCCTCACCGCGCTCCTCGAAGAGGCCGCCACCGCGCACCCCGACGCGGCAGCCGTCGGACACGGCGACACCCGGCTCACGTACCGCCAACTTCACACCCGGGCCAACCGGCTGGCCCGCCTGCTCGTCGCCCGGGGTGCGGGACCCGAGCGGATGGTGGCCGTCGCGCTGCCGCAGCGGCCCGACCTCGTCGTCGCCGTTCTCGCCGTGCTCAAGTCCGGCGCCGGATACCTCCCGCTGGACCCCGGCCACCCCGCCGACCGCATCGCCGGAATGTTCGAGGAGACCGGCCCGGTCTGCGTCCTCACCACCGCCGGCCTCGCGGACCGCATCCCCGCCACCGGTGACGACGTGGCCGTCCTCCTGCTCGACGACCCCATCCTCCAGGACCACCTGGCCGCCCTGCCCGCCACCCCCCTCACCGACGCCGACCGCAGCTCCCCGCTGCTGCCCGCCCACCCCGCGTACGTCATCTACACGTCCGGCTCCACCGGACGCCCCAAGGGCGTCCTCGTCGAGCACAGGTCCGTCGTCAACTACCTGCTGTGGGCGCTCGACCTGTACCCGTCGGCCGGCCGCAGCACCCTGCTCCACTCGCCGGTCTCCTTCGACCTCACCGTTACCGGCCTGTACGCACCGCTGATCCGGGGCGGCAGCGTCCACCTGACCCGGTTCTCCGGTGGCGGACCCGACCCCGAGGCGCCGGTACCCGCGGGTGGAGTCGCCTTCCTCAAGGGCACGCCCAGCCACCTCGCGCTCCTCGAAGAGCTGCCCGCCGACTACTCCCCGACGGCCGAACTCGTCCTCGGCGGCGAACCCCTCTCCGGCGCCCACCTCGACCACTGGCGCGCCCAGCACCCCGGCGTGCGCGTCATCAACGAGTACGGCCCGACCGAGACCACCGTCGGCTGCACCGCGCTGACCGTGGAGGCCGACGACGAGGTTCCCGCCGAGATCCTCTCTCTCGGCAGGCCCATGTGGAACACGCAGGTGTACGTCCTGGACACCGCCCTGCGCCCGGTCTCGCCCGGTGTCGTCGGAGAGCTGTACGTGGCCGGAACCTGCGTGGCGCGCGGCTACGTGGGCCGCCCGGCGCTCACCGCGGGCCGCTTCGTCGCCCATCCTTTCGGGGAGCCGGGCACTCGCATGTACCGCACCGGCGACATGGTCCGCTGGCGCTCCGACGGCACCCTGGAATTCGCGGGCCGCGTCGACGACCAGGTGAAGATCCGCGGTTACCGCGTCGAGCTCGGCGAGATCGAGTCCGTGCTCGCCGACCGCACGGGCAGTGCCCAGGTGGCTGTCGTGGTCCGCGAGGACCGCCCCGGGGACCAGCAGCTCGTCGCGTACGTCGTCGCCGACGACACCGACGGAATGCGCGAGTACGCGGCGGCCCGGCTGCCCGACTACATGGTGCCCTCCGCGTTCGTCACCCTGGACGCGCTGCCGGTCACCGGCAACGGCAAGCTCGACAAGAAGGCACTGCCCGCACCGCGGTTCGACGAGAGCGCCGCGGGGACGGGGGGCACCACCGGCCGCCGGCCGCGCACCCCGCAGGAGGAGATCCTCTGCCAGGTCTTCGCCGACGTGCTGGGCGCCCCGAAGGTCACCGTCGACGACAGCTTCTTCGAGCTGGGCGGGCACTCCCTCCTGGCCACCCGCCTGGTCAGCCGCATCCGCACCGCACTCGACGTGGAACTCGCCATCCGCACCGTCTTCGAGCACCCGACTGTCGCCGGTCTGGCCCGCGCGCTGAGGGACGCGGACACGGCCCGGGCGGTGCTGGGTGTGCGGGAGCGGCCGGCGGAGTTGCCGCTGTCGTTCGCGCAGCAGCGGCTGTGGTTCCTGGACCGGCTGGACGCGGTGGGCGGTACGTACAACATTCCGCTGGCGATCCGCCTCGAAGGGGCTTTGGATGTCGTGGCGTTGAGGTCGGCGCTGGATGCGGTGGTGGCCCGGCACGAGTCGCTGCGCACCGTCTTCCCCGAGGTGGATGGCGAGCCCCGGCAGCAGGTGCTGGACGCGGCCGGGGTTCCCTTCGCCGTTCAAGAGGTGATGGAGGGTGACGCGCTGCGGGAGGCACTGGTGGCGGAGGCCTCGAGCCGCTTCGACCTGGTTTCCGAACTCCCCGTGCGCGCACGACTGTTTGTCCTGGGTGAGGGTGTCCATGTGTTGCTGGTGGTCCTGCATCACATCGCGGGTGACGGCTGGTCGATGGCTCCGTTGATGCGGGACCTGGAGGCGGCGTATGTGGGTCGCGAGCTCGCGCCGTTGCCGGTGCAGTACGCGGATTATGCGTTGTGGCAGCGGGAGGTGCTGGGTTCGGAGGGGGACCCGGGGAGTGTCGCGTTCCGGCAGCTTGCTTACTGGAAGGAGCGGTTGGCTGGTCTGCCGGAGGTTCTTGAGCTTCCGGTGGACCGGGTGCGGCCCGCGGTGGCTTCGTATCGGGGTGGGCGGGTTGGCTGGGGTCTGGGTGCGGAGGCGCATGGTGCGTTGGTGGAGTTGGCGCGGTTGTCGGGGGCGAGCGTGTTCATGGTGCTCCAGGCGGCGGTTGCTGCGCTGTTCTCGCGGCTCGGTGCGGGTACCGACATTGTGCTGGGTACGGCGGTGGCCGGCCGGTCGGACGAGGCGCTGGACGACTTGGTCGGTTTCTTCGTCAATACGTTGGTGTTGCGGACGGATGTGTCGGGGGACCCGACGTTCCGGGAGCTGGTCGGTCGTGTGAGGGAGTCGGACCTTTCTGCCTTCGCGCATCAGGATGTGCCGTTCGAGCGGTTGGTGGAGGTGCTCAACCCGGAGCGTTCGCTCGCGCGGCACCCGTTGTTCCAGGTGATGCTGATCCTTCAGAACACGCCGGAGCCCGACCTCGCACTGCCCGGCCTCACCCCCTCTCTGGAGGGCATCGCAGGTGGCGTCGCGAAGTTCGACCTGACGCTGGATCTCCGCGAGACCTTCGACGAGGACGGCTTCCCGGCCGGCATCGAGGGCGAAGTGGAATACGCCCTCGACCTCTTCGACCAGGAGACGGTCGCCGCCCTCTGCGGCCGACTGGCCAGAACCCTCGAACTCTTCGCACAACGCCCCGAATTGCGGGTGGGGGATTTGGAGTTGGTGGGTGCGGTGGAGCGTGGGTTGGTGGTGGGGGAGTGGGGTCGGGGTGAGGTGGTTGGTTCGGGTGTGTCTTTGGTGGAGGGTTTTGCGCTGCGGGTGGTGGAGGCGCCGGGTGCGGTGGCTGTGGTGTGTGGGGGGGAGTCGTTGACGTATGGGGAGTTGGATGCTCGGGTGGAGCGGTTGGCGCGGGTGTTGGTGGGTCGGGGTGTGGGTCCTGATCGGTTGGTTGCGGTGGCGTTGGAGCGGTCGGTTGATTTGGTGGTGGCGTTGTGGGCGGTGGTGAGGGCGGGTGCGGCGTTTGTGCCGGTGGATCCTGCGTTGCCGTCGGAGCGGGTGGCGTTCATTTTGGAGGATGCGGGTCCGGAGTGCGTGATTACTTCGGCGGAGGTCGCGGAGCGGCTCCCGGTGCGTGAGGGGCTGTTGATCCTTGATGGCCTTGATGGCCTTGATGGCCTTGATGGGGATTGTGTTGAGGGGGATGTGCTGGGGGTGGAGTTCGCTTCGGTGTCGGCGGATTGTTTGGCGTATGTCCTTTATACGTCGGGTTCGACGGGGCGTCCGAAGGGTGTGGGGGTGACTCGGGGTGGTTTGGAGAATGTGCTGGCGGATATGGGTGCGCGGTTTGCTGTGACTTCGGATGACCGGTTCGTGGCGGTGACGACGTTTGGTTTCGATATCTCGAATGTGGAGATTTTCGTGCCGTTGCTGGCTGGTGCCCGGTTGGTTTTGGTTGAGCGTGATGTGGTGTTGGATCCGGTGCGGTTGGGGGCTTTGGTTGTTGAGTCGGGTGCGACGTTCATGCAGGCGACTCCTACGTTTTGGGAGACGTTGGTGGGTGAGGTGCCGGGTGCGTTGGGTGGGTTGCGTATTTTGATGGGTGGGGAGGCGGTTTCTGGTTCGTTGGTGGCGCGGTTGGGTGCGGTTGTGGGTGAGGTGACGAATGGGTATGGGCCGACGGAGACGGCTGTGTATTCGGTGGTGGGGCGTGTTGATGGGGTTTCTGTTCCTGGTATTGGGCGTCCGGTTGCGGGTACTGAGGTGTTTGTGCTGGATGAGCGGTTGAGGGTGGTGCCGGTTGGTGTTCCGGGTGAGTTGTATGTGGCGGGTGCTGGTGTGGCGCGTGGGTATGTGGGTCGGGTGGGGTTGACTGCTGAGCGTTTTGTGGCGAGTCCGTTTGGTGGTTCAGGGTGTCGGATGTATCGGACGGGGGATGTGGTGCGGTGGTGTGGGGATGGCACGTTGGAGTTTGTCGGGCGTGCTGATGATCAGGTGAAGATTCGTGGTTTTCGTATTGAGCCGGGTGAGGTTGAGGCGGTGTTGTCTTCCCGGCCGGGTGTTTCGAAGGCTGCTGTGGTGGTTCGTGAGGACCGTCCGGGGGAGAAGCGGTTGGTTGCGTATGTGGTCGGGGATTTGGATGGTCTTCGTGATCATGCGGTGTCGGCTCTTCCCGCGTATATGGTTCCGGCGGCGTTTGTGGTGCTGGATGAGCTTCCGTTGACGGCGAGTGGGAAGCTGGATCGTCGTGCGCTTCCTGCTCCTGATTTTGTTGATGTGGGGCGGAGTCGTGCTCCGCGGAATGTGCGGGAGGAGGTTTTGTGTGGGATCTTCGCGGATTTGCTGGGGTTGGAGGTGGTGGGTATTGATGATGGTTTCTTTGATCTGGGTGGGCATTCGCTTCTTGCGACTCGTCTGGTGAGTCGTGTTCGTTCGGTGATGGATGTGGAGTTGGCGATTCGGTCGGTGTTCGAGTTTCCGACGGTGGCGGGGCTGGCCCGGTTGGTTGCCGGCGCGGGGGCTGCCCGCTCGCGGGTGCGGGCGGTGGAGCGGCCGGAGGTGTTGCCGTTGTCGTTCGCGCAGCAGCGGCTGTGGTTCCTGGACCGGCTCGACCACGACGGCGGGATGTACAACATTCCGCTCGCCATCCGCCTCGAAGGAGCCCTGGACATAACGGCGTTGAAATCGGCCCTCGACACGGTGGTGGCCCGGCACGAGTCGCTACGCACCGTCTTCCCGGAGACCGATGGAGGTCCCCGTCAGCTTGTGCTCGACACTGCCGAAGTCCCACTTCCCGTGCGGGAGGTGGGTGTTTCGGAGCTGCCTGCGGTGCTGGCCGCTTCGGCGGGTCGCCGCTTCGACCTGGCATCCGAAATCCCTCTGCACGCTGAGCTGTTCACCACCGGTCCGCAGGATCATGTGCTGCTGATCGTTCTGCATCACATCGCGGGTGACGGTTGGTCGATGGCTCCGTTGATGCGGGACCTGGAGGCGGCGTATGTGGGTCGCGAGCTTGCGCCGCTGCCCGTCCAGTACTCCGACTACGCCCTCTGGCAGCGCGACACCCTCGGCTCAGAGAACGATCCGGAGAGCATCAGCGCCAAACAGCTGAGCTATTGGAAGGAGCAGTTGGCGGGGCTCCCTGAGGTGCTGGAGCTGCCTGCCGATCGTCCTCGTCCCGCTGTTGCCTCCCACCGTGGCGGCCGGGTCGACTGGCAGCTCGACGCCGGCACGCACGCCGCGCTCGGTGAGCTGGCGCGGGAGTCGGGGGCGAGCCTGTTCATGGTGCTTCAGGCCGGTCTTGCCGCGCTGTTCGCCCGTCTGGGAGCCGGAACGGACATTCCCCTCGGTACGGCGGTCGCGGGCCGTACCGACGATGCGCTCGACGAGCTGGTCGGGTTCTTCGTCAACACCCTGGTGCTGCGCACCGATGTTTCGGGGGATCCCACGTTCCGTGCGCTGGTCGAGCGGGTCAGGGAGTCGGACCTGGCTGCCTTCGCGCATCAGGACGTGCCCTTCGACCGGCTCGTGGAGGTCCTGAACCCTGAGCGTTCGCTCGCCAGACACCCGCTCTTCCAGGTCATGCTCGCCCTCCAGAACACCCCCGAGCCCGACCTTGACCTGCCAGGCATCACCCCCTCGGTCGAAGAGGTGAGCAGCGCGGTGGCCAAGTTCGACCTGGCCTTCGGGCTGACTGAGACCTTCGACGACGAGGGCCGCCCGGCCGGCCTGACCGGCGAGGTGGAGTACGCCCAGGACCTGTTCGACGCGGAGACGGTCGCCGCGCTCGGCGCCCGCTTCGGCCGGGTGCTCGCCCAGGTGGCCGCCGACCCGGCCCGCCACGTCGGGGCGCTGGAGATGATCGACGAAGCGGAGACTGCCGTCCAGTTCGAGCAGTGGGGGGCGGGCGCGCACACCGGTCCGCATCCCTCCCTGCCGGCACTCCTCGCCCGCCAGGCGGCAGCAACTCCGCATGCTGTCGCTGTGGTTGGAGAGTCTGAAGAGCTGACGTATGCCGAGCTGGATGCGCGGTCTCATCAGTGGGCGCGTTTTCTTCGTGGTCGGGGGGTGGTTTCGGGGACGGCGGTGGCGTTGCTGCTTGACCGGTCGGTGGATTTGCTGGTTGCGGAGCTGGCTGTGGTGAAGGCGGGCGGTCATTATGTGCCGTTGCATGATGCGTATCCGGTGGAGCGGCTGAATTGGATCGTCCGGGATGCGGGTGCCGCGTTGGTGCTGACGGACCGGGCGGAGTTGCCGGTGGGGCTGGCGGAGGCGGCCCGTTGTGTGGTCGTCGGTGAGGTTGCCGAGGAGGTCGCGGCGATGCCGGCCGCGGCTGTGCCCGGCGGTGACTTCCCGGCGGGGCAGGTCGCGTACGTGATGTACACCTCGGGTACGACGGGTCTGCCCAAGGGTGTGGTCGTCAGTCATGGCAATGTGGCCGGTCTTGCTCTGGATCCGTGTTTCGACGGGGCGGCGCATGCCCGGGTGCTGATGCACTCCTCGCACGCTTTTGACGCCTCCACCTACGAGATGTGGGCGCCGCTGCTGCGCGGGGGGTGTGTCGTCGTGGCTCCGGGCGGCCGGCTCGGCCCCGACGAACTGCGCACCGCCGTCACCCGGCACGGCGTCACCGGCGTCTTCCTCACCACCGCACTCTTCAACGCGATCGCCCTGGAGGAGCCCGAGGCGTTCCACGGGCTGCACGAGGTGTGGTTCGGCGGTGAGAAGGTCACCGTCGAGGCCGTCGACCGGGCGGGTGACCGGTGCCCCGAAATCCAGTTCGTGCACTGCTACGGGCCGACGGAGACCACCACGTTCGCGACTGCCTGGCGGGTCCCTGCCGACAAGGTGCCCGGTGCGTGTGTCCCGATCGGTGGTCCGCTTGCCGGGATGCGTGCCTACGTGCTCGATGAGGGGTTGCGTCTGGTCCCGCAGGGAGTCCCCGGTGAGCTGTACCTCGCGGGGACTGGTCTTGCCCATGGTTATCTGGGCCGCCCGGGACTGTCCGCCGGGCGTTTCCCCGCTGATCCGTTCGGTGTGCCGGGCGCTCGTATGTACCGGACGGGCGACTTGGTGCGCTGGACCGGTGACGGTGTCCTCGACTACGTGGGCCGGGCCGACGACCAGGTGAAGATCCGGGGCTTCCGTATCGAGCCCGCCGAGATCGAGGCGGTACTCGCCGGGCACCCCGGTGTGGCGCAGATCGCTGTCGTGGTCCGCGAGGACCGTCCGGGAGACAAGCAGCTCGTCGGCTATGTGGTGGGTGCTCCCGACCAGCTGCGCGAGTACGCCACCACCCGACTGCCCTCGTACATGGTCCCTTCCGCGTTCGTCACCCTCGATGCGCTGCCGCTGACAGTCAACGGCAAGCTCGACAGGAAGGCGCTACCCGCACCCCAACTGCCCACTGTTTTCACCGAGTCGGAAAGAATCGCTCCAGGTACAGCCCGTGAGGCGGCCCTCTGTGAGGTGTTCGCCGGGGTTCTGGGTCTGGAGTCGGTGGGTGTCGAGGACGGGTTCTTCGATCTCGGTGGGGACTCCATTGCTTCGATTCAGCTGGTCAGTCGGGCCCGCAGGGTGGGGCTTGTCCTGACGGCCCGGGATGTTTTCGAGCGTCGTACGGTTCGGGAGCTGGCGGCGGTTGCCAGGGTTGCGGGCCATGAGGTCGCCGCGGGCCGTGAGGGCGTCGGGGTGGTTCCGGTGACGCCGATCATGGAGTGGTTCAGGGCGGGTGGCGGTCCGGTCCGGGAGTTCAATCAGTCGTATGTGGTGCCGGTTCCGGCCGGCCTGACTCTTGGTGATCTTCGTGCGGCGTTCTCGGTGGTGGTGGATCACCATGACGTGCTGCGGATGCGGCTGGCCAGGGGTGATGGTGACCGGTGGTCGCTGGAGGTGCCCGCGGCGGGCGCGGTGGAGGCTGCGGGGTGGGTGCGGCGTGTGGAGGTGGCGCACCTGGATGAGGAGGCTGCTGCAGCGGTGCTCGTGCGGGAGGCCGGTGCGGCCCGTGCCGGGATCGACCCGGAGCGGGGTGTGATGGCACAGCTCGTCTGGCTCGACGCGGGCGATGCCCGGGACGGACAACTCCTCCTCGTCATTCATCACTTGGTGGTCGACGGGGTGTCCTGGCGGGTGCTGTTGCCGGATCTGGCCGCCGCCCACCGTGCGGTCGTCGCCGGGCAGCCGGTCGCGCTGGAGCCGGTCGGCACCTCCTTCCGGGGCTGGGCCACCGCCCTCGCCGAAGCCGCCGCCCAGGAACGATGGACCGATCAACTCGCCTACTGGGAAGAGGTGCTGGCGGCAGGCGCCGGATCCTTCGGGGCCCGCCCGCTGGACCCGGCGCGGGACACCGTCGCCACCGCCGAATCCTTCTCGCTCACCCTCCCGGTGGGCGAGACGGAGAAGCTCCTCACCGCGGTGCCGGCCGCCTTCCGGGCCGGGGTGAACGATGTTCTCCTGACGGGTCTCGCGCTGGCGATGCGGCAGTGGGCCCCGGCCTACGCGGCGGGTGGTGTGCTGCTGGACGTGGAGGGCCACGGGCGGTACGAGGACGTGCTCGGAGCGGGTCATGACCTGTCGCGTACGGTCGGCTGGTTCACCAGCATGTACCCGGTCCGCGTCGATCCCGGTGCGCTTGGCTGGGCCGAGGTCACGGCGGCGGGCCCGGAGGTCGGCGGGGCGCTCAAGCAGGTGAAGGAACAGCTGCGGTCGGTCCCCGACCAGGGGCTCGGCTTCGGACTCCTGCGTCACCTCAACCCGGACACCGCGCAGGTCCTCGCGGGTGCGGCGTCGCCGCTCGTCGGGTTCAACTACCTCGGCCGGTTCGCCACCGACACGGGCGATGGCACCGCCGAGCACTGGACCTCCGTCAGTGACAGTGACATCGGCGGCGGTGTCGGCGAGGACGAACTGCCCTTCGCGCACGCCCTGGAGATCAACGCCGCAACCCAGGACACGACGGCCGGGCCACGCCTGCGGGCCACCCTCTCCTGGCCCACCGCCCTCTTCACCCCCCACGAGATCAAGATCCTTGCCGACCTGTGGCACCAGGCCCTCCAGTGCCTCGCCGCGCACGCCGAGAACCCCGACGCCGGCGGCCTCACCCCCTCGGACCTCACCCTCGTCCCGCTCACCCAGCACCACATCGACCTGCTCGAAGCGAAGCTGAGGAAGTAACGATGACCCAGAGTCAGATAGAGGACGTCCTGCCTCTCGCGTCGTTGCAGGCAGGGCTGCTGTTCCACGCGCTGTACGACGACGAGGGCCCGGACCTCTACACCGTCCAGCTCGCCGTCGAGATGTCGGGTCCCCTCGACGCGGGCCGGCTGCGCACCGCCGCCGAGGCCCTGCTCGCCCGCCACCCCAACCTGCGGGCACTCTTCATCCACGAGGGCTTGGAGCAGCCGGTCCAGGTCATCCGCAGAAAAGTCGAACTCCCGTGGACCGAGGCCGATTTCAGTGAAGCCCCGGAAGCCTCCTTCGATGCGCTCCGGGATGCCGAGCGCGCCCGGCGCTTCGTACTCGACGAGGACGTCCTGCTGCGCTTCGTCCTCGCCCGGATGCCCGACGGCTCCCACCGGCTGCTGATCACCCTGCACCACATCCTGCTCGACGGCTGGTCGGTGCCCGTCCTGCTCGACGACCTCTTCGAACTGTACGAACGCGCCGGCGACGAGTCGGGCATGCGCAGGGCCACCCCCTATCGGGACTATCTCGCCTGGCTCGCCCGCCAGGACCGCCCCGCCGCCCTCGCCGCCTGGGCGCGCGAGCTGGACGGGCTCAACGAGCCCACCCTGCTCGGCACGGGCCGCGGCGTCCCCGGTGCGTCCACCGTCCCCGAAACCCTGAACATCGAGCTGACCCGCGATGAGACACAGGCCCTCACCGCCCTCGGCCGCAGCCGTGGCTGGACCCTCAACACGCTCGTCCAGGGCGCCTGGGGCCTCGTACTCGGGCAACTCGTCGGCCGCGACGACGTCGTCTTCGGCGGTACGGTCTCCGGCCGCCCGCCCGAACTGCCGGGCGTCGAGACCATGGTGGGCCTGCTCATCAACACCCTCCCGGTGCGGGTGACGTGGCGGCCCGAGGACAGGCTGGCGGATCTGCTCACCGGCCTCCAGGGCCGGCAGTCGGCACTCATTTCACACCAGTTCGTCCAACTCGCCCACATCCAGGGGCAGTCAGGACACCAGGAGCTCTTCGACACCACCACCGTCTTCGAGAACTACCCCGTCAACGCCGACGGCGCCCCCCAGCTCGCGGGCGGCGTCGAGATCACCGACATGGACGCCAGGGACGCCACCCACTACGCGGTCACCCTCCTCGGCCTCCCCGGCGAACAGCTCCGCTTCCGGCTCGACCACCGCCCCGACCTCCTCGACGCCGCAGCCGCCGGCCGCCTCGGCGACCGGCTCCGCCGCGTCCTGGCAGCCGTCGTCGCCGACCCCGACGTCGCCGTACGAGACCTCGACCTGCTCGATGAGAACGACCGGCACCAGGTGCTCACCGCCTGGAACGCCACCGCGCACCCCGCCCCCGACACCACTCTCACCGCCCTGTTGGAGGAGACCGCGCTGCGCTCGGCGGACGCCACCGCGCTCGTGCATCACGTACAGGACCGGGCAGGAGCACCGGACCTGGGGGAATCACCGGACCGGGCAGGAGCACCGGAGCGGTCGGATGGGCCGGACCGGTCGGGCGTCCGGGACGCGGATTGGGCGGAGACCACGTACGCCGATCTGCACGCCGACGCCAACCGGCTCGCCCGGTTCCTCGTCGGCCGCGGCGCGGGCCCCGACCGGCCGGTGGCCGTCGCCCTGCACCGGGGCCGGGTCCTTGTCGTCACCCTCCTCGCCGTGCTCAAGGCGGGCTCCGCCTACCTGCCGGTCGACCCCGAACTGCCGGCCGACCGTGTCGAGTCGATGCTGCGCACGGCCGACCCCGTCTGCCTGGTGACCGACCTGGCCACGGCGGCCGACCGGCCCGCGGTCGGCACCGGGGCCGCCGCCTGCGACGTCAGGACGGTCGTCCTCGACGACCCCGCGACCGCCGACGAAATCGTCGCCCGCCCGCGCCATGCCCTCACCGACGCGGACCGCACCGCACCGCTGCGCCCCGAGCACCTCGCCTACGTCATCTTCACCTCGGGTTCCACCGGTACCCCCAAAGGCGTCGGGGTCCCGCACTCCGGCATCGTCAACCGGCTGCTGTGGACCCAGGACCGGTACGGGCTCGGCGCCGACGACCGGGTCCTGCAGAAGACCCCGTTCGGGTTCGACGTCTCCGTGTGGGAGTTCTTCTGGCCGCTGCTGACCGGCTCCGGCCTGGTCGTCGCCAAGCCGGGCGGCCACCGCGACCCCGCGTACCTGGCCGAGACGATCGTCGCCCACGGGGTCAGCACCGTCCACTTCGTCCCCTCCATGCTGGACGCCTTCCTCCAGGATCCCGCCGCCGCCCGCACCGCCGGCGTACTGCGCCGCATCCTGTGCAGTGGCGAAGCCCTCCGCGGGGCGACCGCCGATCTGGCGGCGGAGATGACCGGCGCGACCGTGCACAACCTCTACGGGCCCACCGAGGCGTCCGTCGACGTCACCCACTGGGACTGCGTGCCGGGCGAGGGCCCGACACCCATCGGCCGCCCCGTCCGGAACACCCGGCTGTACGTGCTGGACGGTGCGCTGCGCCCGGTGCCGCCGGGGGTCGTGGGCGAACTCCACCTGGCGGGGGTGCAGTTGGCGCGCGGCTACCTCGGTCGTGCGGCGCTCACCGCGGAACGCTTCGTGGCCGATCCCTTCGTGGGCACATCGGACGGCTCTCCCGACAGTGCCCCGGGCGGCCCCGAGCGCAGCTCCGTGGGCGGTTCACCGGCAGGCGGCGCCGCAAGGCAGGGGGCCAGGATGTACCGCACCGGGGACCTCGTGCGGTGGCGGGAGGACGGTGCGCTGGAGTACCTCGGCCGTACCGACGACCAGGTCAAGATCCGCGGGCTGCGCATGGAACTCGGTGAGGTCGAGGCGGTGCTGGCCGCCGCCCCCGGGGCCGCCCACGCACGCGTCGTCGTCACGGGGGACGGCGAACGCCTGGTCGCCTACGTCGTCCCCGCGGACCCCGCGAACCCGCCGACGGCCCCGGCGCTCCGGGAGCGGGCCGCTGCCGCGCTGCCTGCGTACATGGTCCCTTCGGCCTTCGTGACCCTCGGCGAACTGCCGCTCACCGCCAACGGCAAGCTCGACCGGCGGGCCCTTCCCGCGCCCGAGTTCGGCGCCCCCGCCGGTGGCCGGGAAGCGAGCACCGCCACCGAGCGGGCCCTGTGCGCCGCCTTCGCGGAGGTTCTCGGCCTGGCGAGGGTCGGCGTCGACGACAGCTTCTTCGACCTCGGCGGCCACTCCCTGACCGCGACCCGCCTCGTCAACCGGGTCCGTGCCGCGCTCGGCTCCGACCTCGGCATCCGCTCGGTGTTCGCGGCCCCGACACCGGCGGCGCTCGCCACCCTGCTGGCCGGCCGCGACCTGGAACGAGGCGGCCTCGAACCCGTACTGGAGCTACGCACCACAGGCAGTCTGCCGCCCCTGTTCTGCCTGCCCCCCGGGGCCGGACTGAGCTGGTGCTACGCGGGCCTGCTCGGCGGCCTCGACCCCCAGCAGCCGGTGTACGGCCTCCAGTCGCCGAGCCTCACCGGTGCGGCCGCACCGGACGAGACCCTCGGCGCGCTCGCCGCCCGCTACGTCGAGCACATCATCGGCATCCGTCCGCACGGCCCCTACCGACTGCTCGGCTGGTCCGTCGGAGGACACCTCGCGCATGAGGTCGCCGTACGTCTCCAGGAACGTGGCGAGAAGGTCGAACGACTCGTGGTGCTGGACTCCTATCCGGCACAACTGGACGCCGAAGGCGGCGGATCGGTGAGCCGGGAGACCGTCTTCGCCGAAGCCTTCGGGGACGCGCTTCCCGATCCGCAGGCCCCGGACGCCCGGAAGCGGGCCCTGGGCCTCGTACGGGAAGAGCTCGGCGAGGGTGCTCCGGGGCGGATCGACGACGACACGGCGGCAGCCGTCCTGGAGACGTATCTCCTCAATACCCGGGCGATGCTGAATTATCGGCACCGCCTGTATGAAGGCGACCTGGTGTTCTTCCGGGCCGCCGACTGGACCGTGGACACGGACCGGCGTGACGTGACGCGCTGGGCGCCTCACGTGAGCGGCGAAATAGTTATTCATGAACTCGGCGCGAAGCATGAAGAAATAGCCTTGCCGACAATTCTCGCAGAAGTCGGGAACGCTATTGCGGGAATGAATTCGGTTGGCTAGTCTCGTGTCGTCTCAGCGGGATCGTAGAGAACACAGAGAAAAGGAAAAGACGATGGTGAACCCCTTCGAGGACAACGACGCCGCCTTCTACGTGCTGGTCAACGCAGAGGGCCAGCACTCGCTGTGGCCGGCCTTCGCCGAGGTCCCGGCCGGCTGGAACCAGGCCTTCGGGCCCGGCGCCCGGCAGGACGCACTGGAGTACGTGGAGCGCGAGTGGACCGACCTGCGGCCCGCGAGCCTGATCCGTGAGATGGACGGGGCGAACGCCTGATGGGGGCCGTCGGCAGCGCGGACACGGGATCGCTCCCGGCGGCGGCAGCGGGTGTCCGCTGGACGCGCAACTGGCGTCCGCGCCCCGGTGCCGCGGTCAACCTCCTGTGCCTGCCGCACGCCGGCGGCTCTGCCGGCTTCTATCGGAGCTGGGTCGACCTGCTGCCGGCGGAGGTCGACTTCCACGCGGTGCAGTACCCCGGCCGCGAGGACCGCATCACAGAGGCGCCGGTCTCCTGCATGACGGAACTGGCCGACGCGATCACCGAGGCGATCCGCCCACTGTTCGAGAAGGACGTGATCCTCTTCGGGCACAGCATGGGTGCCTCCGTCGCCTATGAGGTCACCCGCAGGTGCGAGGCCGAAGGGCTCTCGCCCCGGCTGCTGCTGGTGTCGGGGCGTGCCGCCCCACGGTGGCCGCACGGTGCGCCGCCCCGCCGCCCCCGTACCGACGACGAGATCGTGCACGAGATCCGGGGCTTCTCCACCGCGGGATCGACCGCCCTCGACGACCCCGACCTGCGGGAACTGCTGCTCCCGATGATCAGGGCGGACTACCGGCTGGTCGAGGGGTACCGGCCGGATCGGCCGGGCCCCGTCCGGGCCCCGATCGCCGTGCTCAGGGGGCGCGACGACGTCAAGGTCACCCCGGAAGGGGCCGCCGCCTGGCGGGAATTCAGCACGACGCACTGCACCGAGCACGTCTTCGACGGCGGCCATTTCTATCTCCGGGCAAACGAACGACCGGTACTGGGCGCCCTTGCCGAACTGATAGCACGGGCGCTCCGCTGACACCGTCCGGCTCAGCTCTTGCGGCTGCGGCGAATGCGGACGGCTGCGCCGAGCAGCAGAATTCCGCCGACGAGGAGCACCGCACTCACCAGCCCCTGGTTGTCCGGAAAAGAATTCACGATGAAGAAGCTCTCCTCCGGGTCCTTCCCGCTCATCCGCTGAATGAGCGGGGCGCCCCCTTGGAGGAGCATGAGAACACCGGCGATCTCAAGAATCAGAAGCATTGATTTCTTCCCTTCCCTGCACGAAAGTTATTGGTCTAAAGTTCTTGTAGGCATTGTAAGGGCGTCCCGGGTTCTTGGGGCGCCTTCTTCGCGAATATTGGCCGAATGCAGAACTTTGATAGATCCCCTATGGATTCGGAGAGTAAATAATATGGACCTGCTCAAGGGCAAGACGGTGTTGGTCTCCGGAGTCCTCACCCAGAACTCCATCGCCTTCCACACGGCCCGCCTCGCCCAGGAGCAGGGCGCCAAGGTCCTGCTCACCGGGTACGGCCGGATGAGCCTGGTCGAACGGGTCTCGCGCAGACTCCCGGAGCCGCCGCCCGTTCTCGAACTGGATGTTACCGACAAGGCCCAACTTGCCAGCCTCAGCGACCGGTTGGGTGAGTACACCGACCGTGTCGACGGAGTCCTCCACTCGGTGGCGGGAGCCCCGGCCGGCGCCCTCGGCGGCAACTTCATGACCACCGAGTGGGAGGACGTCGCCCGCGCGGTGCACGTCTCGACGTACTCCCTCCAGTCCCTCACCCGCGCCGTCCTGCCCCTGTTCGGCGAGCGCGCCAGCGTCGTCGGCCTCGACTTCGAAGCCACGCGCGCCTGGGCGGAGTACGACTGGATGGGTGTCGCCAAGGCCGGCCTGGAGTCCTGTGCCCGCTATCTCGCCTCCTACCTCGGGGCGAGCGGAGTCCGCGTCAACCTGGTGGCCGCGGGTCCGCTCCGTACCACCGCGGCCGTCAACATCGGCTCCGCGGACGGCTTCGACGAGGCCACCGAGTGGGGGCGCAGGGCGCCGCTGGGCTGGGACGCCGAACACTTCGACCCGGTGGCGCGGGCCTGCGTGGCGCTGCTCTCCGACTGGTTCCCGGCGACCACCGGTGAGATCATCCACGTCGATGGCGGCGCGCACGCGGTCGGCGACCGGCCTGGTGCGCACCGCCCTGCGACAGAAGTTCCCGCATGAGTGCTGCCGCACCCTTCGCTCAACTCGCCCAAGGGGACGAGGCGGTGATTGCGGCGATCGTCGCCTGTGAGATCGCTTTCTGGGCCTTCCTGGTACTGGGGCTGCTCGCCCGGTACGCCCTGCGCGCCCGCCGGCTCGGCGGGACGCTGCTGGTGTGCGTGCCCCTCGCCGACCTCGCGCTCGTCGTCTTCTCCGTCGCCGACCTGCGCTCCGGTGGAACCGCCGGCGCCACGCACGGGCTCGCCGCCGTCTACCTCGGCGTATCGATCGGCTTCGGCCCCGAGATCGTGCGCCGGGCCGACGCGTGGTTCGCCCGTCGTGTCACCGGTGCCCCGGCCTCCGCGAAGCCGCCGGTGGCCGGGCCCGAACGGGTGCGCAACGAATGGAGGTTGTGGCTGCGCTGCGCCGCGGCATGCACGGTGGCCGCCGCGCTCACCCTTCTGATGTCGGCCCTTGCTGCGCCGGGCGCCCAGGCGTCCGGACTGTGGAACCTGGTCGCCCAGTTCGCCGTGCTGACCGTCATCTGGCTGATCGCGGGTCCACTGCGGTATCGGTACTTCCCGCCCGCACCACGGTGAATCGAGGCTCTTCGGCCGGTCGCGGGCAGCATCCAGGACCGTCCGGAGACAGGCCGTCCGGAGAAAGGCCGCCCGGTGACAGGGCCGCCCGGTGCGACCGGGGTGATCGATCGTCACGTCCGGATCCATGGCTTGCTTCAACCAGCCGCCACGAACCCGCGTTCGCCGCGCGTCCAGTGTGCGGGGAAGGCGGTATATAGCACCGTTAAAGCTGTGAGGGGCAGGGTCGGCGTAGGGGGAGCGAGCCCGACCAGCACACGAATCCCCGAGGGGGCACAGTGACGACCACCCCGGCCGGAACCGCCGGCATGACCACCGGCGGAGACAGCCGTACGAGCAGGTGCGTGAGCACGAGAGCCGGAACGAGTACGTACGTGTCCGTCGACGGGGGCGGTCTCGCGCCGACCGTCCAAGCGACCGCGACCGCGACCGCGGGCGGAGGCGACCCGGCGCCGGCCGACGCCCTGGGGCGTAGCGGCGACGTCCACGTCTGGGGCTGGCGCACCGGCAGCGCCCCCGACGCCGAGGACCTCGCGCTCCTCGACGAGGCCGAGCTCCGCCGCGTGTACCGCTGCCACCATCCCCGGGACGCCGCCGCGCTCGCCTGCACCCGGGCGGGCGCCCGACGGGTCATCGGTGGACTGCTGGGCGTGCCGGCCACGGGCGTCGGTCTGGGCCACCGCCCTTGCCCGGGCTGCGGGGCCCGGCAGCATGGACCGCCGGTCCTGCTGCACCCGCCGCTGCCGAATCCCCTGGCCGTCAGTCTGTCCCGCACCGAGGGGTACGGGATGCTGGCCGTCTGTGCGGACACGGCCGTCGGCATCGACGTTGAGGCGCTCCGCCCGGTCGCCGTGGAGGGGCTCGCCGACGTCGTCTTCACCGAACGCGAGCGCGCCCACGTACTCGGCGTCCCGGAGGGGCCCGTCCGTGCGTCATGGCACTTCCGCTGCTGGACCCGCAAGGAGGCCGTCGTCAAGGCAGCCGGGACCGGGCTGCTGGGCGCCGAACTGACCCGGCTGGAGGTCTACCCGGAGAAACCGGGCCCGGTGCGGGTCGAGTTCCGCGACCGGGGCGGTGCGCCCACCTGGTGGCAGGTCCACGATGTGCCGCTCGACGGCCCGTGGAGTGCGGCGGTGGCCCGCCCGGCGAACGTCCGGGACGGACCGGGACCGGTATACGGTCCGGGCCGAGTCGTCCTGCACACGACTGTCCCGCAGTCGGGCTGACGGGCGGGGGAGCAGGAGCCCGGTGGGCCGTCGGGGCGTTCCGTGCGTTCCGCCGGCCCACGGTGGGCCGGCGGAACGCACGGGCTACACCCCCCGGGTCGGCTCCTGCACCCTTGCCCCGCGATCCTGTGCCTGTGCCTGCCCCCATCCCTGTTCCTGCTCCTGGGCGAACAGCCGGACCAGCGAGGGAAGCCGGTACACCAGCCGGTGGTCCACCCCGACCCCCGTCACATCGATCAGCCGGGCGTCCGCCAACACCTCCAGGGCCTCCTCCGCCCCCCACTCACCGGCGCCCGGCAGCTCCGTGTCCGCCGCCGAGAAGTCGCTCCGGGGCAGTACGGTCAGCCGGTGCAGTGTCTGCCGGGACGCGGTCGGCAGCGTCGCGTAACTGGAGCGCAGACCGGCCCGTACGTCCAGGCCGCCGTGCCGCAGTTCGTCGAGGCGTCGTTCGGCCGGCAGCAGCCGGGACAGCAGCTCCGCAACCCGCATACCCGGCTCCTCCGCCAGCCGCGACGCGCAGATCCGCAGCGCGAGCGGCGAACGGTCGCACAGCTCCGCCAGCGAGTCCGCCGCGGCTGGTTCGGACGCGACGCGCTCGGGTCCCGCCACCGCGGACAGCAGTGCCAACGCCTCGCCCGTGCTCAACGGATGCAGCCTGATCAGCCGGAACGCACCGTCCAGGACGGTCGGTGTGCGACTGGTCAGGATGGCCCGTGAGCGGGCACCCGTCGGCAGCAGCGGGGCGACCTGTGCCGCGTCCACCACGTCGTCGAGCACGACCAGGACCCGTCGGTCGGTGAGCAGCCCCCGGTAGAGCTGCACCCGCTCCGCGACGGAGCCCGGCACCGCGTGCGCGGGCACCCCCAGTACGTGCAGGAAGTCCTGCAGGACGGCGTGCGGGTCGCGCCGGGAGCCGTCCGCCCGGCCCAGGTCCGCGTACAGCTGACCGTCGGCGAACTGTCCGCGCAGCAGGTGCGCGGCCCGGACCGCCAGCGCGGACTTGCCGGACCCCGGCATCCCGGTGATCACCACCGGGTGCTGCTGCCCCGAGTGCCGGAGATGGGCCGCGCCCCGCAGCTCGTACACCACCTCGGACAGCGGCAGCGCATGTCCGGTGAAGTGGGAGACGTCGGGCGGGAGCATGGTGGCCGCGGCGCCGACGGTGACTCCGGACACCGGTCCAGGTTGCGTGCGCGGCCACCGCTGAAGGCCTAACTCCGAGCTACCGTCGAGAACTTGCCGATGCACCTCCCGTAGTGCCGGCCCGGGGTCGATGCCCAGTTCCTCGCGCAGCACCGAGCGGCCCTGCCGGTAGACGGACAGCGCGTCGCCCTGCCGGGACGCCCGGTACAGGGCGGTCATCAGCTGGGCGCGCAGCCTTTCGTTGAGGGGGTGTTCGGCCACGAGCCGGGTCAGTTCGGCGATCAGCTCGTGGTGCCGGCCCAGCGCCAGATCGGCCTCGATGCGGCAGCCCAGTGTCGTCGACCAGGCCTCCTCCCACTGCGGGACCACCGTCTCGCACAGGAACTCGGTCGTGCTGGCGAACGGTGTACCCCGCCACAGTTCCAGCGCCGCCGCCAGCAGCGTGCTCGCCTTCTCGAAGTGCCGCGCCTCCAGGGCCTCGCGGCCCAGCCGGTCCAGCCGGTCGTACTCGACGCTGTCGATCCAGGACGCGCCCGCGTCGAGTGCGTAGCCGGGCTGACAGCGTGCGATGTCGATACCGTCGCCGAACTGCTTGCGCAGCCGTGAGATGTACGTGTAGATCTGCGCGTTCATCGTCGTCGGCGGGGACCAGCCCCACAGGAACTCGCTGAGTCTGCTGTCCGAGACCACTCGCCCCCTGGCGAGCAGCAGTGCGGTCAGCACCGTGTGGATCTTTGCCCCGGCGAGTGGCAGTACCGTGCCGTCGTGGCGGGCCTCGACCGGCCCGAGGATGCGGAACTCCATGGCGTACCCCGTTAGCGTCTAGCGTCGATTTCAAGCCGAGCCCGGACGCTAGCGACGGGCCCTGTCGTACGGCTGTCGCCGCGATTTCGTCGTCGGATGTCTGACGAAATCGCGGCGACAGAGTGGCGTGCGTGCGGCGCATACCGCTGCTCGGGCGCCCGGCTCCTCAGGAGGAAGCCGCAGGCCCGGATGGTGTGGCGCCCGAAATCTCCGGGTCCCCGGAGGCCGCTGGGGCCTGCACGGTCTGCGCGGGCCCGTCTCCTGGCCGGAACGGACACCCCCACTCCCGCTCCGTCATCCGTCCGCCGTAGTGCCGCGCCTCCTCCTTGTACGTGAGGAAACTCGGGTTGGCCGCACCATGGAAAGCCCTCTCCCGTTTGCGTATTTTCATGCGCAGCTTGAAGAAGTTGACGCCCAGCGCGTTGAACTGTTCGTGCGAGTTGAAGACCAGCGTCGGCTGCGAGAACCTGCGGCTCGGCCGGGATGCCCCCGGGTGCAGTCCCACCACGAAGAAGGGGTGGCATCCGATCGAGTAGGCGAAGTTCCTGGACCCGGGATCGCTGTCGTAGGCCTCGGTCCAGCCGTACCGTGTCCTGTCCAGCTCGTGCATTGTCTGAAGGTGTTCCCACAACGCGCTTTCGAACGCCTCCTCCGTGAGGAGCGGACCGGGTCCCTCGAACGTGGCGACGAACGAGGTGAAGCTGCGTGCGCTCGGCTCAAAAGTAGACAAGAAGCTGTACAAGTCGTCCAGTTGGGCAGCGGCCGCCTCCGCCGACCCCAGTTCCCCGCTGTAGTGGTGGTGCTCGATCGCGTCGCGTCGCAGAGCGGCCCGCGCTCCGAGACAGACGAAGTCCTCCTCCCCGATGAAGGAGGCCAACGACGAATACACCTCCTGCGCCGCCCCCACCGGCGTCTCCTCTCCCATGATGACCCCTCCCGTGAACTCCGCCCCTGTGGCTCCCGCGTCCGTGGTGTGCACCCGCGCCCTCACCGATCGGAACGGCCGAAGAGGGAGACCGCCGTGGGCACGGCCAGCAGCATGATGCCGACGGACCAGCCGACCGTCGTCAGAACCGTCCCGGCCGGCACGGAGCCGGTGTTGATCAGCAGTCGGCAGGCGTCCGCCAGGTTCGACAGGGGATTGAGGTCGGTGAACGCGCGCAGCCAGCCGGGCATGGTGGACGTCGGCGCGAAGATCGAGCTGCCGAACTGCAACGGCAGTACGGCGATCATTCCCAGGCCCTGCACGGCCTGCGGGCTCTTCAATGCCAGCCCCAGCAGCACCGACACCCACAGCAGTGCCATTCCGAACAGCCCCGTGAGCCCCACCGCCGCCAGCAACCCCGGCACCCCGCCCGGGACCCGCATCCCGAGCAGGAACGCCACGCCCAGCAGCACCACGGTCGCGGCTGCCATCCGCCCGCACTCGACGACCACCTTGGCGGTCAGGACGGACACCCGGTGGATCGGCAGCGTACGGAACCGGTCCATCACCCCCGTCTTGAAGTCGGAGTTGATCCCGATCCCGGCGGTCATGGCGATGTTGACCGCAATCATCGACATCAGACCCGGCATCACGTACTGGACGTACTCCTCCTGGCTGCCGGCCACCGCGCCGCCGAAGACGTACACGAACAGCACGGTGTAGATCACCGGCATCAGCAGGATGTCGAACAGCGAGTCCGGATCGGCCTTGATCTGCAACAGATTCCGCCGGGTCAGTGCGCTCACGTGCCCGAGCCCGCTCCGCACGTACATGCTCGCGCCGCTCCCGGGAGCTGCCCCCGCCGCGCTCATACGAGAGCCACCTCCTTCTCGTCCCGCACCGCGTCGGGGCTCTCGCCCTTTCCGGTCAGCGTCAGGAACACCTCGTCCAGGCTGGGCAGATGAGTTTCGATTCCGGCCAGCGCGAAGCCGCGCGCGCCCAACACCCCTACCACAGCGGTGAGATGTTCGCCCCCGAGCAGGGGCACCCGCAGCGCCCCCTCCATCTCCTGCCGGCCGCTCTTCAGCAACCCCGCCTCGGTGAGGGCCTCCGCCATCGCGCCGAGATCTCCGGCCAGCTCCGGCCTGATGCGCAACTCCCGCACTCCGACGAGCGCCTTCAGGTCGTCCACGGGCCCGTTCGCGATCACCCGCCCGCGGTCGATGACGGTGAGCTCGTCCGCGAGCTGCTCGGCCTCCTCCATGTACTGGGTGGTCAGCAGCACCGTTGTGCCGTTGTCGGCGAGCCTCCTGACCTCCGCCCAGACCTCGTTACGGGTACGGGGATCGAGCCCGGTCGTCGGCTCGTCGAGGAACAGCACGCTGGGCCGCCCCATCACGCTCGCGGCCAGATCGAGCCGCCGCCGCATGCCGCCGGAGTACGTGGCCGCCTGCCGGCCGGCCGCCTCGGTCAGCGAGAACCGCTCCAGCAGCGCGTCGCTGCGGAGCCGGGCCTCCTTGCGCGGCATGTCCAACAGTCGCCCGATCAGATACAGGTTCTCCCGTCCCGAGAGCTTCCCGTCGACCGAGGCGTACTGCCCGGTGAGCCCGATGCTGCGGCGCACGTCCCGTGGACTGCGCGTCACGTCGAAGCCGTCCACCGACGCACTGCCCGCGTCCTGCCGTGCAAGGGTCGAAAGGATCCGCACGAGAGTCGTTTTGCCGGCCCCATTGGGCCCGAGCACCCCAAGGACGGTCCCGCGCCGCACAGCCAGATCCACTCCGTCGAGAGCGGTCACCTCCGACTGCCCGCCGTAGCGTTTGACCAACCCTTGAACGACGACCGCCGTGGTGTCCGTCCGTAGTAGTGGTGTCATGCCCCCATTGCATAAATCCCCCCTACGCAATCCCCATACTCGACCCCGGACAGCTGATGCACGTCCTTGTTGTCCGGCGAGCGAAGCGCGTGTTCCACGTGGCGCCGGGGACTTCGCGGGGACGATTCACCCGTGGTCCGCCTTCGAGCCACGACGGGAGGCGACGGCGCCGCCCGGCACCCCACCCGTGCCGACGAGCGCGATCAGGACGCCGATGCTGCGCGCGTCGAGGCCGGCCGTGCGGCTCAGGAAGACGATGGACAGGGATTGCGTGCCGGCGAGAGAGAGGTTCATTCCGGCGTCGCGCAGCAGGATCGTACGGAGAAGGGGGTCCCGGACAGGCGCCGGCCCGCCGTCACACCGTCCCTGACGTCCGCCGCCCCTTGTAGTTGATCTTCATGGTGTCCATGTCCGTCGCCGTGGAGCGCAGCTCACCGTGTCCGTACCCGCGCGCGCGCAGTTCCGTCTCCACCCGGTCCTCGGCGATCGCACCCGCCATCTCCTCGCCGTCCTCGGCGTCCGACACCACCACGTACCGGAAGCTGAAGTGCTTGAGCACCCGGTCGTAGGTGAGTGAGCCCTCCTCGCTGAACTGCATGGCCGCCAGACCGTGCTGCTCCACCTCGGCCAGCAGCCGCTCCCGCGCCACGTCCGTCAGCCCCTCCCAGGTGCCACGCACAATCACTCGGTAGGTGTGCTGCGTGCTCATCGTGATCCACCGTCTCTGTCGCGTCCCGCAACCGCTTGAGCAGCAAGCCTACGGTCCGGAGGACGGGGCGCACACGGAATATTGTCGCGCTCGACGCCCCCGCCGACCTGGGGCAACGGACCCGGCGGCTTCTGTGCGCGCCCGGACGCCGACGTCCTCGACCCGGACGGTACGGCGGTGCGCTGCTCACCTACCCGGTGGGCGGGGCATTTTTCCGAAGACTGACGGCTGAGCCCCTGGCCCGGGCGGCCTTCAGCGTGTTCCATGGTCATCGGGGGGCGCCCGGACCTGCGGCGGCCCGCGCGAGGGAGCGAGGTTGCCTTGGCCACCACCGTACGACGTGCCGTACTGACCCTGCCCGCAGCGGCGACGGGACCGGAGAATCCGCTGCCCGCGCTGCGGCCACTCGACGAGATGCATGTCGTCGACGACCGCGACCGGGCCGGTCTGCCGCGTGACATGGCCCGCCAGATCGGCCACGAGCCGCTGGCCACCGTCCTGCCCGTGGCCGTCCTCGACGGGTACGGACGCGAGCGCACCCCCACCGACCTCGATGTGATCGTGATCGAGAACGACCGGCTGCGGGCCACCGTGCTGCCCGGATTCGGCGGCCGCGTCCACTCGCTCTTCCACAAACCCACCGGCCGGGATCTCGTCTACACCAACCCCGTGCTCCAGCCCGCCGACTTCGCGCTCAACGGTGCCTGGTTCTCCGGCGGCATCGAGTGGAACATCGGCGCGACGGGTCACACCACCCTGTCCTGCGCCCCGGTGCACGCCGCCCGGGTCCCGGCGCCCGACGGCGGCGAGATGGTCCGGCTCTGGGAGTGGGAGAGGCTGCGCGACCTGCCGTTCCAGGTCGACCTGTGGCTGCCCGACGACTCCGACTTCCTCCACGTCGGCGTACGGATACGCAACCCGCACGAGCACCCCGCCCCGGTCTACTGGTGGTCCAACATCGCCGTGCCCGAGGGCGAGCGCACCCGGGTGCTGGCCCCCGCCGATGAGGCCTGGCACTTCGGCTACCAACGGACGCTGACCCGGGTCCCGGTCCCCGAGAGCGGCTCGGTCGACCGGACGTACCCGCTGCGCAGCGACTTCCCCGCCGACTACTTCTACGAGGTGCCCGACGGCGCCCGCCGCTGGATCGCCTCCCTCGACGAGGACGGCCACGGGCTCGTCCAGACCTCCACCGACCTGCTGCGCGGCCGAAAGCTCTTCCTCTGGGGCAGCGGACCCGGCGGCCGCCGCTGGCAGGAATGGCTCACCGAGCCCGGCACCGTCGGCTACGCCGAGATCCAGGCCGGACTCGCCCGTACCCAGCTGGAACACGTGCCGCTCGAGCCCGGCGGCGAGTTCAGCTGGCTGGAGTCCTACGGGCCCCTGTCGGCGGACCCCGCCGCCGTGCACGGCGACGACTGGTCCGCGGCCCGCGCGGAGACCGAGCAGCGGCTCGCCGCCACCCTGCCGCGCGCCGATGTGGACGCCGCGTACGAGGCCTGGCGGCGCTGCGCCGACACCGAACCGGGCGAGATCCTCGCCACCGGGTCCGGCTGGGGCGCGCTCGAAGTGCGGCGCGCCGGACACAAGCTGCCCGGCACCCCCTTCGCCGAGTCCACGCTCGGCGAACAACAGGCGTCCTGGCTGGAGTTGCTGGAGCAGGGGACCTTCCCGGAGCCGCGCAGGGTGGCACCGCCCGGACCCTCCCTGGTCTCCACGCACTGGCGCGACATGCTGGAGACGGCCTCCGCCGAACCGCTCACCGAATACCACCTGGGCATCGCCCAGTGGCACGCCGGTGACCGCGCCCAGGCGGTCCGCAGCTGGGAACGCGGACTGGCCCTGGCCCCGTCCCGCTGGCCGCTGCTGCGCTGCCTCGCCGTCGCCGCCGAGGAGGGCGGCCAGCCGGAGCGGGCGGCCGACCACTACGCGGAGGCGTTCGACAACCTGTGCGCCGAGCGCCTGGACGACGGCGACACCTGGACGGCGGCCACCGCGGCCCTCGGCCGGGAGGCGATCGAGGCGCTGCTGGCGGCGGGCCGGTCCGGCCCGGCCCGCACCGTCTGGGACGGGCTGTCCGCGGAGATCCGCCGCCGCGGCCGGTTCCGTCTGCTGGAGGCCCGGCTGCTGATCGCGGAGGGTGACCGCGCCGCCGCCCGCGCACTGTTCGACGAGGGCTTCGAGGTCGCCGATCTGCGCGAGGGCGCGGAGATCCTGGACGAGGTGTGGGCCGAGCTCACGGACGAGCCGCTGCCGGACGCGTACAACTACCGGATGCGCCCGCGTACCTGACGATCAGCTGCCGGGCGGACAACCACCACCGAACAGGTCGTGCCTGACGGCTGCTCAAGCCGTCAGGCCGAAAGGTTCCGGTCGACGTACTCGAAGACCGAGCCGTCCGGATGCAGGGCGATCAGATTGCGGCCGACGGGCGTGTGGACGGGGCCCGCGACGATCCGGGCGCCCACCCGGGTCAGCGAGGCGTTGGCCTCGTCGACGTCCTTGACCGCGATCGTCGCCGTCACCTTGCGCAGGATCTCCAGCTCGGCCTCGGGGCCGCTCATCAGCAGGAAGCAGCTGATGGCGGCCACGGAGACCCCGCCGCGCTCGAAGCGCAGGGCCGAACTGCCCGTGAGGTTCTCGTAGAAGGCCACCGCGGCCTCCAGGTCGTCGACGCAGATACGCAGCGTGGTTCCCAGGATTTCCATGCCGGACAGGGTAGTTGGCCGGTCAGCGCTGCGTGATCGATTCAGCCGACGGGGCCGCCCCGGGGCCCGTGACCGGGCCACCGGCCGCGGGCGGCGGGCCCGGGGCGGCGGCGCGCTCAGGCGCGGCAGAGGACTTCGCCGTGCGGGACCATGAACCAGCCGTCCTCGTGCTCGCCCCAGGTGCGCCAAGCCTCGGCGATCGCGGTCAGCTCCTCGGACGTCGCGTGCCCGCCGTCGACCGCCAGCTTCGCGTACACCGAGCCGACGGTCCGGTCCGCCCACAGGCCGCTCCACCAGTCCCGGCTCTCCGGGGTGCCGAAACACCAGGCGGCGGCTGTCGGCGTGATGTCGGTGAAGCCGGCCCGCCGGGCCCAGGAGAGCAGGCGCCGCCCGGCGTCCGGTTCGCCGCCGTTGGCGCGGGCCACCCGGCCGTACAGCTCCAGCCAGGCGTCCATGACCGGCACCTCGGGGAACCAGGTCATCGCCGCGTAATCGCTGTCGCGGGCCGCGACGATGCCGCCGGGGCGGCAGACCCGTCGCATCTCGCGCAGCGCCTGCACCGGGTCTCCGACATGCTGGAGCACCTGGTGGGCGTGGACCACGTCGAAGCTGTCGTCGGCGAAGTCCAGGGCGTGCACATCGGCGGTGGCGAACTCCAGGTTGTCCAGGCCGCGTTCCGCCGCCGCCTCGGCCGCCCGGTCCAGGATCTCCTGGGTGGTGTCGACGGCGGTCACCCGGCCGGGGGCGACCAGCGCGGCCAGATCGGCGGTGATGGTGCCGGGGCCGCAGCCGACGTCCAGCACGCTCATGCCGGGGCGCAGTTCACCGATGAGGTAGCCCGCGGAATTGGCGGCGGTGCGCCAGCGGTGCGAGCGCAGCACCGACTCGTGGTGGCCGTGGGTGTAGACGGCGGTCTCCTTCGGCATGACCGTGCATCCTCTCTCGAAACGCGAACGGTGAACGACGTGCTGCGTGCTGCGAACGGCGCAGCATGAGCCGCGAAGCTCTGATCGGTACGGCCACGGTACGCCCGCATGCCGAATGATGAGACAGGAATCTTGCGATGTGGACATCCTCGGTCTGGGGTGCGGGTGCGCGCCAAGGGGCGGCCGACTCGGCGTCGGCCGCCCCCTGTTCGCCCGGTCCGGGTCGGTCTCACACCTGCATCGGGCAGTACACCGTCAGCGCCTCCGGCAGCTTGTCGATCATCAACTCGTGCTGACTGTGCGCCACTTCGCCGTCGTACGCATACGGCGTCCCGGGCTTCAGGCCGGAGATCCGCACCCGGTGACGCCGGACGGCCGCATGCATCGGGGAGCGGCTCAGTGGCCCCGCGACGGCGGCTGCCAGCAGCCTCAGCGCCGGGGTCCGTCCGCCGTGCACCACCCGTACGTCCAGCAGGCCGTCCGCGAGGTTGTGCCGTCGGCCGGGTGCCGGGCCGACCCGCTGGAACAGGCCGTTGCCGATGAACAGCAGCCACAGCGGCCTCCGCCGGCCCTGGAGTTCGGCCTCCAGCGGCCGCTCGCCGCGCAGCACCTCGAAGGCGGCGAGCACCCCGGCCGGCCAGCCTCCGATCCTGGGCGCCCAGCGCTCGCGCGTCCTCACCAACTCGGGATAGACACCCAGGCTGAAGGCGTTCAGGAAGTAGCCGTGGGCACCCCCGGGCCCCTCGGGGCCCGGCCGGAAGCGGCCCAGGTCCACCCGGACCGCATCGCCCGCGGCGAGCGCGGCACAGGCGTCGGCCACGGTCTCGATGCCCAGGTCGTACGCGAAGTGGTTCAGCGTCCCGCCGGGGAACACGGCCAGCGGCAGACCGTGCACGGCGGCCACCGCCGCCGCCTGGTTGACCGTGCCGTCACCGCCGCAGACGCCCAGTGCCCGGCCCCGTTCCGCGGCCTTCTCCAGCTCGTCGGACAACTCCTCGGGGCGGCACTCCACCACCTCGGCGTTCGGCAGCGCGTCCCGGACCAGCGAGGCCGTGGCCGTGGCCGTCCCGGACGCCTGGTTCACCACGACGACCAGGTCCTGGCCATCGGGCAGCGCGGGCGCGTGGGCGGGGGGCCTTCCCGGTGCGGGCAACTGCCCGCGGGTGGGCACGACGCCGCGCAGCGCGAACGCCGCCCCTATGCCCAGCGCCGCACCGGCCAGCACATCGGTCGGATAGTGGACACCGGTGTAGATGCGGGAGGCGGCCACGGACAGCGCGACGGGCGCCACGACCGCTCCCCAGCCCTTCGACTCGAGGGCCACCCCGGTGGCGAAGGCGGCAGCCGATGCGGCGTGCCCGGACGGAAAGGACGTGGTGAACGGCTGGCGCTTGAGCCGCCGTATCACCGGCACGGCGTCCAGTATCGGTCGCTCCCTGCGGACCGCGCCTTTGCCGACGGTGTTGATCGCGGCCGAGGCCACCGCCAGCGAGGCGATCCCGCGCAGCGCGGCCCGCCGGGCCCGCGCGCTGCCGCCGAACGCGGCCATGCCCGCCGCGGCACCGAGCCACAGCAGCCCGTGGTTGGCGCTGCGGCTGAGCCGCGGCAGCACGGGTGCGGCGGCGGGCCAGTGCCGTTGGGCCAGGTTCTGGAAGACGGCGAGATCGCATCGGTGCAGCAGGCTCCGCAGCCCGGCGGAGCTCGGCAGGTGTGAGGGGTTGCTCGGTGACGGCATGGGACAGCGAATACCCTGCCCGGCCGCGCCGAATCAGC
The DNA here is from genome assembly GCF_007829885.1 of Streptomyces brevispora. NCBI lineage: Bacteria > Bacillati > Actinomycetota > Actinomycetes > Kitasatosporales > Streptomycetaceae > Streptomyces > Streptomyces brevispora. The sequence goes on from NZ_VIWW01000001.1 coordinate 5,834,776, forward strand.
AGGCGCGCCCGGATGGCACCGTTCGGCCGGGGTGGCCGGGACGCCGGGTGGCTCCGCCCATCCGCCATTCGGTGGCATACCGGGAGAAGTCGTTCGAAATCGTGCATGACCAGGGTGTCGGACATCACCGCGTCATTGCCCGGACGAGCGCGCCGCACTTAGCCTGCGTTCGTGATGCCGGTCACCGGCCGGAATGTCGAACGCGGGAGGGTGGTGCACGGCCATGGGGCGACTTGTCCCGGCGGTGACCAGGGCGCTGGACGTACTCGAACTCTTCCTCGACGGCGACGGTACGCTCTCCGCGCCCGAGGTCACCCGCAAGCTCCAGCTCCCCCGCACCACCGTCCATGAGCTGCTCACCACGCTGGCCGCCCGCTCCTACCTGGTCACGACCCCGGACCGGCCCGGCCGCTACCGCCTCGGCGTGCGCACCTACCAGCTCGGCAGCCGGTACGCCGATCAGCTCGACCTCGCAGCCGAGGGCCGGCAGGTGGCCCAGCAGGTCGCCGAGACGTGCGGGGAGACCGTCCATGTGGCGATCCTGGAGGAGACCGACATCATCTACATCGCCAACGCGGACTCCACCCACGCGGTCCGGATGGTCTCGGCGGCGGGCCGCAGACTGCCCGCCCACTGCACGTCCGTCGGCAAGATGCTGCTCGCGGCTCTGCCCGACCGGGACCTCGACGCACGCCTCGGCGGCCTCGAACTCACCGGCATGACCCCGAACAGCATCACCGACGAAGGGGAGCTGCGGGCCGCGCTCGCCGCTGTCCGGGAGCGGGGCATCGCGGTGGAACACCGGGAGTCCGACCCCGATGTGAGCTGTGTGGCCGCGCCGGTACGGGACCGGACGGGCCGGGTCGTCGCCGCGCTCTCCATCTCCGCACCCATGATCCGCTGGAGCGAGGAGCGCGAACAGGAGCTGGCCGGTCTCGCCGCCGACGGCGCCGGGTCGCTCTCCGGCCGGCTCGGACACCACGGGGGGCGTAAGTGAGTCGCGGGCTGACGGTCACGGATCGCCGACAGCGTCTCGCCGGGCGGGGCCGGGCGACCCCGCCCGGCGCCGGCTCACTGCGTCGGGAAGGAGTTCGGGAAGGAGATATGGGGAGGCGCCGGGCCCGAGGCCGAACCGGGTCTGCCGCCGGGCCGTCACCGCAGGGTGGTTCCCGGCCCGCCGTGCGCCCCCGTCCGGACCGTGGTACGGCCCCGTGGTGGCTTCGCGGTAGCGCAGGCGCCCCGCTCCATTCCCTCGTATAAAGGGGCGGACACGGCCTGGGCGACGGGCCGGGTGACCGAGCGGCGGCGAAGGAGGCCCGGATGGGCCGGGAGCGGACCGGGCGTCAGGAGCGCGGGCAGGCTGGGTACGGCACACCCGGAGTCCGGGAGGACCGCGGGCCCGTGCGCTACGGACCGCCCGCGCCCGCCTCCGGTCTGCCGGTCCTGCCCGAACTGGCCGAGGTGCTGGCGACGGCCGCAGGCAGCGGCGTACCCGAGCCGGCCGGCGGCTCGGCGGCGCTGCGCGATGCGGCCCGCGCCTACTGGGACCGGCGCGGACTGCACGGCGGCTCCGAACACGTCGCCGCCGCGCCGGGCACCTCCTCGTTGCTGCTCGCCCTGATCGCCGCGCACGGCGGCGACGTGCTGATGCCGCGTCCCTGTCCCGCCGCCTGGATCCCGCAGGCCCGGCTGCTGGGCAGACCCGCCTACCACGTGCCGACCCCCGCCGAGTGCGGCGGCGTGCCCGATCCGTACGCGCTGCTGGAGACCGTGCGCAGGGTGCGTGCCGAGGGCGGCCGGCCCCGGCTGCTGCTGATCTCCGTCGTCGACGACCCCACCGCGACCGTCGCCCCGCCGGAACTCGTGCGCGAGGCCTGCGAGGCCGCCGTCGCCGAGGGGCTGCACATCGTCAGCGACGAGACCTGGCGCGACACCCTGCACCGGCCGCACGACACGGTGCTGCTGAGCCCGGCCGAGATGTGCCCCGACGATGTGACGGTGATCTCCGACCTGTCCGGTGCGCTGACCCCGTCCGCCTGGCCGGTCGCGGTCGCCCGGTTCCCGGACACCGGCCGGGCGGCCGTCCGCCACGCCCGTACGCTCGACATCCTCACCGCACTCGGCGCCTTCGTGGCGGGCCCGGTGGCGGCGGCCGCCGCCCACGCGCTGCGCGAACCGGACGCCGTCACGGAGCGGGCCCGCCGGGCCGCCGCCATGCAGGCCAGGGTCGCCGCCGCGGCCCACCGGGCGGTCCTCGCCTCGGGCGCGCTGGCCCGGCCCCCGCAGGCCGGCCGTCATCTGTACGCGGACCTCGGCCCGCTCAGGTCCCGGCTCGCCGCCCGCGGGGTCACGGACTCGCTGGAGCTGGAGGAGTACCTGACGGAACGGCTCGGCACACCGGTCCCCGGCGGCCACCGGTTCGGCGACGAACTCGGGGCACTGCGGGTGCGACTGGGCACCGGGCCGCTGCTCGGGTCCACCCCGCGACAGCAGATGGAGTCCCTCACCGCGGCGGAGCCCCTCGAACTGCCCCATGTCGTGGCAGCCCTGAACAATTTCCGCGCAGCCCTCGACGAACTCCGCTGACGTCCCCAACGGCCGGACCCCGCCCGTCCGGCCCCGGACACTCGAACGGCCGGACCACCGGCGCATGCGGTCCGCGACGTCCGCAACGGCCGGACCACCCACGCATGCGGCCGCCGGACGCGCGAACAGCTCCCCGACGCTCGCGGCACCGCCCCCGAACCCCGCCCGGTCAGCGGCTGAACCGCACCCGCAGCCGGCGCCAACCCGCGGGCGCCGCGCTGATCAGCAGCGTCAGACCGACCGCGGCCACCACGCCCTGCCACGGCTCGGGGAAGAGCGAACCGCCCAGAATGCCGATCAGCTGATACGTGGCGGCCCAGGCCAGACACGCCGGCACATCCCCACGGGCGAACCGCCGCATCGGCATCCGGCCCAGCAGACACGCCAGCATCACCGGTATCCGCCCGGCCGGCACCAGCCGGGACAGCACCAGCACCATCGCGCCGTGCTCCTCAAGCTTCTGCTGCGCCTGCGCGAGCCGCTCCGGAGCGGCCCGGTCACTGATCACCCGCAGCCACTTGGACCCGCTCCTGGACCGAACCCCGCGCTGACCCAGCCAGTACAGGCAGATGTCCCCGAGGAACGCGGCGGCCGACGCGACCAGGAAGACCACCAGCAGCGCGAACGGCGACGACTGGTGGAACGCCACCACCGCCGCCGAGCTCACCAGCGCACCCGTCGGCACCACCGGCACCAGGGCACCCAGCGCCACCAGCAGGAACAGGGACGGATAGCCGACCGCCTGCTGCGTCGACTCGGGAGGCAGCCGGCTCACGACCTCGAATATCACCCGCAGCCCTCCGGCCGCACATGTTCGCCGTGCGCCAGCCGGTGCACCGCCACCTGCGGCGCCAGGAGCGCCGCCTGGCGGACGAACTCGTCACCCGGCGAATGGAACTCGTGCGGCCGGATCCCGTCCATCCCGATCGGCCAGTACGTGCCGTAGTGCACCGGCACGGCCGAGCTCGGCGACAGCCGGGCCAGCGCCTCGGCGGCGCGCCCCGCGTCGAGATGGCTGTGGCCCAGATAGGGCCCCCAGCCGCCGACCGGCAGCAGCGCCACGTCCACCGGGCCGACCGCCCGCGCCATGTCGTCGAACAGACCGGTGTCCCCGGCGAAGTAGGTGCGCGACGCGCCCTCGACGACGTAACCCAGCGCGGGGGAGCGGTGCGGGCCCACCGGCAGGCGCCGTCCGTCGTGCAGTGCCGGAACCGCCCGGATCAGCACCTCGCCGACCCGCACCTCGTCGCCGGGCGCGACCTCGGTGATCCGCAGCCCGCGCACCCGGCGCAGCAGCCGCAGCCCCGGGACCGCCCGGACCGCCCCCAGCGGCACGATCAGCCGGCCGCCCGGGGCGACACGGGCCAGGGACGGCAGATGCAGATGGTCGGAGTGCAGATGCGAGATGAGGACGACATCGGCGACGGTGGCCGCCGGGCCGGGCAGCTCGCCGCGGCGGCGGCGCAGATGCGCGAGGCGCCGCACGAAGAGGGGGTCGGTCAGCACCCGCACCCCGGAGTCCTCGATCGTGCAGGTGGCATGACCCCACCAGGTGACTTCCACCGGCACGTGCCGCCTCCTGTTCCCGGACCTGTCGTCGAGCCTACGGGCAGTCGCCGCGCTCAGTCCGTGAGCCCCAGCGTGCCCGCCGCCTGGATGGCGAGCCAGACCTCGGCCAGCGCTCCCGTCGATCCCAGATCCCGGTCGGCCAGCGTACCGAAGCGCCGCAGCCGGTACGTGAGGGTGTTCGGGTGGATGTGGAGGGCGGCCGCCGCCGTCTCCGTGCGGCGGTTGCGCTCCATCCAGGTGCGGACCGAGACCAGCAACTGCGAGTCGTGGGCGGCGTCGTACCGCAGCACCTCACCGAGCACGTGCTCGACCAGCGCCGTCAGCACCGCCGGGTCGTCCGGCAGCCAGCGGCCCGTCGAGTCGTCGCCGTAGCGGACCACGGGCCGGCCGGACTCGACGGCCTTCGACACCGCCCAGAGCGCCTCCCGCTGCGCCACCCGCAGCGCGGCGCCCGGCAGGAACGGACGGCTCATGCCCGCCGCCACGTCGGACAGCCCGCCGATCTCCACGGCCAGCTCCGGCGAACCCAGCACATAGCGGTCCTCGCCCCAGGTCAGCAGCAGATGCGGATGGTCCTGCAGACAGCGCAGCAGCGCCTCGTCCGTGGCGCCGCGGACGACGATCAGCACCGTGTCGCCCTCGATCGCGTGCCGTGCCAGCCTGCGCCGGGCCGCCTCCGGGTCGAGCACCTCCTGCAACAGTTCGGCCAGCGTCTCCGCGCCCTCGCGCCGCAGTGTCTCGCGCTCGGTGCGCACCATCGCGACCCGCAGCGCCGCCACCGTGGCGATGTGCTGGACGACGGCGAGTCCCGCGGGCTGGGCGCCCTCCCGCTCGTACGCCACCAGGAACCCCGCCGGACCGCCCGGCGCCGGCACCGGCAGCACGAAACCGCCCGGAATGGTCGGCGGCGCGTCCGCCGAGGCGGGCAGCACCCCCGGATCGGGCACCGGCACCCCGGGCAGCAGCGGGCGCCCCTGCGGAGTGCAGAGATAGACGTCGTACCCCGACAGGCGCTCCAGACGGCGCAGCAGCGTGGGGGTGTCCAGATCCTCGGCGACCAGCCAGCGCAGCGAACCGAAGACCTGCAACTGGGCGCCCAGCCGGTGGCGGGCGTCCTCCTGCACCGAGGCGGCCACCTCCTGGGAGACGGCGATGAAGGGCACCGCGAGCGGCACCTCCAGCACCGGGAAGCCCCGCTCCTCGGCCGCCCGGAAGAACGCGTCGTGCAGCGGCGGCATGTGCAACTGCGCGGAGAGGGCGAGCGCGGAGACACCGGCGTCGTCCAGCCGCTCCAGATAGGCACGCTGGCCCGCGGCGGTCCGCGGCACCGCGAGGCCCGTCGTCATGATCACCTCGGCGCCGAGCAGCCACGGTGTCGGATCGGCGAGTTCACTGGCATGCGCCCAGGAGACGGACCGGCCGAGACCGCTGCCACCCGCCCGCACGGTGAGCTGAAGTGCGGGGAACGAGAGCAGATCCTCGACCGTCAGTTTGTTGTTGGCCACAGATGTCAGCGTATCCCTTTGTGACTTTCACAATTGCCCACGGTGGCCGGTACATCCACACTGAGGGGCCAGTCCCCGCGCATGAACAGCACGAACAGCAGGTGGAACGCCCATGACTACCTCGATCACCGAAGTCGAGACCAATGGCGTGGAGCGGATTCCCGACGCGGACCGCACCGCCCGTCCCATCGACCTCTTCCGGCTCGCCTTCGGCGGTGCCAACACTTTCGCGACCTGTGTACTGGGAGCCTTCCCGATCCTGTTCGGCCTCTCCTTCTGGCAGGGCCTCGCCGCGACCGTCCTCGGCCTCCTCGTCGGTGCGCTGCTGCTCGCGCCCATGTCGTTGTTCGGCCCGCGCAACGGCACCAACAACGCCGTCTCCTCCTCCGCCCACCTCGGTGTGCACGGCAGGGTCGTCGGTTCGTTCCTCTCGCTGCTCACCGCGGTCGCGTTCTTCTCGATCTCGGTCTGGTCGTCGGGCGACGCGCTCGTCGGCGGCGCGCACCGGCTCGCGAACGTTCCCGAGTCCGACATCACGTACGGCATCGCCTACGCGATCTTCGCCGCACTCGTCCTGGTGGTCTGCGTCTACGGCTTCCGCTTCATGCTGCTGGTCAACAAGATCGCGGTGGTGGCGGCCTCGGCGCTGTTCGTCCTCGGGGCCTTCGCCTTCGCCGGGGACTTCGACGCCGGGTACGCGGGCTCGTTCGCCTCGACCGCCGACCCGCTGTTCTGGCCGTCCTTCGTCGGCGCCGCGCTGATCGTGTTGTCCAACCCGGTCTCGTTCGGCGCCTTCCTCGGCGACTGGTCGCGCTACATCCCGGCCGACACCCCGCGCCGCCGCGTCATGGGCGCGGCGTTCCTCGCCCAGATCGCCACGCTGCTGCCGTTCGTCTTCGGTCTCGCCACCGCGTCGATCATCGCCACGAAGGCCGCGAAGTACGTCGACCCGGACGCCCCCAACTACGTCGGCGGACTGCTCGCCATCTCGCCCGGCTGGTACTTCCTGCCGCTCTGCCTGATCGCCCTGATCGGCGGCCTCTCCACCGGTACGACCGCGCTGTACGGCACCGGGCTCGACGTCTCCAGCGTGTTCACCCGCTTCAGCCGCGTGCAGTCGACGTTCTTCATCGGCGCCCTGTCGATCGCCTTCATCTTCGTCGGCCGGTTCGCACTCAACCTCACGACGTCCATCTCCACCTTCGCGACCCTGATCATCACCTGCACCGCCCCGTGGATGATCGTCATGATCCTGGGCTACGTGATCCGGCGCGGCTGGTACGACACGGACGCGCTCCAGGTCTTCAACCGCAGGCAGGTCGGCGGCCGCTACTGGTTCAACCACGGCTGGAACTGGCGCGGCCTGTCCACCTGGCTGCTCTCCGCCTCGGTGGCGCTGCTCTTCACCAACCTGCCCGGCCAGTTCGTCGGCCCGTTCGGCAACCTCGCGAACGGCACGGACATCTCGCTGCCGGTCGGCCTGGCCCTCGCGGCGGTGCTCTACCTCGGCCTGCTGACCGTGTTCCCCGAACCGCGTGCGGTGTACGGGCCGGACGGACCCCGGTTCGTCCGCGCCTCGGACACCCCGGTCCCGCCGATCACCAGCACCGACGAGGAGCCCGCCCCCGCACCGGCCGCGGCGCTCTGACCACCGCTTCCGCCCCGAACCGGCCCTCGCCCCCGCCCCCGCCCCCCGCATCCAGGAGCCGTCCATGACCACGCCGAGTACGCCCGTCCGGGACACCGAGCAGATCCGCGCCGCCGCCGACGCGCTCGTCGCCGCCTTCTCCGAGGGCCGCCTCGACGACTACTTCGGCGCCTTCGCCCCTGACGCGACCTTCGTCTTCCACTCCACCCCGCGGCGGCTCGGCTCCACCGCCGAGTACCGCGCGCTCTGGCAGGAGTGGGTGGACCAGGACGACTTCCGGATCCTCGGCTGCACCTCGACCGGGCAGCTGATCCAGCACTTCGGGTCCACCGCCGTCTTCAGCCACGACGTGGAGACCACGATCTCCACCCGGGAAGGCCAGGAGACGGTCCACGAGCGGGAGACGATCGTCTTCGCCCGCGCCGACGACGGCGGCTGGCCCGCCGTCCACGAGCACCTGTCCGCCCGTACGGCCGGCTGACCCGCGCGGCAACGCCGCCCGCGTCCCGCACCGTAACGCCGCCCGACCACCAGAGAGACCGGTTTCCCCCGCATGACCATCACGTTCCGCAACTTCATCGACGGTGTCCCCGCGGATGCCTCGGACGGCCGCACACTCGATGTCGTGGACCCGGCGACCGGTGAGGTCTACGCGACCTCCCCGCTCTCCGGAGCGGCCGACGTGGACGCGGCGATGGCCGCCGCCGCTGCCGCCTTCCCCGTCTGGCGCGACACCACCCCCGCCGTGCGCCAGCTGGCCCTCCTGAGGATCGCGGACGCCATGGAGGCGCGGGCCGACGACCTGGTGGCCGCCGAGAGCCGGGACACCGGCAAGCCGCTGCACCTCACCCGCAGCGAGGAACTGGCGCCCGCCATCGACCAGATCCGCTTCTTCGCGGGAGCCGCCCGGCTGCTGGAGGGCCGCTCGGCCGGCGAGTACATGGACGGCATGACCTCGATCATCCGCCGTGAGCCGGTCGGTGTCTGCGCACAGGTCGCCCCGTGGAACTACCCCCTCCTGATGGCCGTCTGGAAGTTCGCCCCGGCGCTCGCCGCGGGCAACGCGGTGGTCCTCAAGCCGTCCGACACCACCCCGGCGTCGACCGCCCTGATCGCCGGGATCATCGGCGAGGTCCTGGACTCGCTGGAGCTGCCGCGCGGGATCTTCAACGTGGTCTGCGGCGACCGCGAGACCGGCCGGCTGATGGTGGAGCACCCGACCCCGGCGATGGCCTCCATCACCGGTTCGGTACGGGCCGGCATCCAGGTCGCCCAGAGCGCCGCCATCGACGTCAAGCGGGTCCACCTGGAGCTCGGCGGCAAGGCGCCCGCCGTCGTCTTCGAGGACGCGGACCTGGCGAAGGCGGTCGACGACCTGATCGTCGGCGGCTTCTTCAACGCCGGGCAGGACTGCACCGCCGCGACCCGGATCCTGGTCCACGAGTCCGTCCACGACGAGTTCGTCACGGCGCTGGCCAAGGCCGCCGCCGACACCAAGACCGGGCAGCCGGACGACGAGGACGTGCTCTACGGCCCGCTCAACAACGCCGGACAGCTCGCCCAGGTCAGCGGCTTCATCGAGCGGCTCCCCGAGCACGCCACGGTCGAGGCGGGCGGCCACCGGGTCGGCGAGAAGGGCTACTTCTACGCCCCGACCGTCGTCTCCGGCCTCGAGCAGGACGACGAGATCGTCCAGAACGAGGTCTTCGGGCCCGTGATGACCGTCCAGTCGTTCACGGACGAGGCCCAGGCCGTCGCGTACGCCAACGGCGTCGACTACGCCCTGGCCTCCTCGGTGTGGACCAAGGACCATGGCCGCGCCATGCGGATGTCCAGGAACCTCGACTTCGGCTGTGTGTGGATCAACACCCACATGGCACTGGTCGCCGAGATGCCGCACGGCGGGTTCAAGAAGTCCGGCTACGGCAAGGACCTCTCCGCCTACGGCTTCGAGGACTACACCCGGATCAAGCACGTCATGACCTCGCTCGACGGCTGACCCCCACCGGCAACCGCGCCGGCCGCCCCACCCCGGGCGGCCGGCGCCTCTGCTTCCGTGCGCCCCCTTCCCGCCCTGACGAGCGCCCTCCCGGGCGGGAACCGGGGGAGTAGGGTCGCAGAACGCCTAGCACGGGAGAGCGGCCATGGGGGACGTACGGGTGGCGGCCATCGCCAGTCTCACACCGCTGGAGGAACTCGACAGCGACCCGTTCCTCGTGGACACCCGCAGCCAGCACGACATGTGCGCCCGCTGGGCCGCCGGCAAGGGCTACGTCGTCACCCGGCAGCTGCGCCTCTACGGATTGCGTCCCGACCACCAGGCGCTCTGGGCCGATGTCGAGGACGGCGAGGTCGAACTCTTCGTCGCGCCCAACGACCGGGTGCTCGCGCGGGCCGTCGCGTCGGTGCCGCGCTTCACCGAGGAGTGCGAGCGGCGCGGCGTACGCCTGGAGATCGCCGGTCTCGACGAGCCGCTCTACAGCTCCCGGACGAAAGCGGGCGTGCACCGCAGGCTCACCATGCCCACCGCGGGCTACGACGGCTGCTGACCGGCCTGTCCGGAGCTCGTCGGCGAAGCCAGCCCTCCCGCTGTGAAAAACTGGGGCAGGGTCCGGAACGGCGGGGCCCGGACGTGAGGTGGCACAGGCGTGGGTGACGGGCGATGGCGAACAGCCGGCAGCGCCCTGATGCGAGTGATTGTGGTGTGGGCGGTCTCGACGCTCACGATGCTTGTTCTCGCCGGGATTCTGCCGGACTTCCAGCTCCAGTCGGACGACGGCGACAGCGTCACCAAGACCGCGTTCACCGCGGCCTGGGGTGCGGGCGCGTTCGGTCTGCTCTCCGCACTGGTCTGGCCGGTGCTGGTACGGGCCCTGCTCATCGTGCCGGCCCTGGTCCTCGGGATGCTGGTCTTCTTCCTCAACGGCTCGCTGCTGCTGATCGCGCTGCGGCTCATCCCGGACGGGCGCGGCGCGGCCGACCCGCAGACGGCCGTCGTCGTCGCGGCCGTGATGTCCGCCGTCGCGTCGGCGACCTCCACCGCGCTCGCCGTCCGTGACGACAACGCCTACCGCCGCCGCCTGTCACGCCTCGCGGACCGGCGCCGCCGCCGCAGCGGCAGGGACGGCGCCGCGGACGGGGGGACGCCCGGCACGGTCTTCATCCAGCTCGACGGAGTCGGCCACGACGTCCTCGCGCAGGCCGCCGCCGACGGACTGATGCCGACCGTCGCGCACTGGCTGGCCGACGGAACCGGCCACCGGCTCACCCCGTGGCGCACCGACTGGTCCAGCCAGACCGGCGCCAGCCAGCTCGGCATCCTGCACGGAAGCAACTTCGACGTCCCGGCCTTCCGCTGGTACGAGAAGGAGACCGGCGACGTCATGGTCTCCAGCCGGCCGGCGAGCGCCCTCGAAATGCAGCGCCGGGCCGTCGCGCGCACCCACGACGGCGGACTGCTCGTGCTCGACGGAGCCGGCCGCGGCAACCTCTTCAGCGGCGGCGCCGACCAGCTCGCACTCGTCCTGTCGATGGCCGCCAGACGAGGCAAGGGACGCCGTTCCCGGGCCGGGTACTTCGCCTACTTCGCCGACCCGGCCAACGCCGTCCGTACCGCGCTGTCCTTCGTCGCCGAGGTCGGCAGGGAGATCGGCCAGTCGACCCGCGCGCGCCTCCGCAAGGACACGCCCCGGATCAAGCGCGGCGGGCTCTACCCCTTCATCCGGGCCTTCGCGACCGTCGTCGAACGCGATGTGGTGGTCGCCGCCGTCATGGGCGACATGTTCGCCGGACGGACCGCGGTCTACGCCGACCTGGTCGCGTACGACGAGGTGGCCCATCACTCGGGACCGCGCAGCCGGGACGCGGAGAAGGTCCTCGCCCGGCTGGACCGCTCGCTCGCCCTGATCGCCAAGGTCGCCGAACACACCCCGCGCACGTACCGGATCGTGCTTCTGTCCGACCACGGCCAGAGCCCGGGGGAGACCTTCGCGGGCGCGTACGGGCTGACGCTGAAGAACCTCGTGAGGGCGGGCAGCGGACTGCCGGTGCCCCGCCGGGCGCAGCGCACCAGCAGCGGTTCCGAGGCGCGTGACGCGGTACGGATCGCGCTCCACCGGCCGGTCGACGGGGACGAGCAGGAGAGCCTGGCGCACCCCTCGGACCCGGTCGTTCTCGCCTCCGGCAACCTCGGCCTGATCTCCTTCCCCGACATAGCGGGACGCGCCTCGCTGGAGCAGCTCGACCGCCGCCACCCCGCGCTGCTCAGCACGCTCGCCAACCACCCCGGCATCGGCTTCCTGCTGGTACGCAGCGAGAGCCACGGCTCGGTGGTGCTGGGGCCCGGCGGCGCCCGGATACCCGTGGCGGAACTGCGGGACGGCGAGGGACCGCTGGCTCCCTTCGGCGCGGGCACGGCGGCCGCGGTCCGGCGCACCGACACCTTCCCGCACGTCGCCGATGTGATGGTCAACTCGATGTACGACCCGGAAACGGGCACCGTGCACGCCTTCGAGGAGCAGATCGGTTCGCACGGCGGTCTGGGCGGTGAACAGTCCCGGCCCTTCCTGCTCTGGCCGCGCGGCATGACGGACCCGCTGGACGCGGCAGCCGCCGAGGGCGAGGCGCGGCCCGCCGAACTGGTCGGCGCCGAGACGGTGCACCGGGTCCTGAGACGCTGGCTGAGCGACGTCTCGGGACCGCAGGTGCCCGTGGGACAGGTGCCCGTAGGACAGGTGGACGGGGCGGGCGGCGCGGCCCCGGGAGCAGGCGCCCGAAGCTGACGTCCGCGACGGCCGGCCCGCGGCGTCAGGTCGATTTCCGCCGCACCAGCGTCGGATGGAAGATCACCGACGGCATCGGCTCACCGGGCCTGCCGATCTGCTTCAACAGCAGCCGGGCCATCTCCGCGGACATCTCCTCCACCGGCTGCCGCACCGTCGTCAGCGGCGGATCACAGGCCGTGGCCGCACTGCTGTCGTCGAACCCGACGAGAGCGACATCCTCGGGAATCTCCTTGCCCGCCCGCAGCAGCACCGGGAGCGCGCCCAGCGCCATCAGGTCCGACGCGACGAACACCGCGTCCAGGTCCGGACGGTCACCGAGCAGTCGCTTCATCGCCGCCGCGCCGCCCGCGTGCGTGAAGTCGCCCTCGGCCGCCGCCACGTCCCGGATGCCGTGCACCGCGAGCGCGTCCAGGAAACCCGTGAGCCGCGCCTGACCGGCCGGCATGTCCTGCGGGCCCGACACCGTGCCGATCCGGCGCCGGCCCAGTGAGGCCAGATGGTCGGCGGCCAGCTGTGCCCCCGCCCGCTGGTCGGCCTCGACATAGGTGAGCGGGGTGGGCCGACGGGGCTGCCCCGCGAGCACGGCGGGCAGCCGGGTGCCGTGCAGCAGCCCCGGCAGCGGGTCGTCCGCGTGCGAGGAGATGAGCACCACCCCGTCGACATGGCCGTGACGCAGATAGGAAAGCAACTGGGTCCGGGACGCCTGGTCGTCGGCCAGCATCAGCACCAGCTGGATGCCGGCCGGGCGCAGCACTTCGAGCAGTCCGCTGATCACCCGCCCGAAGTACGGATCGGAGAACATCCGGCCGATGAAGGGTTCGGAGACCGGGCGCCGCTCCTGTTCCGAGACAACGAGCGCGACCGAGTCGGTGCGCCGGGTCACCAGCGAGCGGGCCGCGCGGTTGGGCACGTACCCGGTGGCGTCAACGGCCTCTTCGACCACCCGGCGCAGCGCCGGGTCCACGGTCGTCGAGCCGTTGATGACCCGGGAGACCGTGGCCCGGGACACTCCCGCCACACCGGCTACGTCCTCCAGGGTGGCGGGGCGCGCGGGCAGTGGTGCGTCGGCAGTCATGCAGCCTTTATACCGGGCGGTACGACCGGCCCGGAATCAGGTGCGGAGCCCCGGGCCGCGGGCGACGGGGCATCAGCCGGTGCCCCCGGACGCGCCCGGAAGCAGGCCGACTTCGGCGAGTTCGCCCTCGCGCGCCGACACCAGGTCGGTGGCGAGCCGCTTGGCATCGGGCCTGGTTCCGGACTCCGTCTCGGAGCGGGACACCTGGGCGGTCTGGCGCAGATGATCACGAATCCGCGCGGTGAGGAGGCGGTCGAACGCGCGGCCCTTGACGGAGGCGGCCCGTTCGAGGTCGCGTTCCGACACCATCCCCGGCATGTCGTGTCCCTCGTGCACGTTGGTGTCAGGCAGTCCCATCCGGGCCAGCAGCGGTCGCAACCGGGCGAGTTCGGCGTTCTGCGCGGTACGGAGTCCGGCCGCCCAGCGCCGTACCCGGGGATCACCCGCGTGCTGACCGGCGAGTGACAGCAGCGCCACGGCCTGCTCGTTCATCGGGGTCATCAGCTGGGCCCAGGCGGCATCCGTCGGATCGGCCGGGGCCCGGCCCGTGGTGGAGGGAAGTGTGGTCGCGGAGACCGGGGGAACCGGTGCGGCCGGGCGCTCGGTGTCGGCCGGGGCCGCGCACCCGGCCAGGAGGAGGAGCAGGGACAGCGCTTGGGTGCTGCGGGCCGCCTTCATGACGAGGTCCTCGGGGGTACGGGCCCGTCCGGGGCTCGGGCCCCGGACGGGCTGTCGGACGGGCTGCGGCCGCGCTCTCCGGCGGGGCGGTGGCCGGTCAGGGGGTGCCGTTGGCCCCGCACTTCACGATGGCGTTGATGCAGTCGCGGACGCGCTGGGCCATCTCGGCCTCGGGCCACACGTTGAAGAAGTCACCGTGCATGGTGTAGCCGGGGCCGGACGCCAGGCGGAAACGGGCCGGGTCGCCGTTGACCGGATAGCGCAGTACCTGGCGGAGCTTGGGCACCGGAACCGGGTGGGTCGAGGGGCAGTCGCCGTTGACCGGATACGCCATGTGGCTCTTGTGGTCGGCGGAGTCGAGGTCCCTGCCGTTCCAGCACTGCGGGAAGTCCAGGTAGGACTCCAGCATCGCGTCCGCAGGGCAGTTCACGAAGTTGTGCGAGGGGTTGACCTCGCCGTGGTGGAGGCACGACCAGCGCGAGATCGTGTTGTCGTCGGGGCCGGTCGCCTTCGCGTTGCCCGCGACGATGCGCAGTCCGCGCGGGAAGGGCTTGATCCGCTTGATGACATCGTCCCGGACACCTTCGCCCAGGTAGTAGAACGTGGTGCCGGTGGGTTTGACCTCCTTGTTGCCGTCGTACAGGGTGGGCACCCAGTAGGACGACAGGTCCGTCGCGGGTGCGCAACTGCTGCCGGCCCGCTCCAGCGAGGCCAGGTCGGAGTTGCCGTTCGTCGATGTGTTGCCGAAGAAGCTGTGCATGTGCGAGGCACCGGGCAGGCCCGGGAAGACGATCGGGTCGTCGGGCGCCCGGTGGGTGTACGGGCATTCGGCGAGGAATTCGGCCACCCGGACCACATCGGCGGCCGCCTTGGGAGCCGGTGAGGCGTTCGTGCGCCCGTCCGGATCGGCGGACGCGTTGCCGGTGGTGGCCTGGAGGAAGGACAGGGCGAGCGCGGCGGCGACGAGCCCCGCGATGCGGTACCGCCGGGGCGGCAGGGTTCTGCGGCGGCTGGGTTCGCCGGTGCGTCGATGACTGAAGAAGAGCACGGCACTCCTGTTCGGAGGAAGTGGGGGATTCCTTGATCGTGCGAGAGAGCGCTCTCTCAAAGGAACGTAAAATGACGTCCTGGGCATGTCAATAGAACACGCAAGGCGATAACTCGCTTCCGTTTGAAGCTAGTTGGAACTCCTCTGGTGGAATGGAAGCGAGGGAGCGCTCTCTCGGCGCGCTTCCACGGCAGCCCTCCCGTGCGGGACGGGGGCGGTCCGAGGGTGCTGCCCGGCGCCGCCCTCCCGCTGCCGGGACGTTGTCGGTCAGCGGCTGAGCCACGACCGCCCGAAGCCGCTCACGCGTATCACTGTCAGTGGTGGGCGGCAGGATGGAGGGCGTGACGAACCCACCTGTTGTGCTCGCCGACACCGCTGCCTACGCCGTCGTGGTCGAAGAGGCGTCACAGGCCGCCGCCGCCTACTACGCCACGGGCGAGAGCACGCGAGTGCCGTGACCGGTATGGTTCGCCGGGTCGGAGGGGAGGAACGCGATGTTCGTTGAGATCGCCTTTGCCGGTCTACCCATCGACCGAGATGAGGTCGAGGAAGCGTTGGACGCCGCGTTTGGTCCCGACGGGGAGATCACGGGCGCGGGCAGCGGGATGGAACGTTGTCATCTCGACCTGGAGATCGAGGGAAGCCTCGATCGCGGGGTGGCACTGGAACGGGTTCGTTCCGTGCTGGCCGGGCTCGGCGTGCAGGAGTGCACGACGTTGAACGTCAGCGACTGATCACGCGGCGAACGATCGTCCGCCCCAACGGATGCCCTTCTCGCTGCGGGTGTGAGTACGCTCCTTCCGCTGGGCAGCGAGGACGTCGGGGTGGCGGGCGTTCTTGTTGCGCCATCGCAGGTAGGCGTGCAGGCCCCGGGTCTGGGCGGTGTGGTTGCGGTGGTTGCAGTTGGCGACGGTGAACTGTCGAAGCGGCCCGAAGTGGGCCTCAATCGGCTTGGCCCAGGACGCGTAGGTCGGCGCGAAGCACAGCTTCAACGAGATCGGCCTGGCCTGCTTGGACCCTCGGTGGGATCGAGTGCGAGGTCGGGCAAGGGGCGCGGTTGTGCCGCCGGCCGTCACCGATCTTCGAAGGTGGCCACCGTCTCCACTCCGCGCTTCCGGCTGTGCGAACTCTATAAAAACCCCTGTGTCGTGGCTCACAGTCTGGCATGCTTGGCGCGCGCCAGTTGTTCTATCCGCGTCGATCAGGAGGAACGTAACTGTGGCAAGAAACCGTCAAAGAGCCAGCGTTGCCGCCGCAGCGGCAGCCGTCATCGGTGGTTTGTTCTTCTTCGCACCCGTGAGCCAGGCACAGGCGGCGACCGGCTCGTTTCTGTACAACCTCAACAGCGGAAAGTGCCTCAGTCCCGCCGGCGGGGCCGTAGGCAACAACACGGGCACCGTCATCTACAACTGCGACACCGACCCGTCCCGCCTTTGGTACGCGGTCTACAAGGGGAACAACAACTACCAGCTCCTGAATCTCAACAGCGGAAAGTGCCTCAGTCCGGCCGGTGGAGCCGGAGCCAACAACACGGCTACTGTCATCTACACGTGTGACAATGACTCGTCGCGACTGTGGTACTTCAGCGGAAATCTGGTAGTGAACTACAGCAGTGGCAAGTGCCTTACACCTGCCGGTGGAGCCGTAGGCAACAACACGGCCACCGTCATCTACAACTGTGACACCCACCCCTCCCGTACGTGGCAGTTGACGTCGTAAGGGCGATCTCGTCCAAGGGCTGCTATCGGAGGGCGTGAACCCGCCTCCGATAGGGCCTGCGCGAACGAACCATGCGCACTCCAGTCCCGATGATCACGAACGGATCCTGGCGAGCGCAGTGCGACGAGGACTGGACGGCCCGTTGTTCTGGGCATCCGGGCTTCGGTCTGCCACCGTCTGTCTGGTCGAATCGCCTGTCCGTGAGCACGCGTCCGCACGGACGCCGACCGGGCGCTTGGCGGGCCAGGCCGATCCGCGCCGCCGCAGGCGGCGACCACATCTGAACCTCATCGGCGAACCCGGCGCAGCGGACGGCGAGGCGGGTGCGGCCGGGCGGCCGCTGGACGCGATGACGGTGGTGGTCACCGGGGCCATGACGGGCGCGCTGGAGAAGCTCTCGCGCAGCGAGATGAACGAGCTGATCGAGCGGGCCGGCGGGAAGGCCTCCTCCAGCGTCTCCAGCGCACCACGCTGCGGGTGGTCGGTGAGAAGGCCGGGTCCAAGCACACCAAGGCGCGGGACCTGGGTATCCGGATCACCGCCCCCGAGGAGTTCGCCGAACTGATCGAGGAGTACCTGCCGTCCGAGGTATGAGGCCACACCCCTTCGATTTTGCGCGGGAGTAGCTTTCTTTGCCTACCTATTGCATAGTGAGGGCTCGGTCATGCCTCGCTATCAGCGGGTCGATGGGTGTGTGAACGGCTGCGACAGCAGACCGGGGGTGAGGGGCGATGCGTTCTTTGCGCGACGGACAGCGACACGTTCGCTCCGTTCACCGGCAGCACCGGGGAGTGACCCGGGGGCTCGCGATCGACCTCGGCAGCTCCCGGACCCGCGCCTGGATCCCCGGGCAGGGCGTCGTCGCCGACACCGGAAACGGCCCCGGCGGTGAGTACGGCCAGGGCGGTCCGGTCCGGCGCGGACGCATCGTCGACACCGAGTCCTGCGGCCGGATGCTCGGCCGCATCGCCGACTCGGCACTGGGCGCCGACCGCAGCGACACGGTGATCGTCCTCAGCCACCCCGTACTCGCGGGCCCCGAGCACCGCGCAGCCGCCCGGGAGGTCCTTGCCGCGCTCGGCCCTTCGAGCGTCATCGTCCTGGACAGTGCCAGGGCCGCCGCCGCATGCGCCGGCCCGCAGGACGGCGGCCCGCTGCTCGTCGTCGACATCGGTGCCGAACTGACCGAGGCGACGCTCCTGGTGGACGGCAGGGTCCGCGACGCGCGGCTGGCCGAGACCGGGCTCAGCGACCTGGAGCCCGACGATCCGCCCACCGCCGTCGTCCGGGCGGTGCTGGACATGGTCATGGCGATGTGGCAGCAGGACCGTCATGGCGCGGTGCTCGGAGCCCTGCGCAAGGGCCCGCTGCTCGCCGGAGGCGGCGCGTTGCGCCCGGACGTCACGGACGGGATCGCGGTCCGCCTCGGCGCCCCGGTCCGTCTCTCGGACGACCCGGCGACCACGGTCGTGCGCGGGGCCGGGCTGTTCCTCAGCTCCGTGCTCCGTCAGGCCACCGTCGCACCGGCCCTGCCCGGCCGAGCCGGGTGACCCCCCTCCCGGGGTCGGCCCGGGGCAGCGAGCACCCGCGGAACCGGCCGGACACCACGGCGCACCGCCGACGTGCGGCTTCGGCGCGGCAGCTCCTCGCCGCGCTGCTCCTCGCCGTCCTCACCGTCGCCGGAGGCGCGCCCGCGGCAGCCGGAGCCGGACTCCCCGCCCGGTTCGCGGCCCATCCCGTGTCCGTCGCGGGTCAGCCGACCGGAACCCAGCCGGCCGACCGGCCCCTCGACCGCACGGATCGCGCGAACCACACGGACCGCACGGACCGGACCGTGCGGACGGACCGGACCGTGCGGACGGACCGGACGGTGCGGACGGACCGGACCGGCCGGGCGCCCGGTACCCACGACATCCCCCGTCCCCGCATCCGCGCCGCCGCCGAGAGCCTCCGGCCGGGGCCGGGGACCGCGCCCCAGCCGTGGATCGCCGCCGAACACCCCCGTGCCCCTCAGCACCTCCCGCCGCCCGGCCCGGGCTCCCCGCTCCCGAGCCCGCCCGGCCTTCCGCTGCCGCACCCCGTCCCCGGATGCACCCTTGCCGGACCTCCGGCCGCCGCCGACCGTTTCGGCGCCGCGCTGCCCGGTGTGCGCGGGCCTCCGGGTACGGCCGTTCACCGGCCATGGGACCTGTCACCGGTCCCGTCCCGTACACCTGCCGTGGCGCCCTGACCGAGGGGCCCGGCGCCCCCGGAGGAACTCCATGACTCGCGCCACCATGGTGCGGGCAGTTCTGGCTGCGGCCGTTCTGCTCGTCGCCGTGCTCATCACGCTGACCATGTCCCCCAGACTTGGCCTCGATCTCCAGGGCGGCACCAGAATGGTGCTGCAGGCCAAGGACTCCGGCACCGCGAAGGCGGACCGGGAGAGCACCGACCGCACCCTGGAGGTACTGCGCAAGCGCATCGACTCGCTCGGCGTCGCGGAACCGACGCTGACCCGCTCCGGCGAGGACCGGATCATCGTCGAGCTCCCGGACGTCCAGGACCCGCGCAAGGCCGCCGAAGTCATCGGCAGAACCGCCCAGCTGACCTTCCACGCGGTACAGGGCCCCGGAACACCCGACGCCCCCGGGACCGAGGACGGGCTGACGCTCCCCGACGAGCAGGGCCGCCACCTCGCTCTCGGCCCCGCCGCGCTCTCCGGCGCGGGCGTCAAGGACGCCTCCGCCGCGTTCGACGCCCAGCAGGGCGCCGGCTGGTCCGTCTCCCTCGACTTCCACAAGGACGCCGGCCGGGACTGGACCCGGCTGACCGGGGAGGCCGCCTGTCACCCCGTCGAGGACGAGCGGCGCCGGGTCGCCATCGTCCTGGACAAGCAGGTGATCTCCTCGCCGCAGGTCTCCCCGACCGTCGGCTGCAACACCGGCCTGCCCTCCGGCTCCACCCAGATCACCGGTTCCTTCAGCGCCGACGAGGCCCGCGAACTCGCCCTGCTGATCCAGGGCGGCGCGCTGCCGGTGCCCGTCGAGATCGTCGAGCAGCGGACCGTCGGCCCGACGCTCGGCGCCGCCGCCATCGACGCCAGCGCCCGCGCCGCCCTCATCGGTGCCGCGGCCACGGCACTGTTCATCACCATCGTCTACCGGCTCTTCGGCGCGCTCGCCGCCGTCGCCCTCGGCGCCTACGGAGTGATCTCCTACGCGGCGCTCGTCGCGCTCGGCGTCACGCTCACCCTGCCCGGACTCGCCGGATTCGTGCTGGCCATCGGCATGGCGGTCGATGCCAACGTGCTGGTCTTCGAACGGGCCAGGGAGGAACACGCCCAATATCCAGGCCGGTCCCTGCGCACCTCCCTGACCGCCGGGTTCCGGCACGCCTGGAGCGCCGTCGCCGACTCCAACGTGACGACACTGATCGCGGCCGGGCTGCTCTTCTTCCTCGGCTCCGGCCCGGTCAAGGGCTTCGGCATCACGCTCGGCATCGGTGTCCTCGCGTCGATGTTCTCCGCACTGGTCATCGCCCGCGCCCTCACCGAGACCGCCGCGGGCTCCAAGTTCGTCGGCGACTACCGGGCCATCAACGGCATCGCCAGCCCGGGCCGGGTACGGACCTGGCTGAACCGCCGCGATCCGCAGCTGATGCGGTACCCGCGCCGCTGGCTGATGATCTCCGCGGTGCTGATCGCCGTGGCGGTGACCGGCATCCTGGTACGCGGCGTCAACCTCGGCGTCGAATTCACCGGGGGCCGCCTCGTCGAGTACTCGACCAGCCGCCCCGTCGACGTCGAGACGGCCCGTACCGCGCTGGCCGGCGCGGGCTTCGCCGACGCCGAGGTCACCACGGCGGGCGCGGGCGACATCTCGGTGCGCACCGGTGAGCTCGACAACGCCGGCGAACACGCGCTGCGCGCCGCCCTGGCCGAGGAGGGCGGCGAGACCACCAAGGTCCGGGACGAACTCATCGGCCCCAGCCTGGGCGACGAACTGCGGCGCAACGCCCTGATCGCGCTGGGCATCGCCGTCCTCGTCCAACTGGTCTATCTGGCGGTCCGGTTCCGCTGGACGTTCGCGGTGGCCTCGGTCGGGGCGCTGGTCCACGACGTGATCATTCTGGTCGGCGCCTTCGCCTGGCTGGGACGCACCGTGGACGGCATCTTCCTGGCGGCGCTCCTCACCGTCATCGGGTACTCCGTCAACGACTCGGTGGTGGTCTTCGACCGGGTCAGGGAACTGTGGGCAAAGGCCCGCAGGGAGCCTCTCGAGCACGTGGCGAACCGGGCCGTTCTGCAGACGGTTCCCAGAACCGTCAACACCGGGATGGGCGCCTTGTTCATCCTCGTCGCGCTGGCCGTACTGGGTGGTGACTCGCTCGCGGACTTCGCCCTGGCCCTGCTGATCGGCATCGTCGTCGGAACGTACTCCTCGGTCATGACCGCGGTACCGGCCGCACTCCTCCTGGAGCGCAGCAGCAAGGCCCCGCCGCCGCCCGCCCGGAAGCGCGCCCCGAGCGGCAGGTCCGGTGCCGGGCGCCGGGACCCGCTCGACAACGGGGCCCGCGTATAGCCCCGTCGCCACTCCGTCGCCCCCGTGCCGCCCCAGCGGCGCGGGGGCGACGCGCGTCGGTCGTGGTATTCGCCGGGCGCAACGGCACAATCCTGATCAAACACCCTTGATCGGAGCGTGCCTGTGCCCGTCGTGCTGCGTGAGGCATGGACCACCCTCGTACCGGACATGAACGACCGGCACGGGCCGCTGCCGCCGCTGATGCTCGCCCTGACCGTTGTCACCGGGCTGGTCGACGCCGTCAGCTATCTGCAACTGGGCCGGGTCTTCGTCGCGAACATGACCGGCAATGTGGTCTTCTCCGGTTTCGCGTTCGCCGGAGCCCCCGGGTTCTCCCTGGCCGCCTCGCTCGTCGCCCTCGGCGCGTTCGCGGCCGGGGCGCTGGCCGGCGGCCTGATCGTCCACCACTCCCACGCCCACCGCGGCCGCATGCTGCTGCACGCGCTGTACGTCGAGACCCTGTGCGTACTGGCCGCGCTGATCGTCACGCTGATCT
The DNA here is from genome assembly GCF_007829885.1 of Streptomyces brevispora. Taxonomy (NCBI): domain Bacteria; kingdom Bacillati; phylum Actinomycetota; class Actinomycetes; order Kitasatosporales; family Streptomycetaceae; genus Streptomyces; species Streptomyces brevispora. The sequence continues at coordinate 5,856,446 of NZ_VIWW01000001.1, forward strand.
CCGGCAGCCCGTACGACGGCGGCGTGCGGTTCGCCCTCATCGTGCTGCTCGCCCTGGGCCTGGGCATGCAGAACGCCGTCTCGCGGGCGCTCGCCGTGCCCGACCTCACCACCACCGTGCTGACCCTGACCATCACCGGCATCGCCTCCGACGGCCGGCTCGCCGGAGGCGGTGGCAGCAGGGCCGGGCGCAGGACCCTCTCGGCCGCCGCCATGCTGGTCGGCGCCCTCGTCGGAGCCGTGGCCGTGCTGCACGGACATCCGACCCTGCCCCTGATCCTGGCCGTGGCGATCCTCGCGGTGGTGTGCCTGGCCGCGCAGGTCCTGGCGCGGGCGGTCGGTCCGTGGACCCTGCCCGTCGTCAAGAAGTGAGGGACCACTGGTCAGGTGGCCGAGCGAGCGGGCGTGCATCCCGCCGGAAGTGAGGAAGGGCAGACACACCTCGTCAGGAGGCGAGCGAGCGCAGATGGGCGGCGGTTTCCGCGTCGGCGGGCAGGAACGTCTCGATGGCCAGTTCCGCGACCGTCACGTCCATCGGTGTGTTGAACGTGGCGATGGACGCGATGAAGGAGAGCAGCCGGCCGTCCTGCTCGATCAGCAGCGGCAGCGCGAACGGCGCCGAGGACGAGGGCTCGTCCCACTCCTGAGGGTCGGTCCGCGGCTCCACCGGATAGCCGGCGACCTCCTCGTACAGCTCACGCAGCTCCGCCGAACGGACCAGGGCGATCTGACGCTCCATCTGCGCCAGCAGATCGGCCCGCCACTCCGGCAGATTGCGGATCCGCGGGGCCAGCCCCTCCGGGTGCAGGGTGAGTCGCATCGCGTTCAGCGGCGGCGCGAGCAGATGCTCCGCCACTCCGGCCGTCAGCCGGGCGATCCCCTGATTGGCCGCCACCACGTTGTACATCCCGTCGACGACGAGCGCCGGATACGGGTCGTACCCCTGAAGCAGCCGGTCCATCCCCTCGCGCAGCGCGCCCATGGCGGGGTCGTCGAGTGCGGTCTCCGTGTAGCGGGGGGCGTAACCGGCGACCACCAGCAGGGCGTTGCGTTCCCGAACGGGAACGTTCAGCTGCTCCGCCAGCCGCAGGAGCATCTCCTCGCTGGGGCGGGAGCGGCCCGTTTCGATGAAGGAGATGTGCCGTGCCGAGGAGTCGGCCCGCAGTGCCAGTTCCAGCTGGCTGATCCGGCTCCGCTCCCGCCAGCTGCGCAGCAGCGGCCCTACCCCCGTGTCAAGCGCGACAGTTGTCATACCGAGACCGTAACGTCACCGGCACCGGCCACGAATGAGGGAGCCCCCGTATGCCCGCCGCACCACTGCCACGGAACGAGATCGAGAACCGGCTGAGCGAACTGCCCGGCTGGACTCTGGAGGAGGACCGGATCACCCGCACCTACCGCCTCCCGTCGCACTTCGCCGCCGCCGGGTTCACCGTTCATGTCGCCCAGATCCAGGACGAGCTGAACCACCACTCCGATCTGACGCTCGGGTACAACACCGTCGCGCTCTCGGTGAACACCCACGACGCGGGCGGGAAGGTCACCGAGAGCGACCTGGCCCTCGCCGCCAGGGTGATGGCCGTCGCGCCGGGCCACGGGGCGCGGTAGGCCCGGCCGGCGAACCGTCAGGGCACGGCGCCGAAGGGTGGGTGCGCCGCCAGCCAGCGCTTGCAGCTGTCGCTGCGCGGTGAAGGTGTTCCCATGAGCAACGACACCCGTCACGGTCATCACCACGACAGCAGCCACGGCCACCGGCACGACGGCGGGCATGCCCACCACCACGACCCCGCCGATCTCGACTGGGACGCCATCGGCCCGCTGCTGGAGCAGAACGCCGAACTCAGCACCGGGCAGTACACGGAGGCGGCCCGCTGGATCGCCGGTCTGCCCGACGCCCCGAAGGTCCGCCGGGTCCTGGACGTCGGCAGCGGACCGGGCGTCATCGCCTGTCTGCTCGCCGAGGTGTTCCCGGAGGCGGAGGTCGTCGCCGTCGACGGCACCCCGGCCCTGCTGGAGCGCACCCGCGACCGAGCCCGGCGGCTCGGGCTCGGCGACCGCGTCACCACCCTGCACGCCGACCTTCCCGGCGACCTGGGACGCGCGGGGGAGGCGGACCTCATCTGGGCGGGCAACTCCCTGCACCACATGGGCGACCAGCGCGCCGCACTGGCCGGGTTCGCCGGGCTGCTGCGCCCGGGTGGCACCGTCGCGCTCGTCGAGGGCGGGCTGCAGCCGCGTCATCTCCCGCGCGACATCGGCTTCGGCCGGCCCGGTCTGGAGGAGCGGCTCGACGTGATCCATGCCGAGGTCTTCGGGCAGATGCGGGCGGATCTGCCCGACTCCAAGCGGGAGACCGAGAACTGGGCCGCCCTGTTCACCGCGGTGGACCTCGCCCCGCAGGGCACCCGCAGCTTCCTGCTCGACCTGCCCGCACCCCTCACCGCCGTGGCGCGGGACCATCTCATCGCCGAGTTCGCCCGCCGCCGCGACGGCCTCGCCGAGCGGCTCGACGCCGAGGACAACGCGATGATCGACCGGCTGCTCGATCCCGAGGACCCGGCCGGACTGCTCCGGCGCACCGACACCTTCCTGCTGATGGCCCGCACCGTTCACCTCGGCCGGAAGGCTTGAGCACGGCCGCCCTACGCCGCGCGGGACACCGGCTCCAGCCGCCACCACTGGCCGGGGGAGTCGGTGTCCTCCCACTGCTGGACGGACGCGCCCTTCGCCGTGCTGCCGTCGGCGACCTCGAGGACCAGGCCGCTCACGAAGCTGACCAGGGTGACCGTGCCCGGTGCCTCCAGATGCCGCTCGACCAGCCATTCCTGGGCGCCGAAGTTATTGGCCCGCCACTGCTGGACCACCGCGCCGTTCTCCGTCGAAGCGCCCCGCACGTCCAGACGTTTACCGCTGTGCGCGTTGACCACGTGGTGGAGCGCGGCGCCCTCGTGGACCGGGGTGAACTCCCATTGCTGGGCCGCCGTCCCGTTCTCCTCGTTCTGCTGCACCGGTGCGCCCCCGCCCTTCGCGGCGTCGCGCACCTCCAGCACCAGCCCGCTGCCGACATTGCGCAGCCGGTACGTCCCCGCCCCGACGACGGGCGCGGTGTCCCCGGTCATGGCCCGGTCCCTTCGTACGGCGAACCGCCGCCCGGCCGGCGGCCGGGCGGCGGTAACGGGTGGATCAGCGGTGAAACGTCACGGCTCAGGCGCCGACGTTGAACTCACCCGGGTTCGGGCCCAGACGCTTGCCCTCGTCCAGCGCCGCGAACGCGGCCAGGTCGTCGTCGTCCAGCTCGAAGCCGAACACATCGAGGTTCTCCACGATCCGCGACGGGGTCACGGACTTGGGGATCACCACATGGCCGGTCTGCAGGTGCCAGCGGAGCACCGCCTGAGCCGGTGTGCGGCCGTGCTTCTGCGCGACCGCGACGACCGTCGGGACCTCCAGGAGGCCCTTGCCCGATCCCAGCGGCGACCAGGCCTCGGTCGCGATGCCGTGCTTGGCGTGCAGTGCGCGCGACTCGGCCTGCTGGAGCTGCGGGTGCAGCTCGATCTGGTTGACCGCCGGGACCACGGAGGTCTCGCCGAGCAGACGCTCCAGGTGCTCGGGGAGGAAGTTCGAGACGCCGATGGCCTTCGCGCGGCCTTCGGCGTAGATCTTCTCGAACGCCCGGTACGAGTCCAGGTACGCGTCCTTCGCCGGAACCGGCCAGTGGATCAGATACAGGTCGACGTAGTCGAGGCCGAGCTTGTCCAGCGAGGCGTCGAAGGCGCGCAGCGTCGAGTCGTAACCCTGCTCGGTGTTCCACAGCTTCGTGGTCACGAAGAGCTCTTCGCGGGCGACACCGGAGGAGGCGATGGCCTTGCCGGTGCCCTCCTCGTTCTGGTAGATCGCGGCGGTGTCGATGCTGCGGTAACCGGACTCGATGGCTGTGGCGACCGCCTTCGCGGCCTCGTCGTCCGGCACCTGCCAGACTCCGAAACCGAGCTGGGGCATCTCGACGCCGTTGTTGAGGGTGAGGGAGGGGACCTGGCTCACGAGCGGTCGATCCTTACGTTGATGGGTGGGACTCGAAACGTCGCGGATGGGACTCGAAACGTTGCGGGTGGAACGCGAGCTTCAACGATCAAGACGGCCCGCGCATTCCCGTCTCCGGGCCGGTTCTCCCGGAACGGTACTCCCGGCGGGATCCACGAGGTGGGCAATCCGGGCGAGCCGACCCGGTCCCCTGCGCACGCTCAGCGGTACAGCGCGTTCACCTCGGCCGCGTACGCGGTCTCGATCGCCTTGCGCTTCAGCTTCAGCGACGGTGTCAGCAGGCCGTGCTCCTCGGTGAACTGATGCGCCAGAATCCGGAACGTGCGGATCGACTCGGCCTGGGACACAGCCGTGTTCGCGGCCACCACCGCACGCCGGACCTCCATCTCCAGATCCGGGTCCCGCACCAGTTCACCCGGCGACATCCGCTGCCGTCCCTGCATGGCGAGCCAGTGCTCCACGCCCTCCTGGTCCACGGTGACCAGGGCCGCGATGTAGGGCCGGTCGTTGCCGACCACGATGCACTGCGCCACCAGCGGATGCGCCCGCACACGCTCCTCAAGACCGCCCGGCGAGACGCTCTTGCCGCCGGACGTCACCAGGATCTCCTTCTTCCGCCCGGTGATCGTCAGATAGCCGTCCTCGTCCAGCGCCCCCAGGTCCCCGGTGGCCAGCCAGCCGTCGTTCAGCACCGCGTCGGTGGACTTCGGGTCGCCCAGATACCCGGAGAACACATTGCCGCCGTGCACCCAGATCTCACCGTCCTCGGCGATGTGCACCGTGGTGCCGGGGATCGGCTGCCCGACCGTGCCGTACCGGGTGCGCTCCGGCGGATTGGCGGTGGCCGCAGCGGTCGACTCGGTCAGCCCGTACCCCTCGTACACCGTGACACCGGCACCCGCGAAGAACAGCCCGAGCTGCCGCGCCATCCCCGAGCCGCCGGACATGGCGTGCCGGATCCGGCCCCCCATCGCCTCGCGCACCTTCCTGTACACGACCTTCTCGAAGAACTGGTGCTGCATCCGCAGCCCGGCGGACGGGCCGGGACCCGTTCCGAACGCCCGCGCCTCCATTGCCTCGGCGTACTTCACCGCGATGTCCACGGCCTTGTCGAACGGCCCCGACCTGCCCTCCGCCTCGGCCTTGCGGCGGGCCCCGTTGAAGACCTTCTCGAAGATGTACGGCACCGCCAGGATGAACGTGGGGCGGAAGGTCACCAGGTCCGGCATCAGCGCCTTCGCGGACAGCTCCGGCTGGTGGCCCAGCTTCACCCGGCCGCGGATCGCCGCGACCTCCACCATCCGCCCGAACACGTGCGCCAGCGGCAGGAAGAGCAGGGTCGAGGCCGCGTCGCCCGGCCGGGAGTGGAAGACCGACTCCCAGCGTGATGCCATCGTGTCCGTCTCGAACATGAAGTTGGCGTGCGTGATCACACAGCCCTTGGGCCGCCCCGTCGTGCCCGAGGTGTAGATGACGGTCGCCACCGAGTCGGGCGTCACGGCACGCCGGTGCCGGTGCACCACCTCGTCGTCGATATGGGTGCCCGCGTCGGCCAGCTCGGCCAGGGCGTCGGCGTCCAGCTGCCACAGCCGCTTCAGCCGGGGCAGCTTGTCGATGACCGACGCGACCGTCATCGCGTGGTCCTCGTGCTCGACCACCACAGCGCAGACATCGGCGTCATGGAGCATCCAGAGGACCTGCTCGGCCGAGGACGTCGGATAGACCGGCACGGACTGCGCGCCGACCGCCCACAGGGCGAAGTCGAAGAGGGTCCACTCGTAGCGGGTGCGCGACATCAGGGCGACCCGGTCGCCGAACCGCACGCCGTGCGCGATCAGTCCCTTGGCCAGTGCGAGCACCTCGTCGCGGAACGTCGCAGAGGTGACATCAAGCCATCGTCCGGACGCGTCCTTGCGACCGAGGGCGATCCGGTGCGGATCCTCCTCCGCATAGTCGAAAACGACATCCGCGAGCCCGCCCACGTGGGGCGCGGCAGCCATGGGTGGGACAGTGAACTCGCGCAATGACCTGCTCCTCGTGGCGCTCCGCACAGCGCCGTGACGCTACCCCACCGAGCGCCTTCGCGGGAGAGTCCGAAGGCGCCGGTACAACGTGGCATCTGCACTGGTCAGCGGCTGAAATCCGGCCAGATGGGCAAGGCTCGGGCGCGCTTCCGACCAAGGAGTAAGTGGCTCGCGCGGGAATCTCCACCGAATCTGTACGCCGCGATCACTGCCGTTCCGGACGGTTACGGGGGATTGATCCGCACCTGCCCGGCCTGACCGGGTTGGGCCGCCCGGGCCGGGACCGCCGCGTACCGTCCATTCTCCCCCTCGCCCGCACGCGTCATGCGCCGTCCCGCCCACCGATCGCGCCGAGCCCGCCCGGCGGGCGGATCAGCCGGTCGCCGCCCGCCAGGATCGCCGCCGCGAGCGCGTCCGCGGCCTGCTGCGCACCGTCCCGGCGGCGGCCGTGCAGCAGGACGAAGTCCACCTCGCCGAGCTCCGGCAGTCCCGCCCTGGCCGCCACCGGGGCCAGACCGGGCGGGACCAGACCCCGGCTGTGCGCCATCACGCCGAGCCCCGCATGGGCGGCCGCGAGCCGTCGTCGTGGGCGGCGACCGGTCGGGGCGGGGGCGCAACCCGTCGGCCGGGCCCAGGACCGGTGCGGCGGGCGGGACGCCTCAGCTCCGGACGGTCGTCGCCTCCAGGGCGATGCGGTGCTCACCCGCGTACACGTTCATGGAAGGGCCCCGCAGGAAGCCGACCAGGGTCAGGCCGGTCTCGGCCGCCAGGTCGACGGCGAGGGACGACGGCGCTGACACGGCCGCCAGCATCGGGATGCCGGCCATCACCGCCTTCTGCGCCAGCTCGAAGGAGGCCCGCCCCGAGACCAGCAGGATCGACCGGGACAACGGCAGCCGGTTGTCGGTGAGGGCCCGGCCGACCAGTTTGTCGACCGCGTTGTGCCGGCCCACGTCCTCCCGTATGTCCATCAGCTCGCCCGTTTCGGAGAACAGCGCCGCCGCGTGCAGCCCCCCGGTCCGGTCGAACACCTGCTGCGAGGCGCGCAGCCGGTCGGGGAGGGCGGCCAGCAGCGCCGGCTCGACCCGGATGGGGGGAGTGTCGGCGACGGGGTGCCGGGTCGTGGTGCGGACCGCGTCCAGGCTGGCCTTGCCGCACAGCCCGCAGGAGGACGTCGTGTAGACGTTGCGCTCCAGCGTGATGTCCGGGACCACGACGCCGGGCGCGAGCCGCACGTCCACCACGTTGTACGTGTTGACGCCGTCGGCCGTCGCCCCGGCGCAGTACACGATCGACTGCACCTCGTGGCCCTCGACGAGCACGCCCTCGCTCACCAGGAAGCCCGCCGCCAGCGCGAAGTCGTCGCCCGGGGTGCGCATCGTGATGGCGAGCGGCTTCCCGTTCAGCCTGATTTCCAGGGGTTCCTCGGCGACGAGGGTGTCGGGGCGGGTGGAGACGGCCCCGTCCCGGATGCGGATGGTGCGGCGGCTCTCGGTGACCCGTCCCATGACCGTTGGACCCGATTCTGTGCGTGTCGGAAGCCGAAGCGGCTCTTGATGCGGTGGTTGCCGTGGGTCGCCGGGTTGTGGTGCGGCGAGGCGACCTCGGCCGTCTCATTGTCCTGCACATGGAGCGATGCGGTAGCGGTGCAACGGTGCGAGGAGTAGTTGGGGACACGCCGAGTCGACAGAATATTGTCCACAATGTGTCGGAAGGGCGGTCGAGGCTGTCGTCAAGCCTCCAATCGTCGGCCGGGAATCCTGTGGGATCACGTGCCTCTGTACCCGGCGGTAGCGACCAAGACTGGATGGTTCCTGCCATATGTAGCGAGGGGAACCTGAATATGACCGGCACACGTGTCGTGGCGCTCGGCCACTATCAGCCCGCCAAGGTGCTCACCAACCATGACCTGGCGGCCATGGTCGACACCAGTGACGAGTGGATCACCAGCCGCGTCGGCATCAAGACCCGTCACCTCGGTGGCCCCGACGAGCCGGTGGACGAGCTGGCCGCGCACGCGGCGGCCAAGGCGCTCGCCGCCGCCGGTCTGCAGCCCGTGGACATCGACCTGGTCCTGGTCGCCACCTCCACGGCGATCGACCGGTCGCCGAGCATGTCGGCCAGGGTCGCCGCCCGCCTCGGCATGACGTCGCCCGCGGTGATGGACATCAACGTGGTCTGTTCCGGTTTCACTCACGCCCTCGCCACCGCCGACCACGCCGTGCGCGCGGGCGCGGCCACCCGTGCGCTGGTGATCGGCGCCGACAAGATGGGCGACATCGTCGACTGGACCGACCGCTCCAGCTGTGTGCTGATGGGTGACGGCGCCGGTGCGGCCGTCGTGGTCGCCGACTCCGGCATGGCCGGCCGGCCCGGGATCGGGCCGGTGCTGTGGGGTTCCGTGCCCGGTATGGGGGACGCGGTACGGATCGAGGGGACGCCGCCGCGCTTCGCCCAGGAGGGGCAGTCGGTCTACCGCTGGGCCACCACCCAGCTGCCGCCCATCGCCCGCAAGGTGTGCGAGAAGGCCGGAATCACCCCCGAGGATCTCGCCGCGGTGGTGCTGCACCAGGCCAACCTGAGGATCATCGAACCGGTCGCCAGGAAGATCGGCGCGGTCAACGCCGTCATCGCCCGGGATGTCGTGGATTCCGGCAACACCTCGGCCGCCTCGATCCCGATGGCCCTGTCCAAGCTGGTGGAACGCGGCGAGGTCGCCAGCGGTGCTCCGGCGCTGCTGTTCGGCTTCGGCGGAAATCTCAGCTACGCGGGTCAGGTGATCCGCTGTCCCTGAGGGGGCCTTGCGCTCGGTAGACTGTAGACGATAAGCAATTGCTCGTCGTTTCGGAGGGGGACCGCGACCTTGTCCACAGGACTGCCGCAGGGGGCTGTACCGAAGCTGGAACGGCCCGGTCCACTGCGCGAGCGTGTCTACGAGGCGCTGCTCGAACTCATCACCACGCGTGCGCTGCGCCCCGGCCAGCACCTGGTGGAGAGCGAGCTGGCCGGTCACCTCGGGGTGTCCCGGCAGCCGGTGCGCGAGGCGCTGCAGCGGCTCAACACCGAGGGCTGGGTCGATCTGCGGCCCGCCCAGGGCGCGTTCGTCCATGAACCCACCGAGCAGGAGGCGGACCAGCTGCTATCGGTCCGCATGCTCCTGGAGGCCGAGGCCGCCCGGCTCGCCGCCGCCAACGCCGGTACGGCGGGCATCGCCGCCCTGGAGGAGCTGTGCGTCAGGGGTGAGCGGGCCGTCGCCGACGACGACGTGGACCTGGCAGTCGCGACCAACGCGGCCTTCCACGCCAAGGTCATGGAGCTCGCGGGCAACGTCGTACTCGCCGAGCTGGCCGGCCAGGTGGACCGCCGGGTCCGCTGGTACTACACCCCGGTCGCCCGCCGGCGCGGCACCCGGTCCTGGATCGAGCACCGCTCCCTGATCGCCGCGATCTCCTCGCACGACGAACAGCAGGCCACGGCGATCATGCGGGCCCACACGGAACACACCCGCCGGAGCTACCACCAGCGCGAAGAGAGCTGATCCCGCGCCCGTCCATGCCCTCGAAAGCCGGCTGAGGAGTCGACCCGCCCGGCGATCGGGGGCATCTTCGTGCCCGCCGCCCACACCCCTTTGTCCTCAGGGTGGAGAAAGTTGTGGTGGATTCCTGCGCAACTTCTTCCCACTCCGGTCAAGCGCTGCTACGTTCCCCTCCAAAGCCCGACGGACAGGCCGATGTGGCGGGGAGGGGCGCGTGAGACGTATGACGGCACGACCCGCGAATGCACATCAGGCGCGACTGCTCCGGCTGTTGCGCGACGGCGGGCCCAACTCACGGGCGCAGCTGGGGGATCAGGTCGATCTCTCCCGCTCCAAGCTCGCCGTCGAGGTGGACAGACTGCTGGAGACCGGCCTTGTCGTGGCCGACGGACTCGCCGCATCCCGCGGCGGGCGTCGCTCGCACAACATCCGGCTCGCCCCGGCACTGCGCTTCCTCGGCGTCGACATCGGCGCCACATCGGTCGATGTGGCGGTCACCAACGCGGAGCTGGAGGTTCTGGGTCACCTCAACCACCCCATGGACGTACGCGAAGGACCCGTCGCCATCTTCGAGCAGGTGCTGTCCATGGCGGCCAAGCTCCGGGCCTCCGGGCTCGCCGAAGGGTTCGACGGCGCGGGCATCGGCGTACCGGGACCGGTCCGCTTCCCCGAGGGGATCCCGGTCGCACCGCCGATCATGCCGGGCTGGGACGGCTTCCCGGTCCGCGAGGCGCTCAGCCAGGAGCTGGGCTGCCCCGTGATGGTCGACAACGATGTGAACCTGATGGCGATGGGGGAGCAGCACGCGGGCGTCGCCCGCTCCGTGGGCGACTTCCTCTGCGTCAAGATCGGTACCGGCATAGGCTGCGGCATCGTCGTCGGCGGAGAGGTCCACCGCGGTACGACGGGCAGTGCGGGCGACATCGGCCACATCCAGGTCGAACCGGACGGGCGCCCCTGCGCCTGTGGCAACCGGGGCTGCCTGGAAGCACACTTCAGCGGCGCCGCACTGGCCCGCGACGCCGAGGACGCGGCCCGTGCCGGACAGTCCACGGAGCTCGCGGCCCGGCTCGCGGCGGCCGGGAAACTCACCGCCGCCGATGTGGCCGCCGCGGCGGCCGCGGGCGACGCCACCTCGCTCGACCTGATACGCGAAGGCGGCAACCGGGTCGGTCAGGTCATCGCGGGACTCGTCAGCTTCTTCAACCCCGGTCTGGTGGTGATCGGCGGCGGGGTGACCGGACTGGGTCACACCCTGCTGGCCAGCGTCCGGACCCAGGTCTACCGGCAGTCACTGCCGCTGGCCACCGGCAACCTTCCCATCGTGCTGGGCGAGTTGGGACCCGCCGCCGGAGTGATCGGCGCGGCCAGGCTCATCAGCGACCACCTCTTCTCACCGGCCTGACCCCGCACCACCGGCCCGCTCACCGGGCCACAGCACCGTGCAAGAGCCGCGCACCACGCATCTGATCGTTCTCCCGTCCGATCCTCTTCCCGCCGGACCGATCCTCGGCCGGCCGGCAACACAGCACTGCCCCGAGCCAGCGGCCGGGGTCCGGGCACACCCCGGGACTGCACTGCGCCCTGCCCGCTCACCGGCCCTCCCGGAACTCTCGGCACCGTCCGAGCACGGGAGACCCCATTCGCCGAGGGGATTTGTCATGGCTCCAGAACCACCCCTGCTCACCATGTCCGGCATCACGAAGTCCTTCCCCGGCGTGCGCGCCCTGGACGGAGTCGACCTGGAGGTCCAGGCCGGCGAGGTCCACTGTCTGCTCGGCCAGAACGGGGCCGGCAAATCCACCCTCATCAAGGTGCTCGCCGGAGCCCACCAGCCCGACGACGGCGAGATCACCTGGCGCGGCTCACCGGCCGTGCTCAGGTCACCCATCACCGCCATGCGGCTCGGGATCGCCACCATCTACCAGGAACTCGACCTGGTGGAGGGGCTGTCGGTCGCCGAGAACGTCTTCCTCGGCCATGAGCCCACCAGCGCCGGCTTCGTCGTCCGCACCCGCGAAGGCCGCACCGCGGCCGCCGCGCTGCTGAAGCGTCTCGGCCACCCGGAGATCGACCCGGCCCGCCCGGTCGGTGAACTCTCCGCGGCCCAGCAGCAGATCGTCTCGATGGCCCGGGCACTCTCGCACGACGTACGGCTCATCGTGATGGACGAGCCGTCCGCGGCCCTCGACCCCGATGAAGTAGCCAACCTCTTCCGGATCGTCGCCTCGCTGACCGCCGACGGGGTCGCCGTCGTCTACATCTCCCACCGGCTGGAGGAGATCCGCCGGATCGGCGACCGGGTGACCGTACTCAAGGACGGCCGGGCCGTCGCGGTCGGCCTCCCCGCCGAATCCACACCTACACGCGACATCGTCGCCATGATGACCGGCCGCAATGTCGAGTACGTCTTTCCGCCGAAGCCCGACGCCGTCCCCGCGAGCCCCGGCACCGAGCCCGTGCTCAAGGTCGAAGGCCTCACCAGAAAGGGCGAGTTCGCCCCCGTCGACCTGGAACTCAGGCCCGGCGAGATCGTCGGCCTCGCCGGACTGGTCGGCTCCGGGCGCTCCGAGATCCTGGAGACCATCTACGGCGCCCGCCGCCCCACCGCCGGGCGGGTCACCGTCGCAGGCCGGACGCTGCGGCCCGGCAGCGTCCGCGCCGCCGTCGCCGCCGGCATCGGCCTCGCCCCCGAGGAACGCAAGGCGCAGGCCCTGCTGATGCTCGAATCCGTCACCCGCAACGTCTCCGTATCCTCCATGTCCCGCTTCTCCAGGGGCGGTTGGCTCGACCGGGGCGCCGAGCGCAAGGCGGCCCGCGCCGCCACCCGCGAACTCTCGCTGCGCCCCGACAACCCGGACACCCCCGTCCGCACCCTCTCCGGCGGCAACCAGCAGAAGGCGGTCCTGGCCCGCTGGCTGCTGCGCGGCTGCCGGGTGCTGCTGCTCGACGAACCGACCCGCGGGGTGGACGTCGGCGCCCGCGCCGAGCTCTACGCCGTGATCCGCCGGCTGGCCGACGAAGGCCTGGCCGTTCTGCTCGTCTCCAGCGAAGTGCCCGAAGTACTGGGCCTCGCCGACCGGGTGCTGGTCCTCCGCGAAGGCCACGTCGTCCATACGGCGGACGCCAGGGAGCTGGACGAGCACCGAGTACTCGACCTCGTGATGGAAGGGAGCCCGACGTCATGACGCAGCCCGTCTCCTCGGCACAGCAGAGCGGGCCGGACAAGGGCGCCGCGCCCGTATCCGTCCCCGCGTCCCCGAAGAACGACAGAACCCCGCGAGCCCTCGGGCTGCGCGTGGACCTCCGCAACCTCTCGCTGCTCGGTGTCCTCGTCGCACTGATCGTCGTCGGCGGCATCACCGAACCCGACGCCTTCCTGGACACCGGGAACCTTCAGCTGATCCTGACCCAGGCGTCCGTCATCGGCGTCGTGACCGTCGGCATGACCTTCGTCATCACCAGCGGCGGCATCGATCTGTCGGTCGGCGCCATGGTCGCCCTCGCCTCGGTCTGGGCGACCACGCTCGCCACCCAGGAGTACGGATTCGCGGGCATCCTGTTCACCGCGATGCTCGTCGGCCTCGGTGCCGGACTGGTCAACGGGATGCTCATCGCGTACGGCCGGATAGTGCCGTTCATCGCGACGCTGGCGATGCTCGCCTCCGCCCGCGGCTTGGCACTCCAGATCACCGACGGCAAGACCCAGATCGTCACGGTCAAGTCCGTCCTCGACCTGGGCCTGCCCGACTCCTACGTCCTCGGAATCCCGCCGCTGGTGCTGATGTTCGCCGCGGTCACCGTCGTCGGCTGGCTGGTGCTGAACCGTACGACCTTCGGCCGTCGCACGGTCGCCGTCGGCGGCAACGCGGAAGCGGCCCGGCTGGCAGGCATCGACGTACGGCGCCAGCGCCTCTACCTCTACCTGCTGTCCGGACTGTGCTGCGGCATCGCCGCCTTCATGCTGATCATCCTGTCCGGCTCGGGACAGAACACCAACGGCAATCTGTACGAGCTCGACGCCATCGCCGCCGCGATCATCGGCGGCACCCTGCTCACCGGCGGCCGCGGCACCATCGTCGGCTCCGTGCTGGGCGTCCTCGTCTTCACCACGATCACCAACATCTTCGCGCTCAACAACCTGCAGAGCGATGTCCAGCAGATCGCCAAGGGCGCGATCATCGTCGCCGCCGTCCTGGTCCAGCGCCGCACCCCGGCGCACGGGGAAACCTGACCTCCGGTCACCTCCCGTTCTGCTCCTGCTTGTTCCGTATGCCCAAGCACCGGATGAAGGGTTTGACAGTCATGCCAGAAACCAGTCGTAGAGGACTGCTCTTCGGTACCGCAGCAGTCTCCGCGGGCGCCTTCCTGACCGCCTGCACCAGCAACGACCCGAAGGAGAAGAACACCGCGGCGCAGAGCAACGCGCCCGCTGCCGACAACAAGCCGGGAAAGCCGGTCACCATCGGCTTCGCGGGCCCGCAGGCCGACCACGGCTGGCTCAACGCGATCAACGAGAACGCCAAGTCGCAGGCGGGGAAGTACTCCGAGGTGACCCTGGAGATCACCGAGGGCTCCAACGACACCGCCGCCCAGATCGGCCAGGTCAAGACCCTCATCAACAAGAAGGTCGACGTCCTCGTCATCCTGCCGGCCGACGGCAAGGCGCTCACCCAGGTGGGTCTGGAGGCGATGCGGGCGGGTATTCCCGTCATCAACCTGGACCGCATCTTCGCCTCCCCGCAGGCATACCGCTGCTGGGTCGGCGGCGACAACTACGGGATGGGCCTCAACGCCGGTACGTACATCGGCGAACAGCTCAAGGGCAAGTCGAACGCCAAGGTCGTCGAGCTGGCGGGAATCGACAACCTGGAGCTCACCAAGCAGCGCAGCCAGGGCTTCGCCGACGCGCTGAAGAACTACTCCAACATCGAGCTGGTGGCCCGTCAGGCCGCCGACTTCACCGTCGAGTCGGGCCAGGCGAAGATGGCCCAGCTCCTCCAGGCGCAGAAGAAGTTCGACGCCATGTGGAACCATGACGACGACCAGGGTGTGGGCGCGCTGCGCGCCATCCAGCAGGCCGGCCGGGACGAGTTCGTGATGGTCGGCGGGGCCGGGGCCAAGTCCGCGATGGACGCCATCAAGGCCGACAACAGCGTGCTGAAGGCCACCGTTCTGTACCCGCCGACCATGGCCGCCTCGGCCATCGACCTGGCCCGCGCGCTCGGTCAGAGCAAGGGCGTGACCGGCCTCTCCGAGCTGGAGATCCCGACCAACCTCACGCTCTACTCGGCTGTGGTCACCAAGGAGAACATCGAGCAGTACCTGCCGACGGGCTTCAACTGAGAGGCCCCGCAGGGGGGTGCTGTCCCTCCTGCCGCACCCACCGAACCACCGATGAGGAGGAAGTCCGGATGGCCCGTAGGGAAGAGACGGAGCAGGAGGCGGCTGCTCCGCCGACGTACCGGCCGATGACGAGCGCACCGACGCTCGGGGTCGGCATGGTCGGATACGCGTTCATGGGCGCCGCCCACTCGCAGGGGTGGCGCACCGCCGGCCACGTCTTCGAGCTGCCGATGAGGCCGGCTCTCGCCGCGATCTGCGGGCGCGACCGTACGGCGGTCGAGGCCGCCGCCGACCGGCACGGCTGGGCGGCGGCGGAGACCGACTGGCGTGCCCTGATCGCCCGGGACGACGTGCAGCTCGTCGACATCTGCACCCCTGGCGACAGCCATGCGGAGATCGCCATCGCGGCACTGGAGGCGGGCAAGCACGTGCTGTGCGAGAAGCCGCTCGCCAACACGGTCGCGGAGGCGGAGGCCATGACCGAGGCGGCGGAGCGCGCCGCCGCCCGCGGTCAGGTGGCGCTGGTCGGCTTCAACTACCGCAAGGTGCCCGCCATCACCTACGCCCGGAAGCTGATCGCCGAGGGCCGGCTCGGCCCCCTGCGGCACATCCGCGCCACCTACCTCCAGGACTGGCTGGTGGATCCCGGATCACCGCTCACCTGGCGGCTGGAGCGGGAACACGCGGGCTCGGGCGCCCTCGGCGACCTCGGGGCGCACATCGTGGACCTCGCCCAGTTCCTGGCGGGGGAGCTGCTGGTCGGCGTGTCGGCGGTGACCGAGACGTTCGTACGTGAACGGCCCCTGCGGTCGGGCCCGTCGGCGGGCCTGAGCGGGGTGGCGGCCACCGGTGCGCGGGGGGCCGTGACGGTGGACGACGCGGCGCTGTTCACCGGCCGGCTCGCCTCCGGAGCGCTGGCCTCCTTCGAGGCGACGCGGATGGCGGCCGGACGCAAGAACGCGTTGCGGCTGGAGATCAACGGGGAGCGCGGCTCGCTCGCCTTCGACCTCGAACGGCTCAACGAACTGTCCTTCCACGACCACACCGAGCCCGCCACCACGGCCGGCTTCCGGCGCATCCTGGTCACCGAGCCCGAGCATCCGTACCTGGAGGCCTGGTGGCCGCCGGGGCACGCCCTCGGCTACGAGCACACCTTCATCCACCAGGCCCGGGACGTGGTCCGCACGATCGCCGAAGGGACCGCGCCGACACCGTCGTTCGCGGACGGGCTACAGGTGCAGCGGGTCCTGGCGGCGGTGGAGGAGAGCGCCGCGAAGAGCTCCGTGCACACCCCCGTCCACATCCCCGCACAGCTTTAGGAGGTCCTGCGCATGCCCCGTCCCTTCACCCTCTTCACCGGTCAGTGGGCCGACCTGCCACTGGAGGAAGTCTGCAAATACGCCCGCGACTTCGGGTACGACGGACTCGAACTCGCCTGCTGGGGAGACCACTTCGAGGTGGACAAGGCACTCGCCGACCCGGGGTACCTGGACGGGCGCCGTCAACTGCTCGACAAGTACGGGCTGAAGTGCTGGGCGATCTCCAACCACCTGGTCGGACAGGCCGTCTGCGACAACCCGATCGACGAGCGCCACCAGGGCATCCTGCCCGCCCGGATCTGGGGCGACGGGGAGCCCGAGGGGGTGCGCCGGCGGGCCGCGGAGGAGATGAAGAACACCGCGCGGGCGGCCGCCGCCTTCGGGGTGCGTACGGTCATCGGGTTCACCGGGTCGTCGATCTGGCACCTGGTGGCGATGTTCCCGCCCGTTCCGCCGCACATGATCGAGCGGGGGTACGAGGACTTCGCCGAGCGCTGGAACCCGATCCTGGACGTGTTCGACGAGGAGGGGGTGCGTTTCGCCCACGAGGTGCATCCGAGCGAGATCGCGTACGACTACTGGACCACGCACCGCGCGCTGGAGGCCGTCGGCCACCGGCCCGCGTTCGGGCTGAACTTCGACCCGAGCCACTTCGTCTGGCAGGACCTGGACCCGGTCGGCTTCCTGTACGACTTCCGGGACCGGATCTACCACGTGGACTGCAAGGAGGCCCGCAAGCGCCTGGACGGCCGCAACGGCCGGCTCGGCTCCCACCTGCCGTGGGGCGACCCGCGGCGCGGCTGGGACTTCGTCTCGGCGGGGCACGGCGATGTGCCGTGGGAGGACGTGTTCCGGATGCTGCGGTCCATCGACTACGACGGGCCGGTCTCCGTGGAGTGGGAGGACGCGGGCATGGACCGCCTGGCGGGCGCGCCGGAAGCGCTGACGTCGCTGAAGCGGTTCGATTTCGACCCGCCGAGCGCGTCGTTCGACGCGGCGTTCGGCGGCAACGGCTGAGCCCCCCGGGGGCGCGGGCCCTCCCGGGGGCTCCGCCCCCGCATCCGCGCTCCTCAGTCACCCGAGGGGCTTGAAAGGTCCAGGTCCAGGAAGGGGCGGGCAGGGGGAAGAGCCCCCCGCCCGGCGGCACGCGGTACGCCGTCGGGCGGCTCCCCCTGCCCTCAACCCCCTTTGTCCTGACCAAGGGAAAAGTTCAACAACACCGCTGCACAAGGGCTTTCCGTCCCGGACGAACAGGTCTACCGTCCAGAACATGTACACGACATAACTTTTGTCACTGGAGCCCCACCGGCCCCGACTGACCTGCGCGGCAGTCCCCGCGCGGAACGGCACGGCAGCACCCGCACCCGCCCGTACAACCGGCACTTCCGGAGGACACTCGTGCACAGAACCCGAAGCAGGACCAGATCCGGACTACGCGTCCGCAAATCCCTCGCCCTGTTCACCGGCGCACTGCTCGCCGCCGCCACCCTCACCCTGGGTGCCACACCCGGCACCGCCGCCGCCCACGAGGAACCCGCACCCGCCCCGGCCGCCGAGGACTTCCAGCAGGTCACCCTCGCCAAGGGCGCCGCCGAGACCGGCGAGCCCATGACGCTCGCCGTGCTCCCCGACCTCAGCGTGCTGCACACCTCGCGCAGCGGCGAGCTGCGTCTCACCGACAGTGCGGGCAACACCAGCGTCGCCGGCGTCGTCCCCGTCTACTCGCACGACGAGGAAGGCCTCCAGGGCATCGGCGTAGACCCGGACTTCACCGAGAACCGGGCGATCTACCTCTACTACGCACCGCCGCTGGACACCCCCGACGGCGACGCACCCGAGACGGGCACGGCCGCCGACTTCGCCAAGTTCGACGGCGTCAACCGGCTCTCCCGCTTCGTCCTCAAGGAGGACGGCACGCTCGACCTGGGCAGCGAGAAGAAGGTCCTCGACGTCAAGACGTCCCGCGGCATCTGCTGCCACGTGGGCGGCGACATCGACTTCGACGCCGACGGCAACCTGTACCTGTCGACCGGCGACGACTCCAACCCCTTCGCCTCCGACGGCTACAGCCCCCTCGACGCCCGCCCCGACCGCAACCCGGCGTTCGACGCCCGGCGCTCCGCCGGCAACAGCAACGACCTGCGCGGCAAGATCCTCCGGATCAAGGTCGCCGACGACGGCTCGTACACCGTCCCGGAGGGCAACCTCTTCGCCCCGGGTACGGACAAGACCCGCCCCGAGATCTACGCCATGGGCTTCCGCAACCCGTTCCGCTTCTCCGTCGACAAGCCCACCGGCATCGTCTACGTCGGCGACTACGGGCCCGACGCGGGTGCCGCCGACCCCAAGCGCGGACCGGCCGGACAGGTCGAGTTCGCCCGGGTCACCAAGGCCGGCAACTTCGGCTGGCCGTACTGCACGGGCGACAACGACCCGTACATCGAGTACGACTTCGCCACCAAGACCTCCGGCGCCGCCTTCGACTGCGCGGCCCCGAAGAACACCTCGCCGCACAACACCGGCATCGTCGACCTGCCCCCGTCGCAGCCCGCCTGGATCGCGTACGACGGCGGTTCCGTACCGGAGTTCGGCAGCGGATCCGAGTCCCCGATGGGCGGACCGGTCTACCACTACGACGCCAACCTCGACTCGCCCGTGAAGTTCCCGGAGGCGTACGACGGCGACTTCTTCGCCGGTGAGTTCGGCCGGCAGTGGATCAAGCGCATCGAGCAGGACGCCGACGGCACCGTGCAGTCCATCAACGACATCCCGTGGTCCGGCACCCAGGTGATGGACATGGCCTTCGGACCCGACGGGGCGCTCTACGTCCTGGACTACGGACTCTCCTGGTTCGGCGGCGACGAGCACTCCGCGCTCTACCGCATCGAGAACGCCACCGGCGGGCGTTCCCCGATCGCGGAGGCCGCGGTCGACAAGACCTCGGGCACCGCGCCCCTGAAGGTGAAGTTCTCCTCGGCCGGCACCTCGGACGGCGACGGTGACGAGCTCACGTACGCCTGGGACTTCGGCGACGGAGGAACCTCCACGGCCGCGAACCCCACGTACACGTACAAGAAGAACGGCACCTACATCGCGACCGTCACCGCTCAGGACCCCTCCGGACGGACCGGCTCGGCGAGCGTCCATGTGACCGTCGGCAACACGGCCCCGATCGTGGAACTCGAACTCCCCGGTGACGGGCAGCTGTTCACCTTCGGTGACGCGATCCCGTTCAAGGTGAAGGTGACCGATCCCGAGGACGGCCCGGTCGACTGCTCCAAGATCGAGGTCCGCTTCGTCCTCGGCCACGACAGCCACGGCCACCCGATCACCACGGAACACGGCTGCACCGGCACCATCAAGACCGACATGGACGGCGGGCACGACCCCAACGCCAACATCTTCGGAGTCATCGACGCCTCGTACACCGACGGCGGGGGCGGCGGCCAGGCCGCACTGACCGGCCACGACCAGTCGCAGCTCCAGCCGCGCCACCGCCAGGCCGAGCACTTCAGCAACTCGTCCGGCATCAAGACGTACGACAAGGCGAACGCCGAGGGCGGCAAGACCGTCGGCGACATCGACAACGACGACTGGATCTCCTTCAAGCCGTACATCCTCGGCGACTCCACCAAGCTCACCGCCCGGATCTCCTCCGGCGGCGCGGGCGGCTTCCTCGAAGTACGGTCCGGCTCGGCGACCGGCAAGATCCTCGGCTCCGCACCGGTCCCGGTGACGGGCGGCTGGGAGACCTTCCAGGAGATCGACGTACCGCTGCGCGGCGTCCCGAAGAAGGCCACCGAGCTGTTCCTGGTCTTCAAGGGAGGCGAGGGAGCGCTCTACGACATCGACGACTTCGAGCTCTCCAACACCCCGCCCGACAAGACCGCCAAGCGCGTCCTGGTCTTCTCCAAGACAGCCGGCTTCCGCCACGACGCGATACCCGAGGGCATCGCCGCGCTGAAGGAACTCGGCAAGGACACCAACATCACGGTCGACGCCACGGAGGAGGCAGGCCAGTTCACCACCGCCAACCTGGCCCGCTACGACGCCGTCGTCTTCATGTCGACAACGGGTGACGTACTCAACGCCGACCAGCAGAAGGCGTTCGAGAACTACGTGAACACCGGCGGCGGCTACGTCGGCGTGCACGCCGCGGCGGACACCGAGTACGACTGGCCGTTCTACGGCGGACTCGTCGGCGCGTACTTCTCCGGCCACCCCGCCATCCAGCCCGTCACCGTCCGCGTCGAGGACCACAAGCACCCGGCGACCGCACACCTGGGCGACGCCTGGGACCGCACCGACGAGCTGTACAACTACCGCACCAACCCGCGGGACAACGTCAAGGTCCTCGCCACCCTCGACGAGACGACCTACACCGGCGGCACCATGAAGGGCGACCACCCGATCACCTGGTGCCAGACGTACCAGGGCGGCCGCTCCTTCTACACCGGCCTCGGCCACACCAAGGAGTCGTACGCCGACCCGGACTTCCGCAAGCTCCTCCTGGGCGGGATGCGGTACGCCGCCGGCCAGGTGAAGGCCGACTGCAAGCCGGACACCGGCTACCGGTCGATCTTCAACGGCAAGACGCTCGAAGGCTGGAAGCAGGCGGGCCCCGGCAAGTTCAACGTCGTCGACGGCGAGCTGCGCTCCGAAGGCGGCATGGGCCTGCTCACCTACCAGGCCAAGGAGCTGAAGGCGTACTCGCTGAAGCTCGACTGGAAGCTGGCGGGTGACGACAACTCCGGAGTCTTCGTCGGCTTCCCGAAGTCCGACGACCCCTGGTCCGCGGTGAACAACGGCTACGAGGTCCAGATCGACGCCTCCGACGCCGCCGACCGCACCACCGGCGCCGTCTACACCTTCAAGTCGGCCAACATCAAGGCCCGTGACCAGGTCCTCAGGCCGCCCGGCCAGTGGAACAGCTACGAGATCAAGGTCCAGGGTGAACGGCTCCAGATCTTCCTCAACGGAGTGAAGATCAACGACTTCACCAACACCGATCCGGCCCGCAGTCTCAAGGACGGCTACATCGGCCTCCAGAACCACGGCGCCGACGACCAGGTGTCCTTCCGCAACATCCAGCTGAAGGAACTGCCCTCCGCATAGGGCCACCGCCCGGACGGCGGGCGGGGCAGCACGTCCCCGCCCGCCGCCCGCGGCCCCTTCCCCTCCTGTACAGCGCCACCAGTTCTGCCCAGCAAGGACCCTCAGCCAGGGAGGCAGCCCGTGTCAGCACACACCGTTCGTACCGGAGTCTGGTTCATCGGGGCGCGCGGCTCCGTCGCCACCACCGCCACGGCGGGGTGCGCAGCGGTCGCGGCGGGCCTCCATCCGGCCGCCGGCATGGTCACCGAGACCGCGCCGTTCGCCGAAAGCGGTCTGCCACCCGTGGCCTCGCTCGTCTTCGGCGGCCACGACACCCTGGACTGCCCTCTCCCCAAACGGGCCGAGGCACTCGCCGCCGGGGGAGTGATGCCGCACGGCCTCCCCTCGGCCGTACGGTCCGAACTCGCCGCGGCCGACGCGGAGATCCGCCCCGGCGGACCGCTCCCCGGAGACACCCGCACGGACGAGGAACTCATCACCGCGTTCGCCGCCGACCTCACCGACTTCGGCCGCCGCAACGGCCTCGCCAGGACCGTCGTCGTGAACGTCGCCTCCACCGAGCCGGCACCCGCCCCCGGCGCGCAGCGGCTGCCCGCCAGCTCGCTCTACGCCGCGGCGGCGATCCGGGCCGGCTGCCCGTACGTCAACTTCACCCCCTCCACCGGGCTGCGCACACCCGCCCTCCAGGCCGCCGTCGCGGCCGGCGCACTTCCTCACGCGGGCCGCGACGGCAAGACCGGCCAGACCCTGCTCCGCTCCGTGCTCGCCCCGATGTTCGTGCAGCGGGCCCTGCCGGTACGGGCCTGGTCCGGGACCAATCTGCTGGGCGGCGGCGACGGGGCGGCACTGGCCGACCCGGCCGCGGCCGCCGCGAAGAACGCCGGCAAGGAACGCGTCCTGACCGACACGCTCGGCTCCGCCCCCGAGGGCGAGGTCCACATCGACGACGTCCCGGCACTCGGCGACTGGAAGACGGCCTGGGACCACATAGCGTTCGACGGCTTCCTCGGCGCCCGCATGGTGCTCCAGACGACCTGGCAGGGGTGCGACTCGGCACTCGCCGCACCCCTGGTGCTGGACCTGGCACGGCTGCTGGCCCGCGCCCATGAAAGGGGACTGAGCGGCCCGCGCCCCGAACTCGGCTTCTACTTCAAGGACCCGGACGGCGGACCGGCCGCCCTGTCCGATCAGTATCTGGCGCTGCTCGCCTTCGCGGAGCGGCTGCGGGGGGAGAAGTGACGGTGCGCGCCTGGGCGGAGCTGCTCAGGGTCTCCGCACTCTTCACCGTGCCGGGCGACGCACTCGCGGGCGCGGCGGCCGTCGGACGCCGCCCCAACCGCTCCACCGCCCTCGCCGTCGGCGCCTCGCTCTGCCTGTACGAGGCGGGCATGGCCCTCAACGACTGGGCCGACCGCGACGAGGACGCCGTCGACCGCCCGCACCGCCCGATCCCGTCGGGCCGGATCACGCCCCGTGCGGCGCTCACCGCGGCCGGTGCGCTGACCGCGGCGGGCCTGGCCCTGGCCGCCCGCGCGGGCCGCCCGGCCCTGACCGTCGCCACCGGCCTCGCGGCGACGGTCTGGGCGTACGACCTCCACCTGAAGCACACCCCGGCGGGCCCGGCGGCGATGGCGGCGGCCCGGGGCCTGGACCTGCTCCTGGGCGCCACGGCGACGGCGACGGCGCCGGTGGCCTCGGTTTCGGCCGAGGCGCCGGTGGCGGCGGTGTCGGCCGGGGCTTCGGCGTCGGCCGGGGCTTCGGCCCGTGCCGTGCTGCCGGCCGCCCTGCCCGCCGCCGCGATGCTGACGGCACACACCTACGCGGTCACCGCCGTCTCGCGCCATGAGGCGCAGGGCGGTTCCACCACCGCCCCCCTCGCCGCCCTCGGTGCGGTCGTCGCGCTCGGCGGCGCCGCGCTGCGGGAACGGCAGGGGAAGGCCGGCGGGTCCCCGTACCCCGGACGGGGCGGCGCCGGCGCCCCCGGCAGCCGCGCCGGAGCAACCGCCCCCGCCGGAGCCCGCACGGGAAGCGGCGGGGCCGGGGCAACCGCCCCCGCCGGAGCCCGCACCGGGCCAACCGCCCCCGCCCGGCTCCTCCTCACCGCGCTCACCGGTGCCTACCTCCGTACCGCCGCCCGCCCCCTCGGCCACGCCGTGCTCAACCCGTCGCCGCCGCTCACCCAGCGCGCCGTCGGCAGCGGCATCCGGGCGATGATCCCGCTCCAGGCGGCCCTCGCCGCCCGTGCCGGAGCACCCGGGACCGCGCTGGCCGTCATGGGCCTCGTCCCGCTCGCCCGCAGCCTCGCCCGGAAGGTGAGCCCCACATGACGATCCGCCTCGGCTACGGCACCAACGGACTCACCGACCTCCGCCTCGGCGATGCCCTCGGCCTCCTCGCGGACCTCGGCTACGACGGGGTCGGGCTGACCCTCGACCACATGCACCTCGACCCGATGGGCCCGGACCTTCCCGCCCGCACCCGCCAGGTCGCCGCCAGGCTCCAGGAGCTCGGCCTCGGTGTCACCGTGGAGACCGGGGCCCGCTACGTCCTGGACCCGCGCCGCAAGCACGGCCCCTCGCTGCTCGACCCGGACCCGGAGGCCCGCGCCGCCCGGACCCGGCTGCTCGTCCGGGCCGTGGACATCGCCGCCGAGCTCGGCGCCCACGCCGTGCACTGCTTCAGCGGCATCACGCCACCGGACACCGCCCCCGACACCGCCTGGCAGCGGCTCACCGAGGCCCTGGCCCCGGTCCTGGACGCGGCGCAGAACGCGGGCGTGCCGCTGGCGATCGAGCCCGAGCCCGGACACCTCCTCGCCAACCTCGCCGACTTCCACCACCTCCGCGTCCTGTGCGGAGACCCGGAACCGCTCGGACTCACCCTCGACATCGGCCACTGCCAGTGCCTGGAGCCGGCCCTGCCCGTCGACTGCGTGCGCGACGCCGCACCCTGGCTGCGCCACGTACAGATCGAGGACATGCGCCGAGGCGTCCACGAGCACCTCCCGTTCGGTGACGGCGAGATCGACTTCCCGCCTGTGCTCGCCGCACTCGACGCCCTCGGCGACAGCGGATACGCCGGACTGACCGTCGTCGAGCTGCCCCGTCACTCCCACGCGGGCCCCGAACTCGCCCGTACCTCCATCGAGTTCCTCCGTAAGCACGGACCGTCGCGCCACTAGACCGCCGAAGGGAGCAACGCCATGCCGATGACCTCGCCGGACGCCCCGCTGCTGACCCGTAAGGAGCTCGACGCCCAGCTCGGCGGAGCCGCACGCGCCTGGCTCGACGAAGCCTTCGCCGAAGCCGCTCACGCCGCCGCCCACCCGGACCCCGGACCCTCCGGCAACACGTACGCCGCACCCCCGTGGGAACTGCGGTACGCCGCCGCCGGCCGGCAGTGCGGACTCGAACACGCCGACTCCGTACGCGCCCTGCTGCTCATCGAGGCCCGTGCCGGGCTGGCCGCCGTGACCCGGCTCTACGAGCAGGGCACCGCCGCCGAACGGCGCGCGGTCCTGCTCACGCTGCCCGCGCTGGACCTCGGCGCCACCGCCGTGGCCCTCGTCGAGGACGCCCTGCGCGCCAACGACACCACACTGATCGCCGCCGCCGTCGGCCCGTACGCCGGCGACCGTCTCGATCCGCACAACTGGCGCCACGCCGTCCTCAAGTGCCTCTTCACCGGTGTCCCCGTCGACGCCGTCGCCCAGCTGGCCCGGCGATCCCGCGGCGATGCGGAACTCGCCCGGATGCTGGGCGACTACGCGGCCGAGCGCATCGCGGCAGGCCGCCCCGTCCCCGCCGACCTGCACCGCGTACTCGCCCTGACGGCCCCCGGACCGGACGCCCCCGGACCGGACGCCCCCGGACCGGACGCCCCCGGACCGGACGCCCCCGGACCGGACGCCCCCGGCACTGAGACCACCGCCACCGGTTCCGCTGCCCACGGTCCCGCCGCCCCCACGGCCTCAACGGCCCCATCGGAGGAATCCTGATGCGCATCTTCGACCCGCATATCCACATGACCTCCCGCACCACGGACGACTATCAGGCGATGTACGACGCCGGGGTCCGGGCCCTCGTCGAACCGTCCTTCTGGCTGGGCCAGCCCCGTACCTCGCCCGCCAGCTTCTTCGACTACTTCGACGCCCTGCTCGGCTGGGAGCCTTTCCGCGCCGCCCAGTACGGCATCGCGCACCACTGCACGCTCGCCCTCAACCCCAAAGAGGCGAACGACCCGCGCTGCACCCCCGTCCTGGACGCCCTGCCGCGCTATCTGGTCAAGGACTCCGTCGTCGCCGTCGGCGAGATCGGCTACGACTCCATGACCCCGGCCGAGGACACCGCGCTGGCCGCCCAGCTCCAGCTCGCCGCCGACCACGGGCTGCCCGCACTCGTCCACACCCCGCACCGCGACAAGCTCGCCGGCCTGCGCCGCACCATCGACGTCGTCCGGGAGTCGAACCTCGCCCCGGAGTTCGTCGTGCTCGACCACCTCAACGAGACGACGGTGAAGGACGCCCTGGACAGCGGCTGCTGGGCCGGCTTCTCCATCTACCCGGACACCAAGATGGACGAGGACCGCATGGTCGCCGTCCTCAAACTCCACGGCACCGAGAAGATCCTCGTCAACTCGGCCGCCGACTGGGGCAGGAGCGACCCGCTGAAGACCCGCGGTGTCGGTGACGCGATGCTCGCCGCCGGCTTCACCGAGGACGACGTCGACCAGGTCCTCTGGCGCAACCCCGTCGCCTTCTACGGCCAGAGCGGCCGCCTCCACCTCGACACCGCCACCCCCGACCCGCTCCACGAGGGCAACTCCATCCTCCGCGGCGGGGAGTGAGCCGATGCGCTTCCGTCACCCCGACGGCACCACCGTCCACCTCGCGTACTGCACCAACGTCCACCCGGCCGAAAACCTCGAAGGAGTCCGCGCCCAACTGCGCGACCACTGCGAACCGGTACGCAAACGGCTCGGCCGCGACCGCCTCGGCATCGGCCTCTGGCTCGCCAGGGACGCCGCCCGCACCCTGGTCAACGACCCCTCGCAACTGCGCTCCCTGCGCGCCGAACTCGACCACCGGGGACTCGAAGTCGTCACGCTCAACGGCTTCCCGTACGAGGGATTCGGCGCCGAAGAAGTCAAGTACCGGGTGTACAAGCCGGACTGGACGGACCCCGAACGGCTCGCCCATACCACCGACCTCGCCCGGCTCCTCGCCACCCTCCTCCCCGACGACGTCACCGACGGCACCATCTCCACCCTCCCCATCGCCTGGCGCACCCCGTACACGGGCGACCCCGAGGCGGCCCGCACCGCACTCGCCGCCCTCACCACCCTCGGCGAACGCCTCGACGCGCTGGCCGAACTCACCGGGAAGTCCATCCGGATCGGCCTCGAACCCGAACCCGGCTGCACCGTCGAAACCACCGCCGACGCCATCGCCCCCCTCACCGCCATCGGCCACGAACGCATCGGCGTCTGCGTCGACACCTGCCATCTCGCCACCTCCTTCGAGGACCCGGACGGCGCACTCGACGCGCTCGACGCCGCCGGCATCCCCGTCGTCAAGGCACAGCTCTCCGCCGCCCTGCACGCCGAGCACCCCCACCTCCCCGAAGTGCGCACCGCACTCGCCGCCTTCGCCGAGCCCCGCTTCCTCCACCAGACCCGCATCTCCACCGCCGCGGGGCTGCGCGGCACCGACGACCTCGACGAGGCGGTCACCGGCGACACCCTGCCCGACAGCGCCCCGTGGCGCGCCCACTTCCACGTCCCCCTGCACGCACCTCCCGCACCACCGCTCACCTCCACCCTCCCCGTGCTCCGGTCCACGCTGACCCGTCTCGTCGGCGGTACGCAGCCGCTCACCCGGCACCTGGAGGTCGAGACGTACACCTGGCAGGCGCTCCCGGCCGAGCTGCGCCCCCGGACCCGCGCCCAGCTCGCCGACGGCATCGCCGCCGAACTCACCCTCGCCCGCGACCTCCTGGTCGACCTCGGTCTCAAGGAGCTGCCATGACCACTGCCGGGACCACCGACTCACCCACACCGCTCCTGGTCCTCGACGTCGTGGGGCTCACCCCCCGACTCCTCGACCACATGCCGCACCTCAAGGCCCTCGGACAGGACGGCACCCACGCCCCGCTCGGCACCGTTCTCCCCGCCGTGACGTGCGCCGCCCAGTCCACCTTCCTCACCGGCACCACTCCCGCCGAACACGGCATCGTCGCCAACGGCTGGTACTTCCGCGAACTCGGTGACGTCCTCCTGTGGCGTCAGCACAACGGACTGGTCGAGGGCGACAAGCTCTGGGACGCCGCCCGCCGCGCCCACCCCGGCTACACCGTCGCCAACATCTGCTGGTGGTACGCGATGGGCGCCGACACCGACTTCACCGTCACCCCGCGACCCGTCTACTACGCCGACGGCCGCAAGGAACCCGACTGCTACACCCGCCCGCCGGCCCTCCATGACGAACTCACCGCGAAACTCGGCACCTTCCCCCTCTTCCACTTCTGGGGGCCCGGCGCCGACCTCGTCTCCTCCCAGTGGATCATCGACGCGACCCGGCACATCCTCGACACCCGCCACCCCGACCTCGCCCTCTGTTACCTCCCGCACCTCGACTACGACCTCCAGCGCTACGGCCCGGACGATCCGCGCGCCTTCAAGGCCGCGGCCGACCTCGACCGGGCCGTCGCCCCGCTGCTCGACGACGCCCGCCGCGAGGGCCGCACCGTCGTGGCCCTCTCCGAGTACGGCATCACCCGCGTCGAGCGGCCCGTCGACATCAACCGCGCCCTGCGCCGCGCCGGCCTGCTGGAGGTCCACACCCAGGACGGCATGGAGTACCTGGACCCGATGACCTCCCGGGCCTTCGCCGTCGCCGACCACCAGATCGCGCACATCTACGTACGCCGCCCCGAGGACCTCGAAGCGACCCGCGAAGCCCTGGCGGACCTCCCGGGCATCGAGCAGCTCCTGGACGACGAGGGCAAGAAGGCACACGGACTCGACCATCCCCGCTCCGGCGAGCTGGTCGCCGTCGCGGACCCGGACGCCTGGTTCACGTACTACTACTGGCTCGACGACGACCGCGCGCCCGACTTCGCGCAGCTTGTCGAGATCCACCGCAAACCCGGCTACGACCCCGTCGAGCTCTTCCTGGACCCCCAGGACCCCTACGTCCGGGTCAGGGCGGCCACGGCCGTCGCCCGCAAGAAGCTCGGCATGCGTTACCGCATGGCGGTCGTCCCCCTGGACCCGTCACCTATTCGAGGCAGCCACGGCCGCCTCCCCCTGAGCGACGACGAAGGTCCGCTCATCCTCTGCTCCACCCCCCACGCGTTCACCGGCCCGGTCCGGGCCACCGAAGTGAAGTCCCTGCTCCTCCAGCTTGCCGGACTGCACTGACAACACGAACCCCCGCGCCCCGCACCCGCCGATTCCCGCGGCCACGTTCCCTTAGGCCCGTTCCCGCAGCCTCGTTCCTGTATGACCAGAAGGAGTCCCCCCATGAGCCGCCGCCGCACCCCCGTGGACGCCGAACTCGCCCGCAAGCTCAGCCGACGTTCCATGCTCGGCGTCGCCGCCGGAGCCACCGCCGCCGCACTCGTGGGAGCCGCGGCCCCCACCGCCAGTGCCCACGACAAGCCTCACGGCAAGCCGAACGGGAAGCCCCACGGCGCCCCCCTGCTGCCGCCCGGCCGTCTCGGAATCCAGCTCTACACCCTCCGGGACAAGGTCTCGACCCTCGGCTTCGACAAGGTCTTCGCCGAGCTGGAGGCATTCGGGTACGACGAGGTCGAGTACGCCGGTTACACCCAGGGCTCGGCCGGTGACATCACACTCGCGCAGCTCAAGCGGCTCACCCGGGACCACGGGCTGAAGGGCATAGGCAGCCACGTCGGTTACTCCGACGACAACAACCCCAACGCCTACACCTTCGCGCAGAACCTCACCAAGGTCCTCGACGACGCCCAGGCACTCGACCTCAAGCACATCGGCACCGCGTCCGGCCCGTTCCGCTACGGCTCGACGGTCGACGCCTGGAAGCGGGCCGCCGACGACTTCAACACCTACGGAGCCGCGGCCAGGAAGCGCGGCATGAAGTTCTACCAGCACAACCACGCCGAGGAGTTCTCCTTCGCCACCGACCAGCCGGACGTCCGCCTCTACGACGTGCTGCTCGCCGAGACCGACCCCGACCTGGTCTACCTGGAGATGGACATCTACTGGGCGTACGTCGGCCAGTTCCGCTTCGGCAAGCGGGTGGACGGCACGCCCGACTCCTTCGACCCGCTGCACTACGTGCTGAAGCACCCCGACCGCTACCCGCTCTTCCACGTCAAGGACGGCGAGGAGGACGTGGCCGCCCGCGACGGCTACCGGATGGTGGACGTCGGCGACGGCGACATCGACTACGCCCGTTTCCTGACCGCCGTCAACAAGACCAGGGGCGGCCGCCGCGACCACCACTGGCAGGTGGAGCACGACCAGCCGATCGTCGACTCCTTCACCACGGCCCGGCGCTCCGCCGCCTATCTGCACACCCTGCGGCAGAAGGGCTGCTGATCCGCCGACCGCGTACCACGGCCCTCCCCGCACCGCGCGGGGAGGGCCGTGGCCGTTCGTCGTGCCGTCGAGTGCGCCGGGTTCACCCGATCCCCTGTCGGTCGGGAAGCAGCGCGAACTCCCGCTCGGCCGCGTCCGGCACCGTGCGCTCGACCGCCTGAACCAGCAGTGCACGGTGCCTGATCAGCGGCTTCTGCCGATCGGGCGCCGCGAGCAGCGCGAGATCGTCGATCCCGGCCAGCAGCCGCCGGGTCACCTGCGGACTGTTCACGGCACACCGCCTGATCTCCTCGAATCCGAGATCCACCAGATCCGCCCATCCCGGCACGTCCTGCACCAGCCGCACGGCTCCCTCGCGGTCCCGGTGGTGGACGGCGCCGAGGGGAAGGTCCACGAGGGCCGTGAGGAACTGCACGATCCGGTCCAGGCACTGCACGGCGGTGGTCGGGTCGTTCACGGCCGGCGAGACGGCCCGCAGCGCGATGTCCGACAGCTGGCGCAGCCCGAACGCCAGATCCTGGTGCAGGGTGCGCTCGACGCCGACGGACACCGTGTACCGCAGCGCGCGCCGGGGCGGCGCGCTCCCGCCGTGGACCGCGAGCACCGGTGTCCCCGGCACGACGAAGTCCCCGATCCGCGGGATCAGTCGCAGAACGACGCCCTGTTGCCGCGCGGCCCGCACCAGCCGCGCCACGTTCACATCCCGCAGCACCCCGGCCCGCCCCTCGTGCACGAACTGCCCGGTCTCGGCCGTGATCGGTCCCTCCTGGGGCAGGCCGCTTGGCATCCGCCCCAGTACCCGGAAGGAATCCCGGGTGATGCGGTCGACGACGGGGCCGACCTGCATGAGACGCAGCGTGGAGCTCACATAGGCGATGAAGAGCAGCAGACTGAGCCCGACGAGCACGGCGGTCAGCACACTCTGCACAAACGGCACGGACGTGACGAGGCGCGGATCCGTCTCGCTCTCGTACGAGCTCAGGACCAGCAGCGAGAACACGAACGTCGCCAGGAACACCGACAGCGTGAGCTTGCTGATCCGGCTCCGTACGAAGATCCGCACCACTCGGGGTGTGAGCTGCCCGCTCGCCATCTGCACGGCCACCAGCGAAATACTGAAGACCACACCGATGAAGGTCATCATCGCCGAGCTGATCGTGACGACGATCGTCTGGGTGTCCTCGGCGATCGAGAGCAGGTCCTTGATCTCGTCGTACGCCTGCTCGTTCTGGAGGTAGACGATGAGCTGCTTGTCGATCTCCGAGGCGACGAACCAGAGCACGATGGCGCAGACCAGCGTCAGAGCCGGAGCGAACCAGAAGGTTTCGCGCAGATGCTCACGCAACGGTGACAGCACGCGGGGTGGCCGATAGCCGCGATCACTCATGCAGGCGAACGTAACCCGCCCCGCACTCACTCCCGTGGACCCCGCCGCCGACCCTCCGGACACACTGTGCGTACGCGATCGGGGACAGAGCGTACGCAAAGGCGGGGGTGCGCCGTCATGAGTGCCTCCCCGATGGGCGCGCACCCCGCCGACCAGCGCACTGACCACCGGAAATGCAGGTGAGAGGGACCCCAAACCCCTGGTATTGTTTTCTTTGTCGCCGCGGGAGACCGCGGATGACCACCCAGTCCGGGTGGCGGAATGGCAGACGCGCTAGCTTGAGGTGCTAGTGCCCTTTATCGGGCGTGGGGGTTCAAGTCCCCCCTCGGACACCAAGGTCAACCGACCAAATCAAGCCGGTCAAAGCGACACTTTGTCGCATTGACCGGCTTTGTTGTTGTGGTGGACGTGATCTGGCCCTCTGCGGGTTCGCAGAGGGCCAGATGTGTTTGTGCTGTTCAGGTGGGGTGTGGGGGGCGGGGTGGGTCAGGTTTCCAAAGGTTTCCGGGGTGGTGTCGGGGAGGTATCCGTTGGGGGTCCAGCGGTGGGGGTTCTTGAGTTTGTGGCGGTTGGAGGGGCGGCGGCGGGCGGGTTGGTTGTTGGTCTGGAGGGTGTCGAGCCAGCTGGCGAGTTTGCGGTGGTTGGCGTGGGCGATCTGGAAGGCGAGGAGGAGGGACTGGGCGGCGATCCCGCAGATGCGGCGAGTGCGGGAGCGTTCGATGGCTTCGTGGTCCTTGGCGTAGCCGTTGAAGTGCTCGACGCGGTTGCGGAGGCGGAAGTAGTGGTGGACCCAGGGAGCGCGGCCGTGGTCGAGTTCCTGCCAGTGGCGGATGCCGATGTCGCGGGTGAAGGTGAGTGACTCGCGGCGGCAGATTTCGGGGTGTCCTGCCGGGGCGGGGACGATGTCGATGAGGGGCAGGCGGGGGTCACGGCCGAGGCTGCGGTATTTGACCGGGCAGGCGACGGTGGGGTGGGTGCCTGCTACGGGGCAGAGCATGCGTCGGGCACCGCGGTGGTCGGGGGCGGCTTTGGGGCGCAGGCGGTAGGAGGCGC
The DNA here is from genome assembly GCF_007829885.1 of Streptomyces brevispora. Lineage (NCBI taxonomy): Bacteria > Bacillati > Actinomycetota > Actinomycetes > Kitasatosporales > Streptomycetaceae > Streptomyces > Streptomyces brevispora. Next base: position 5,888,845 of record NZ_VIWW01000001.1, read on the forward strand.
GGGCGTCGATGCGGGCGCGCCAGGTGTTCCTGTCGATCTTTTTGTTGAGGAGGTCGGCGGTGGTGGTGGTGAGGGCTTCGGGGAGGTTGGGGCAGTACCAGGTGCCGTCGATGAGGAGGGCGCCGGCGTGGGTGCCCTGGATGCCGAGCTGGTCGATGCGGTATTCCCAGATGGGGCGGTAGCCGAGGTCGCGGACGGGGATGTGGAGATTTTCGGGCAGGGCGGCGTTGTAGGCGCGGTCGGCGGCGAGCCAGCCGGTGGGGTAGTTGCGGCGCCGCATGTCCCGGAGCGCGGTGATGGCGTTGCCGGCGGGGTCGTGTCCGGGTTTGTGGACGGTGAAGGCGAGCACGAGGGCGGGCAGGTGCTGGCTGTGGTCGCGGGCGGCTGCCGAGGGGCTGCCGGGCGGGCCGGCGGATGTGTCGCCGGTGACGACGAGGGTGGCTTCGAAGCCGAAGAGGTAGCGCTTGGCCTTGCGGGTCTTCCCCCCCGCTGCGGGTGTTGCATTCCTGCGGGGCGGTTGCGGGGTCACGGTGGTTGCTCTCACGGACGTACCAGGCGGCGTCGGGGTCGGTGGCGGTGTCCGGGCCGGTGGCGCTGACGCCACGTGAGAAGGTCCGGATCGGAGTGGCGTCAACGGCGGCCGAGCCGTCCCAGAATTCTTCGATGACGGCTCTGGCAGGGGCGAGGGAGGCTTCGACGATGCGGTTGGTGACCTCGACGAGCAGTTGGCGGCGTGCGGCGAGCTGCTCTTGGTCGGCCTGCTGCTCCAGACGCAGGGCATCGGCGCGCGGGAGGCGGCGCTTGGGGAGCGGGGAGGGGTCCATGACCGCCTCGGCGGCGTGGAAGGCGCGCCGCACAGCCAGGTAGGCGGACTCGAAGCCGTCGGCGTTGTCGGGCCATGCGGGCAGGGCGAGTTGGGCGCGTGCGGCAGGGGTGAGCTGATGGGCGAGGATGTCGGCGACCTCGGCCAGGACGACGCGTCCGTGGTTGCGCCAGGAGTCCAGGGTCATGGCGATGAACAGGGCCTTCAGGCTGACGGTGCGGGTGCGTCCGGCGTTGGATTTGCGGGCGCGCTGCTGTGCTTGGTGGAGCAGGGGGATGATGCCGGAGCGTTCGACGAGCTGGCGGGCGCGGGTGAAGTCGGCGGCTTTGACGTTCTGGCGGCGTTCTCGCAGCTGGTACAGCCATGGGGGTGTGCCGGTGTGGTCGTGCGGGAGTGGGCGGGGGTTGTGGGTGGGGGTCACGGCATCTCCCTGAGGATGGTGTGGGCCTGCTCGGCGCCGGTGCCTTGGAGGTAGGGCAGGAGGCGGGAGAGGGCGTGGAGCGAGTCGAGTCCGGCCGCGGCGAGCAGGACGGGCAGTGGGATGGGGATGTTCATGCGCTCGACCAGCCAGGTGGCGCGGCAGCGGCCCAGGACCAGGTGCGGTACGCGCGGGTCGCGGACGGCGCGGTAGATGAGGTCGGTGACGGTGTTGCTGGACCGGGCGAAGCAGGCAGGCCGGAAGAGGTAGCCGGTGCCTGCGTGCCCGGCGGCCTGGGCCAGGGTGCGTTCGTAGGGGCGTGAGCAGATGATCAGGCGGGTGCGGTTTCCGCGGACCGCGAGGACGCAGGAGCCGTCTTCCAGGACGCGTACGTCGGGGCCGCGCAAAGGGATGACTTCGGTGGTGTCCAGGCCGCAGCCCAGGCCGAGTGCCAGCAGCAGCCGCAGTCCGCGCCGGAGTTCGGCGGTGGACTGGCCGCCGGCCCAGGCCCAAAGACCGGGCTTGTCGTTCGGGCTGTAGGGCTGGGAGGCGTCGGACGAGGAGAGCGGGACGGGGCGTCCGCCGGGCAGGTCGGGCCCGAAGACGGCGGTCCTGAGGGCGGTGAGGCAGGCGCGGTAGTTCGCGCGGGTGGCCTGGGTGACCTCCGGGCAGCCTGCCGCTGCGAACTGCTCGACCATCGCGGGGGCCAGCCACAGGCGGGCGTCGGCCCGGTGGCCCTGCTGGTCGGCGAAGACGGCGATCCGCGTCAGGGCGGTGAGGAGGTCCCGGGCGCGATGGGTGGTTGTGGGGGTGGCGCGGGCGACGGTGGTGCGGACCTCGTCGGCAACGCGTTCCCAGGCAGGTGGTCTGTAGACAGCTACATCTGTCGCGGTCTGCACTACGACTCGTCCAGCGGCATCAGCCTCCGCTTCGGCTGGAACGGCCTGGAAAATGGTGACGCCTACCCCGAAGAGGGCGAGTCCCACCCAGCATGAACTCCACCCACGCATCACACTTCGAGGTCTCGTGGATTAGGCGCGAGGTCATGGTCGACGGCTCGGGCGTTCCTCCCAGCGGTGAGTCGTCCATGCCCGTCGGACCAGACTGCGCACGGTGGTGATCGTGTCGGCGAGGTCGAAGAAGACGTCGACGACGGTGGCACGTCGTTCGTAGCAGCGGGCGAGACGTTGGAAGGCGTTCTGCCAGGCGTGGAGTGCCTGCTGTCGGCATCCTGAGTCAGAGGAACGCATGAGCGGTTCCTGGTGGGGTTCTGCCGTGGGGCAGCGCCAGCACGGTGACTTCCATGGCAGCCGGTGGAGGGAGCGGCGTTTGCGGGTGACGCTGGTGGCGGTGCTGGATGCATTGTTTACCCAGTCGACGGTTGGCCTGGCCCTGCTGGACAGCGAACTGCAGGTCAACACCGCCACGCCCGCCATGCAGGGGATGCGGGAAGAAGTAGTCGTGGGCGCAGGTTCCCCGGCTCGCATTATGTGGTCGAGGCCGAGGCGCTGGTACGCGAGGTGCTGGAGAGCGGTGTTCCGCTGCGGGAGCGGCTGTTGCGGGCGCGCCCCAACACGCCAGCTTCACCCCAGGTTCTCCCCCTGGGGCCCGCCGTCTCGCTCAGATCACCGCCGTCCCGCGCCCTACGCTCAAGTACGTGAAGCCGAGCTTGCTCATTGCCTGCGGGTCGAGCAGGTTCCGGCCGTCGAACAGGACCGGACGGGCCATGCCTGCAAGGGCCTCGCCCCACGGAACCTCGCGCAACTCGGGCCACTCAGTGACGATCATCGCGGCGTCCGCTCCGGCCATCGCCTCGACCGGCGTCGCGCGGCGCTCTGTCGACGACCATGGCTCCTCGTCGCGCGGCTGCGCCAGCGGATCCCAGCAGCGCACCTGAGCGCCCTCGGCGAGCAGCCGCGACGCGACGGTAGTGCTCGGCGCCTCGCGCATGTCGTCCGTACCCGCCTTGAAAGTCATGCCGAGCAGCGCGATCCGCTTTCCCCGAAGACCTTCCAGTCTGGTCTTAAGGCGCTGGATTGCTCGTCGTGGCTGGAGTTCGTTGACATCGATCACTGCGGTGATGAGCTGGAAGGGGTAACCAGCGTTGCCGGCCATGGCCCGCAGCGCGCGGCTGTCCTTCGGGAAGCACGAGCCGCCGTAGCCAAGTCCGGCGTTCATGAAGTGCGGGCCGAGGCGGTGGTCCATCCCGATCGCCTTGGTCACCTGGGTGATGTCGGCGCCGGTGGCCTCACACATGGTCGCGATCTCGTTCGTGAAGCTGATCTTCGTCGCGAGGAGCGCGTTCGCCGCCATCTTCACCATCTCGGCCGAGGCGACATCCATCACCTCTACCGGGCCGTCCACACCCGCGTGCAGCTCCGTGAGCAGGGCGGCAGTGGCGTCGTCCGCTGTGCCGACGACCACACGGTCGGGGCGCATGAAGTCCTGCACCGCCTTGCCCTCGGCGGTGAACTCGGGGTTCGAGGCGTAGCCGACGTGCTCCAGGCCGGCCGCGTCCAGGGCCGCGCGGATCCGTGTGCCAGTGCCGACCGGCACGGTGCTCTTGACGACGACTGCGGACAGGCGGGCGGACTCCTTCAACGCGTTTACGACGGCCCACACGCGGGATAAGTCAGCGTCGCCCGACGCCATCGGCGGGGTGTTCACGCACACGTACACCACCTCGGCGTCGCGCACCGCCTCGCCCGCGTCGAGGGTGAACGAGAGCCGCTCCTTGTTGCGACTGATCATGTCGCCGAGGCCGGGCTCAAAGATAGGGATGTCGCCCGCACACAGGATCCGGATGCGCTCCGGCTGGATGTCGCGCACCGTCACCGTGTGCCCCAGCTCAGCAAGGCAGGCGCTCGTCACCAGGCCGATGTAGCCGGCGCCGAAGACTGCGACATTGCGTTTCGGCATGTGAACCATCATGTTCCTGCTCTCGAAAGAGGACCTGCTCGCGGCGCTCAAGCGCGCCGAAGCGAACCGTGGAGCTCCGGCATCGATGGGATGACCACGGAGGAACCGTGGATTTCCCGGAAACTGGCCCGAGGTGTGGACTGAACTCGACGCGGGAACGTACAAGCCCGCTCCTGCCCGTTAGGGTAACCATCCCTAAGCCCTAATGGGGTGAGCAAGTGTCGGCGTTCCGGGTGTTTTGGATCGTCTGATCCAGCAAGCTATCGCGCAGGTATTTGTGCCCGTATTCCCCATTTCTCAGATTGTCGCTCGGATTCCGCCCAGGACGTTCGGCGCACCAGGCCGTAAGAGCTGGTCGCCGAGCAATCCAGGATGGTAACCGCTGGGCCGTGGACCTGGATCTGGGTCTGGATAAGTTCCTCGACAGGGTAAGCCGCGACGCCCTCATAGCACGAGTGCCCGCCGAGTGAAGGACAAGAAGGTCCTGAAGCTGATTCGCCGATAAGTTGAGGCCGGAATTATGCCGAACGGGTGGTCTTGCATCGGAGTAAGGGACGCCACGACTCCCCCTTTCCCCTCTGCTCCAATATCATGCTGGACGGCCTAGACCGCGAACTCTTTAAGTGCGGACACCGGTTCGTGAGGTATGCCGACGACGCCATGATCTTCGTCGGCTCCAAGCGGGCGGTGGAACGAACCCTCGCCTCGGTTACGGGCTTCATGGAGAAGAGCCTGAAGCTGAGGTCAACAAGGAGAAGTCCAAGGCGTGCCCCATCTGGTGGATGTCCCTCCTGGGGGGGGGGGGGGGGGGGGAGGTGAAGATCCAGGTTGACCAGAAGGCGATCAAACGCACGAAGGCCAAGGACCGGCAGTTCACCTCCTGAAAAACGTGGGGTGTCTCCATGGAGCACAGGCTGGACAAGATCAACCGGTTCATTACCGAATGGGCGGCCTACTTCAGCCTCGCGGACTCCCCCAGGGCGTTCGAGGGGATTGACCATTGGACCCAACCCGTCGCAGGCTCCGTCAGGCGCAGATGGTGTAGTGGAAGACTTGCGAACGTAAGCGCTGCTGGCGTCAATCGGGACTCCGCGCCCGTCCATCGCCATCGACAACGCCTACTGGGCGAGCAAGGGATACCGGCCCTTCAAGGAATTGTGGACCCGCTCGCGCTCTCGCACTACCTGAGATCAGCTACGCGAACCGCCGGATGCGGGCCCGCATGTCCGGTGGTGGGGGGGAGGGGCCGGGACAACCGGCCCTTCTACCCGATAACTGGCCCCGCTCAACGCTGTGCGGTGGCAGTGGCATACGCGGCGCACCGCCACAAGTGTCGGGAATACCGTGCCATCTCCCTGGTTGTTCCACCAATCGTCCAGGCTCGGGCACTCTGGGTGCCGCCCGTTCCGTCGGAGCCTGCGCCTCAGTAGGCACCGTCGCCGCGCAGCACGGCAGGCAGGGTCCGGAAGAGAATCGCCAGGTCGAGCCTGAGCGACCAGGTGTCGACATAGTGCAGGTCCAGGCGCAGGGCGTCCTCCCAGGCTAGGTCGGATCGGCCACTGATCTGCCAGAGGCCGGTGAGTCCCGGCCGCATCCGCAGGCGATGGCGTGCCTTCCCGGCGAACGCCGAGTCTTCGACTGGCAGCGGTCGAGGACCGACCAGGGACATCTGCCCCTTCAGTACGTTGACCAACTGCGGCAGCTCATCCAGGGAGTAGCGGCGCAACCAGCGTCCCGCCGCGGTCACACGCGGGTCGTCACGGATCTTGAACAGGTGTCCGTCCGACTCGTTGCGAGCCGCCATGGCCTCCTTCAACGTCTCGGACCCGACTCGCATGGTGCGCAGCTTGAGGACCTGGAACTCCGCGCCCCGCCAGCCCGTTCGCCGTTGACGGAAGATCAGGGGGCCTGCGGTGTCGACCCGCACGGCAACAGCGGCCGCCAGGAGGACCGGCGCCAACAGCAGGAGCAGGGCGGCGGCCCCCACCAGATCGATGGCACGTTTGGCCGCTCGGCCTGTCCAGCGCGCGTGCCCGAACGGGGCCGCATGATGGCGAGCCGCCTCTTCAATGAATACCGACATATCATACCCCTTTTCGTGACATTGAACAGAACAGGTGAAATACCTCTATCCGATGGCATGTCAACCAACGCGATGTCTCAATTGACCCATAACTGAGTACTGATCTCCGGCAATGACACTGCAACTTGCTCCCGCCATGCCTGGCGCGGGGCGACCGAGAGGACCTGCATGCGTGCAGTAGTGACGGGTGGGGCCGGCTTCATCGGGTCCCACCTGTGTGAGCGGCTGATCCATGAGAGCCACGACGTGGTCTGTGTGGACAACTTCGTGACCTCCGAGCCTGGCAACGTGGAACACCTCACGGACGACCCCCACTTCCAGTTGGTGCGCCGGGACATCACCCAGGGTCTGGACGTGCCCGGCGACGTGGACGCCGTGTTCCACCTGGCCTCTCCCGCCTCGCCCGCCGACTATCTGAGACTGCCCCTGGAGACGCTTCGTGTGGGGTCGGCCGGCACCTGGCGCGCCCTGGACCTGGCCGCCGCGAAGGGCGCACGCTTTCTGCTGGCCTCCACTTCGGAGTCGTACGGCGACCCGCTGGTTCACCCCCAGCCGGAGAGCTACTGGGGGCATGTCAACCCCGTCGGTCCCCGCTCGGTGTATGACGAGGCAAAACGCTTCGGTGAGGCACTGACCATGGCCTACCGCAGGCACTACGGTGTGGATGCCAAGATCGTGCGCATCTTCAACACCTTCGGCCCGCGGATGCGCGCAGACGACGGGCGCGCCATTCCCACCTTCATCGACCAGGCACTGCGCGGAGAGCCGATCACGGTGACCGGTGACGGCAGCCAGACCAGGTCGCTTTGTTATGTGGACGACTTGGTCGACGGGTTGCTGCGCATGCTGGCGAGCGACCACGGCGGTCCCGTCAATCTGGGCAACCCCCATGAGGTCACCATGCTCGAGCTGGCGCAGTGGATCAACAAGCTGACCAGGGCTACCTCTGAGATCACGCTGATCCCGCGTCCCCAGGACGACCCGGAACGTCGCCGCCCGGACATCACCATGGCCCGCGAGGTACTGGGCTGGGAGCCCGTGACTCCGGTGGAACACGGCCTGTGCGACACCATCACCGATTTCCGACGCCGCCTGACCTCCGTGAACTTCACCGAACGCAGGATTGTGGCCGTACCGTCGCCGCTGACCGCCTCGGCTTGCTCATGACCGCCCGGACGAGCACCCAGTCAGCAAGGAAGGCTCAGACCGCTTCTGCGGTCGAGTATCCGGGGGTGCCCGTCACGGCTCACGCACGCGAGTGCGCGACTCACCATGTCCTGCGGCTCACCCCACGGGAACCGCATAGCGCGCCAGGTTCCGGCCGACGTTCCGGATGCCCTCTCCAACCCTTTGCGGCAGAGGCGTTGGCGGACCCGAAGGGTCCCGCGCCCCGCTTCCCCCACGGCACTGACCATCGCATGTTGAGAGAATTCGGCCAGCCTGTTCAAGGAGCATCATGCACGGCCCAGCGCATCACATCACTGCCGCGACGGCGCCGGACACCGGGAACGGACTTTATGAGATGCGCAATGTCCAGGTCCCTGAACACCTCGATCTGGGCGTGTTCGGAGCGAGGGGAATCCCGTCGACCTACAGCGGCTACGAGACGTTTCTGACGGTGCTCCTGCCCGAACTGGCAGCGCGCGGACATCAGGTCACGATGTATTGCCGCTCGGGCGAAGTCGAGGAGACTCCTTCGTACCAGGGCGTGAAGAAGGTGTTTCTGCCCGCCATCGCCTCGAAGCAGCTCAGCACGCTTTCCCATGGTGCGCTTGCCGCTCTTGCCACACGTCGTGCCCAGCACGACGTCGTCCTGGTGGTGAACGTGGCCAATGCCGCCTTCTGCCTTCTCACCCGGCTTGCCGGGCAGCGCATCGCCCTCAACACGGACGGCCAGGAGTGGCTTCGTGGCAAATGGGGCCGCGCGGCTCGTGCCTACTTCCGAGGATCAGCGCATATCGCCCGCTGGAGCGCCTCGGCTCTCATCGCTGATGGGATCGGCATGCGTGACGTCTACAAGCAGCAGTTCAAGGCTGAGTCGACCGTGATCCCATACTGTTGGACGCAGATCGACCACGACGAGCGTCTGGAAGCGCTCGACTCACTTGGTGTGTCTCCCTACGGCTACTTCCTCATCGCGGGCCGGCTGATCCCCGAGAACAACATTCACCGCGTTGCCTGCAGCTACCTCGCCAGCGGTGCGCGCACGCCGTTGGTCGTTCTTGGTGCCGCGAACTACGACTCGCCCGTCACCCGGGAACTCCGTGAGCTTGCCGAGAAGGATTCACGCCTGATTCTCGGTGGTCACATCACCGACCGAGCCGCCTACGCCACGACGGTCCGACTGGCCCGCGCCTACTTCCACACCCACTCGGTCGGTGGGATCAACCCCTCCCTCCTTGAAGCCATGGGGTGTGGTGCACGCATCATTGCCCTGGATACTGTGTTCAACCGGGAGGCTCTCGGGGAGGCTGGCGAGTACTTCTGCGACTTCGACCACACGCTACCTGCCTTGATGCGCCGCCTTGATAGTACGAGCGGCGTCGATGACGAGCTTCGGGCCCTCGCCGTCAAGCGAGCCAACGGCCGATTCAGCCTCGAGCAGGTCGCGGATTCCTACGAACGACTGCTCATGACGGTGGCTCGCAGCCCTCGTTGGCGACGGACCGCGCTTGAGACGCAGTGGGCGGAGAAGGAAGCCGGCCGCGAGACGATCCTGGAACCGGGTCGGTGACCGGGGTGAGTGGCCGACGAGTCCTGGCGGTCAACCCGTCGGCGGACCTGTACGGATCCGACCGGGTGTTCCTCGACGCGATCCGATCGCTGCGTGGGGCCGGTGCCTCGGTGGAGGTGATCCTCCCTCGGCACGGAAGGCTGGCAGAGCGCCTGGAGAGCGACTTCGTTCCGGTCCACACCGCGGACTTCCCTATCCTGCGCCGCTCACTGCTCTCTGTCCGGCCGCTGGGCGCGCTTGCCGCCCAGGCCTGGCCGACGGTGCGTGGGCTGGCCGCGTCCATCCGCTCCCTGGCTCCGGACGTCGTCTACGTCAACACCATCACGCTGCCGCACTGGATGGCCGCCGGTCGGAAGGCCGGGGTGGGAGTGATCTGCCATGTCCACGAACTCGACCAGCTTCCCGGCCCGCTGGCGTCCGTCCTCCTCAGCCCGCTTTTGCTGGCCGACCGCCTGGTCGTCAACTCGCAGGCGACGCAACGCTACGTTCGGAGCCGGCTGCCGCGCGTTGGACCCCGAGTGTCGCTTGTCTACAACGGATTCGACATGCCCGCGGCGCTGCCGTCGCCTCCGGCTTTCGGTCGCACACGCCGTCTGCTGCTCGTGGGGCGCCTCAGCCCCCGCAAGGGTCAGGATCTGGCCATCGAGGCGCTGTCGCTGCTCGTTCAGTGGGGTCATGATGTCGTACTGGAACTCGTCGGGGACACGTTCGATGGTTACGAGTGGTACGAGGAGGCCCTGAGAAGGCAGGCCGCCTCGCTCGGATTGACCGATCGCGTTGAGTTCGGCGGCTACCAGATCGACACCTCGTCCGCCTACGCCAGGTCCGATGTGGTCCTCGTCCCCTCCACCCTCGAGTCGTTCGGCAACGTGGCGGTTGAGGGTCTGGCTGCCGGGAGACCGGTCCTGGCCACCGCTGTCGGCGGCCTTCCCGAGATCGTGGAGAACGGTGTCAACGGCTTCCTCTTCCCACCCGGCGATGCGGCCACGTTGGCGGCCGGGGCCGCCCGCCTTCTCTCGAACCCGGCGAAGGCGACGGACATGGGCGCCCAAGGTGCCCGGGCGGTGCGCGCTCGTTTCGGGAAGGACCGATTCGCCCAGGGAGTGTTTGGAGCGGTCGCCTCGGTGAGCCGCCTGACAGTCCCGGAAGTTGCTCCTCAAGTGCTGTCGCCGACGCGCCGATAAGTCCGGGACAACTGATTTGAGGCTTCCAGGCATGAAGCAGTTCTCCTTGCGTTCTCGCGTCGTGGGACATCCTTCCTCCAAGGCAGTGGCGCGTCAGATGGTCGCGATGTGCCCGGCCAACGGGCGTCGAGGTCTGGCCCTCCAGCGGATGGCCTACCGCATCGTCCGGGCCGTTCCGTCGCTTGGACTCCGGTCTGCCGGGTCGTGGCCGCTGCCGATTTCCCCCGAGAGCTGGGCGGCGATCGAGGCCCGCATCCGTGACGTTCGCGGGCCGGCCGCCGGTGCGGTGCTCTGGCACCTCCCGCCGGCCGACCAACCCCAAGTGAAGTTCGGCGCCTTGTTTCTCGACTCTGCCGACCTTCCTCTGGCTTTCGCCCGAGTGCTCCTGACCCGGGACGTCCCGCGGTTGGCTCCCCGAGTGGCCGAAGGAGGCCGAACGGGCATCCGTTGGCCGATGCGACTCGAGGAGTTCTGCCATGACGGTCTCTCGGTGGAGCTGTCCACCGCCACGCCAGCCGGTCTTCACGTTCCGGTCCACTTGGGCCTCCGCGCCGTGACGGATCTCTGCGCCGACATCGACGACGCGTTCGGGGTTCTGGAACGTCACGCCTATGTGCCGGACAATTGGACCCCCATGCACGGTGACCTTGCCCATTGGAACCTCCGGCGCTATCGCACGGGGGACATCCACCTGCTGGACTGGGAAGGCAGCGACTGGGCTCCCCCCCACGCCGATCTCGCCCGCTTCATCATGACGGCACCGAACGGCCGGCAGTTGGCTGCTGGCCTTCCCAAGGCGTTGGGTCCCGAGCTCGAAGAGGCGGCGCTCTTCTGGTTGGACCGTGGTGCAAAGGCGGCTGAGGGAGAAGTCCCGGCGTGGGTGGAACGCAAACACGCCGACCAAGCCGCCGTCCTCTCCGACTTGCTGGCCGCGACGTGAGCGTGCTCTCCGCAGCTCCAGGAAATCGGAACGATCGAGGGGATCCTTCGTGATGAAGATTGTGATGTCAGCTTATGCCTGCGACCCGGACGAGTCGTCCGAGCGCGGCATCGGGTGGTGGTGGGCTTCCGCCGCCGCCGAGCGGCACGAGGTTTGGCTCCTCACGCGCCACCGCAGCCGACCGGCCATCGAGCGCGCCCTCAAGACAGATCCGCGGCCCAACCTGCATCCCGTCTATGTCGATGCCCCTCGTTGGGTCCGTTCGCTGAAGCGAGGAGCCTGGACGCTGTACCCGTACTATGCGATCTGGCAGGCGGTGGCCCGCGCCGAGGCCCGTCGTCTCCACCGAGACGTTCGATTCGACGTCGCCCATCACATGACGTTCTCGATCGACTGGCTGCCATCGGGCATGGCGTTCATCCGCGGGCTCCCCTCAGTGTGGGGGCCGGTCGGGCCCGGCGTCACTTCATTCCCGTTCCGGATGTGGAAGACGTACGGGCCTCGGTGGGCATCCTCCGAGTTGCTCCGGTCCATCGTCACGACAGTGGGCTCGCGCACGTTCGGCTCGTGGACGGCTAAGCACGCCACTGTGATCATCGCTCAGAACAACGACGTGGCCAAGCGGTTCAAGGGCCACCCCAACCTCGTCGTCGAGCAGAATTCCGTGGTCGATCTGCCGCCGGATCTCGTCGGGCCCTCGGCGTCGTTCGGTGACAAGACCCGGCGAGCCATCTTCATCGGCCGTCTGATCCCGTCGAAGGGCCTTCGGGCCGCGGTTGGCGCCCTGGCACAGCCGGCCGCCTCCGACTGGACCCTCGACGTGTACGGCCGAGGTCCCGAGCGCGAGCCCAGCCTGGCTCTCGCTCGCAAGCTCGGCGTCGACGACCGCATCACGCTCCACGGTGCCGCGGACCGGTCCGAGGTCTTCAAGGCGCTCCACCAGGCCGACGCGCTGCTGTTTCCCAGCAGTCGGGAATCGGCCCCGGGGGCGGTTGCCGAAGCCGTCACCTCCGGTTGTCCCGTGATTTGCCTCGACACCAGCGGCCCCGGAACGGTGGTGCAGCCGGGACAGGGAATCAAGCTCGCGCCGTCGGCCGATGTCTGCCGGTCGCTCGCCCAGGCGCTGAACCAGGTCGGTCCCCGGCACGCTGGTGATGACCGCTGGACCGCCCGACGGATCCCCTATCTGCTTGACCGGTGGTACGCCATGGCTGTCGGTGCCTCCTCCTCGGTTCTCGCCGGAAGGGCGGTCTGAGGTGTTCGTCGCTCTCGTCGGCCCCGACGGGGTCGGAAAGACGACCGTGGCTGGCGCCCTCGAGCGGGCGGCGCGGGCCCGCGGGCGCCGCTTCGCCTATGTCCACTGGATCCCGACGACGGTCGCACCACCCGTGTCCATGCCATGCACCACCGTCCCCCCGCCACCGAAGCGGACCGGGCTGGCTCCAGCCGGCCTCTCGCACCGCGTGCTGTCCGTGGGCCGGCTGTGCAGAAACCTCGTCCGGTTCTGGGCCGGCTACGTCATGGGCATGCGCCGTCATGTGGCCGGTCTACGGGGGCCCGATGTCCTCGTGGTCGCCGACCGTTGGATGTACAACTACATCGCCCAGCCGGTCAGCGTGGCTTACCACGGTCCCCCGACACTTGCTCGTCTGGCGGTCTGGCTGGCACCCCGCCCGGACCTGACCATCGTGCTCGACGCCCCCGCCGATGTGATCGTGGCCCGGAAGCAGGAACTCACGCTCGACGAAGCGGAATCCGAGCTGGGCCGGTGGCGTCAGCTCTCCCCTCCGAACGCCGTGGCTCACCTCGACGCAACCCTCTCGCCGGACGTTCTGGCCAAACAGATTCTGGACGTGATTGCGTGAGCACTGGTCTCGCTGTGGCGGGCATGCGGCGGGCGCACTGCGCGGATGCCGCCGTAGAAGGCCAGGCGTCGACGAAATGCCTGACCCTGGCATGGGTGATCGCCATCGCCACCAGCATGCCGTGGTCCGGGCCTGCCGCCGCCGAAGGCGGTGCGGCAGCCTTGTTGAAGTTTTCGTTGCTGGCGCTCGCGGCCCTGCTCGCTTATGCAGGACGCAAGCGGACGGCCTGGCCGAGATCCGTGAAGGCGCTGCTGGTTTACTGCGCCATCGCCGCGGCCGGTGGTCTCCTCGGCCCGGACTTCGATGTCTCGTTCGTCCGCTCGGCTCGGTTCTCGGGGCTCCTAGTCGTGAGCGCCTGGGTCATCGCCGGGATGGACTCCCGGCGCCTCCTCGTGATCTACGCACGGGTTGGGACCGTGTTCGTCGGCGTTTCCCTGCTGGCGATGCTGTTGGGCTTCAACCCTCTGAGATCGGGCCGGTTGTACGGGTTTCTACCGCCGACCCATCCGAACAACGTCGGCGCGATCGCCGGCCTGGCGCTGATCACGCTGTTCGTTCCATGGGCAAGAGGCGACAAGCTCGCGCGGTGGCAGGGCGTCAGCCTCCTGCTGCTCACGGCCGGTGTGATCGTGAGCGGATCCCGCACGAGCATCCTGGCCACCGCATTCGGTTTGTGCGTGGCGCTGGTCCAAAGGAGCACTCGGGGCAGGGGAGTGCCGGTCCTTTACTGCTGTGTGCTCCTCATCACGCTCAACTCCCTTCTCGGGAACCCTCTGCACTCGCTCTACATCCGGGAGAGTGCCCGCGGTACTGAGTTTGTCGACATCACGTTCACCGGGCGTTCCGAACGCTGGGAGACTGCTATCGAAGTGGAACGAACAGTCCCGCAGACCCTGTTCGGAAAGGGGATGGCGGTCAAGAGCGTGCCGAGCCCGCATGCCTTCACCGCCGCAGAGCCGCTGGACGGCTCGTGGGTCTCGGCCTTCGTGCAGGCCGGTCTGCTGGGGTTCGCTGCTCTTCTGGTCGGGTTCGTACTGTTTCTCACCGCCGGCCGGGGCAAACTTCGACGGCTCCGTGACCCGGTGCTGCTCGGAGTCGTTGGCTTTGTCGTCCCACACTCGATCTTCGAGAGCAGCCTGAACGACGTCTCGGTGGTGCTTCCTGCTCTGGTCGCCCTTGGCGCAACCCGGCCGAGCACCCGGGCGGATGACGCGCTCGCCCCAAGCGTTCCCAGGCTGGCTTAGGAGAGTTCTGACATGAGCGGTCTTGACGCTGGGATCCGCAAGGCGGCTGAGTACGCCGCCAGCCGGATCAAAAGGACCGAGTACCGGCTCGATCCCGACCTGCCGGTGGCTTCGGTCGTCGGAATCAGCGGCCGCCGCTCCTTGGGCATCCTGCGCGGCCTCGTTCGGGGCGTCGGCCTGCGCAAGTCGCTCTGGAGCGCGCTGTGCGTCGGCCGAGGTGTCAGCTTCCGCAACCGCCGCCTGATCAAGGTCGGGAAGGGAGTGACCGCCGGGCGCGGAGCCGTGCTCGACGGTCTGTCGCGCCGGGGGCTGGTGCTCGGGGACAACGTCACCATCGGGCCGTACTCGATCATCGAGACGAGCGGAATCATCACCAACCTCGGGGAGGGCTGTGTGATGGGCGCCAGGTCGGCCATCGGCTCCCACTCGTTCATCGGTGCCGCCGGCGGCGTGTGGATCGGGGAAGACGTGATCATGGGGAACCGGGTCAGCTTCCATTCGGAGAACCATGTCTTCAAGGACACCAGTCGGCCGATCCGTGACCAGGGTCTGACCCGTGAGGGGATCACGATCGATGACGACTGCTGGGTCGGCGCCAACGTCACCTTCCTCGACGGGGCGCGAGTGGGGCGAGGCTGTGTCATCGCCGCCGGAAGCGTTGTCCGTGGTGAGATCCCGCCGATGAGCGTCATTGCCGGAGTCCCCGCGAAGGTCATGAAAATGCGAGAAAAGGGCGGAACCCTATGAATCTCCAACCCGAGGCGCTGCCGTGGGAGTCGTTGCTGGCGGAGTTGACGGACAGTGTTCCGAACTGGACGGTCTTCAAGCACCTGGACCGCGCCCTGAGCGGACGGGGTGATCTCGACGCCGCGGCCCCCCGCCACTCCTGGCCCGGCGTCACCGATACGGTTGCCGACTGGTTTCTCGGGTCACGGCCGGACGCGGTGGTCGTTCCTTGCGACCACGTGTCCGACGTCCGCGTCCTCCTGCTAGTCGATCCGGACCGCCTGCCGGTCGTGGACGAGGTCGACCTCCTGTCAGTCAGCAGCCTCAGGGGCGCACCGTGGGCAAGAGCGGAGGACCTGGCGGCGCTGAGCTCGGTGGGCCCTTACGGCCGGACCCTTCGGCCAGGAGCGCAGACGGTGGTCCTGGCTCTGATGTACGGTCTTGACTACAAGGGCAATGTGCGCATTCCCGACCGGGAGCTGGCCGCCGTCCGTCGTGGGGCATATGAGGATCCGGAAGGCGTGGATCTCGCCGTTCGGGTACTCCTTCCCAAGATCGCCGGTCGGTGGGCCGGTCGGGTGGCCGCGGACGTCCGCTCGGAGGCATGCGAAGTGCGCCGGTCCAGAGCCCTTGTCGCGGCGCTCCTGGCCTCCGCCCTGATGCACCCCGTCCACTTGGTCTCGCGTCTCGAGTTCAGGTCGCGCCGCCCGTGTCCCGTGGCCGAGCTCGCTCTCCACCGAGGCCGTCGCCTCCCGCCGGACGATCTCGATCGGTTCCTGACGGACGTCTCGGCGGCGCATCGAGTGATCAGGACGGTGTCGGTGCCTCGCTGATCTCCCCTGCCCCCGTGGCCTTCCCCGGAGCTCAAGAGAACGGCCGAATCGGCCGACATTGTGGGCACCTGTGCTGATCTTAGAGAGGCGACCATGCTTGTATCAGTGATCATCCCTCTGTACAACACAGAGAAATACATCGGAGCCTGTCTCGCGTCCGTCCTCGGCCAGACGCATCAGGAGTTCGAAGTCATCGTGGTGGACGACGGGTCCACCGACGGCGGTGCGGTGATCGCCGAGAACATCGGTGACGAGCGTATTCGTGTCGACCGAGGCGCGAACCGGGGAGTGGCAGCCGCCCGCAATCGCGGTCTCGCCCTCGCCAGGGGCGAGATGGTGGCTTTCCTCGACGCTGATGACCTCTGGTATCCGGCGAAGCTGTCCGAGCAGATCAGCCTCCTGCAGAATGACCGCGGTCTCGTCGCGGTGGGCGCGGTCTTCCAGTATCTGTCCGGGAACGGCCGCGTACTTGGCCGGATGGGTCAGGAAGTTCGGGATGCCGACTCTCGAGAGCGTCTGCAGCGGGGTCGGTTGATGCCGTTCCCGATCTCTTCCCTGATCGCTCGGACCGACATCGTGCGGGCCGCGGGAGGGTTCGACGAGTCACTTCCGCCCGTCGAGGATCTCGACCTCATGACGCGACTGGCGTTGGCGGGATCGGTTGCCACGGTCATGC
The DNA here is from genome assembly GCF_007829885.1 of Streptomyces brevispora. Classification (NCBI taxonomy): domain Bacteria; kingdom Bacillati; phylum Actinomycetota; class Actinomycetes; order Kitasatosporales; family Streptomycetaceae; genus Streptomyces; species Streptomyces brevispora. The sequence goes on from NZ_VIWW01000001.1 coordinate 5,905,290, forward strand.
GGCCGCTCGGCGCCTATCGCGTTCACAGCAACTCCGCATCAGCACGCCAGCACGTCAAGATGAAGATGCTCACGCGCTTCGTCGAGAAGCGGGCTGAGGCCCGGCTCGAAGGCCGGCCCGCCCCAACCCTGGAATCGTTCGTGTCCTCGTATCGCCTCACGAGGGCGCAGCGGCGGCGGGATGGTGCGGCGCGACGATTTCGTGACGCCGGCCTGCTGGTGATGGAAGGACGGTACGTCAGGGCGAGCGCGCTGTGCGCTGCCGCCCTGGTAGCCCGGCCCTCGTATACGCTCCGCCGGATCGCGATGCGCCTTCCGGTTCGTCGTACGCCGAGTGCCGTTGCCCACGCCGGAAACTGAGTCCCCAAGGCCGCTTTCACCACCCGGCGAAGGAAACCCCTATGAAGAAAGCCGCCTCGGCTCGTGCAGCTTGGGGACTCATTGACCAAGTGCTCTCCAGCGCGAGCAATTTCTTTGTCAGCGGCTTGGCCGCTCACTCGTTGGCGCCAGGAGAGTTCGGCGCTTTCGCACTGGCCTTCGCGGTATATCTGCTCCTGCTCGGCGTGTCTCGATCTCTCTGCACGGAACCGCTCGCCATCCGATATACGGCCCAGGAGCAGGCCGTGTTCGACGCCGGAGCACGACGGGCTGTGGGGTCCGTCACCGTGCTGAGCTTGTTGCTCGGTGGTGTCTGTCTCGCGGCTGGCTTGCTCATCGGCGGCTCTGTCGGCGGGGCTCTGGTGGCGCTGGGCGTCGTGACTCCCGCACTTCTCGTGCAAGATGCCTGGCGATACGTCTTCTTCGCTTCAGGGCGAGTGCGATCAGCGGTTCTGAACGACTTCGTATGGGTTCTCGCTCAGGTCGGACTGTTCGGGCTGATGGCGGGGGGCGCGTTGCCCAGGTCGGGTCCGATCATGATTGTCGTCTGGGGGGTCGGTGCGGGACTGGGCGCCGTCCTCGGTCTCCGCCAGTCCCGACTCGTTCCGGCCTGGTCCGGTCTTCCTGGTTGGCTACGCGAGCACTCCGACCTCGGCGGGCGCTTCGCTGGCGAGTTCATTGCCGCCGCCGGTGCCGTGCATCTTGTCAGCTTCGGCATCGGGGCCACGGCAGGTCTGGCGGCGGCTGGCAGCATTCGGGGCGCACTCCTGGTGTTCGGGCCGCTCAGCGTGATCCTCATGGCCGCTGGTGTCGTTCTGCTTCCCGAGTTCGTTCGAAACACCCGCCTCTCGGTGGACGCCCTGGCGAGAAACGCGCGCGCGGCAAGTTGGGTCCTTCTCGCGTTGAGCGTCGTCTGGGGATTGGTTTGTCTGGCGACGCCGGCTTCCATCGGCCAGCGCCTTCTCGGTCAGAACTGGCCTGGCGTACGGTCGGTCCTGCCGCAGATCGCCCTGATGATGTGCGGGACCGGCGTGTCCGTAGGAGCGACACTCGGCCTCCGAGCGTTGGGCGCGGCCCGTCGCAGTCTTCGGGCTCGGCTCAGCATCATCCCGGTCACGATCGTCGGCGGCGTCCTGGGCGCGGCTCTGTGGGATGCGGCCGGAGCGGCCACGGGCTTCGCTGTCGCGAGCATCGCCGGCGGATTCATCTGGTGGCGGCACTTTCGCGCCGCTGTCGCGGAGTGGCACCTGACCGCCGAAATTCAGTCGATGAACCCGGCTGATATTGACACGCCACAGGTCGAGTCGCCGACGCCGTAATCCTTTTTCAGGATCTGAAGGAGTTCGTCCCATGGCATGGATCAAACTTATTTTCTTTCTGCGGCGGCTCCGCTTTGTGCCCAAGCGATTCGTCTATGAAATGCTCTTCTGGTATGGCGCCGACATCCCGTGGACGGTGAAGTTCGGCGACAACGTGAAGATTCATCATCGTGGGATCGGAGTCGTCATCCATCCTCGGACGACCATCGGAAATCGGGTCCAGATCTGGCATGGAGTCACGCTCGGCCGGGCCGACGTCTTCCGTTCTCCGCATGATTCGGACTTTGGGGGTTTCGTGGTCGAGGACGACGCCTTGCTCTGCGCAGGCGCCAAGGTTCTCGGAGGCAGTGGAACGACGAGGGTTGGTCGAGGGACGATCATCGCCGCCAACGCGGTGCTGCTGGAATCGACCGGTGATTGGGAAGTCTGGGCCGGGATCCCGGCTCGTAAGGTCGCCGACCGAAAGGACGTCACGAGGCCGGGACGAACACCACGCGGAACGTTCGGGGCCAGAACTTCCCTGTGACCAGGAACTGGTCCGTTCCGGGGATGGCTGCGATCCCGTTCAACGTCGCCCCCGGGACGACTTCGTCGGCGGCCAGCAGGCCCAGGCATCGATGGTCGCAGTGATCGCGCTGGTGGCGGGATCAATACGCACGATCCGGTCGGTGGGGAGCACGTTGGCGTATACGGTGGGGCCGACGCACTCCAGTTCGTTCAGTCCCTTCACCGGCCGGCCCCCCTCGGTAACGGTGACCTCACCCGTCTTCGCGAGTGTTGCGGGGGCACGGAACGTCAGCCGTGCCGAGCCGTCGCTGGTCACGAGCCGCTGCGCCGACTGCTGGAAGCACATGCCCCAACCGTCGTCCGGGTACGGCACGCGGCGCAGTTCCGCGAGCGTCGTCGCGTCGCGCTCGATGGCGATTCGGTTCCGCCAGGTGAGTTGCCACAGGGTCCGGCCGATCACAGTGACCCCTTCACCGAACAAGGGCGCGGGCAGCGCCACGCGGGTCTTCGGCGGTTTGCCCGTCGGCCCGGCCCGTACCGAGGAGGCTCCGGACAGGCCGGTGCTTTCGTAGAGCACGTTGCCGGCCATCTCCAGGCCCTCGGTGAGCGCCTGCGAGGGCGCTGTCACGTTGTTGAGTGTGTGAGTGCCTGATGGTGTGTCGGTGCGGTGGGACCGGGTTCCGACTCCGTGTTCAGGCCGTGGCAGGTAGGCCGACGACGCCGGTGACCTGGTCCCAGACCGCGAAGCGGGTGGTCATCTCGGCGCGGTATTCGGTGGCGGTCATCAGGTGGCGGCGGGGCCGGAAGTGGGGTGAGATGCCGCTGAACGCGGCCAGGTACCGCTGGGCTCCGCCGACGGAGCGGAAGCCTTTCATGGCGCGTTCGCGTTGCCGGGTGGGCTGATGACTGTTCTCCGCCCGATTGTTCAGGCCCTTGTGCGAGCGGTGCTCGACCGAGGGCATGACCTCGCGGTGGGCCGCGCCGTAGGAGCGCAGCGTGTCGGTGACGATCACCCGTGGCACCGTGCGGGTCTTCTTCAGCAGTCTGCGGAAGAAGCGCTGGGCTGCGGCCTTGACCTCGATTCAGACGCTTGCCCGGCCGCCCAGCAGCAGGGCAAGCGTGCTCACCGCCCCATCGATCTCGCAGGCGCACCCGTACAACACAGAGTCGGGCTTGCCCCACGGGTCTGCGACGTCGTCCTCAGCCGGCGGAAGCGGGGGAGCGACGCCCCGACGAGTGGCTGCGGCCGCGACTACGACGTCCAAACCGGCCACGACCCGCGGGCGTTCCTTGTCCGGTACGCCGTCATGCGCGGTCGCCGTACCTTCCCCGCCCTGTGCTTCGTTGACTCCCCCCATAGCTAGACGCACGAACTCCTTCAGGGTGAAGCAGCGTCGCATCGCCGACGGCGCGAGCCGCACGGCCGCTTCCCGGTGCTCGATGGCGAGCCCGAGGACCAGCGCCGCTCCCTCGACGAGCTGCGCGGTGAGCGGGCGGGCCGCGAAACCGGAGCCGTCACCGCCCAGCTTCTCCAGCACCGCTCTGGTGGAGCTCTCCATGCCTGGCCGGCGCCACGCCTCCGTGCCGGCGCTCTCCGGCCGCACGGCCGAGCCGGACGGAAGCCTCGCGGCCAGCAGCCGCTCGGCGAGCACCGAGCGGTGCACGTTGCCCGTGCAGACGAACAGGACTCTGGTCATTTCACGCCCGCGCGGCGCGTCCCCGCGGGTGTGACGGCTTCCTTCTGCAAAGAAGCCGACGCACGGGGAGCGGGCAGCTCGCCGTACTGTCCGTAGGTGCCGTAGCGGCCGCCCTTGGGGGCCGGGGCCATGCTGAAGACGGTGCCGAGGACGCGGACGCCCACGCAGTCCAGCGATTCCGCGGCGGCACGGACCTGGTCCCGGCTGGTCTTCGAGGCGCGGACGACGAGCAGCGCTCCCTGGGCCAGAGAGGCGAGTCCGACCGTGTCAGCGACCGGCAATAGCGGTGCGGTGTCGAGGATTACGACCTCGTAGGTGTCCGCCAGCTCGCGCAGAACCTCTTCCATGCGTGCAGAGGCGAGCAGTTCGGTGGGATTGGGCGGTACGGCGCCGCTGGCGAGGACCGAGAGCTGGCCGCCGACCTTCTGCATCACGTCCTTGATGCTGGCCTGTCCGATGAGTACCGTGGTCAGACCGGCGTCCTGGACGAGGCCGAAGGCCGGGGCCACGCACGGACGGCGCAGGTCGCCGTCGACCAGACAGGTGGAGACGCCTGCTTCAGCGAGCGACAGGGCGAGGTTCACCGCCGTGTCGGTCTTACCCTCCCCGGGCACGGAACTCGTCACCACGATAATCCGGGGCCGGTCATCGACTTGTGAGAACTGCAGGTTGGTGCGCAGCTTGCGGAAGGCCTCGGCGCGCTTGGAGTGTCCCTCGGCGCTGACGAGCGGCTGCCGGGGGGCGTTCTTGTCGAACGGGATGGTGCCGAGACCCGGCAGCGCGGTGAACTCGCCCAGAGCCTCGCTTGTCTTGAGCGTGGTGTCGAGGGTCTCGCGCAGGGCGACGATTCCGGCACCGAGCAGCAGGCCGCTGAGTGCTCCTGCGGCCAGGTTCAGCAGCGGGCGGGGCGAGACCGGACCGGCGGGGGCTACGGCCTCCTGGGTGACGCCCAGGGAGACGGGCGAGACACCGTCGTCTGTGTGGCGGCTTCGGGACCGTTCCGAACCGGACGCGTGGCTGGGCGACTCCAGTCGCTCGACGGCTGCGCTGAACTGCTCGGCCACGGCGTTGGCAATGCGTGCCGCACGCGCGGGCTTGGCGTCCCGGACGGTGATGTCAATGAGCACGGTGTTGAGCGGGGCAACGGCGGTGATCCGGGACGCCAGTTCCTCCGGGGTGGTGCGCAGTCGCAGCTCTTTCACCACGGGCTGGGTCACCTGGCGGGTGGTCACGATCGCGGCGTAGGACTGCACACGCGCCTGCGAGAAGCTTTGCCCCTGGTTCAGCTGGGTGGTGTCTTCACCGGTTCGGGTGGCGACGAAAAGCTGGGTCCTCGCCTCGTAGACGGGTGTGCTCAAGCTTGTCACGGCGAGCGCCGCGCCGACCGCGAGAACCAGACAGACCACGACGGTCGGCCAGCGTCTGGCAAGAGCCTTCAGAAATCCGTGGAGATCCAAGCTGCACCCCTCATGAGACCAAGGGAACCACCACCCGAAAAGGGATGTTCTGTTCCCTGTGTACGCAGCCGACGATAGGGACTTGCGCGCCCTGACTGGGGGAGCCACCCCTGTGTCGGCCCGCCGAACGACCCGGGCGACGCACACCGCCCCGCCGGGGTGACGGCGTGGGCCATCAGGAAGCAAGCGCTACACCATCGGGTGACTCCTGGGCGGCGCCACGCCAATCGGTGCCATATGTCTCATTTATTCGATGTATCCAGATGTTGGTAACCAGATCTTGCTTACGGCCGACGTTGCGGCGTGGCCCGGACTGAAGTCGAGGAGAGTGAAGAAGATGATGACATCGCCCAGGTGGCGGGTTGCTCTGGCATCGGCAGCATCAGCTGCCGTGCTCGTCGCCGCACCGCTGGTGGGGGCACATACCGCCCACGCACAGCCGCCTTCCCCATCGTGCTTCGCCTACCCGCCGGTGCCCCCGCAGCTCACCCTCAGCAGAACCGTGGTGCCCGCCGGGGGCACGCTGACGTTCAGCGGCAATTGCTTCGCCCCCTTCGAACTGGTGGTGGCGGAACTGCACTCGCATGAGGTCGTCCTGGGTAAGTTCAGGGCGAACGCAAAGGGCGTTGTCACGGGCAGGGTGACCATCCCGCGGAAGACCAAGCCAGGGTTCCACACCTTTGAGCTGGAGGGCCGCAAGACCGGTCGGGAGCTCACCGCGCGTATCAAGGTGCTGCACGCGAAGCACGAGCACGAGCACGGTCACAGCGGGCCCGAGCAATCAAACTGGTCCGGCGGATCGAACGGATCCGACCATTTTGACGGGCAGGGTGGCCCCGGTCCGCACGACTCCGACAGACAGGGGAGCTTCGATCACGGCACGGCCCTGGTTGCCACCGGCAGCGAGCACACCCTGGCAGTGAGCGGCATCGCGGCCGGGCTGGTTACGGCGGGCGGGGGCACAATGCTGGCCGTGCGCCGTCGCCGCAGTTCATGACGGAGCAAGACCTCGACTCAACGGAACCACGGCGCCCCGGCCCCGGCCGAGACGCCTTCCGCATGCGCAGGCCCGGTCGCTCCCGCGAGGGGGCACCGGGCCGCCGTCGCGTTCTCAAGAACACCCTGCTGGCGGCCGCGGCGCTGCCGCTGGCCGGCGTCACCTGGATCGGTGTCACAGGGCTGCTCGCCCGTTCCGAGCTGATCGCGGCCCAACGGGACCTCGACGCACTGCGGCAGTCGGTGGCACCCATGTCCGGCTCAGCCTCCGGAGCGGCGCCCGCATCCGCACAGGAACGAAAGCGGACGGCGTATTCCGCAGCCGCCCACGCCGCACGGGCGCATCGCCTCACCACCGGCCCGGCCTGGTACCCCGCCACCGCCCTGCCCTTCCTCGGTGGCCCGGTCAGGACCGTGCGCGGGGCCGCGTACGCGGCCGACCGGCTGGCCGGCGACGTGCTGTCCCCGCTGGTGAGAGCCCTGCCACCACTCGCACCGGATAACCGCGGTGACGGTATGTCCGAGGCCCTGGCAACCTTGCAGAAGCACGCGCCGGAACTCGTCCGGGCCGCCCGCGTCGCGGACGAGGTGCAGGCCGACGTGCACGCTCTTCCCCTGTCCACCTGGCTGCCGACGGCCGACGGGGCCCGTGCCGCGCTGCAACAGCAGCTCGACCGCCTCACCCCGGTGATGACCGACGTCTCCCTGGCGGCCCGCGTCCTGCCGCCCATACTCGGCACGCAAGGACAACGGCGTTACTTCCTCGCGTTCCAGAACATCGCCGAGGCGCGTGGCACGGGAGGTCTTCCGGGCGCCTTCGCCGTGCTGCGGGCCGACCGGGGCCGGCTGTCCTTTGAGCGATTCGGTAACAACACGGAGATGGAAAGGGCGAAGCCGGACATCGACCTCGGACCCGAGTTCAACGCTCGTTACGCGGGCAGCAACCCTACCCAGGTGTGGCCCAACTCCAACATGAGCCCACACTTCCCCTACGCGGCCCGCATCTGGGCAGAGGCATGGCGCAAGCACACCGGCGAACGCGTGGACGGCGCGCTCGCCGTCGACCCGGTCACGTTGAGCCGTCTCCTGCGGGTCACCGGCCCGGCCCGCATGGCCGACGGCACCGAGCTCACCGCCGACAACGTCGTGGACCTCACCGAACGGGCCAGCTACGCCAAGTACGACGACATCGGCCGGCGCAAGGCGTTCTTCGTCGACGCCGCCCGCGCAGCCGCTGCACGGCTGATGGGGGCGCTCGACGACTCGCGCCGACTGCCCGCACTGCTCGCCGCCGTGAACGACGTCCAGCAGGACGGACGGCTGAAGGTATGGAGCGCCCACACGGCGGAGCAGCGCCTCCTGGAGTCCCGCCCCTACTCGGGCACACTTCCAAATGCCCCCGGCCCGTTCGCGGGGCTGGTGGTGAACAACGCGGCCGGCGGCAAGCTGGACTACTACCTTGACCGGAGCCTGACCTGGGAAGCGGGCACCTGCTCCGGCGGCGCCCGCCCGGTCACCGTGACCATGACCCTGAGCAACCGGGCGCCGGCCTCCGGCCTCCCCGACTACGTGACCATGAGGGGGGACTCCCCTCCCTATCGCACCCGGCCGGGTGACAACCGCCTCCTGGTGTCGTACTACGCCGGGGTCGGAGCCGCCCTCACCGACGCAACCCTGGGTGGCCGCCCCACGCTGCTCGCGTCCGGCGTCGAACGCGGCCACTCCGTGTTCACGCTGGACCTTGAACTGCCTGCTGGCTCCAGCCGCACCCTGGTGCTGCATCTTCTGGAGCCGCACGCGGACGGCGTCCCGACGCTGCTGCGGCAGTCTCTGGTGACGCCGCTGCGGACCACGCTCAAGTCAGGAGGGCGTTGTCACGTTAGTTGACCGGCCTGGGATGATCTTGGAGTTGATCGTGCTGGGGAGGGGTTCACTCGTGTCGTCCGCGCCGCCGTCGTACAAGGGGCACCGGTACCCGGTGGAGATCATCTCCCACTGCGTGTGGCTGTACTTCCGCTTCCCGCTGTCGTTCCGCGAGGTCGAGGAGTTGATGCTCGAGCGCGGCGTGCTCGTCTCCTATGAGACGGTCCGCCGCTGGTGCGCCAAGTTCGGGCAGGCCTACGCCGGGGCGCTGCGCCGCCGGGGGCCCCGGCCCGGGGACAAGTGGCACCTGGACGAGGTCTTCGTGAAGATCAACGGAGAGCAGAAGTACCTGTGGCGGGCCGTCGACGCCGACGGCACCGTGCTCGACATCCTCGTACAGTCCCGCCGGGACAAGGCCGCAGCCCAGCGCTTCTTCCGCAGACTGCTGAAGAAGACCCGCACGGTGCCACGGGTGATCGTCACCGACACGCTGCGCTCCTACGGCGCGGCCCACCGCGAGGTCATGCCCTCGGTCGAGCACCGCTCGCACAAGGGCCTGAACAATCGGGCGGAGAACAGTCATCAGCCCACCCGGCAACGCGAACGCGCCATGAAAGGCTTCCGCTCCGTCGGCGGAGCCCAGCGGTACCTGGCCGCGTTCAGCGGCATCTCACCCCACTTCCGGCCCCGCCGCCACCTGATGACCGCCACCGAATACCGCGCCGAGATGACCACCCGCTTCGCGGTCTGGGACCAGGTCACCGGCGTCGTCGGCCTACCTGCCACGGCCTGAACACGGAGTCGGAACCCGGTCCCACCGCACCGACACACCATCAGGCACTCACACACTCAACAACGTGACAGCGCCATCCGGCGGCCTTCACCAAGCGTCCCTCACCGCGGGTTTCAGGCTAAGCAGATGCTGCTCCGCTCACTTCACACCGCTCGGGTCTCGTTATTCAATCGAGGCCGACGATCCACCTGGGTCGCTGACGATAGCCCGTGGAGGGTGAGGTATGAGCCAACAAGGAGAGCAGGTGTGCCAGAAGGTCTGGTCGGCAACCGGAAGACAGACATCCCCGATGCCGGTGGTGTCCACGGACAGTGGGACATCCGGAGGACTTCCCATGCGCTTACCTGATCACCGCGGCCACCTCGGTCCGCCTGGCCCTCACGCGCTCTGTCCCCGAATCGGCCACGTCAGCCCGGGACGACACTTCGGCCGGGGAGCCGTACTTCTCGCTACGGAGTTCGCCCCGCATCCGAGCAAAACTGGTCCGCTCCGGCGCGCTCGGCCCAGACGGCCTCAAGGCTTCTTCCACGGTCGGACTCCACAGAGAGTTCGCGCACACACCTGCGATGGCAGCCGCTCCGTGTCGGCCGCTCCGTAGGGAGAGAGTGAGGGGGCTGTCAACGGACAGCGGGCCGTCCGGGTGAGCGGACATCTCAGGTCCTTGTGCGCGGACAGTTGACCTCCCTGCCCGGTACGACTATTCGTCCCTCGGATGGGGGTGTGTGAGCGTTGGGGGATATAGCGTCGCGGTCATGGGACCGCTGACTGACATCACCACCGACCAGGCGCCGGCTGATCCGGCCGCCACCGACGACATGCTGGCCACCCAGCCCATTGGCTACTGGAGTGGCCTCGCCCACGTAGCCGTCACCCGGCATCTGCGTGACGCTATGGCCAGGATCGACGTCACGCAGCCGCAGTACTGGGTGCTCAACCGGGTAAACGGCGGCCCCGCGGCGCCGAGTCGCGAGGAGGTCGTCATCCAGCTGACGCCCCTCGCGGACGGGCCGCATGAGATCGCTCGTGTCATCGACCAGCTGTTCCACCGCGGCTGGCTCCGGATCGACGCCGGGCAGCGCCTGCAGCTTACCGATGCCGGGGAGGCTGCCAGGGTGCGGCTGCGCGAGCTGGTGACCGAGCTGCGCGCCGTGGTCCACGAGGGCATCAGCGATGAAGAGTACGTGGCCGCGCTCAAGGTGCTGCGCAGGATGGTCGCCAACGTCGAGGAGGCCGGGGAATCCTAGGTTCTGTCTCTTTGGTCAGCCGACGAACCCATCAAAGACGCGCTCTGGCCTGGCTGGTTCAGCGGGACGACGCCCTGGCCGGTTGTGGCCTGGGTCAGCCGCAGGCTGGAGCCTTCGGTGAGGACGATGTGGGCGTGGTGCAGGAGCCGGTCGACGGCGGCGGTGGCCAGGGTCTTGGGCATGATCGAGTCGAAGCCTGAGGGGTGCAGGTTCGAGGTGACGATCACGGACCGGCGTTCGTAGGCGGCGTCGATGACGCGGTAGAACGCTTCGGCGGCGGCCTGTCCGGAGGGCAGCATGCCGATGTCGTCGATGATGATGAGGTCGCATCGGGTGATCTTCGCGACGGCCTTGGAGACGGTGTTGTCGACGGTCGCCCGGCCCAGGTGGGCGGTGAGCGATTCGAGGGTGAACCAGGAGACCTTCAGCCCCTCGTCGATGGCCTTGTTCGCCAGGGCCTCGGCGAGATGGCTTTTGCCCGTGCCGGAGGGCCCGGCGACAGCCAGATTTTCCGCGCGGCCGATCCATTCCAGCGTCATCAGGGCCTGCTGGGTCGGGGCCGGGATGGAGGAGTCGGCCTCGCGCCAGGAGTCGAAGGTCTTGCCCGACGGGAGCTGGGCCTGCTGGCGGTGGTTGCGGCGGGTCGCCTCGTCCCGGCCCTTGATCTCTTCCTCCAGCAGGATTCGGATTACTTCGGCAGGGTCCCAGCGTTGAGATCGGGCGGTGGCGAGGACTTCGGGGGCCGCCCGGCGCAAGTACGGAAACCGCATCCGCTTCAGGACGGCCTCCAGCTCGATGGGGATCGGCGGCGGTGCCGGAGACGGCGGGACCGGGGACGGGGCCGGAACCACTTCGGGTGGATCAGCAACAGCGGTGGTGTTCATCATCGACTGCCTTTCTGCGGCGGACTGTTCGGGCTTGCCGGTCCCGGGCCGCGAAGCGGCCCGGGACCGGTGGATCAGGAAGGCCGACGGCCGAAGTCGGCCCAGGCGGAAGTGCCTGGCTGGACGGAGTGGGACTCGTCGGCGACGACCAGGTCGGCGGTGCGGGTGCCGTTCTGGCGGTGCTGGACGATGGACATCAGGTCGTCCTCGGCGAACCGTCCCGCGGTCGCCGCGAGACCGAGGCCGAGGTCGACTTCGGCGGCACCGATGAGGGCAGCGAGCTTCGACGGCGGCGGCCATCTTCACCCGGATCCGGGTGGTGCCCGCGGCGCCGGCCTCGATCAGCCAGGACTTCGCCCCGGGGCCAAGCGCGAGGAAGGCTGCCTCGGCGTCGTTGGCGGGCTTGGGTTTGGGCTGGCGCGGGGAGCCGTCCATCTCCTGCGGATGGTTGGGATAGTGCGCCAGGTCGATGACGGGCCGTCCGGGCAGGGACAGGGGATGCCGGGCGACTTCCGTCAGCCCGGCCGGGCCCTGCATCCATTCCGGTCGGTGCGCGAGCCGGGACAGATCCACCACGATGACGAGTTCCTCGCCATCGGCGCGGACCCAGGCTTCCTGGCCGACCAGGCCCGGCGGGGTCGAGTAGCGGACCGAGCCGAAGCGGACGGTCTGGTCCCGCAGCACCTGGCGGGACCCGCCGAGCGCGAGGGTGTGAGGTGCTGCGGGTAGTGGGTGCAGGCGGGTGCGTTCGACGTCCAGTGCGGAGGCCGGGGTCTTGCCGGTCTCGCGGTGGACGCGGGTATTGACCTGCTGGCAGAAGATCGCGCAGGCCCCGCGGAGTTCGGTGAAGCTGCCGTACTTCTCCCGCAGGTTCGCGGTGGTGGGGCACCGCGACAGATTCGCACCTGACGCGGCTCGACCCGCGCGTCGGGCCCCGCCTCGCGGCACTGCCGTGCGAGCTGGTCTGGGCCACCACCTGGCAGGAGGCGGCAAACACCGACATAGCACCGCGGCTCGGCCTGCCGCCCCTGCCGCCCCTGCCGGTCGTGCACTGGCCGGAACCCTCCGACGCGCATGAACGCGAGGACCAGTGGTACGGGCTCCACTGGAAGACCCGAACCCTGGCGGCATGGGCGGACGGACGCCCGTTCGTCTGGGTCGACGACGAGATCACCGACGCCGATCGGGACTGGGTGTCCACCCACCACCCCACCCCGGCCTTCCTCCACCGCGTCGCGTCGTCCCGCGGCCTCACCACCGAAGACTTCGCAGTCCTCGATCAATGGCTGCGGGCCACTTGAGGCTCCCCACGGTGATCCACAGGAATTGACAATTGCTCCTCACCAGTTGACGTCGGCTGAGCACGAACGGGCGGCGAGGGCTATAGGGCCGGGAGCGACGATCGGTTGAGGGGCCGCGTCCGTTGCCCCGCTACCGCACCCGTCCGCTCAGCCGGCGCGAACACCTCCTGGCTCAAGGATGCGACAGCGCGGTCGCGGTCGCGCAAGGGCTCGAAAGCCGCCATGTCCGCCCGCTTCGTGTTTTTACGAGCTGGTGCGTGATAACGGGTGATCTGTTCTTGCTGGTGGGTGGCACGATCCGGATGTGGCGATCATGCTCAGTCGGACGGTTCTCGCGCATCAGGCGTTCACAGGGCACTGTCACGTTGACTGGCCGGGTGGGATGATCTTCTCGTTGGTCGTGCCGGGGAGGGATACGTTCGTGTCGTCCGCGTCGCCGTCGTACAAGGGCCACCGGTACCCGGTGGAGGTGATCGCGCACGCGGTCTGGCTGTACTTCCGCTTCCCGCTGTCCTTCCGCGAGGTCGAGGAGCTGATGCTCGAGCGCGGCGTCATCGTCTCCTGCGAGACCATGGTGATAGAGACCCACCAGCGCGGCGGCGGGGTAACGGCGGGCGTCGGTCAGGGTGGTGACCAGTCGGTAGGACCCGGTGAAGGACGTGCCGTCCGCGCAGGTCACGGCGATCTGTGCGTCGATGATCCGTACTTTCACGGTGCCGATCACCGACAGGTAGGAGCCGTCAGCGAGGCGAGTGAGGACCGGCGTGCGCCGGTTGCTGCGGAGCCGGCCCAGGACCTGGGCGTCGGTGTCGGTGACCTGCGCGAGGAAGGCGTTACTGTCGAATCCTTTGTCCCACAGCACCAGCATGTCCGGCCGCAGCAGATGCAGCAGCCGGCGGGCGTAGCTCGTCTCGCCCTCGGCGGTGGGGCCGAACACCGCCCCGGCCAGGGCCCGGGTGCCGGTCTCGACCAGCGTCATCAACTCCAGCGTCGGATAGCCATGATGCGAAGTCCTGCCCAACCAGGCCCGGTTCCGTTCGGAATCGGGCACCCTCAGCGAGCTGCAGCCGTCGAACGACACCGTCCGGTACGGACCGAAACGCACTCCTGGCGTCGTCGGCCGGGCCAGCAACCCGGCAGTACCTCGAACAACGCCCGCACCGGCGCGCTGCCGATCCGCTGGCGCAGGTCACGCAACGCCTCCGCCGACGGACAGACCACGGGCATCCCGGACAGACCCGCGGTCAGCTTGTCCCAGACGAGGCGATAGCCGACCTCAGGGAACAGGCACATCGCCAGCAAGAAGTAGACCCCGACCCGCGACGGAAGATCACGCAGCCGCTGCTGCACGGTCCTTGTCTCCGCAAGGACCGCGTCCACCAGCGCAAACGGCGCGACCGCCGTCAGTTCCCCCAGGTGCCCGGGAGCGAACCGGCCCCCGGCCACGGTGACCGTTCGGGTGATGGCCGTCAGCGCAGACGGCAGGACACAACGACGGGGCAACGGAGCTCCTTCGGGACAAGCTGTCTTGGTCGACTGCCTGTACCAACGAGCTCCGTTGCTCTGCGTCAAGAATCCTTCAAATCACTTGCGTGACCTGCGAAAACGCTAACTACCCGGCCCCCCGGCATCTCCCGGATCGGACTTTCCTCAGCGCTGATGGTACGGCACCGATGGAAGTGGAAGGACGTCCGCCGATGGCTGACCACCCCCTCCGGGCGGTGGAAGCCCATCACGGCAGACGGGATCGAACTGTTCGACCTGGCGCGGGTGCCCGTCACCCGATACTGCTACTGAGGCAGCAAGATTCCCACTCCCTGGCCGTTGGCCTGCAAGAACACAGCCTGACGGCAGATTCCGTGGAGAGCCCGTTGCGGTGTGAGCCGCACGGCGGGTTCGGAGAGCGGCCTGAGGAAACGGACCAGGAGCAATCCCGGCACCGCGCCTCAGGTCGACTCACCGGGGGAGGCCCCCTCCGGAAGCAGTCTGCTCACTTGCCACCCGAGCTCGGACATCCGCATTCATCCGGTCACGCAGCATGGCGGCAAGCCCTCGGCCATCGCCAGTCGCGCGCAGGGTCTCGCACCGCGCGTCGGCCACCTTGCGGTACGCGTCAAGTCGCTCACGAAGTCGCTCGCGCTCCAGAGGCGCGGGCGGATCATCCTGGGCGCCGAGCCGGTCAGTGATCTCCAGCAGGTCACGCATCTCCGCGAGGGAGAAATCCAGCGGCTTCATGCGCCGAATCACCATGAGCCGACTGACGTCGGCCTCTGCGTAGAGACGGAAGCCGCCCTTGCTGCGGGCGGAGGGGACGATGAGGCCGACCACGGTGAGCTGGGAAACGATCTTGAAGTGCCTGGGAACGCTGCCCCAGCTAGCGGTATTAAAGCCCAGGCCAGGCCAATTATGTCGGTTGGCCACCAAGGTCAATCGACCAAATGAAGCCGGTCAAAGCGACACAACGTCGCCTTGACCGGCTTTGTCGTCGTTGCGGTGAACGCCGGCCCGGACCACCGGGAGTCCGCGCGGGGCGGTGAGGGCCGCGAAGGTCGCAGCGCGCCGACCGGCGATGGTCGGTGCGGCCGGGCGATTTCGCAGAGCCGATGACCGGTCCCGGAGCGTCAATCCCGCGGAGTCTCCTCGCGGTGGTAAACCTGAGCCGGGATGTCGTCGTGCGGCTGGTGCGCGCGCAGGGCTCCGCACCCGGGCGTTGGGGCCACGCCTGCGCGGCTACCACGAGTGGGAACAGAGCACCCCGCGCCACCCGTGCACCCGGGCCTCCGTCACACGTCGCGGACCGACCGAGACCCAGTCGAGCCAGACCGGCCGACCCCGCCCCGGCCCACGCACGACGCTCGTCCACCCACAACGAGGGTCTGCCCGGCGAGGGCACCACCCGTCGCACCACAGTGCAACGACCGAACAGGGGACGCGTATGGATGTACGGGACGCAGGTGACCGTACCGACACGGTGTACGCGGTCCTCGCGCAGGCACGGCAGCGGGTGCTGCCCGCCGTGCGCGAGGCGGTGGACGGCCTGCCCGGGGCGATCCGCCACCTGGTGGGCGTGCACTACGGATGGTGGGACGAGGCGGGCACGCCGCTCGCCAACGCCGATACCGGCGCCGGCAAGGGGCTACGGCCGGCGCTCGTGCTGCTGGCCGGTGACGCGGTCGGCGGCGACCGCACGGCCGCGGTCCCGGCGGCGGTCGCGGTCGACCTGGCACACAACGCCTCGCTGCTGCACGACGACGTCATCGACCGGGACGCGACGCGGCGCCACCGGCCCGCCATCTGGTCCTCGTTCGGGATCGCGGCCGCGATCCTGGCGGGCGATGCCCTGCTCATCCTGGCCAACCAGGTCCTGGCCCGGGCGCCCGTACCCCTCTGTGACCGGGGCCTGTCCCACTTCAACGCCTCCGGCCAGCAGCTGATCGACGGCGAATACGCCGACGCCCGGTCCGAGCGGTGCGACGAGGCCGTCCTGGAGGAGTGCGTCGCGATGGCCGCCGCGAAGACCGGTGCGCTGCTGGCGGCGTCCTGCGCGCTCGGCGCGATCGCCGGCGGCGCCCAGGCGGACCGGGTGGAACACCTGCGCGCCTTCGGCGAGGACCTCGGCCTCGCCCTCCAACTCGTCGACGACCTGCTCAGCATCTGGGGCACCCAGCGAAACACCGGCAAGCCCCACCTGTCGGACCTGCGCGCCCGTAGGAAGACCCTGCCCGTCGCGGCTGCCCTCGCCCACGGCGGCACCGCATCCCGCCGCCTGGCCGACCTCTACAGAAGCCGGACTCCACTCACCCATGCTGACCTGCGCGAGGTGACCGACCTGATCGAAGCCGCCGGAGGCCGCGCCTGGGCACAGGGCGAAGCCGAACGCCGACACACCCTGGCCCTGGCCCATCTCGCCCTCGCCCGGCCCCAACCCGCAGCCCGGCACGCGCTCACCGCCGTCGCCGACCTGATCATCCACCGCCACCACTGACCCGGGCCGGCTGCCGAGGGACATCCACGTCAGGAGGAAGGCTGCCCGCTGCCGTCGGTCTCCGCAGACCGGCCTCGATCCGGTCCGCTACGTCACGCGCCTCGTCGAGCACGGTGAGGTCGACCTTCCGGACCTCGGGGAAGCCCGGCGCCGCGAAGTACACGCCCATCGAACAGCCGATCAGCACCAGGCCAAGTGCCAGCACCCACCGGAACACAGGCGTGTGCCTCATCCGGGCCCCCTCGCATCGCAACAGCAGTTCCCCTGCCCGGCCAGCTTGCGCCGCCGCCGGGCCGGACATCAAGAAGCGAGACCGGCAGGCAGCGGGGCCCCGGGGCTGCCTGATCCCGGCAAAGCAGCGGGGACGAGAAACGGGGCGAGGACCGCACGAGACAGGCGGGTGCGGGCTACGAGTCCCGGCCCACTCCGGCGTCCACCAGGAACTCACTGGGCGCGCCGGACCACGAGACGTACAGTCCGTCGCGTGCCCGCGTGCAGGCGACGAACAGCAGGCAGCGTTCCGCCATCAGGTCCGACGCATGCTGTACGCGGTCGACGTCGAGGGGAGTCACCGCCCGTGGATACGGCAGCGCGCCCTCGTTCACCCCGAGGACCGCGACGCACCGGAACTCCAGCCCCTTGAAAGCGTGCATCGTGCCCACCTGTACGGCGTCCGGCGAGGCCGGCACGTCACCCCGCAGACGGGCTGCGAGGATTCCGGCGGTCCGGAGCCGGTCCACGGCCTTGTCGCAGTTCTTGTTGAACCGGGCGCTCACTCCGATCTCGCCCGGTGCGACACCGCTGTCGATCCAGGCACGGACACGCGCGAGAACGGCATCGAGTTCCGCTTCCTCCGAATCCGCCCCGTACACCTCGGGTCCGTTGCCGTGCAGGGCCGAGCGGTAGCCGAGCAGCGTCTCGTGGCGGGCGTCGTCCGCCAGTTGCTCGAAGGGGCGGCCGACGAGGAGGGCGGTGGACCAGCTGAGGATCTCGTGCGTGGAGCGGTAGTTCTTGCGCATCTTGGCCGACCGGCCCGCGACCTTGATCCCGACCGCCTTGAGCGACACCTTCGAGTCGTAGATGCGCTGATGCGGGTCCCCGGCGATGAACAGGTCGTCGGGGCGGGCCGGGGCCGCCGCCCGCAGCAGCCGCCACTGAGCGGGGTGC
The DNA here is from genome assembly GCF_007829885.1 of Streptomyces brevispora. Lineage (NCBI taxonomy): Bacteria > Bacillati > Actinomycetota > Actinomycetes > Kitasatosporales > Streptomycetaceae > Streptomyces > Streptomyces brevispora. The sequence goes on from NZ_VIWW01000001.1 coordinate 5,922,880, forward strand.
AGATCCTGTGCCTCGTCGACCACCACATGCCGGTACCGGGGACCCTCGGCCGCCAACAGGTCGGCGGCCTCCGCACAGGTGCCCAGGTAGGTGCGCAACCCGTCCGAAGCGAGCCGGCCGGTGAACTCCTCCACCGTGCGCCACACGAGCGGCCGGGCCGACGCCGAAAGCCTGCTGCCGCGTCCGGGGCGCTCGCAGTCCACGTACTCCTGCTCCGTCCGCACGTTCTGCGCCAGGATCACGTGCCGGTACTCCTGTCCCAGGAACTGCGTGCTGCCGGTGAACCCGGTGGCGGTCGCCGCCTGCGCCCACCGCGTCTCCTCCTCCCCACCGCGAAGCGGCCGCCGTGAGGTGGACAGGACACGGCCCGCGAACGCGTCGACGGTCATGATGTCCACCCGGTCGCGCAGCGCCTCGTCCTCGACGAGGGAGGCCAGTCCCGCCCGCAGGGCCCCCACCAGGGCGTTGGTGTACGTGGTGAGCAGGATGCGCTCACCGTCCCTCAGGTACCCCAGCAGATGGCGCACGCGGTGCAGGGCGACGACGGTCTTTCCGGTGCCGGGACCCCCGGTTACCTGGGCGGGGCCGGAGTACGAGGCACGGTAGGCGACCTTGTGCTGAGAAGGGTGCAGAAAGACGCGCCAGGCGGCGAACGGCTTGTCGAGGATGTCCCGCAGCTCCTCGGACCCGGTGACGTGCGCGATACGGGTACGGGTGCGGTGGATGGCGGTCGCGAAGTCCTCGGTGTCCACCGGTGCGTCGTCCCCGGGCGCGGCGGCCAGCGCGACGGACACGACCTCCCGCCACACGTCCTCCACGGTGAATCCCGCGGCGAGGTACTCGAGGACCTCACGCTGGTCCTGGGGGAAGTACGGAGCGAAGACCTCCAGTTGCTCGGGATCGGTCAGTGCGCGCGCTTGGCGGAGCGTGGTCCCGTCGATCCCGAGGGCGGCCAGATCCCCGTCGGACACCTTGGCGAAGAGCCGCCGCTCGGGCGCGGGGGCGATGCGCTCGTACGCGGGCGTGAGCTCGTCGAGCATCGCGATGTCCCGCACCTCCACGGCACGGGTGACCGTGTTGATGCTGGCCTTCTGTTTCACGGCCCAGTCGATGGCCTTGTCGTGCGGCATCACCCGAAGCAGCACGTACGTGTCCCCGCTGTCGGGCGCGAGGACGACCCCCCGCGTCCCCTGATCGATCCGGATGGTCCGGATATGCGGATCACGGGCCCGCTTCAGCGTTTCGAGCTTCAGCCCGGGGTCCTTGAACAGCTGGTCCAGGGTGAGCCGCTCGAACTTCTCCCACGCGTCGAACACCCCCTGCTTGACCGTGCCTTGCAGCTTGCTGAGCTGGGCGCAGAAACCGATGTCGAACGCGAGATGAGGCATGTGCGGACTCTCCGGGGGAGGAGCGGGTGTGACGGGTCGGGCATACGGTGCGGCAGAGGCGTGTGGAAGGTGGATCAGGCGTCGGGCCCGTCGAGCCCCAGGCGGATCAGAGCCAGTGCCTCGGCGACCTCCTCGGACATCTCGTCACCGGGTCCGAAGACCACACACAGGTCGTCGTGCAGCGGCCGCAGAATCCGGTCCGCCTCGGCCGCCTGTCCCTGCGCGAGCAGCAGCATCCCGATGTCGCGGCGCAGCTCGACGGCTTCCTCACTCAGGTCGCTGTCAACGGTCCGCACGACCTCCAGGAGGCCGCGCAGCGCGATGAGCGCGTCGGTGGCCTGACCGAGTTCGGCACGGCAGCGAGCGGCCTGGGCGCGGCAGGCGCGCGCCGATGCGCCGGTCGGACCGTCGGTACGGGCGTACGCGTCGGCCAGGGCGTCGAACTCGGGCAGCGCCGCCCGGTAGTCCCCACCGAGCAGCTGGATAGCCGCCCGGTTCTTCCGCAAGGCCAGTACCTTCTTGCTCTCCGCACCCAGGACACGTGCGGCGGGTTCGACGACCTCGCCGAGCACCTCGGCGGCCTGCGCGAACCGCTCCTCCTCCAGCAGCGCTTCGGAGTGCGCGTAGGCCTCGTCGATCTCCTCCCGCAGCTGTGCCGGAACGGGTACGGGGACGGGCGCGGGCGGGCCGGTCCGCGGGTCGATCGTCGTGCCGGCTGCGCGGCGTGCGCCCGCCCGGGCCCGCGGCGCGTACGGGTCGCGGAAGATCCCCGTCGGATCGGGCACGCCCGCAGGCCCGGTGTCCCCCGGCGCGGGACTCTCACCCGGCGGCGGCAGGAATGGCCGCAGCCGTTCGTACACCTCCTGCACATCGGCCGGCCTGGCCTCCGGTGACTTGAGCAGCAGGTGAAGGACGAGGTCCTCCAGGGCCTTCGGCACCTCGGGACGCAGCACGCGCAGCGGGGTGGGGGCCGCGTTCACGTGCTGGTACATCACCATGTACTCGCTGTCCGCACTGAACAGCACCCGTCCGCCCAGCAGTTCGTGCAGCACACACCCCAGGGCGTACAGGTCGGTCTGCGGGGAGATCCGCCCGCCGCGCACCTGCTCGGGGGCCATGTACTGGTACGTGCCGACGGGGCTGCCGGTCGCGGTCAGCTTGGTCACGTCGGTCCGCAGTATGGCGGCGATCCCGAAGTCGAGGACCTTCACCGTCCCGTCGCGAGCGACCAGAACATTGCTCGGTTTCAGATCGCGGTGGACCACCGGCACTTCGTGCGCGTGCGACAGCACGGTGGCGACCTGCGCCGCCACAGCCACAGCCCAGCTGACCGGCAGCATGCGATCCGGGCGTATGTACGCGGACAGCGGCATGCCGTCGACCAGTTCCATCACGAGGAACAGCCGTTCGTAGCTGTCGTCGAGCACCGCGTCGTACACCTGGGGCACGCCAGGGTGCTGGATCCGCGCCGTGATCCGGGCCTCACGGCGGAATCGTTTGACGAACTCCTCGGCCAGTTGGGGCGAGTCGGCCACGGCCTGCGGCCTGATCCGCTTCACCGCGACCGGCCGGTCCAGCACGGTGTCGTACCCACGCCACACATCGCCCATGCCACCGTTGGCGAGCGGTTCGAGGAGGTCGTACCGACCGGCGATCGACTGCTGCTGCGGCACATTGCCCCCGGGTGTGCGTGAGTGCGGGTGCGGGGCCGGTGGGTGCGGACGGCCCTGGCTCCGGCATCGTCGGGAGCAAGTCTCTCCGGAACAGTGATCTCCGGTCCAGCCGTGGTGGGGCCGGCCGTATCGGAGGGCTGATTTCCGGTCACGGGGCGGGTGCCGGGCGGTCGCCTATGTGGATGGCATCTCCACGACGGCCCAGACCGTCTTGCCCGGTCCGTCCGTGCACGGGAACCAGCCCCAGCGGTCTGCCAGTTCCGACACCAGAAGCAAGCCCCTGCCCCCGTCGAGTTCGGCATCCGGCGGTCCGGCGGGTCGAACGGGGATCCGCTCGCCCCGAGTGTCGGTGACCTCGACGCGCACAGCCGTGCCCTCGGCGGACAGGCACGGGAGGAAGTCCCTCCCCGGAACGTGCCCGTGGCGCACGGCGTTCGCGCTCAGCTCGGCGACGATCAGCGTCACCACGTCGTGCGCGTCGCTGCCGTACGGAGTGCCCCACGCGTCGAGACGTTCCCCGGCCAGACGACGGGCCAGCCGGACGCCGCGGGGCGTGGAACTGAACCGCATCGCGAAGTGATGCCAGGGGAAGCGGGGTGGGGTGGGTTGGGTGGTGCGCACGGGGAGTTGCGGGTTACTGGTCATGACCCCACGCTCTCGCGCCATCGCTCACCGTGACCATGGGTGACGCGCGGTCGCCATCTGCCTGTACGCGGTGGGCGTCCGGCTGTACGCGCGTGGGGGCGGGTCGTGGCGGAGCCGCGTCCAGGTGGGAACCGGATGGTACGCGGAGTCCGTGGCTCCTGGCGTACATTCGTCCCCATGCGGATGAGCAATTGCTCATGTTTTTGTATCAGTTCGCCTCTACCCTCTGCCCGGCACGGACGAGGCAGGAGCAGGTGGTGCCGCGTGGGCTGGTGGCGAGGCCGAGCAGCATCCGCGACCCGCGCTCTCCGCAGCACGCAGCCCTGTTGTGTACATGAATCGGTGGCGGGAATCCGGCTCTGCGCAGAGGTCTTGGCCGCTACGATCGCGAAATGGCAGATCCCTCGGAGTACGAGCTCGTGGCATGGCGTGACATCCAGCGGTTCAAGGACCGCGCACTGTCACGCATGATGAAAAACGCCAGCGAGCAAGTGGCTATAGGCACTGCGGCACTTGGCAAGCGTGCCGCGAAGCGTCTGGAGAAACACCCACGGGCCCAGTCGGCGGTTTCACGTGGGCAGGAACTCGTTGCCAAGGGGACTGACAAGGTGGGGGCCAAGGCTCGCGGAGCCGCCGACGCCCTCCCGGACTGGAGCGGCACTGCGTTGCAGTCCATGCGGCAGACGGTGGGACGGGCCTCGCGAGCAGGACTCTCCTCCAAACGGGTGGTGGCGCTCCACAAGAAGCGCGGGCACGACGTTGCGTCGCTGTCCGACCTGCACCGCCTCGACCTCCAGGAGATCGACGCTGTCCGTGGACGAGCGGCGAGCTGGTACTACCCTGCCGTCGCGGCGCTTTCGGGAGCGGGCGCGGGGCTTGTGATCTCCGGAGGACAACTCGTCACCGCCGCGTCCGCCGGCGCGGCGGCAGCGCCTTCGGGAGGCGCAATCGTCGGCGCTTTCGCTGCCGATACCGCAGTCGTCCTCGGACTCGCATCCCGCTGTGTCGGCCAGGTCTCGCTGCTCTACGGCTACGACCCCGAAGAGCCTGCCGAGAAGCTCTTCGTGATGTCTGTCGTCAACGCTGGGACAGCATCCTCGGCCACGGCCAAGACCGCTGCGATGGCCGACATCTCGCGGCTCACCCAAGCACTCGTCCGCGGCAAGACATGGAACGTCCTGAACGATGCAGTAATCACCAAGGTCTCCGTGAAGTTCGCGAAGGCGTTCGGCTTCCGTCTTACCAAGAAGGGACTCGGTAAAGCGGTACCCGCGTTCGGGATACTCGTTGGCGGCACCCTGAACTGGACCACTTTGGAGTCGATTGTTGACGCCGCCGACGTGGCGTACCGGCGGCGGTTCCTCCTTGAGAAGTACCCACATCTCGGCGACGAGGAGGCATCCGGATCGTTTCCTGATGCCGGCCCGGACGTCCCGGACGACGCCGATGTGACGATCAGCTTGCTTGGTGAGCTCGCCGAGGCGGGCGGCCCCGACCTCAGCTGAACCGGTCTGGCACGCCGACACCTTCGAGGAGGCCGCCGTCGTCGGCGTCCACCAGGACAAGGTCTCGTCGGTCGCCTGGTCCCGGGACAGCACCCGCCTGCTCACCGCCTCCTTCGACGGAACGGCTCGCATCTGGTCCGCCGCCCCCGACTACGACCGGCTCGAAGCCCACGCCCGAGGACGCGTCTTCCGGACCCCCGACGAGGACGAACGGCGACAGCATCTGCTGCCACTGGCGGGTGCATAGACGGGCCGCCGACTCAGTACCGCTCTTCCACCGTCCGATCGTCGGTGCTCACGAGGTAGTCGTCCGGGTCGAGGCCCATCGCCTTGCGGGCGGGCGAGGCCCAGTACATCGCGTTGCGCTCCGCGAACGTCTCGGGGCCTTCGTAGGAGGTCATCCAGACGAACTGGTTGCGCTCCCGGTCGACCCAGGCCCCACCGATCGCGAACCCCAACTCCAGTCGCAGCGGCACGATGTCGGCCTTCCACCGCTCCACCCACTCGTCCAGCAGGCCGTCGCGGACGGTGTAGGTGCGGAGCTGGGTGGTCTTGGCCATGGGGGAGGTGCTCCTGGCTCGACTGGTCGGGGTTGCCCATCCCCATGGCGGCGAGGCCTTCCAAGCTGGTGTTCGCGCTGCCGAGAGGGGATGCAGGGAGGCCCAAGCGTAAGGGGCCCTCCCCGGCATTCGGGATGTTATTCGAGCAGTGGAACGGAGTCACTACTATGTGTCAACACAACAGCTGGGCGGTTCCGGGGGTATGACATGGACGACGCAGAACGCAGGAATGCTACGACTCCGATCCGGCGGCACCAGATCCGGACTGCGTTGCTTGAGCAGTATGCCGGTCTCGTCTACGACGACGATCTGAAGGCGTACGACCGGAATGGCTTCGAGCAGCGCTTCCTGTCCCGCGCACTGACGGCTGCGGCGATCCGGGTCGTCACCGGATGCGACCACAAGACGGCCGGCCTGTCGGTCATCGACGGGGAACTCGACCAGGGCATTGACGGCGTGGCGGTGACCGAAGGCACGCAGGAGGTCTGGCTCGCCCAAGCGAAGTGGAGTGACGAGGGAAAGGGCAAGTTCAACACTGACGCGGCTCACAAGTTCATACACGGTCTTCGTCTCATCGAGCAGCGTAGTTACGACCGTTTCAACGACCGCCTCGACCCGATCGTGGCCCGAGTGAACTCCGCCATGCACGACGCCCGGCTGAAGGTCACCCTGGTGATCGCCGTGATGGGCACGGGGGTTCTCAGCGATGAGGTGGTCGCAGTCCTTGAAGACGCCCGGAAGGAGTTCAACGGGCTCGGCCCGGTCCTGGACTACCGTGTGGTCAACGCGGCGCACGTGCTGCGGCAGGTCCAGGAAGACCTCGCTCCCGAGCCGGTGCGTGTCACCGTACGGATGACGAACTGGCTCAAGCGGAACACCCCTCTTGTCGCCTACCAGGGTACCGTTCCAGCCAGCAACATCGCTGAGTGGTACGGGGACCACGAGGACCGCCTGTACTCCCAGAACCTGCGGCAGAACCTGGGCACCACGCGGGTCAACTCCGGCATGCTCGGCACACTCGCGAAGGAGCCGGAGAACTTCTGGCTCTTCAACAACGGTGTGACTGTGCTGTGTGACGGCCTGGAGGAGGACTGGCCTGGACGGCGCAGGCCTGACGAACCGGTGCATCTACGGCTCAGCGGCGTCAGCGTGGTCAACGGAGCGCAGACCGTCAGTGCGGCGCACAGGGCGATGCAGTCGTCCCCTGAGGCAGTCGAGGACGCCGAGGTCACGGTGAAGGTCATCGTTGTCGACGAGAACATGCCGGATTTCGCGCGACGGATCACGGAGACGACCAACACCCAGAACCACGTGGAGCAACGGGATTTCATTGCCTTGGACGAAGTCCAGGCGATGATCCGGGAGGACTTCGCCTTGTCGCTGCAGAAGTCCTATGTGTACAAGCGTGGCGAGTCGGACCCCGCACCGGAGGAAGGGTGCTCGATGGTCCATGCCGCCACGGCCCTGGCCTGTGCACACCACGGCACCGAACTCACCGTGCGCGCCAAGCGGGACACCGATCTGCTCTGGGAGCGAGGAAGCGGCGGCGCGTACCCGCGGCTGTTCGGGGAGCGGCCGAGCGCCTTCCAGATCTGGCGGGCGGTGTTGGTTCACCGAGCTGTCGGAGCGGCTCTCAACGAGGAGCGCAAGAAATTCCAGAAGCGTGCAGCAGATGTCGCCCAGCGTGGCGACCTGCTGATCACGCATCTCGTCTTCCAGCTCATCGAGCAGGACCGGATCGACGATCCCGACTTCGACTGGGACACTGTTCTCGTGGATGTGCCTGAGCTGACCACTCGGGTGCTGTCGTGGGTGATTCACCACATCGACAGTGAATTTGGGCCGACATCGTTCCTGAGTGGCACTCTGACGGACGTGGCTCGTTGCAAGCAGCTCGCGGCCTTGGTGCTCCGTGACGCGAAGCGTGCAGGCGTCATCCCTGATCTGCCGACCGAGTACCGGCCCTCCAGCGTGGTCCAGCGGAAGAGTCGGCGTCCTAACGCGGTACCCACGCTCGTGGATCACCGAACGATCTTGGACGGCGCCCCACTGCGTCTTCGGTTGGGAAACAAGCCTGAGATCAAAGCCGTTGAACCATGGCTTGCCCAAGATCCTCGGCGGAGCGTGGCGACCTGGGTCAACGACCGTTCGAAGTGTCTCCTGTGGGCGGTGGACAACCACGCCTATTCGCCTACGCGTCTGGTTCTGCACATGTACGAACTCGCAGGTTGGGAGGACGCCCCCGTGGCCGTCCAGGGGCCTGCCCGGTGGACCCTCGAGGGAGGAAACCTGACCCTCTCGGACATGGCGCGAGTGTTGTTGGACGAACAGGCCGAGCAGGAGTGAGCAGCGGTCGTCAGGCTGTGGGTGAAGTGCCTGCGGCTGCGTGGGCCGTAAGCGTTGGGCTTGGCACCAGCCGAACGGCTTGTGTGTGGGGGACCGTCGCCGCCGCCTGTGGAGCTGACGCGAACACGTGAGCGCCGCCGCCGGACGGAGTCCTGCCGGGGGCGGCGCGGGGGCGGTGCTGTGGCGCTTGGTGGTTAGTGGAAGTTCAGGGAGGCGGAGCCTGCGGCGGCGGAGAACGAGCCCGGGCAGAGGAAGCTACCGGAGCTCTTTGACGCGGTGAATGCCTGGTTGAGATAGGTGCGGGTGGAGCCGTCGCGGGTCCACCCGACGTTCGTGGCTCAGTAGCGGCAGGAGACGATGCTCTGCTTCACCGTGATGTCGATGAGGTCGGAGGTCGCGGTGCCCGCCACGTCATCGAAGGTGGCCGTCGGGTTGTTGTTGAGGATAGCGCTCGCACCGCTGCTGCAGCCCAGGCCGGCGTTGACGGTGGAACGGTCGATGGTCAGGTCGGCGGGCGGGCCCGCGCTGGCGGTGGCGTCGGTCCAGGTACAGGTGACGCCCGCGGCCGCGATCACGCCGTCGACCCGTTGCGAGGCCTGGGGGCCCAGCGCGCTTGCAGCGGTGGGCCCGCCGGCGATGACCGCGGCGACCATGGCGGTGACACACGAGAGTTTCGGTGTGAGCCTCAGGTCACTCCTTCTTGCCGCGTCCTTGTGGGGATGAGCTGCACAACCTGCCCGCGTACGCGGCGGGGGCGCGGACGGGCGGCTGTCAGGGACCGTCCCATAACAAGGCGAACTGACAGGTGCGCGTCAATCGGTGCGGAATGGTGTCCTCTGGCCCGTAGGTCGGCAGGGCGTGACAGCAACTTCGGCGACATCCCCGGGGAATGCCTAGCGCTGGCCACCTGGCAACCCCTGCCACTGTTCCGCGGCGGCCACTCTTTGGAGGGAACCACTTGCGAACGTGGTGCAGGCGGATCGGTGGGTGATTACGGTGCCCGAGCAGGACGAGTCAAGGCGGGCGCTGCGGTAGAGAGGCACGATCGTGGTTGATGTCGTCCCGAGTTGGGGGCCAGACGTGGGGCGTGTACGGACGTGGGACAGGCGGTGGTGACGATGACGCTGGATGAGGCAGAAGCCGGGGCGGACGAGGCTGCGGAGGCCGGGAAGCGGCCCGAGGGCGAGCCCGGTTCGGGGGTGATGATCGCGTTCGGACGGCAGTTGAAGCTGCTACGTCTGCGGGCGGGGCTGGACCGGACGGAGTTCGGGAAGCGGGTGGGGTACGCGGCGCAGTCGATCGCTTCGTTCGAGCAGGGGCGGCGCATCCCGCAGCCGGCGTTCATCGACAAGGCGGATGTGGTGCTGGATGCCGGGGGGTTGTTGCTGGCGTTGAAGGAGGAGTTGGCTCGGGCGCAGTATCCGGCGTTCTTCCGGGACATGGCGCGGTTGGAGGCGGAGGCAGTCACCCTCCACGTGTACGCGACGCTGGCCGTGCCGGGCTTGCTGCAGACTGAGGATTACGCACGCTCGGTGTTCGCGATGCGGCGGCCGCTCCTGGACGAGGAGACGATCGAGCAGAGGGTGGCGGCTCGGATGGCGCGCCAGGTAATTTTCGCCCGGAAGCCCATGCCGACTCTGAGCTTCGTCATCGAGGAATCGGTGCTGCAAAGGCCGGTTGGCGGCCGGTCAGTACTCCATCGCCAGTTGGAGCAGATCGTCGAACAAGGACAGCGGCGGAATGTGGAAGTCCAGGTAATGCCTACTGACCGGACGGAGCATTGCGGTCTCGCTGGTCCGTTCACCTTGATCGAGAAGCGCGACGGACGGAGGATGGCCTACGTTGAGGTTCAGCGAGACAGCCGTCTGCACACGGACTGGGCTGTGGTGCGGGATGTTGAGGAGCAGCACGGGATCATCCGAGCTCAAGCCCTGACTCCGCTTGAATCGGTGGACGTCGTCATGGGACTTCTGGGAGAGAAATGATCAGCCGGGTGGATTTGCCGACGGCCGTGCCTGAATCGGCCTGGTTCAAGAGCAGCTACAGCAGTGGCGAAGGCGGCGAGTGCGTGGAAGTCGCCTGGCGGAAGAGCAGCTACAGCGGTGCTGAAGGCGGCCAGTGCCTGGAGTTCGCGGCTGCCGCCACCCGCGTGCACGTCCGCGACTCGAAGCAGACCAGCGGTCCCGTGCTGACTGTCGGGCCGGGCGCGTGGATGGGGTTCGTCGGGCTCGTCACGAGCTGAGCCACGCTTACGCGGGAGGGGCCCACCGTACTGCCGAACCGGCATCGCGGTGGGACCCTCCCGTGCGTGTGGGGCTACTCGTCCACGCCCTCGTCCCGGCGGATCATCCGCCATGCCGCCCGGCGGGCGCTGCGGTCGAGGTTGGACCGGAAGCTCTTGTCGGGGCCGAAGTACTGGCGTCCTATGCCGGCCGTCGCCTCGATGTGGTCGGCCATGTTGTCGGCGAAGGCGCGGTCGAAGACCTTGCCGAAGTTCGCCTCGTCGTTGACGACGGCTGCCGCCCGGACCTTGGGGTCGTCCGTCGTCTTGTTGAACGGCTTGCGGACGTCGTCCTCGGTGAACTCCGTTCCGAACTTGGCGTTGAACGCCTCGATCAGCTCTGACAGCAGCGACTTCTCCGCCTCTGCCGCACCGCCCGTGCCGTCGCCGAAGCCTGGGAGCTCGGTCGCTCCCTCGGGCGCGAGGGATACGTTGTACTCGCCGGTCTTCTCCACCCGCAGGTGGCTGAGGTCGATCTCGCCTATGTCGACCCCGCCGTCCGCACGGCGGGGGAGGCGGTTGAGGAGGTAGCGGCCGTAGAGGTGCAGCCGCTCCAGCTCGGGGTCGCGGTAGGGGACGATCTGAGCGAGGAAGCCGTACTTCCGCACGTAGTCGTTGAGGTTCGCGCGGAAGTCCTCGGCCGTTTCCACGTCGTCGTCCTCCTCGCTCTCCAGGAGGGGCGTGAAGCGGGCGACTGCGGGGGAGAGGAGTCGGTACAGCTCGGCGTGCAGCTTCTCCCACTTCGCCTGCGAGCCGGCAGCCTTCTCCTTCGCCGCGAAGTACGCGGCGGCGAACTCGTCCATCTCCGACTCGGAGATAATCGGCGCCGACATGACCCGGCTCTGCGCGGTGTAGAGGAGATTCGGGTCGGAGGGGAGGGTGTTGGCCTCCTCGAAGTACGGGCGGAACGCGCCCTGGATGTCCTCCGCGTCGTTCACGAAGTCCAGGACCGCCAGGTCCGCCTGTGTCTTGCGGTCGGCCGTGCGGTTGAGGCGGGAGAGAGTCTGGACGGCGGAGATGCCGGTCAGCGTCTTGTTGACGTACATGGTCGTCAGCAGCGGCTGGTCGAAGCCGGTCTGGTACTTCTCCGCGACCACCAGGATCTTGTACTCCTGCTGACCTCGTCCCCCCGCGCTGACAGCCTTGTCATCGGCCCGGGTGTACGCGAACGCCTTCGGCAGCGCGCTCTCCGCGATGCCGCCGTTCTCCTTCGACTCGGTCGTCTCGTCCTTGCCGATCGTGAGCGAGCCGGAGAACGCCACCAGGACGCCCAGGTCCGGGTACTTGGTGTCGTACTCGCGGTCCTGGATGTAGCTCTTGATTGCCCGCGCCGTCTCCATGGCGGACTCCCGCGAGGCCGTCACCACCATGGACTTGGCCCGCCCGCCCAACCGGCCGCGGGAGTGCGTCAGGAAGTGCTCGACGATCACCTGGGCATGCTGGGAGACGGTGTACTCGTGGGTGAGCGCGTACCGGGCGAGCAGGGTGTTGGCCTTGGAGGGGTCCACCTCGCGCTCGTCCGGGTTCTCGTTCACCAGCTTCCAGTACGTGTTGTACGTGACGTAGTTCCGCAGCGGGTCGAGGATGAACCCTTCCTCGATCGCCTGCCGCATGGAGTACGTATGGAAGGGGCGGTAGGCCGCCTCGCCGTCCACGGTGTCTTCCGTGCCGAAGAGTTCGAGGGTCTTGGCCTTCGGGGTGGCGGTGAAGGCGAAGTAGGAGAGGTTCGCGGCCTGTGAGCGTTCCGCGGCCTTCTTCTTCAGCTTCTCGTCGAGTGTGACGGCTGTTGCGCCCTGATCCTCCGAGTCGGAGTCCAGGCCGAGGTCGCGAAGGGCCGCGCGTACCGCGGTGGCGGCGTCGCCGGACTGGGAGGAGTGGGCCTCGTCCACGATGATGGCGAAGCTGGTGCCGCTGATCTCGGTCGGATTGCGCTGGATGTAGTCCAGCAGCGCCGGGAACGAGTGCAAGGTGACCGTCACGATCTTGCCCGTGTCACGGGACAGCGCGCGGGCGAGCTGTTCGCTCTTCGAACCGTGCTTCTCGTCCACCTTCACGACCAGGCCCTCGGTCTGCGAGAAGCTGCCGACCGTCTCGCGGAGTTGGGCGTCGAGATTGCGGCGGTCCGTGATGACGATGACCTTGTCGAACACCGGTGAGCCCGGCTTGATCCGGCCGGCCGCCAGGGCATCGGGGTCGAGCGTGCGGGGATCGGTGTCGGCGTGCAGGTCGCTCAGCCGGTGGGCGAGCCAGCCGATGGTGTTCGACTTGCCGGAACCGGCGGAAGCCATGACGAGGTAGTTCTGGCCCACGCCGTGGATGGAGGCGTGGGTCGTCAGCTTCTTGACGACGTCCCACTGGTGGAAGCGCGGGAAGATCGTCGACTTCGTGGTCCCGCCGCCGGGGGTCTTCGTCTTCTGCTGGTGCACGTAACGCTGAAGCAGGTCCAGCCAGTTGTCCCGCGCCCAGACCTGCTCCCACAGGTAGGAGGTGGCGTACGTGCCGTACGCGGTCGGGTCGGGGTTTCCGGCGCCACCGGGCAGGCCGGCGCCGTTGGAGCCGGTGTTGAAGGGCAGGAAGCGGGTGTTCTCGCCCCGGAGTTGAGTGGCGACAAAGACGAGATCAGGGTCGACGGCGAAGTTCGCGATGACACGACGGGTGAAGATCAGCTCGGTGGGGTCGCGGTCGGTGCGGTACTGCTCCTTGGCGTCCTCGACGCCCTGCCGGGTGAGGGGGTTCTTCAACTCGGCGGTGGCGACGGGGATGCCGTTCAGGAACAGCGTCAGGTCGAGCTTGTTGCCCCAGTCGGCCTGTTTGGTGGCGTAGACGAGTTCGCGTACGACGGTGAGGCGGTTGGCACGGTAGCCGTCGAGCACGGAGTCGTCAGCGACGAGATTCGGCTTGAAGTAGGCCACGCGCAGGCGGACGCCCCGGTCCTTGACGCCATTGCGGAGGACTTTGAGCAGACCGTCCTCGCTGATGGCCTTGTCCAGGCGCTGGGCGAAGCCGCGCTGGGCTGCGTTGACGTCGTTGCCGTAGACGGCGACGAGTTCGTCCCACTCGCGGATCTGGCTCTCGCCGAGGAAGGTGAACAGCTCGTTGGTGTCGAGGCCGAGGTCGGCCTGGTAGTCCTCGGGACGCGCCTCGCGCCAGCCGCGCTCGGTCATGGACGCGACGATGGCGTTCCCGAAGGCGGACTCGCTGTGGATGGGGCTCATGATGCCGGGACTCCGTCCGTTACGTTGCGGCCGCTGGCGGTGGACACGTCGAATTGGCCGGTTACGGCGGCGGTGATGAGGGCTTGGCGGCGTTCGACGAGTACGGCGCTCTGGTGCTTCAGGAGTCGACTTGTAGCCTCGATTGCATTGAGTGCATTCTGAGCCTGCTTGGCAAGTTCGCGCTGAGCGGCAACATTTGGGAGGGGGATTGGGAAGCTGAGGATTTTGCTGCTGTTCGTGGAAGCCAGGTTGGTTGTCTTGGTTCCCGTGCTTTCAAAATAGCATCGACCGTGGAGGGTGCTGGTCATGAGGGCCAGGTAATTGCCGTCCAGTCGATCTAGTTCCGGCCGCAACGCAAACACGTGGTTTTGGTGGAGACACTCAGGCAGTTCCCCCTGCCAGACAGTTCCTCGCCCGAGTTTATCCAGGTCGCCGCCTTCCGTCATCAGGACGTCGCCGGGACGGAGTGTGCTTCGGGCGGCGATATCACGCGGAACAGTAATTTCGGTGACTGTGTCAAGAGCCACGCTCCCTGCCTGCACATTGGCAACGCGCAGGTAGGGGCGTGTCAATACATCGCCGGAAAGGTCACGCTTGCCATCGACGGTTAGTCCGTTCTGCAAACGACACACGTAACCGAGGCGGACGAGTGGGCGGTCATCCATCGCCCTAGGCAGCCATGCCCACGGCCAGTGACCCGACGGATTGCTCAGGATTCCGGGCAGCAGAATCTCAGATACGGAGGCGTAGGCCCTCTCTGCCAGACCTACTTCCTGGGCATTCCGACGGCCAACGAGCTGGTCGATGCGGGCGGTCTCGGCGTCGAGGAAATCGGCGATGCGGCGCTGCTCTTCCACAGGGGGAAGTGGAACTCTGAGTTGTTCAATGTCAGGCATGTAGATTGTCTTGTGCGTCGATCCTGTTGCTACGCGCTTAAGATCTGGAGCCATTCCTCGCAACGTATGAAGCAGGTAGCGTGAGTCCAACCTTGGGCCGCAGGTCCAGGTCACGAAGTCCTGGCTCGTGGCCATCTCGTGGCCCATAATCGCAGAAAATCCAACCGACGCTGTACGAGAAAGAATTACAGTGCCGGCAGGGCGAAGAGTGGCTGAGGAGTTAGCCAAACCCAGGGGGCTAATTTTCTCTTTCGTGGCAGTGATAACAGTCGTCTGTCCGCTTCGGATCTGCCAGACATCGGCCAGTGTGATCCATGGCTTAGTGCAGTTCTCCCAGTATTCTGGCTTGCTGCGACTGGGGGTATGTCCAGATCCCAAACGGGCAACCAGACGAATGGGTACTGTCGGCCATCTTGACTCAACGAGCCAGGGGGCGACTCGATCCGAACTCATTCGGTCACCTCGCTCAGCAGCGCCTGAATGTCCGCCTCAAGAGCCTTCAACTCCGCGTCGATCTCCGCCAACGGCCGCGGCGGCTCGTACACGTAGAAGTGCCGTGTGAACGGGATCTCGTACCCCACCTTCGTCTTCGTATGGTCGATCCAAGCATCCGGCACGTGCGGGTGCACCTCCCGCTTCAGGTACTCCTCGACGTCCTCACCCAGCGGCACGTTCTCGTAGTCCCGCAGATCCGCATCCGGCTCCGACTGCCCTCCCTTGAGGACCTGGACCTCCCCCTCCGCGTCCCGCACCCCCACCGCATCCCGAAACGACTTGGCGAACGGCGCCCCGGCCGGCCCCTGCACACCGGCCTCCGCCATCGCGTTCCGAACCGCCACCTGAGCCTCAGACTTGGTCGCCCACTCCCCGCCGAGAAGCGGACTCAACGCATCCCCCAGCACCCGCGCCTCAGCATCGGCCAGCTTCCGGAACTGGGCCTCCTCGTCCTCCGTCAGCTTCCGCCGGGCCTTCGCCTTCGCGGCCAGCTCCGGTTCACGCGGCAGGAACCGCTCCTCCGCCCACTTCTGCACCGGCTTCGACGCGAGCAGGGCGGCCAGGGTCTCCTCCGTCAGCTCGAACCGCAGCTTCAACGGCCGCTCCACCGTGATCCGCTGGTAGCCGAACGCCGTGTTGTCGAAGACCTTCACCTTGGCGTGCAGCGGGTGATCCACGTCCGCCGCCGCGGCCACCGCGTCCCCGTACAGGCGGGTGATGTCGCCGATGTGGTTCGGCCTGCCGTTCTTCCCGTCGCCCAGTTCCTTGCGCTTGTCGCCGAGCGACTTCCGCATCTTCACCCACTGGTCGCGCGCGTCCAGCAACACGACCTTGCCCTTGTGCTGGGCGTCCTTGCGGTTCGTCAGGATCCAGAAGTACGTGGAGATCCCGGTGTTGTAGAAGAGCTGGTCCGGCAGGGCGACGATCGCCTCCAGCCAGTCGTTCTCCAGGATCCAGCGGCGGATCTCCGACTCGCCCGAGCCTGCCGCACCCGTGAACAGCGGCGAGCCGTTGAAGACGATCGCGATGCGCGAACCGCCCTTGCCGTTCACGTCCACCGGCTTCATCTTCGAGATCATGTGCTGGAGGAAGAGCAGCGAGCCGTCGTTGATGCGGGGCAGTCCCGCGCCGAAGCGGCCGGAGTCGCCGAGGTTCGTGTGTTCGTACTCGACCTCGTCCTTGACCTTCTTCCATTCCACGCCGAACGGCGGGTTGGCCAGCAGGTAGTCGAACTTCTCCCGCGCGTGACCGTCGTCCGAGAAGGAGTTGCCGAATGCGATGTTCTCCGGATCCTGCTCCTTGATCATCAGGTCGGACCGGCAGATCGCCCAGGACTCAGGGTTGAGCTCCTGCCCGTACACCTCTACCGTGGCGTCCTCGTTGTACGCCTTGATGTGCTCCTCGGCCGCGCTGAGCATCCCGCCCGTGCCGCAGGCCGGGTCCATGACCGTGCGTACGACGCCCGGAAGGCTGAGCGCGTCGCCGTCCGGGGCGATCAGTAGGTTGACCATGAGCTTGATGACTTCGCGCGGGGTGAAGTGCTCACCCGCGGTCTCATTGGACTGCTCGGAGAAGCGGCGGATCAGCTCCTCGAAGATGTAGCCCATGTTGTGGTTGGGCACGGTCGCCGGGCGCAGGTCCAGGTCGGTGAACCTCCCGATGACCAGGTACAGCAGGTTCGCGCTGTCGAGTTTGCGGATCTGCTGCGCGAAGTCGTACTTCTCCAGCACCTCGCGTGCGTTGTCCGAGAACGCGCCAACGTACACCTGAAGGTTCGCGGCGGCGTTCTCCGGGTCACCGGCGATCGACTTCAGGGTCAGGCTGCTCGTGTTGTAGAAGGAGTGGCCCGATGCCCGGGGCAGGAAGTAGTCCGGGTCGAGTTCCTGCTCCTTGCACCGGACGACCGCTTCCGCGACCGCGTCCCGCGTCGGCTCAAGTACGCACTCCAGGCGGCGCAGCACCGTGAACGGGAGGATCACCTTCCCGTAGTCCGACTGCTTGTAATCGCCGCGCAGAAGGTCGGCGACGGACCAGGCGTGGTTCGCCAGTTCCGTGTGCTTGCTGCTGTTCAAGGGGTTCCCCGGTTCCATGTCGACCCCCGCTCTACCGGAGCGGGTACGGGCAAGTGTGGTGGTTACGTGCAGGGCGTGGTGCTGGTTCAGGCCGATCCGATGCCCGGCTCCTTGTCGTCCGTGGCCGGAGGTGGTGACGGGATCAGGCCGCCGCCGGTGAGGCCGCCCGCCAGCAACCGGGCCGTTTCGTCGGCCAGTTCCGTGGCTCGTGCGGCCTCCGCTCGCAGCGTGTGCACGCGGCGGAACGCCTCGCCGTACCGCCGCTGTTCCTCCAGCGGCAGCAGCGGAACCCGCAGCCGGCCCGGGCTGACGTGCACGATGGTGCTGCCCGTCGACGCGGCGGCGATGTTCTCCGCCGAGCCCAGGAAGCCCGCGAGGAACCACGGGTCGAGGCGGGCCGGGTCGGGGCGGAAGAGGTGGATCTGGGGGCCGAGCAGGGCCCCCTCGTCCGCCGCGTTCGCCACCCGGGCCATCGCACCGCTGCCGCCGGCGATCGCCCGTACGACGACGTCGCCGGACGCGATCAGCGGAGCCGAGTCCGTACGCAGGCTGCCCGGAGCGCCGGAGGGGGCCGTGCCCCGCGCGATGTCCGGGCCGGTGAGTACGGGAAGGGTTGCCGTCGACGCGTCGCCCCCGGACTCCCGTGACTCCGGTGCCGTACGCAACAGCGTGAGCGCACCGCCCCGGGCCAGGTCCGCCGCGGTGGCCGTGCGCCACTCGCGGGGTGAGGGGCCGGCCGCGCTCCAGTCGGTGTAGCGCGCGGCCTCGCCGAGCGACGCGGCGCCGGCGATCAGTCGGAGGCGGACCTCGTCCGTCTCACGGGCCAGGTCCGCCGGGGCGATGTCCGTACGGGAAGCGCGGACATGGCGGGCGGGCGTGAGGTCCACGACGTCGTCCAGGAGCTCGACCACCGGCACCGCGCGCGCTGTCCCCGGTTCGTCCGTGAACGCGTCCGGGGACTCGGTGAACGCCGACCACTGATCCAGGGCGGCCTCGGCGAGCGAGGGCCAGTCCAGGGCGGACCGGGTGCCACGCGCTCCGGTCGCCGTCGCCGCTGAGGCGGCCGTGGCCCGGTCACCGCCGCCCGCTGCCTCCGTCGTGTCGACGAACAGCACCGACTTCCGCTCGGGGCCGGCTGGTTCGGGGCGTTGCAGCACCCAGATCTGGAGCCCCACATGGAGGGGTGCCGCCGCCCCGGGGGGAAGCGCGATGACTGCGCGGACGGCTCCGCTGCGTACCAGGTCCATCCGTACGCGACGGCCCGAGGCGCGGGACGCGGCGGCCGGTGGGAGGACCATCACGGCGTGGCCGCCCGGCACCAGGTGGGCCAGTGCGTGCTGGACCCAGGCCAGTTCGGACTCGGCGCGCGGCGGGACGCCGTACGCCCAGCGCGAGTCGTACGCCAACTCGTCGTGGCCCCAGTCGCGGTCGCCGTACGGCGGGTTGCACAGGACGGCATCAACGGTGAGCTCCGCGAAGGCGTCGCAGCGGAGGCTGTCGCCCACGCGCACCGTGATATCGGCCTCGGGCGCGGCCAGCAACAGGCTCACCGTGGTGCGCTGGGCCTGCACCGGAACGGCGTCCTGGCCGCACAGCACACGGGCCCCCCGCCGGGCCGCCGCCGCGAGCAGCGCCCCGCTTCCGCACGCCGGGTCGAGCACCCGCTCGTACGGGCCCGGAACCAGCTGGGCGATCAGGTCGGCGAGGGGTACGGGGGTGCGGTAGGTGCCGCCGACCGAACTGTCCTCCAACTCGCGCTCCGCCAGTACGGTCAGCGCCGTCTCGCCGGTGCCGTCGCCCTGTACGCAGTGCAGCAGTGCCCGCAGGACGTCGATGTCGGGGCCGGTGAAGCGGACGGCCTCTGCTCCGGGGACCAGGCCGGCGAGATCGGCCGCCGCCCTGTCCGCGTAGGCGATGAGGCCGGTGTCCGACAGGCCGGCCAGCTCGCGGCGCTCCTCGGGTGTGCGCCGGGCGGCGGCCAGCACCAGAGGGAGCAGGCTGCCCGTCAGGCCGGTGGCCCGAGGGTGCAGCCGCAGGGCGGTGCGCAGCTCCTCCGCCGGGTCGGCCGTCGCCGAATGGCCGCGGGCGCCGAGCCATGCCCGTACGTCCACGAGGTCGTACAGCGGGCTGGACTCCGTGCCTCCCGACGGAGTCGGGAAGTCGTCGTGCCTGCGACGCCAGTTGCTGACGGTGGCCCGCGTGACTCCTGCGATACGCGAGATCTCGGCGGCGGTCACCTGGGCTGATGGCTGTGGCATGGCGGGAGTCCTGAACCTCTCGGTAGTGAACAGCTCACAACTTACACCACTCATCAAACTCGTGAACATGATTGACAATGCTTTCACGTTCCTGCTTCTCTGGTGTTGCTTCCGGGTGAAAGTGCCCCGGAGGCGCTCTTCGGACCCGTGGGGGGAAGTATCGCCATGCGCATCACCATGCCGACCGCAGTCATCGAGGGAACCCAGCTCACCGTCATGCCGTTCCGGGCGGACGCGGTGATCGGGACCATGTCCGTACCGACACTCGTCCAGCTCGTCCCGTCGCCCCGCCGCGAGGAGGACACGAAGACGCTGAACGCGGCCTCCGGCGCGGTGCGTCGTCACGCCGAACTGCGAGCGCTGGTACAGCGGGCGCTGAAGTCCACGCAGAAGGGGAAGAACGTCGGCTCGTACGCCGAGTACATCGCCGACGGAGTCAACGGCGAACTCGGCGCCGGCTGGTCCACCCCGCCGATCACCTTCTGGCACGCCGGTCCGCTCGCGGCACTCAGCGACGAACTGCTGCCCGGCACCGGGCTGCGGACCGTGACCATCACACCCGGCACGTCGGTCGTCGCCATCGACGGCGAAACGCAGACGACGGCGTGGCACGAGCTGTACGACGATCCGGAGCGCTTCGGGCTCACGTATGCCGAACTCGCCCAAGTGCGGGTGCCGTTCGAGCTGTACGTCGACCTGAGCGTCGCCGACGCGCGGCAGATCTTCTACGACCGCAACGTGCAGGGCGTCGCCGTCGCGAAGAACCTGGCGATGTCCATGGACCAGAGAGACTTCGCCACCCGCCTCGCCCACCGCGTCGCGGAGGCAGTCAAGATGGACATCGACGGCAGGCTCGTCCCGTTCACCAAGTTCGTCAACGCCAGCAAGCGGCAGGTCGGCAAGGCGGAACCCGAAGTCGTCACCCTGTCCGCGATGCGGGCCCTGGTCATCACGGCGATCTACGGCAAGGGCGGGCTGTCCCGATCGGCGGAGACCGTCCACGAGGACGAGTTGCCGGCGGCGACGACGTCCGAGCAGGTGGAACGGTGCGTCGTGCCGGTGCTGGCCCGCCTGATCGCCGAGCACAGCGCACACTTCCTCTCCCGCAGCGCCCTCACCGCACCGGCCGTGCTGGCCGGCCTCGGCATCGCCGTACACCACACCACTCCGTGGGCCGACCCCTCGAACGCGCTGAGCGCCGACGCGCTGGACCGGCTTCTCGCCGGCATCCGATGGGAGCGCGAGGCCCGCTACTGGGACGGCGTGGCGGCGAAGGCCGGGGTGTCCGGGCGCCTCAACTTCAGCGGCGGCGTGAAGGACTCCGGAGGCCGCGTCGCGGACGCGCTGCTGTACCCGGGCACGGAGGCGGGTCGCCGGATCCGGGGGCAGTGAAGCCGGAGCGGCCTTGGCCGCACCCGCCTGCCCCCGGTTCCGCGCATGCCCGCACGGTCGTGAGCCGATCAACCATCCGCAATCCATCAGCACCTGGAGCACACGATGAGCACTCCCAACTACCAGAACCCCGGCCCGTACCAGGCACCCCACCCCGGCGCTGCGGTCCCGCCCGCGCTTCCGCCCCGGAAGCCCTCCCGGGCCAAGTCGTGGCTCACCCACGGAGCGGCGGCCTTCGTGGCACTGTTCATCGGAGTGGGAATCGGTGCGAGCGGCGGGTCCGGCACCGAGCAGGGTGACGCGAAGGCGAGCGGGTCGGCGAAGCCGGGGCCGACCGTGACGGTAACCGGGGCGGACAAGGCCCGCCCGGCGCCGACCGTCACCAAGACGGTGACGGCGAAGCCCAAGCCCCCGAAGAAGACCCAGGACCCCGGCCCGGCCACCGTCTTCGACGGCGACGGCGAGTACCTGGTGGGCGAGGACATCCAGGCGGGGACGTACAGGACGGCCGGGGCCGACGGCTCGTTCGGCTGCTACTGGGAGCGCGCCAAGAATGCGAGCGGCGAGTTCGACTCCATCATCGCCAACAACAACCTCAAGGGCCCGGGCCGGGTGACGCTCAACAAGGGTGAGTACTTCAAGACGAACCGGTGCCAGGAGTGGAAGCGCACCAGCTGATCGACCACCCCGCCGGCTTCGCGTGCTTGGCCCCTCCGCGGCTGCCGCAGGCGTCCGTACAGGTCGCCCGTCCTCACTTCCTCTCGGCGTACACGATGAGGTTGTCCACGGGGTGCCCAGCGGCGTCGAACGAACCGTCGCAGGTGATCAGCCGCAGCGCACGGGTGTCGGTGGGTCCGTAGACCCGTGCGGTCGGGAAGGCCTTCTTGCTCGCGGTCTCGCGGTCGGTGACCTCGAAGTGGATCTCGGTGCCCCGCTCGTCGCGGACGGCGATGTCCGCACCCTTGGCGATCTTCTTGAGGTCGTGGAAGACGGCCCGGCCGTAGCGGGTGTCGTTGTGGCCGATCAGTACGGCGGGGCCCGGTTGACCGGGTACGGAGCCGCCGGTGTACCAGCCGACCGTCATGCCCTTGTCCGCGGGCGGTACCTCGACCGTGCGGTCGGGGTTGAGCCCGAGGCGCATGACCGCGCTGTTGATCCCGAGGGAGGGGATGGAGACATGGACGGGCGGCGCGCTGGACTTCGCGGACGCGGATCCGGACGCGGATGCCGAAGCGGTTCCGGGGCCGGATGCGGGAGTTCGGGGCGTCGTGGTGGCCGGCTCCGTGCCCCGGGCCGCGGCCGGGGGCGTCGACGGGGAAGCGTCGGAGCAGCCGGTCAGCGCGGTCAGCGCGGTCAGCGTGAGGCAGGCGTACACCGGCAGTGCGGTGCGCCGGAGGAGGTGAGGTGCGCGGGACTTGAAGCGGGGCGTGCGGGACATGAAGAGAGACTCCAGAAGTGGTCGGCCGACGGCAGCGGCGCCGTCCCGGTGCGGGACGGCGCCACTGTCGGCCTGTCGGCTGAGAGGTGGTCAGCCGTCGCGGCGGCCGGTGGAACGGCGGCGCAGGACGACCGTTCCTGCGCCCGCGACCAGGAGGGCCGCCACGGCGGAACCCGTAACGGCGGCGGTGTTGTCACCGGACGTGCCGGCCGGGCGCTCGCCCGCCGCGACTCCGCCGCGCGGCGCCTCTGACGGTACGGCGGACGGTACGACGGAGGGGGCGGTGGAGGGGGCGTCAGAGGGCCTGGCGCTCTGCGTCGGCCGCGCGGGCGAGGGGGTGGGGGAGGAGTCGGCGAAGGCCGAGGTGGCGGGGACACATACCGCGCCGGCCGCGACAGCGGCAAGGACGACGGTACGCAAGGACAAGCGCAGGGACATGGATATGGCTCCGTTCCAGGTCGGCCTCGACGGCACCGCGATGCGGAATCGCACCGCGGCGCGAGGCGTGCCGACAGGCTGTCCCGAAGTTGTGAGGAAGCTGTCAGAGCGCTGTGGTCATCGCATCAGGGCTGCTCGGAGCCGCGACCCGAGCTGTCCAGGTCCCGCGACGCCGAGCGGCCGTCGGCCGAGCGGTCATGGGCCGAGCCGTCCCGGTCCTTGTCCGAGAGGTCGTCGGTTGAGCCGACCGCCGTTGAGCCGACCGCCGTTGAGCCGCCCTCCGTTGAGCCGGCCTCCGTCGAACCGTCTCCGGACGAGCCCTCGGGGTCGGCCGGGAGGCGCAGGGTGAACACCGACCCCTGTCCCGGCACGCTCACCGCCGTGACCGTTCCGTCGTGCGCCTCCGCGAGCTTCCGCACGATCGCCAGGCCCAGCCCGCTGCCTCCCGTACGGCGACTGCGGGACTTCTCGCCGCGCCAGAAGCGGTCGAATACATGGCCGAGGTCCTCGGGCGGAATGCCGCTGCCCGTGTCGGTGACGTCCACCAGCACCGCTCCCCCGGTCTCGGAGCCGTACGGACGCAGGGTGACCTTCCCGCCGGACGGGGTGTGGCGGACCGCGTTCGAGACCAGGTTGCCGACGGCCTGGCGCAGCCGGACCGGATCGGCCGTCAGCCCCGGGAGCGGGCGGTCCGGCGGCGCGGGCCGCACCGTCAGCGCGACCCCGGCCGTCTCGGCGCGGGCCTGGTGTGCGGCGGCGACCTGGCCCAGCAGTTCCTCGATCCGCACCGGCTCGGCGTGCAGTCGCAGCGCACCCGCGTCGGCCTGGGCCAGGTCCTGGAGGTCGTCGATGATGTGCTGCAACTGCACCGCCTCCTCGTGCAGCGAGGCGATGAACGCCGGGTCCGGGTCGGCCACCCCGTCCTGCGCCGCCTCCAGCCAGCCGCGGATATTGCTGAGCGGGGTGCGCAGTTCATGGGCGACATCGCTGACCATGGCCTTGCGCTGGGTCTCCAGCCGTGCGCGGTGGGCGGACATGTCGTTGAAGGTGGCGGCGAGCCGCCCGATCTCGTTGTCCGCGGTGACCAGCACGGGCACGCTGTCCTCGCCGTCCCGCATGCGCTGTGCGGCACCCGTCAGCGCGCGCAACGGGCGTACGAGCCGTGCGCCCACGAGCACCGATGCGCCGACGGTGAGAGCGAGGACGAGAGCCGCCGTGCCCGCGATCCTGGCGGTGTTGGCCGGTGAGAGATCGAAACCGGGCACCGTGGTGCCGCCGGTGTCGCTGATGAACAGCAGCGCGGGCGAGGCGACGTACGAACCGAGCTGTTCACGACGGGCCGTGCCGACACAGGAGGCGATGGCCCGGTCGTCCTCCCCGTTGGCGACGGCCGCCGAGGGGCGGGGGTCCGGTGAGACGCTCTGCATCTCGGTGGGCGCGGAGGTGGGCACCTGACTGGGCACCGGGCTCGGCAGCGCGCTGGGAGCCGCTACCGCCGGCCGGGGCTCCGGCGCCTGCCCCCAGGACAGATCGAGCTGAAGCTGTACGCCGCTGCGGCCCTGGCGCGTCAGACAGGCATCCGCCAGCTGGTTGAGGGACTTCAGCGCCTTCTTCTCGGTCGCCGTGGGACTGTCCAGGGCATCGGTGGTGCAGCTGGAACCCTGGACACGGTCGGGGTCATTGCCCACCACCTGGATCCGAGGGCGCCCGCTCGCGCTCCGGACCACGTCCGACGCGATCCCGGACGCGCTGAGGCAGGCCACGATCCGGTCCGCGATCCCTTGCAACTCCGTACGTTCCGAAGCGGGCAGCCGGAACGGCCCGACCGCCCGCGGATCGACCCGGTCGGCCGGAGCACCGGACGCGCCCGCGTTCTCGGCCGCCAGCGCGGTGTCCACCGACAGAGGGTCGACGATCGCCGAGGCCTGGGCCGGCAACGCGGCCGACGACGCAGGGTCGGCCGAGTCGGCGAGCGGCGCGCGCCGCTCCGTCGTCAGAGCGATCCGCCGGCCGGACTGCTTGGCCAGGTCACGTACGGTCTTCCCGACGCCGTCCCAGGTGGGATGAGCCGCCGCGTAACCGAGCAGGCTGTGGTAGATCCGGGCATCGGCGGTGAGATTCTGCCCCTGTTCCTGCCGGATCGCGCCGGACGTCGTCTGCACGGCGAGCCAGGCGGTGGCAGCCACCGAACACGCCGCCACCAGGGCCGATACGGCCAACAGCCGGGCGAAGAGGCTCTTGCGCAACGGCAGACGCGTCCGCCGCCCGGAGTCCGGGGAGGCGCTGTGCGTCCGGTCGTGCGGACGTCCTCCGCTACGACGACGCACGCGCCGTCGCCGCCTTCGCCGGGTCCGTCAGCTTGTATCCGACGCCGAAGACGGTCAGCAGCCGGGCCGGCCGGCGCGGGGCGGACTCTATCTTCTTGCGCAGGTTCATGACGTGAACATCGACCGTTCGATCGCTGATGTACCGGTCGAAGCCGTGGAGTTCCGCGAGCAGTTGCTGCCGGGAGAAGACCCGGTCGGGCTCGGCCGCGAGCGCGGCAAGGATCCTGAACTCGCCCGGGGTGCATTCCACGGCCTCGCCGCCGACCGACACCACATGCCGGGCCGGATCGATGACGAGCGCACCGACCGTCAGCAGTGAGGCATCGGCCGGATCGGCGCCCGCCGCACGCCGGCTGCGGCGCAGCAGCGTACGCACCCGGGCCATCAGCTCACGCGGACTGTACGGCTTGGTCACGTAGTCGTCCGCACCCAGATCCAGCCCGAGCAGCAGATCGTCCTCGGTCGTGCGGGCCGTCAGCATCAGCACCGGCAACTCCCGGCACTCGGCGCGCAGGACCCGCACCACATCCAGGCCGTCGGCCCGAGGCATCATCACATCGAGGATCAGCAGGTCCGGCTCCCGGTGCCTGACCAGGTCGAGGGCGGCGAGACCGTCGCCGACGAGTGTGACGGAGTGCCCTTCCCGTTCGAGGTATCGGCGGAGGAGTTCGGCCTGCTTCTCGTCGTCTTCAGCGACGATCACGTTTGCGCACACGTGCTCGATCGTAGAGGGGTTCGAACCGGGGGTGCCGAGCTCTTGCCCGCCCTGCCCATGAACTGGTGTTGTATACCCGCAGGTAACCGGTCCGAGCACCGGACAGGCGTACGCGACAGGCACGGCGTTCACGAGGGCGGTAGCAGGGTGGAACAGGCGGCGGGGCGCGACATTCAGGGCAGACTGCCCGAAGGACTGGCCGATGCGATACGGGCGACGGCCGAGGAGATCGCGGCACTGCTGCGCGACGCCCCCGACACCGGCTTGCCGGTCCCCAGGTCGGAGTGGACCGTGGGGGAGGCGGCGGCGCATCTCGCGCAGGCCAACGAGCTGATGGCCGACGTGGCCGCCGGACGCCCGCGCGACTACGGGGACGGCACCCCGCAGGGCCTGGCCGCGGCCAACGAGCGGGCCCTCGCGGCGTTCGGCGAGCGCGCGGGGGCGCCGCTGGCCGCGATGATCGTGGCGCAGGCCGACGCGTTCCTCGACGCGGTGGCCGAGTACCCCGTGGACGAGACGCTGATGACGCCGATGGGCCCGATGAACCGCGCGGTCTTCGGCTCGTACCTCCTGACGCACATGCTGGGCCACGGCTACGACCTGGCGCGGGCACTGAGGCGCCCGCACATGGTCGACCGGCACCGGGCCGGGCTGACCCTGCCCTTCCTCGTCGAGGCCATGCCCCGGGTGACCGACGCCGGGACCACCGCGGGTCTCACCGCCCGCTACACGGTCCGGCTGTGGGGCGGCGGCCGCTTCGGCGTGACGTTCACCGACGGCGAGGTGACGGTGGGCCACCGGCCGCCGGACCGGCCGGACTGCACGATCTCCATCGAGCCGGTCACGTTCCTGCTGATGGCACTGGGCCGCATCGCCCCGGCGGGCGCCATGGCCAGGGGGCGGGTCCTCGCCTGGGGGCGCAAGCCGTGGATCGGGCCGCGCTTCCCGGAGTACTTCAAGGCGCCGTGAGGCCAGGGCCGGGCGGGGCCTTCAAAGCGCCGGGCGGGGCGCGGTCGGCCGGCCGGCCGCCGATAGGTGTCCCCGTGCCGCATCAGCAGCATCGCCTGATTCCAGGCCTGTTCGGCCTTCCTGACCGCCCCCGGCTCGCGGCAGCACCCTGCACGTGTCTCTCCCCCTCGACGGGTGCGCAGCTCGCGCCGCGACCCGCACGGCCCGCCGTGATCACCTGGAACGGTCGTCAGGATAGCCAACCCGGCTGTGTCGCGCGGTGCGCGCACGGGGCGCCGTCCCACTCGGTAGATTGCATCCGCACGGTGGCAGCGGCGGTGCCGGGGAGGGCGCATCGCGCGGAACACCGGGAACGACGAGGCGGACGCCATCCTGGTCACGATGCGGCCTCAGGACGAGGGAACCGCCGACGTCCCCCGCGCACGCGCCCTGCTGGAACGCCACCGGGGCCGTGCCCAGCGCGGCCTCGGCAGGTTGAGGAGTCCCGGGACCGGCTGGGGGCGGCGCTGCGGTACTTCCGGGCGAACGGCGACACGTACAACACGGCCCGGACCCTGACCGACCTGGCCGAGACCTGGCTGGACGCGTCGGACACCGCCGCCGCACGCCCTCTGATCGAGGCGGCGATCACGACGCTGAGCGGCCAGGGCGCCGAGTACCACGTCGCCCATCTGCGGGGCATGCGCGAGTGCTGCCTGGCCGAGGAGCGCGGCACCGGCTGAACCGCATCACCCGGCGGGAAGAGCGACGACACGCACACGCACACTCAGGGCCCCGACGCGGACCGCGAACCCGCCGTCATCCACCAGGTTCGCGAGCCGCTTCGTCACGGCGTCACCCCCGGCGTCCCCGGCCCTCAGCAGCGCATGGAGGGCGGAGACACCGGCGGCGGGGTCGACCGCGGCCTCCGGCGCGGACACCGGCCGAGCCCTCCGTCCCTCCGTCAGGCGGCCATGGCCACGGAAGTCCTGCCGAGCACCCCGTCACGTGCCCTGGCGGCCTTCCGCTCCCCGAAGACCACCACCCGCAGCAGCGCGAACCGCCCGACCCCGGCGAGTGCCGACGCCGACAGGTACACACTCTGCTGGACCAGCGCCGAGGGCTCGGACCGGACCGCGTACAGGCAGAGCAGCGCCCCGGTCGTGAAGGCGTAACTCACGGCTACCGTCAGCCCGGACTGAAGGTGCACACCCCATCCGCGGCGCCCGCTCCGGAACGACACCCGGCTGTGCAGCTCCGTGGCTATCACGGTGGACACCACAGTCACCAGAGCGTTCGCCACGGCCAACGGCATCCGGTCGTGGAGCAGGACCAGCACCCCGCTGGAGGCGACCCCGACCCCACCGCCGCAGACCACGAAGCGCACGAAGGCCACGACAAGCGCGTGAGGTGCGCGCGTCGGCTGAAGGGTTGGGGCGGTCACGAAGTGCCTCCGGAGGCTGTGTGGGGCGGTACGAAGATCTCACCCCAGAACCTACGGACCCGGCGTCCTCCACACGACCCACTTTCTTCCCGGACTTCCTGGGGGTTGTCCCCCAGGGGACCCCGGAGGTACCTGCCGTGAAGGAGCGGGATCAGCCAGGAAGCGCACACCTCATGGAGCATGCCCGGTTGGAACGTATCGTGCTGGTGGCCCGCTTCAGGGATGAGCCATCCCGGCTCGTGGCGACCACAGATGACGGTCTCCTGTCCGAGATCGGTGCGCAACGCCGGGTACGCACCGGTGATCGGGCGGGCGGAACGGCGGTCCGGTGGGGCGGTATTGGTCCCGTGAGCAGCCCCAATTCCTGTTGCGGCGGGCGGCGAGTCCCCCCCCGTTCCGTCGCCGACCGTTCGGCCGAAAGCCACCGCGTGCACACTGCACGGGTCTTCCACCGGGCCGCCGGTTCTGGAACACTCCAGTCGATTTCGCCCGCATGTTCCCTCACCCCACAGAGGCCCCACCCATGGCAGAACTCAACCGTCGCCGCCTCCTGCAACTCGCCGGAGGCGCAGTCGCCTTCACTGCGTTGTCGAGCAGCATCGCCCGTGCCGCGTCACTGCCCGCGAAGGGCCGTACGGGCACGCTCCAGGACGTCGAGCACATCGTCGTACTGATGCAGGAGAATCGATCCTTCGATCACTACTTCGGCACCATGAAGGGTGTGCGCGGATTCGGTGACCCGCGTCCGGTCACGCTGCCCAGCGGAATGCCGGTCTGGCACCAGAAGGGCATCTTCGGCAAGGAGGTACTGCCGTTCCGGCCGCCGACCGACGATCTCGGGCTGCAGTTCCTCCAGGACCTGAACCACGACTGGTCAGGCGGCCATTGGGCGTTCAACAAGGGCGCGTACGACCAGTGGGTGCCCGCCAAGACCGCTACGACGATGGCTCACCTCACCCGTGAGGACATCCCGTTCCACTACGCGCTCGCGGACGCGTTCACCGTCTGCGACGCGTACCACTGCTCGTTCCTCGGCTCGACCGACCCGAACCGCTACTACCTGTGGAGCGGGTACACCGGCAACGACGGGACCGGTGGCGGACCCGTGCTGGGCAACGACGAGGCGGGGTACGGCTGGACGACCTACCCCGAGCGGCTGGAGAAGGCCGGGGTGTCGTGGAAGATCTACCAGGACATCGGCGACGGGCTCGACGCCGCCGGTTCCTGGGGGTGGATCAACGATGCCTATCGCGGAACGTACGGCGACAACTCGCTTCTCTATTTCAACAGTTACCGCAATGCCAAGCCCGGCGAACCCCTCTTCGACAAGGCTCGCACCGGCACCGACGTCAAGAACGGTGACGGGCTCCTCGACGACCTGAAGGCCGATGTCCGGGCCGGGACGCTCCCGAAGATCTCGTGGATCGTCGCTCCGGAGGCCTACAGCGAGCACCCCAACTGGCCCGCGAATTACGGTGCCTGGTACATCTCGCAGGTGCTGGACGCCCTGACCTCCGATCCCGAGGTGTGGGGCCGGACCGCCCTCTTCATCACCTACGACGAGAACGACGGCTTCTTCGACCACGTCGTGCCGCCGTTCGTGCCGTCCGGGGCCGCGCAGGGGCTGTCCACCGTGGACACCTCCGCCGACCACTTCCCCGGCGACATCCGGTACCTGGCCGGGCCGTACGGGCTCGGCCAGCGCGTGCCCATGACGGTCGTGTCCCCGTGGAGCACCGGTGGGTTCTCGTGTTCGGAGGTCTTCGACCACACCTCCGTCATCCGGTTCATGGAGCAGCGCTTCGGTGTGCACGAGCCCAACATCTCGCCCTGGCGGCGGGCCGTCTGCGGTGATCTCACCTCCGCCTTCGACTTCCGCAGTACGCACACCGCACCGGTCTCGTTGCCCTCCACGGACGGGTACGCACCGCCCGACGGCGGCCGGCACCCCGACTACGTACCGATACCGCCGGCCTCCGGCAGTGTGCCGACGCAGGAGCCGGGCTCGCGGCCCACCCGGCCACTGCGGTACGCGCCCCTCGTGGACGGGGCCGCCGACCCTGCCTCCGGGAAGTTCCAGCTCACCTTCAGCGGCGGCGCCGCGGCGG
The DNA here is from genome assembly GCF_007829885.1 of Streptomyces brevispora. NCBI lineage: Bacteria > Bacillati > Actinomycetota > Actinomycetes > Kitasatosporales > Streptomycetaceae > Streptomyces > Streptomyces brevispora. The sequence goes on from NZ_VIWW01000001.1 coordinate 5,953,024, forward strand.
GCGCGCAGTTCCTGGTGATGTCCGCGAACCGCACGGACGGGCCCTGGACCTACACCACCGAGGCGGGCAAGTCGCTCTCCGACAAGTGGAACACGGCCTACTCCAAGCAGGTGACCGACCTCACCGTGCACGGTCCGAACGGATTCCTGCGCGCCTTCCGAGGGCCCGGCAAGACGGCAGGGCCCGAGGTGACGGCGCGTCACAACCCCGCGAACGGGGCGCTCGAACTGGCGCTCACCCATGCCGGTGCGGGGACCGTCCAGCTGACCGTGCGCAACGCGGGCGCCTACGGGGGCGAGGTGCAGACATTCGCGGTGCGTGCCGGCGCGACCGTGAAGCACACCGTTGACCTGCGGAGAAGCAACCGCTGGTACGACATCACGGTGGTCGCGGACGCGGACGCCACGTTCCTCCGGAGGTTCGCCGGACACGTCGAGACGGGCGAGCCCGGTACGAGTGACCCGGGCTTCGTCACCGGCTGATCGGGGCGGCGCTCGGAGCAGGGGGTGCGTGGGGGCCGGTCAGGCCCCCACGCACCCCGGTGCGTTAGGGTTTTCGTCGGGTCATGAGTTCCAGCGCGCAGCCCCGGCCGGCTGGACGGCACCCCGCTCCGCTGCGGGTGCTCCGGGTGACGACCTGCCCCGTGCGCGAGGTGCGGGGAACAGCGGACCGGGGTGCAGAGCGCTCGGGGTCCATCGGCCCCGGAAGGCGGGACTCACCATGCTGCGTCATCTCACCGAGAACGGCTCCGTGCGGAGCGACGGCTGCGCCCGGTACGCCGCAGGCCATCAGGTGCACTGGATCCATGCCAAGAAGTGCCGTCAGGAGCCCGGTCAGGCCGTCGAGATCCTGCTGACCGCCGGTGATGTCCGGGACGACGGGTGGGTCGAACTGCGTGCCGCGTTCGACTACGCGGGTGACCTTCCAGGGGTGTGGACGCACGCTCCGGACGTGCTCCGGAAGACGCTCGCCGGTCACCGAGGACATGTGTACTGGCTGTCTCGGTGGCATGCGCTGAAGCTCGTCGACGGCGAGGGCCGGGTCACCGTGCTTGTCAACGTCGCCTTCGACGGCGCGGAGTTGTGCGGTGTCACGGGGGCAGGGCAGCCGTAGGCAGGGCACGAACCCGGGCGGCAGGCGCGGCGGCGGCGGTTGCGGCGGACCGGGCCGGTCGGGGCCGTACTTCGGGATGTTGGCCAATTGAACTGAGATGTCGGCCTGTTGCTTCACTTGGTTTACATATTTGATCGCCGTTGACCGCCGTGGCGTCACTTAAACTCCTTATAGTGACCGTGCGTTGATCATCTGATCGTGACGCGTGAAGTTCCGCCACAGGAGTCAGCAAGATGACGCGCCCACCCTCCGCAGCGCCCTCACCCGTCCCGCCCCCTTCGCCGTGCCCCGCGCACACGGGGCGGGCGGCGGTGCCGCTCAGCGGGCCCTCGTTCCAGACCGAACCGCAGGCCGTCTATCGCGCCATGCGACGTGATCACGGGCCGGTCGTCCCCGTGGAGCTGCTGGGAGGGTTCCCCGCCTGGCTGGTCATCGGGTACCGCGAACTGCATCACGTCACCAGTGACGGCGAGTTGTTCCCGCGTGATGTCGGCCTGTGGAACCAGTGGGAGCACATCCCCGAGGACTGGCCGCTGCTGCCCATGGTCGGGCGGCCCATGCCGTCCATCTACTTCAGCGCGGGGGCCGAGCACCGGCGGCACGTCCGGATGGTCGGACCCGCACTCGAAGGGGCAGACCCGTTCCAGATCCGCAGCCACTGCGAGCAGTTGGCCGACCGGTTGATCGACGCCGTGTGCAGCCGGGGCACCGCCGATCTCGTCGCCGACTTCTGCGAGCCTCTTCCCGTACTCGTCCTCGCGCGGCTGGTCGGATTCCCCGATGACGAAGGCGCCGACATCGCCCAGGTACTGAAGGACCTGGCCGACGGCGGTCCGGGGGCGCAGGAGGCCCACCTGCGCTTCGGGGAGCACATGCAGCGGCTGGTCGCCGCCAAGCGTGCCGAGCCCGGGGACGACGTCACCTCCCGGATGCTCGCGTTCCCCGAGGCCTTCACCGACGAGGAGTACGTGCTCGACCTCATGGCCGTCACGGCCGCCGGGCACCTCACCACCGCCGACTGGATCAGCAACTCGCTGCGACTGATGCTCACCGAGTCCGAGTTCGCCGATTCCATGGCGGGCGGCCGGCGCAGCGTGGCCGAGGCCATGAACGAGGTGCTCTGGGAGGACGCGCCGACGCAGATCCTCGCCGGACGCTGGGCCTCCCGGGACACCCAGCTCGGCGGACAGCGGATCAAGGCCGGGGACATGCTGCTGCTCGGCCTCGGCGCCGCCAACACCGATCCGCTGATCCGGCAGAACCTGTCCGGCGGCAGCGCCTCCGCCCAGGGAGGCAACGGTGCGCATCTCGCCTTCAGCCATGGCGAGTACCGGTGCCCGTTCCCCGCTCAGGAGATCGCCGAGATCATCGCCCGTACCGGTATCGAGGTGCTGCTCGACCGGTTGCCCGACCTCGAGCTCGGTGTCGCCGTCGAGGACCTCGTACGACGGCCCTCCGCGTTTCTGCGCGGGAGCACCTCGCTCCCCGTCCGGTTCACCCCCGTTCGCACGACAGGAGACCCCTCGTGAACTGCCCTCACGCCGCCGCGCACACAGCCGCCCCCGATGGTGGGACCGTCGTCATCGACCCCATGGTCCAGGACCTTGACGGCGAGACGGCGCGACTGCGCGACGCCGGGCGGCTCGCCCGGATCGAGCTGCTCGGCGTACCCGCCTGGACCATCACCCGGTACGCCGACGCCCGTCAACTCCTCGTCGACCCGCGGCTGGTGAAGGACATCGACGCCTGGGGGCTGTGGCAGAGCGGAGAGGTGACGCACGCCTGGCCGCTCATCGGGATGATCGACGCCGGGCGGTCCATGTTCACCGTGGACGGCGCCGAGCACCGGCGGCTGCGGACCAAGACCTCCCAGGCGCTCACACCCCGCCGGCTGGAGATCATCAGGCCCGACATCGAGAAGTTCACCGAGGAGCTGTTGGACGCCCTCGCCGAAGGCGGCAGGGACGGGGCGGTCGTCGACCTCAAGTCGGTGTTCGCGCAGCCGCTGCCGATGCGGGTCGTCGGCATGCTGATGGGCGTGGACCCCTCCGAGAACGCCATGCTGACCAGGCAGTACAAGGCCTTCTTCTCGATGCTCACCCCGCAGGACGAACGGCTGGCCCTGCTGGCCGAGTTGGACGTCTTCTACGCCGGGCTCGTGCGCGAGAAGACGGCTCGGCCCACCGACGACCTGACCTCCGCGCTGATCCTCGCCGACGAGGGCGGCGAGCCGCTCACCGAGGAAGAGGTGGTGGGCAACCTCAAGGCGATGGTCGCGGCCGGGCACGAGACCACCATCGGGCTCATCCTCAATGCCGTACGGGCCCTGCTGTCCCACCCGGAGCAGTTGCGGATGGTCCTCGACGGAGAGGTCTCCTGGGAGACCGTGATCGAGGAGACGCTGCGGTGGGACACCCCGACCACGCATCTGCTGATGCGGTTCGCCACTGAGGACATCCAGGTGGGTGACGAGGTCATCGCCAAGGGTGAGGGCGTGGTCATCTCGTACCGGGTGATCGGCCGGGACTTGGAGCACCACGGCGCCGACGCGGACGCGTTCGACATCACCCGCGCCACCCCCATCCGGCACATGACCTTCGGCCACGGTCCGCACATCTGCCCCGGGGCGGCGCTGTCCCGGATCGAGGCGGGGATAGCCCTGCCCGCGCTCTTCGCACGCTTCCCCGGCTTGCGGCTCGCAGTGCCGGACGGGGACCTCCGCAAGCTTCCGGTGATGACCCAGAACGACATGGAGGCCTTCCCCGTTCTGCTCGACGCCTGAATCCGGGCGGCGACCGGCCGCAGCTCACGGACGTCCGGGCAGCGGATCACCGACCGCCCGGGCGACCGGACTCCCGCGGCCTCCCGAGCCGCGAACGCACCGGTCCCACTGATGTCCCGAGCCGGCTGTCCGGCATATCGTGGAGGTGGCCGTACGGGCGGCCGCGGCAGTGGGCGGTTGCCCGTAAGAGTGAGTCGAAGCGCTTCGACTGAAGTATGGACACGCTGCGTGTGCGGGTCTAGGCTCGCACCGTCCGCGCATGTCACAGGCAGATGACAGGAAGTCGAAGCGCTTCGCCACATCTGACCGAAGCTGCCGGTGCAGGCCGGTATGCGCGCCGGCGCCCGACGTCGTCCTGTGATGGAGAGCTGAATGGTCACCCTTGCCGAGGTCGCACAGCACGCCGGAGTCTCCGCGAGCACGGTGAGCTACGTCCTCAGCGGGAAGCGGTCCATCTCGGTACCCACCCGGGAGCGGGTGGAAGAGAGCATCAAGCAGCTCGGCTACCACCCGAACGCGGGCGCGCGGGCGCTCGCCAGCAGCCGGTCGAACATCATCGCGCTCATGGTGCCCCTGCGCACCGACATGTATGTCCCCGTGATGATGGAGATCGCCATCGCGGTCGCCACCACGGCCCGCACCCACGGATACGACGTCCTGCTGCTGACCGGTGAGGAGGGCCCCGCCGCGGTGCGCCGGATCGCCGGCAGTTCGCTCGCCGACGCCATGATCCTGATGGACGTCGAACTGCACGACGAACGGCTGCCGCTGCTCCGTGAGACCGACCGCGCGGCCGTACTCATCGGACTGCCCGCCGCCACCGACGGACTCACCTGTGTGGACCTGGACTTCGAGGCGACCGGGGCGCTCTGTGTGGAACACCTCGCCGGCCTCGGGCACCGCGAGGTCGCGGTGATCGGCGAAGCGGCCGCGGTGTACGAGCGGCACACCGGATTCGCCGAGCGGACCGTCGACGGAGTGCGGGCCAAGGCGCGGGAGACCGGGGTGCGGGTCCTGCACCGGCCCTGTGAGGGCGGCTATCCGGCGATGGCCCAGACCCTGTCGCGGATATTCGACGAGCGCCCCGGCACCACCGGGTTCATCGTGCAGAACGAGTCGGCGGTGGAGCCGCTGCTCAATCTCCTGCGTCAGCAGGGCCGGGCCGTGCCCGAGGACGTGTCGGTGGTCGCGATCTGCCCCGAGCAGGTGGCCGCCCAGGCATCGGTGCGGCTGACCTCGGTGGCCATTCCCGCGCACGAGATGGGACGCCGCTCGGTCGAGCAGGTCGTCGCCAAGCTCTCCGGCAGCGGAACGGACGAAGTGGAACTGCTGGCGCCGGAGTTGACGGTACGGGAGAGCACCGGACCCGCCCCGAGGTGACAGCGGGCGGCAGCATGCGCACGAGCCGGCCCCCTCGCGGGGGCCGGCTCCCTGTGCGTACCGCTCACTTGGCGGAGACACCGAACCCGTTCGTCCTGAAGTCCAGGCCGCCCGGCGACGAGGTGATCTCGTAGCCGAACTGGACGTCACCGATGGTCTCGTTGCCCCACCAGCCCTTGGTGTCCTTGATCCACTTCAGGATGGGCAGGATGTTCACCGAACCCGAGGTGGAGTCCGAGGTGCGCAGGAACGAGAAGACCTGGTTGGCCCCGTTGTTACCCTTGTAGACGGTCCAGGAGTGACCGCCGAGCGTCACCGTGCCCTGTGACGTGCCGAGCGGACCCACGGCACCGTTGTGGTTGACCCAGAGCATGACCTCGTAGTCGTAGTCGGTGTCCCAGATGTCGTACGAGGTGTTGTAGGCGCCGGACGACGGGACGGTGACGTTGTAGTTGCTGGTGAGCGACGACAGCGAGGTGATGGACTTGCCGACGACCTTCTTGGCGTTGGGGTACGACTTGATGCCGCCGGTGTTCGGGTGGTTGGCCCAGACGCCCCAGTTGCCGGACGAGTTGGCCCAGATCGACTGCGAACCCGCGCCGGAACCCCAGATGTTGTTGTACAGGGTGTAGCCGTCGGAGGTGGTGTAGTTGCCCCACTGGTCCGACGAGGACCAGATCGCGGCCTGGGCGGGGGCGGCGGCGAAGCCGATCAGAGCGGCCACTGCGGTTGCCGGGGCCAGTACGAACCGGCTGAGCGTGCGGGTGCGTGTTGCCATGGTTGTCCCTTCCATGGTGGGGGGATGGGTGGGGGGAGTGCTACCGCCGCCTCAGGTCGAGGACGCGGTCCACGCCGGCCGTCAGCTCCAGCGGAGCCGCGATGCTTCCGGCGGAGGAATCGGTGAGGGCGCTGCCCTCTCCCGTGCGGACATCGACACGGGCGTCACGGGTGGGGTGCAGGACCGCGGTCGCGGTGCCGTCGGCGAACCAGCGCAGATCCAGACCCGCGCCGAACCTGGTCCGTATGCCGCGCAGTTCACCGCTCGGACAGCCGGAGAGCGCTGCGGGCAGCAGGACCAGCCGGTGCGGAGTCGACTGGACGAGCGACTCGATCACCGCCGCGGGCAGCGCATGGGCGGCGTCCGCGTTGTAGACGTTGCGGGACGGATAGTGCGCGCTCATCAGGGAGTCGTGGAAGAAGTCGCCCGCCAGCACGGAACCCAGCGCCGCGGAGGCCCGCCCACCGTCCCGCAGCCGTGCGGCGATCAGCGCGTGGTGCAGATGGCCATGGGCGGAGTCGTTCTCCGAACCACGCAGCTCCAGCGCGCGATGCGCGGCGGCCGACAGTTCCGGGGTGTCGTACGGGTTGATCGCGTCCAGCGGCCACACCGGGTAGAGATGGCTGAGATGGCGGTGGTCGTAGCTCTCCTCCAGGCCCGGCCACGCCCATTCGGCGAGCGCGCCGTCCCCGTTGACGAAGAAGTCCGTGAGCCGGCCCGCCAGTGCGCGCCGGCGGGCGGAAGCCGGGTCGGTGGGGGAGAGGTCGGCCGACGCGGTCAGCGCGTGACGGGCCGCCGCGAGGTCCATCGTCGCGTTGACCGTGCCCCAGCTCGCGTTGGCGGGCCGGTTCTCCGGCGAGTACGAGGGCACGACGGCGACCGTTCCGTCCGCCGCGGTCCGGGTCAGGAAGTCCTCGTAGAACAGGGCGGCCTCATGCAGCGCGCCGATCAGCCGCGGGTCCGTCACCCCGCTGGTCTCGGCGTGTTCGAGCAGCGGCTCCAGGAGCCAGTCCGCACCGGCCGTCCACAGATGCAGCGGATACGCGCGCTGGAAGTGACGGGTGTGGCCGGACTCGCCGTCGGTGTGGGACGGGGCGACGATCCCCCGCGCCCCGAAGATCGCCCGCGCGTTGTCCCGCCAGTCGCCGAGCTGGCCGTACACCAGGGCGGCATGGGCCAGGGACACCTCCGGCAGCGCAGCGGCCGCCGCCGAGGCGATCTGGAGGTTGAGATTGGCGTTGGTGGTGAACGCCCCCGACCAGGCGGTGTCCCAGTCGCCCGTCCACAGCCCCGTCAGCCGGGGCGGCAGCACACCGGACGACGAGAGCAGGTGGTACCGCCCGGCCGCGAACAGCCGCTCCAGCAGCGCGGGACTGCCGGTGAGCCTGAGCAACTCGCTGCCTGGAAGCGCGCGTTCGGCCGGATCGGCATCCAGCGTCAGGGAGGCCCGCTCGAAGGCCGACCGGTGCCGCGCAAGGTGCCGGGCGAGCAGCGCCGGGTAGTCGTCGCACGGCAGCGCGGCGCACTCCGCCGCGAGGTCGAGGTCGCCCGCATGGCGCCGCACCCGGGTGAGCAGCAGCAGACTCCGGGCCCCCTCGACCCGGATGCCCTCACCGGACACCGACACCCTGCCGCCGTCCGCCCGGACGACGGTCACCCCGGTGTAAGCGAGTTCACTGTCCGGGTAGCCCACCCGCAGCGCCAGCCGGCCGCCGCCCGGGGTCAGCACGGTGCTGCGCCCGATGGCCAGCCGCGGTGGCGCTCCGGGCAGGGCGTGGTCCAGGGTCAGGTCCACCGCGAGCCCGGGTCCGGTCACGGACTGGACGATCACGTCGTCCGCGCGGGAGACGAACACCTTGCTGCGCCGGCCCTCGCTGACGGCCCGGATCTCACCCGTGGCGAAGTCGACCGAACGCCGGTAGCCGGAGAGGGGCGAGCCGGAGCCGGGGGCGGGTACCGAGGCGGGGGTGGGGCGGATCCGGGTCTGGAACGCCGGATGGAAGGGCTGCACCCAGGCCAACGGCCGCCCCGCCCCGAACCGTTCGGCGGCCGTGGTGTCCCCGGCCAGCAGGGAGTCCCGCAGCCGGTCCAGCCGGTCCGCGAGCTCGGGCGGACGGGTGTGCTCGCTGCCGTTGGGCCGGACCAGGGTGTGGTGGTTGACGATGACCCGGTCGTCGACCGGATCCCCGTACACCATGGCGCCGTGCCGGCCGTTGCCGCCGAGGAAGGCGTCCTCCCAGCGGGCGGCGGGGCGCGGCTCCCAGGTGCCGTCGATCCGCGCGCGGCCCGTCACGGCGCGGCGCTTCGCAGTACGGCCACGCCGTGGCGGCCCAGCTCCACGGGTCCCTGCACCGGCTTCCCGGTCAGCACGTCCTCCCGGTCGCCGGGCACGGCCACGGTGACCGCGGTCCGCCCGTGGTTGAGCAGGAAGAGCAGCTCGCCGCGGCGGACCGCCTCCACACCGTCGGGCAGCCCCGCCAGCACCGGCTCCACACCGGCCTCCCGCACCACCCCGCCGAGCAGCGCGCGCAGTGCCTCGGGTTCGGGCAGCGTCGACAGGTACCAGGCCCGGCCCCTGCGCAGCACCGCGGGCAGCCCGGCCAGTTCGCCGTCGCGATAGGCGGCCACCACCTCGGTGCCCGCCGCCACCTCCAGTTCCTCGGACCAGAGCCCGCCCCGGAAGCCGTCGCACTGCACGGCCGAGCCCGCGTCCAGCGGCCACCACTCGTGCAGGGTCCGGATGCCGAACAGCTCACGCAGCCGCACGTCCATGCCGCCCGGCCTGATCCGGTCGTCCACGTCCGCGACCCCGCTGAAGAAGCCGCAGACCAGCCTCCCGCCGCCGCGCACATACGCCACGAGGTTGTCGATCGCGGCGTCCGTCAGCAGATACAGGTGCGGTACGGCCACCGTCTTGAACCGGCTCAGATCGGCGTCGGGCCGGGCGAACTCCGTGATGACACCGTTCTCCCACAGGGCCCGGTGCCAGCTCTGCACCACCTCGGTGTAGTCCAGCAGCGAGGACGGCCTGCCCTCCTGCGTGCCCGCCCACCAGGAGTCCCAGTCGTGCAGGATCGCCACCTCGGCGGGTACGTCGCTGCCGCCGACGGCCGGGCCGATCAACGCCAGTTCCGCCCCGAGGCGCTTGATCTCGCGGAAGGTGCGCCCCTGTTCGCCGGCGTGGGTGAGCATCCCGGAGTGGAACTTCTCCGAGCCCTGCCGGGACTGGCGCCACTGGAAGTAGCAGACGGCGTCCGCACCCCGCGCGACCGCCTGGAGCGACCAGAGCCGGTTCAGCCCATCGGGCTTGGGATGGTTGACGCCCCGCCAGTTGACCGGGCCCGCCGCCTGCTCCATCAGCATCCACGGCCCGGCGGCCTGCGAACGCGTCATGTCGGCGAGCATCGCGTTGTACTGACCGCCCCGCGGGTCCCGGGGGTCCGGATAGATGTCGACGGAGACGATGTCCTCCTGGGCCGACCACGCCCAGGCGTCCTGCCCCGACCACAGGGGCATGAAGTTGGTCGTCACCGGGATGTGCGGGGTGTGCCGGGCGACGATGTCGCGCTCGGCGACGTAGCACTCCATCAACGCGTCGGAGGTGAACCGCTTGAAGTCCAGCACCTGCGCCGGGTTCTTCATGTACTGCGCTTTGCGCGGCGGCAGGATCTCCGTCCAGGAGTCGTAGCGCTGGCTCCAGAACGCCGTGCCCCAGGCTTCGTTGAGTGCGTCCGCGGTGCCGTACCGGCTGCGCAGCCAGCGGCGGAAGTGGGCGGCAGTCTCGTCGCACCAGCAGTGGGTGCAGTACTCGTTGTTGATGTGCCACACGGTGAGCGCCGGGTGGTTCGCGTACCGCGCCGCGAGGTCCTCGGTGAGGGCGGCGGCATAGCGCCGGTAGACCGGGGAGCTCGCGCAGAACTGCTGGCGCGACCCGTACCAGACGATCGAACCGTCCTCCGTACGCGGCAGGGTCTCGGGATGCCGTGCCCCCATCCAGGGCGGCGGGGAGGCGGTCGGGGTGGCGAGTACGACGCCGATGCCGTTCGCGTGCATCAGGTCCATCAGCCGGTCCAGCCAGCCGAACTCCCGTGCACCAGGGCGTGGTTCGATTTTCGCCCAGGAGAAGACGCCGAGGGTGACGGAGTTGACCCCGGCCTCCTTCATCAGCCGGGCGTCGTCCTCCCACACCTCCTCGGGCCACTGCTCGGGGTTGTAGTCGCCTCCGAAGAGGATGCGGCCACGGGCCGCGTCGCGCAGGGACGGCATGGCGTCTCTCGTTCCTTGGACCGACCGGTCCTATTCGGGTTCTGCGTACTGGATGCCGCGGCCGTTGGTGCCCAGGTGGATCCGGCCGTGGACGCGGGGGTCACCGGTGATCACTTCGCCGGTCCAGCCCCACTGGTGGGTGTCGTCGTTGATCCGGACCCAGGTGGCGCCCGCGTCGTCCGAGCGCAGCACCGCCACACCGTCGAACGTCGCGGAGACCCTGCCGGTCTGGAAGACGGCCGGGTAGCCGGCGCCGGGCCGTTCGCGGTTTCTCACCGGTGCGGCTCTGCCGAAGCCCAGGGCGTGCGAGGCCTGGCAGCCGGCCACCGCCGCGAACGTCACGCCGCCGTCCGTCGAGCGGAACAGGCCGTTGTCCTTCGCGGACAGCCACAGATCACCGCTGCGGTCCGGGGCGGCCGCCACCTTGAACTGCACGTCGCCGGAGGGGAGTCCGGTCGCGCCCCGGGTGAACGTCGCCCCCGCGTCCCGGGAACGGAAGACCGCTCCGGTGTCGGTGTCGTAGACGTAGAAGCGCCGCGGGTCGAGCGGATCGGCGACCGGAGTACCGCCCTTGGGGAAGGTCGCGACCTCGGTCCAGGTCGCACCGCCGTCCGTGGAGCGGTGGGCCGGATACTTCGTGCCGTCCCAGTGGATGAAGGACCAGAGCAGCGTCGCCCCGTCCGCCGAGACCGCGACGGGGCCCGGGGCGGAGGCCGCGATCTCCGGCTGGGCGGCGAACGGCTGCCAGCTCCTGCCGCCGTCGTACGAGAAGGCTCCGGCGGCGTTCGATCCGGACGGCCAGCCCGTCCGCACGACGTACGAGGGCCGACGCGCGGCCAGGGCGAGACCGGTGGCCGTGCCGAAGACCGGGTTCGACGCCATGCCGCGGGACGGGGAGGCGGTGAGCGAGTCGTGGTACATCACCCCGATGTCGCCCAGCCCGCTGAGGAGCCTGGCGCCCGTCCCGGGCGGGGCGATGAGGAATCTCACCGCCGACTCCTCGAGACCGCGGACCTCTGGTGCCCAGTGGACGAGGTCGCGGGTCCCGAAGACCGTCGCGCCGGTCCCGAACACGATGTGCTTCGAGTCGAAGGGATCGACCGCGACGGACTGGATCCACCAGCCGAACTTGGCCTTCGCCTCGCCCCAGCGCAGATACGGCGTCTCCGAGACGTCGAGGACCGCGGCGTCCTTGAGTGAGGTCCAGGAGGCGCCGCCGTCGGTGGAACGGAACACGGTGTCGACCTGCGACCAGCGGTTGTTCGTGGTGACGACGAGGGTGCCGGCGCGGCGTGCGTCGACCGCGACACCGCCGTAGCCGAAGCCGTCCCCGGCCGCGGCGTCCGGCTTCACCGGAGTGACCTCGCTCCAGGTGCCGGTCACCGTGTCCAGCCGGTGCACCGCGCCGTCCGACTGGCCGTTGGGGCCCGGGGCGTCCGCGTAGGTGACGTACAGCGCCCGGCCGCGGGCGTCGTACGCGGCCCGGACCGGCACCTTCGTCGCCGCGCTCCCCGACGGCCCGCCCGGCACCGCCTCCCAGCCGCCGGACGCGTCCGTGCGGTAGAGCGAGGTGGGGCCGTCACCCCAGCCCGCGTACACCGTCCGGCCCGCGGCGGCGAGGAACACGACGCCCTGGCCGCCCGCCGACGGCGTGGCCGGGAAGGCGGCGGGGGCCCAGGTGGCACCCCGGTCGGTGGAGCGCAGCAGTCCGTCGTGCCGGGTGCCGAGCCACAGCGTCCCGCTGTCCCGCGGGTCCACCAGCAACCGCTCACCGGCGCCCCGCCCGTCCTCGTTGGCACCGAGCCGCACGGTCAGGTCGGCCCGCTTCCAGGTCGCGCCCCGGTCCTCGGACCGGAGCACGGCGCCGGGACTCGCCCAGTCCTGGGCATACGTACCGCAGGCCAGGTAGAGGCGGTCCGGGTGCGCCGGGTCGACGGCCAGGGCCTCGACGCCGAGCAGGTTCCAGTCGTCCCAGCCGATGTGGTCGGTGAGCGCGGTCCAGCGGGCCTTCGCCGCGTCCCAACGGTAGGCGCCGCCGATGTCGGTACGGGCGTACGCCAGCCCCTTCACGGCCGGGTGGAACAGCAGCCCGGTGACGAATCCGGTGCCGCCGATCGCGGCGGTCCGCCAGCGGTGCGGCTGGTGCCTCTCGTCGTGCCGGTGCGTCGGGGCGGCAGCGGCGGGGGCCGCGACCGGCAGGGCCGTGGCCGCCGCGGCGACGGCCGCTCCGGCGAGCACGGTACGGCGGCTGGGCGTGGGCGCGGACGAAGCGCGCATGGCGAACACCTTCCGGACGGGGGAGGGGAGGGAGGCCGGGCGGGGCCGGTGCCGGGGGATCAGCCCTTCACGGCGCCGGTGAGCATGCCCTTCTGGAAGTGCTTCTGGACGAACGGGGACAGCACCGCGACCGGGATCAGCGCGAGGATCATGACCGCCATCTGCACGGCGAGGCTGTTGATCGCCCCGCTGCTGACCGCCGCGCCCATGGCGCCCGGAGGTACCTGGTGCTGGAGGACCAGCTGGCGAAGGATCATCTGCAGCGGGTACTTGTCGCTGTCCTGGATGTAGAGCATCGCGTTGAACCACTGGCTCCAGTAGCCGACCGCGTAGAACAGCGAGATCACGGCGATCACCGCACGCGACAGCGGCATGATGATCTGGAGCAGGATCCGCCACTCGCCGGCGCCGTCGATCCGGGCCGCGTCGATGAGTTCGGGCGCGGTGTCCATGAAGAAGCCGCGCAGGACGAGCACGTTGAAGACGCTGATCGCGCTGGGCAGGATCATCGACCAGTAGCTGTCACTCAGCCCGATGCCCGTGACCAGCAGATACGTGGGGATGAGACCGGCGCCGAAGAACATCGTCGCCATCAGGGTCATCAGCAGTGGACGGTGGGCGTACGAATCGCGGCGGCTCAGCCCGTACGCGCACAGGATCGAGACCACCATGCTGACCACCGTGCCGACGACGGTGAGGCCCACGCTCACGGCGGCCGCGCGGGTCACCGCGCCCCCGCTGAGCAGTTCCTTGTAGGCGATGAAGGTGATGTGCTCGGGCCAGACGACCAGTCCGCCGGCCTTGTTGATCGTCTTGGTGTCGGAGAGGCTGGTGACGAGCACCACCCAGATCGGGACGATCACGATCGCGCAGATCGCGACGAGACCGACGCCCTTGAAGGCGAGACCCGCCTTGGTGGGCTCCTCCTCCCACACGGGGCGGGGTTCCATGCGCAGGGCGCGCTGGAGCGGCGTCTCCGTGCGGGGCGCGGGTCCGGCCGGATCCCTCTCATGTTCCAGGAGCGTTGTCATTTCTTGGAGTACACCCCCTGCTCACCCAGCATGTGGGCGACCTTGTTGGCGCCCAGCACCATGGCGACGCTGAACAGCCCCTTGAAGATCCCGGCGGCGGCCGCGTAGCCGAAGTCGCCGGTCTTGATGCCCGTCCACCAGATGTAGGTGTCGAGGATTTCCGAAGCTCCGGCACCGACCTGGTCGCGCTGGAGCAGAATCTGCTCGAAGTCGAGGTTGAGCGCGCTGCCCACCCGCAGGACGAGCAGCAGTGCGATGACCGGGCGCAGCGCGGGCAGCGTGACGTGCCACATGCGGTGCCAGCGGCCCGCGCCGTCCACGGCGGCTGCCTCGTAGAGGTCGGTGTTGACGGCGGCGAGCGCGGCGAGGAAGACGATCACGCCCCAGCCCGCGTCCTTCCATACGGCCTGGGCGGAGACCAGGAACTTGAAGAAGCCCGGGTTGGTCATCAGGTCGAAGCCCTCGTGACCGTGGTCGCGCAGCCACTGGGCGACCAGGCCGGCGCCGCCGAACATCTGCTGGAAGACGGTGACGACCAGCACCCAGGAGAAGAAGTGCGGCAGGTAGACGACCGCCTGGACCCAGGCCCGCACCCGTGCGCTCATGATCGTGTTGAGCAGCAGCGCGATCGCGATCGGGATGGGGAAGAAGAGGACGAGCTGGGTGACGAAGATGACCAGGGTGTTGACGAGGACTTCCCAGAAGCGGTAGTCCTCGAAGATCCGGGTGAAGTTGTCGAAGCCGACGAAGGGGCTGCCGGTGATGCCCAGGTCGTAGACGTCGTAGTCCTGGAAGGCCACGATGTTCCCGAGCAGCGGGATGTAGTTGAACAGCAGCAGCAGGGCGATGGCCGGCAGGGTCATCAGTACCAGGGTGCGGTCGCGCCGCAGGCGTTGGCGCCAGGTGATGCCACCCGTCCGCGGTCCGGAGCCGGCAAGCCCGTTCTTCGCCGGTCCGCTCCTCGCCGTACGGCTGCGGCGGATGCCGATCGCCCGGGACCTGCCCGTACGTCCGCCGCTGCTGTCCTGGCCGTCACCGCTCCCGCTGCCACCGGCGGGGGCGCTGGCCCCGTCGTGGGTGCGGTCCGGGTCGGTCGCGACCGTGGCCCGTGGCTTCACCGTGTGCTCCCCATTCGTGCTCTTGGCCCCGGCCGCCGGGCTTCGTGCGCCCGGCGGCCCTCGTGCTGTGCTGCGTACGGTCGGTGCGCGTCGTACGCGTCAGTTGCCGGAGCCGTTCTTGTCGAGGATGTCCTGGTACCAGGCGCGCAGCTTCTCGCCGCCGCTCTTCTTCCAGGTGTTCACCGCTTCGTCGATGTCGCTGACCTTCTTGCGGCCGCGGCGGATGTCCTTCTGCAGGTCGTCGAACGGTGTGTACAGGGAGGCGTACCGCTGCGGTTCGACGACCTGCATGCCGAAGAAGAGGGGCTTCTTGATGTTCGGGGCCTGGCGCGCCATCCAGCCCGCGTAGTCCTTCGCCAGCTGCGGCTGGTCCGGGTAGGCGATGGAGGTCGGGGGCGAGGCGAGGAACAGGAAGGTGGAGGGCTGGGCCTCCTCGACACCCTGCGGAGTGTAGGTGGGGGCCCCGTCCTTGAGCGTGTAGTGGGTGCCCTTCACGCCGTAGTTGGTGAGCATGAACTCCTCGGTGCCGTACGGCGCGGCCGCGTAGTCGGCTATCGCGAGGAACTCCTCGATCTGCGCCTTGGAGAGCTTCTTGCTGAGGAAGGTGAAGATGCCCGCCGGGTCGTCCTGCCACAGCACCGGCTTGCCGCCGTCGTGGCTGAAGAAGTCGAGCGCCTGCATGTCGAACTTGGCGTTGGCGGTCGCCTGCTCGGTGACCATGCCCTTCCAGCCGCCGGTGCCGTCGTTGTACATCACGACGTGTCCGCTGGTGAAGCGGATCTTGGAGTCGGCGTCCTTGTTGGCCTCGGCGTCCGGGTGGACGTATCCGCCGTCGTGGAGCTTGCGGGCGAAGGCGAGCGCCTCGCGGTACTCCTTCGTCTCGATCTTGTGGACCAGCTTGCCGTTCTCCAGCTGCCAGTAGTGCGGCGCGTCGGGCAGCAGACCGTAGATCTTCTGGATGCAGGTCCAGAGGTCGTCGAAGGCCCAGACCTTCTTTCTGGGGGCGGTGTACTCCTTGCCGAACGCCAGCAGGTCGTCCGCGCTCGCCGGGACCGCGCCCGAGCCGATCAGGTCCTTGCGGTAGAAGATCGCGTTGCCGATGACCGGCGTCGGCATGGGAAGCCCGCGCAGCTTGCCGCCGAAGACGGAGTACTGCCAGGCGCCCGTCGGGATGTTCGCCAGGTTCGGGTACTTCTTGACCGCGTCGCCCGCCAGGTAGGGGCTCAGATCGGCGAACTTGGCGGAGATCGCGTTGCGGATCTGCCCCTGCATGTTCCAGCCGGGGATCGTCATGACATCGGGGATGTCCGAGCCGGCGAGCACCGCGCCGATCTTGTCCTGGTAGGTGTTGCCGTCCTGCGGGTCGAAGTTCAGGGTGGCGCCGACGGCCTTGTTCACCGCCGCGTAGTACGCGTTGTCCTTCTTCGGGACGGTGCCCCACAGCGGAGTCATGACGCGGAACTTCGAGCCCTTGCCCGGGACCGACTTCACCGAGGCGACCAGCGGGTCCGGCAGCTTGGTGAAGCCGGGGCTCGAACCGTTGGCGCCCGGGACATCCGGCTCGACCAGGTTCAGCTGGGAGTACGTCGGCACGACCTTCTTGAGCGCCTTGCCCGTCGTCGTGCCCTCCTTGGTCCCGGAACCGGAACCTGATCCGCCGCACGCGGCGAGCAGCGGAACCCCGCCGGCCACGGCGACAGCGGCCACCGCGCCGGTGGCGAGGAAGCTTCTCCGGCTCGGAGCCGTGGAGGAGGGGGAGGAATTCGGCGTCATTGCGTCAACCCTTCGAGGCGCACCAGGACGACACGTGGCGGGTGACCGCCGTTCGGTTCCTGTGTCTGAGGCGGAGCGTTGCTGACTGAGCCGGTGTGGCCGGCCGCAGGTGAAGCGGTTCAACAGGGAGGCGGCAGAAGCTGTCACCGTCCCGGGAGATCAAGGGCGCCGGGCGCCCGGTCGAAGCTCTGTCGAAGCGCTTCGATGTTGCTGCGAGGTTAAGTGAAGGGTTCCGGCCGCACAAGACTCCGTTTCCAGATTCCTCCGACCTGTTTCCGAACCGTTTCCTGGCTCAACTGGAGCTGTCGTGCATGGAGCTCGAGGGCGAGGTCTTGACACTGGCGGGGTCGGCCACGGAGCATCGAAGCGCTTCGAAAGATCTTCTGGGGCTCCTCGGGGGCCCGCACGAGGCCCACGCACCGACAACCTCCCACCTCTCCAAGGGGACCCGCACGTGACGGAACAACCGCAGCCCTTCCGCGACCCGCGGCTGCCCTTCGCCAGGCGCATCGACGATCTGCTTCAGCGGCTCACGCTCGACGAGCGGATCGCGATGCTGCACCAGTTCGCGCCGGCGGTCGACCGGCTCGGGCTCGATGCCTTCAGGACCGGTCAGGAGGCCCTGCACGGCGTTGCCTGGATGGGACCGGCGACGGTCTTCCCGCAGGCCGTCGGGCTCGGTGCCACCTGGAACGACGAACTGGTCCGCCGGGTCGGCGAGGCGGTCGGCAACGAGGTCCGCGCCAAGCGGGCCGAGGACGACCGGGTCGGGCTCAACGTCTGGGCCCCGACAGTGAACCTGCTGCGCAACCCGCTGTGGGGACGCGGCGAGGAGGGGTACTCCGAGGACGCCGCTCTCACCTCCGCCATCGCGGTCGCGTACACCCGGGGACTGCGCGGCGACCATCCGCACTACTGGCGGACCGCCCCGGTCCTCAAGCACTGGCTCGCCCACAACAACGAGACCGACCGCGACACCGCCTCCTCCTCGGTCCGCCCGCGGGTCCTGCACGAGTACGACCTCAAGGCCTTCCGTGACGCCGTCCGCGCAGGCGCGGTGGCCGGCGTCATGCCCGCGTACAACCTGGTCAACGGGCGGCCCAACCATGTGTCGCCGCTCCTGTCCCAGCAGTTGCGCAGCTGGGCCGACCGGTCGCTGGTGGTCTGCTCCGACGCGGGCGCGCCGTCCAACCTCGTCGACTCCGAGCACTACTTCGACACCCACGAGGAGGCAACGGCCGCCTCCCTGCGGGCCGGTGTCGACAGCTTCACCGACCACGGCCAGGACTCCGCGGTCATGACCGGCCGCATCCGAGGCGCCCTGGAACGCGGACTGCTCGACGAGCACGACATCGACACCGCCGCCCGCAGGCTCCTCGAACTGCGTTTCTCGCTCGGCGAGTTCGACCCCGGCCTCGACCCGTACGCGAACACCGCCGACTTCGACACCGCGGACCACCGGGCACTCGCCCAGGAGGCCGCAGAGCAGGCCGTCGTCCTGCTCAAGAACGACGGGCTGCTGCCGCTGGACCCCGCCGCCGGGAAGACCGTCGCGGTCGTCGGGCTGCTCGCGGACGCCTGCAAGCTCGACTGGTACAGCGGCACCCTGATCCACCGCTCCACTCCCCTCGACGGCCTCCGGGAACGCTTCGGCGCCGAGCACATCGTCTTCGCGGAGGGCGCCGACCTGGTCCGGCTGAAGTGCGCCGACGGCTGGCTCCAGGTGCCGGCCGCCGGCACCGGCCAGGACCCGGTACGCGGCGCGGAGGGCGCCCTCGACCCGGCGCTCATCGCGGGCCGCACCGACCTGCCCCCGCTGACCTGCGGCGACACCCCGTCCGAGCTGGCGCTCGTGGACTGGGGCAACGGCGTGATCACCCTGCGGGAACCGGACGGCCGCTATCTGTCGGTGGCCGAGGACGGCTATGTGCGCGCCTCCGCGGACGAGCCAGGCGGCTGGATCGTCCAGGAGACGTTCCGCCTGGAGGCGGTGGAGGGTCATGCGGGCGGTCACCGCCTTCTGCACATCGGAACGGGTAGGTATGTCTCTGTCGCCGCCGACGGCGTAAAGGTTGCCGCCCCCGGCGAAGAACTTTCCGGATCGGGTGAAGCGGCTTCCGCCACCGGCGCAGAGGCCTCCAAACCCGCGAACGCCCTCGGAACGGTCTTCGAGACCGAGGTGACCGAACGCGGCGAGAACGCCGTGGCGCGCGCCGCCGCCGCGGCCGACACCGTGATCGTCGTGGCCGGCAACGACCCCCACATCAACGGGCGTGAGACCGAGGACCGCACCACCCTCGACCTGCCCGCCCAGCAGGAACGCCTCTGGCGCGCCGCCCACGCCGCCAACCCGCGCACGGTTCTGGCGGTCACCTCCGCCTACCCGTACGCCCTCACCGACGCGGCGGCCGCACTCCCCGCCCTCCTGTGGACCGCGCACGGCGGCCAGGCCGCCGGAACGGCGCTCGCCCGGGTGCTCGCGGGCGACGTCTCCCCGGCCGGCCGGCTGCCACAGACCTGGTACGCCTCCGACGCCGAACTGCCCGGCCTGCTGGACTACGACATCATCGGCTCCCGTCAGACCTACCTCTACTACGAGGGCACACCCCTCTACCCGTTCGGGCACGGCCTCTCGTACAGCGACTTCACCTACAGTTCGCTGACCGCCGAGCGCGAGGGCGAGCTGCTGCGCGTGTCGCTGACCGTCACCAACACCGGGGCCGTCGCCGCCGACGAGGTCGCCCAGCTGTACGTACGGGCGGTGGCGCCGTCCGTCGTGCGGCCGCTGCGCCAGCTGGCCGCCCATCGCCGGCTGCACCTGGCCCCCGGCGCCGGGGAGCGCGCCGACTTCACGGTCCCGGTCGCCGAGCTGGGCCACTGGGACGTGGCGCACGGCCGCTGGACCGTCGACCCCGGCGCGTACGAGATCCAGGCCGGTGCCTCCAGTACGGACATCCGGAGCGTCGCCGTCGTCACCATGGGCGGCGAACCGGCCGGCCCCCGGCCGGTCCTGGCGCGCGGTCTGGAGGGGGCCGACTACGACGAGCAACTGGCCACCGAGATCACCGACCGGACCAAGACGGACGGCGACGCGGTGACCGCCGTCGCCGAGAACAACGAACTCCTCTACCAGCGCTGCGACTTCGGAGCCGGAGTGCGAGGCGTCGCGGTATCGGCGTCGGGGGAGGGGGCCGTACGGATCACCGTGGACGGCGCCACGGCTCTCGTCCCCGTGCCCGCCACCGACGGACCGTACGACTACCGCACCCGGGCTGCCGGCATCTCCGCCTCGGGCGTCCGCGACCTGCGCGTCACCCTGGAGGGCACCGTACGCCTCGCCCGGATCACCTTCACCGGGGACAGTGAATGAACCGGACCGACCCGTCAAACCCCTTCCCCCTCCCGACAGTTGCCCCCGGCAAGGAGTCCTCATGAAGTTCACCGACGGCTTCTGGCTCATGCGTGAGGGCGTACGCGCCTGCTACGCGACCGAGATCCGCGATCTGCTCGTCAAGGCAGACCGGTTCACCGCCTACGCGGCGGTCAAGCGCGTCGCCGAACGCGGTGACACCCTCAACACCCCGCTGATCACCGTGGAATGCTTCTCCCCGGCCGAGGGAATCATCGGCGTGCGCGCCACCCACCACGCCGGGACGGTGAACCGCGGACCCGACTTCGCCCTCCCGGGCCTGGACCCGGAAGCCGCCGGGGCCCGGACCCGACGGGACGGCGCGGTCACCGAACTGACCAGCGGACCGCTCACCCTGCGCATGGACGGCGACGGGCCGTGGGGCCTCACCTTCCTCGACGCCGACGGCCGCCGTCTCACCGGCGTCGACGCCAAGGGCACCGCCTTCGCGACCGCCCCGGACGGCAGCCACCACATGATCGGCCGGCTCGCCCTGGACATCGGTGAGAACGTCTACGGTCTCGGCGAACGCTTCACCCCGTACGTGAAGAACGGCCAGAGCATCGACATCTGGCAGGCCGACGGCGGCACGAGCAGCGAACTGGCCTACAAGAACATCCCGTTCTACCTCTCGTCCCGCGGCTACGGCGTCTTCGTCAACCACCCCGGAAGGGTCTCCTTCGAGATCGGCTCGGAGTCGGTCGGCCAGGTGCAGTTCAGCGTCGAGGACCAGTCGCTGGAGTACTACATCGTCGCCGGCCCGACCCCCAAGGAGGTGCTGGCCCGCTACACCGCGCTCACCGGCCGCCCCGCGCTGCCGCCGGCCTGGTCCTTCGGCCTCTGGCTGACCACGTCGTTCTGCACCTCGTACGACGAGGAGACCGTCACCTCGTTCGTCGACGGCATGGCGAGTCGCGAGATCCCGCTCTCCGTCTTCCACTTCGACTGCTTCTGGATGCGCGAGTACCAGTGGTCGGACTTCCTGTGGGACCCGGACGTCTTCCCCGATCCGGAGGGCATGCTGGCCCGGCTCAAGGAGCGCGGCCTGCGGATCAGCATGTGGATCAACCCGTACATCGCCCAGAAGTCCTCGCTGTTCGCCGAGGGCGCGGAGCACGGCTACCTGGTGTGCCGGCCGGGCGGCGACATCTGGCAGTGGGACCTGTGGCAGCCCGGCATGGCTCTGGTCGACTTCACCAACCCGGCGGCCCGCGACTGGTACAACAGCAAGCTCCAGGTCCTGCTCGACCAGGGCGTCGACTGCTTCAAGACGGACTTCGGCGAGCGTGTGCCCACCGACGTGGTGTGGCACGACGGCTCCGACCCGGAGCGGATGCACAACTACTACGCACAGATCTACAACCGCACGGTCTTCGAACTCCTGGAGAAGGAACGCGGCCACGGCGAGGCGGTGCTGTTCGCCCGCTCGGCGACGGCGGGCGGCCAGCAGTTCCCGGTGCACTGGGGCGGTGACTGCTTCGCCTCGTTCACCGCGATGGCCGAGTCGCTGCGCGGCGGACTGTCCCTGTCGCTGTCCGGCTTCGGCTTCTGGAGCCATGACATCGGCGGCTTCGAGGGCACCCCCGACCCGGCGGTCTTCAAGCGCTGGCTCGCCTTCGGCCTGATGTCCTCGCACAGCAGACTGCACGGCAACGTGTCGTACCGGGTGCCGTGGGCGTTCGGCGAGGAGGCGGTGGACGTCACCCGGAAGTTCACCCTGCTCAAGCACCACCTGATGCCGTACCTGTACGGGGCCGCGGCCACCGCCCACCGGACGGGCGTCCCGATGATGCGTCCCATGCTGCTGGAGTTCCCGGGGGACCCGACGGCCCGGATGCTGGACCGCCAGTACATGCTCGGACCGGATCTGCTGGTCGCGCCGGTCTTCACGGAGGACGGACAGGTCGAGTACTACGTCCCCGAGGGCACCTGGACGTCACTGCTGACCGGCGAGACGATCACCGGACCGGTCTGGCGCCACGAGACCCACGGCTTCGACAGCCTGCCGATCCTGGTGCGGCCCGGTGCGGTGCTCCCCTGGGGCGCCGACGACCAGCGCCCGGACAGCGACTGGCTGGACGGGCTCACCCTGCGGGTCTTCGGCCCGGCGTCCACCCCCGCCGGGACTCCGGTCACGGTGCCGGACGAGACGCTGGTCACGGTGCCGGACCTGACGGGCGCGACCGCCGCCACGTTCCGGGCCGTACGGGACGGGGACGTCCTGAGCGTCACCGCCCGGGGCACGGACCGGCCCTTCCGCGTGGTCGCCGAGGAGACCGGAGCCACGGGGGAGG
Organism: Streptomyces brevispora; assembly: GCF_007829885.1. Taxonomy (NCBI): domain Bacteria; kingdom Bacillati; phylum Actinomycetota; class Actinomycetes; order Kitasatosporales; family Streptomycetaceae; genus Streptomyces; species Streptomyces brevispora. Next base: position 5,975,245 of record NZ_VIWW01000001.1, read on the forward strand.
GGACGGGCACGGTGACGGTGCGGGGCGCCTTCGCCTGAGACATGCGCCTTCACCTGAGGCACATGGGTTCGCCCGAGACGCGCGGGGCGGGGGTGACCGATCGGGCCGGAGCCCACGGTCGCCCCCGCCCGGTTTCGCCCAGCGCGTCCGGTCGGCCGGGGCCGACCGTGCCCGGATCCACCTCCGGTTCGACCATGGGCACCGGCTCGATCGTCTGCGAGGGGCCTTCGAGGCGATGCACCCATTTGCCTATAGGTATTAGGCATCTGCATAATGGGTGACGGTTGACGAAGGGAAGATCATGGTGCGTGCAGGGCTGACCGCGGAACGCCTGACCCAGGCCGGAGCGGAGCTGGCCGACGAGGTCGGCTTCGATCAGGTGACCGTCTCGGCGCTCGCCCGGCGGTTCGACGTCAAGGTCGCGAGCCTCTACTCGCATCTGAGGAATTCCCATGACCTCAAGACCAGAATCGCCCTCCTCGCCCTGGAGGAGCTCGCAGACAGGGGCGCAGCCGCACTGGCCGGGCGGGCGGGCAAGGACGCACTCAGGGCCTTCGCGGACGTCTACCGCGACTACGCCCGGGAGCATCCCGGCCGTTACGCCGCGGCCCAGCTGAGGCTCGACCCGGAGGCGGCGGCCGCGAGCGCCGGTGGCAGGCACTCGCAGATGACACGGGCCATCCTGCGTGGCTACGACCTGACCGAGCCCGATCAGACGCACGCCGTCCGGCTGCTGGGCAGTGTCTTCCACGGCTACGTCAGCCTGGAGTTGCAGGGTGGGTTCAGCCACAGCGCCCCCGACTCGCAGGAGAGCTGGACACGGGTGCTGGACGCCCTCGACGCCCTGCTGCGGAACTGGCCCGCGCCCTGACAGGCGGTTCCGCACCGGCGTTCCGCACCGGCCGGCGGTAGCTGCCGTCTCCGGTGACTACCGCCCCGGTGAGACCGAACACTTCGACGTTCTGAACAACAGGTAGAGACATGCACACCGAGCCCAACTGGATCACCACACCGATCACCGCCGGCCTCCTGCGCGGCGCGCTGGACCTGGAGCGCACCGAGCACGGGGTGCGCCCGCACCGGCTGCCCGCCCGGGCCCGCGCGCAGTGCGCCGACGGACAACTGGCCATGGCGGAGGCCCAGCCCTCCGGTGTACGGCTGGTGTTCCGTACCGGAGCCACCGCGATCGAGCTGGACGCACTCCGTACCAAGACGGCCTACCAGGGCGCCCCGCCCCGTCCCGACGGCGTGTACGACCTGCTTGTCGACGGCCGCCTCGCGGGGCAGCGGAGCGTGACCGGCGGCAACGTCCTCATGGTCGACATGACCACCGGGTCCGCGGAGACCCGCCCCGGCCCGGTCGGCACCGTACGGTTCCCCGGACTGCCCGAAGGCGTCAAGGACGTCGAGATCTGGCTGCCGTACAACGAGACGACCGAACTCGTCGCCCTGCGCACCGACGCCCCCGTCGAGCCCGCACCGGACCGGGGCCGCAAGGTGTGGCTGCACCACGGCAGTTCGATCAGCCACGGCTCCGACGCCGCGAGCCCCACCACGACCTGGCCCGCACTCGCCGCCTCACTCGGCGGCGTGGAACTGATCAATCTGGGCCTGGGCGGCAGCGCGCTGCTCGACCCGTTCACCGCCCGTGCGATGCGCGACACCTCCGCGGACCTGATCAGCGTCAAGATCGGCATCAACCTCGTCAACACCGACCTGATGCGTCTGCGGGCCTTCACCCCCGCGGTGCACGGATTCCTCGACACCATCCGCGAGGGCCACCCCACCACACCGCTCCTGGTCGTCTCGTCCGTCCTGTGCCCCATTCACGAGGACACCCCGGGCCCGAGCGCCCCGGACTTCAGCAACCTCGGCGAGGGAAGGCTCCAGTTCAAGGCCGCGGGCGACCCCGCGGAACGGGCCGGCGGAAAGCTGACGCTCAACGTCATCCGGGACGCCCTGAGCGGCCTCGTCGAGCAGCGCTCGGCCGACGACCCGAACCTGTACTACCTCGACGGCCGCAGCCTTTACGGCGAGCAGGACTGCGCCGAACTGCCGCTGCCGGACCGGATCCACCCGGACGCCGCCACCCACCGCCGCATGGGCGACCGCTTCGCCGCGCTCGCCTTCGCCCCCGGCGGCCCGTTCAGCGCCGACCGCGCTTCCTGACCGGACAGTCGGCCACGGGCGGGGGCGGCGGCATCAGCCCTGCCCCCGCCCGTCCACCCGGGGCCCACCCCGGCCCACCCCAGCGCACCCGGAGCAACCGATGCCGCCGCACATCTCTCCCCGGACCCTCGTCTTCACCCGCACCACGGACTACCGGCACGACTCGATCCCCGACGGCATCGCCGCGTTCCGCGCACTCGGTGCGGAGCACGGCTTCGCGGTCGACGCGACGGAGGACCCCGCGGTGTTCGAGGACGGGCTGCACGACTACGCGGCCGTGGTCTTCCTCTCCACCAGCGGGGAGGTCCTCACACCCGCCGGACGCACCGGCCTCCGGGCGTACTGCACGGCGGGCGGCGGCTTCATGGGAGTCCACGCGGCGGCCTGCACCGAGTACGACTGGCCGTTCTACGGAGAGCTGCTGGGCGCCCGGTTCGACCGGCACCCCGCGTTCCAGCCGGGCACCCTCGTCATCGAGGACCACGACCACCCGGCCACCGCCCACCTGGGCGACACCTGGGACCTCGCCGACGAGTGGTACGACTTCCGGGACGACCCGCGCGGCCGGGTGCGAGTGCTCGCCTCCGCCGACGCGTCCTCGTACGAGGGCGGCACAGGAGTCGACCACCCCCTGGTCTGGACCCGTGAACACGACGGGGCCCGGGTCTTCTACACCGCGCTCGGACACGCCCCGCAGGCCTACACGGACCCGGTCTTCCGCGCCCATCTCCTCGGCGGACTCCGCCATGTGATGCACCGGACCCGGGTGTCCCCCGCTTCCCCGACTCCGCCCGAGCTGCCGTAATCCGCGCCGTCAGCCGGGCCGGGTGCCCGGTCCGGCTGACGACCCGTCCTCAGAAGCCCGGCGGGACCCGGGAGGGGCGGCCGCGGCCGCGGGTCAGCGAGTAGCCGAAGACGGCCGCGAGCGCGCCCAGCACCCCGCCGCCGACGGTCCACAGCCAGCGGTCGGTCCACCAGCCGGAGGCCCAGCCGTCGTCGGGTTCACCGGCGAGCGGGACCGGGGCGGCCGACGAACCGTCGGCGGCCTGCTCCACGGAGGAAACACCGGGCACCAGCGGCTTGGCGAGCGTGCCGCCGACGTCCACGGCACCGCCCTTCTCGGCCGACGTGACCTCGACCTCGGTCCGCACCGGCAGACCGAGATCCGCCGAGGGCAGATCGAGGACCGTGAGGCGGACGTAGTAGCTGCCGGGCAGCGGGTCGTTGGCCCACGGCTCGGACCAGGCCCTGACGGTGCGCAGGACACAGGTGAGCTCGACCGTCGCGGCGTCGGCCGCGGCCGTGCCGGTCTGCTTGCCGTACATGCAGGCCTGGCGGCGGCGCAGCCCGTCGTACACGTCGACCTGCCAGGTCGAGGCGCCGTGCCGGGTGGCGGTCTCGGGCAGGGTGACCTTCGCCTTGACGGTGGCCCGCTGGCCCGCGTCGGCCGGGAACACCCAGTACAGGTAGTCGCCCGTGGAGCCCCCGGCGGTGGCGATCTGGTTCTGCTGGATCGCGGTGGCGGTACGGAAGGCGGTGCCCGCCTCCGTGGGGCCTGAGCCGTCGCCGGAGGCGCTGGGGCTCGGGCTCGCCGACGGGTCGTCCGCGACGGCGGCTCCCGCACCGGTCAGCAGGGCGAGGCCGGTCAGCAGGGCGCCCGCGAGTACACGTGTCGTACGGATCATCGGTTGGTCCTCCATACGGCGATGCGCCAGCGCGAGATCCAGCCGGTCAGCAGGCCCGCGACCAGTCCGGTGAGGACGAGGACGCCGAGCAGCCACCAGCCGCGGCCGAGGCCGAACGCGGCGACGTCCGCCGCGTTGTCGGGGCCGTCCACCAGGTCGACGGTCAGCTCGACCGGCATACCGGGAGAGGTCTTCACCGAGGCGGGGGCCGAGAAGGAGTTGCTGACCTGGAGGCACACGGTCTCCGGGGTCTGCTCGTCGTCCGTGTCCAGTTCGGCCTTCGGGTAGCGCAGTCCGGACGAGATGGCGTCGGTGCGCCCGGTGCCGGACTCGGAACCCCTGACGATCTCCCGGCCGTGCACGGTCACCGCTCGCAGCAGCATCCCGTAGTCGTTGTTGACGGCGCGGTCCGCGAAGACACTGACCGAGGCGCGCAGCTCCTGGCCGGGCAGCACGTCCACCCGGTACCAGCGGTGCTCGCCGAACGTCTCGCGGTCGGTGTAGAGGCCGGCCTTGAGCTGGGGGGCGTCGGTGCAGCTGTCCGCGCCCTTGGTCGCCACCGGGGTGACGACGGGCTCTGCCGCTCGGTCGACCAACTGCTTTACGCGCCCGGAGAGTTCATCGGCGTGTTGCACGGCGGTGTAGGTGCCGCCGGTGGCCTCAGCGATGCAGGTCAGCTGCTTGCGGATCTTCTCGTTCGGCACCAGGCCGAGGGTGTCGATGACCAGGTGGATGCCGCGCGCGGCGATGTCGCGGGCCACTTCGCACGGGTCGAGCGGGCCGCAGGTGTCCTCGCCGTCGCTGATCAGCACGATCCGGCGGGTGGAGTCGCCGCCCTCCAGATCGTCGGCGGCGCCCAGCAGGGCGGGTCCGATCGGGGTCCAGCCGGTGGGGGCAAGGGTGGCGACCGCGGTCTTGGCCTCGGTGCGGTCGAGCGGGCCGACCGGGTAGAGCTGCTTGGTGTCCTTGCAGCCGACCTTCCGGTCGTCGCCCGGGTAGTCGGCGCCGAGGGTGCGGATGCCGAGCTGCACCTGCTCGGGCACCGCGTCCAGGACCTCGTTGAACGCCTGCTTCGCCGCGGTCATCCGGGACTGGCCGTCGATGTCTCGGGTCCGCATGGAGCCGCTGACATCGAGCACCAGCTCGACCTTGGGGGACGCTGTGGTGGGCGGTTCATCGGCTGCGGCGGGGAGGGCCGAGCCGAGCCCGGCGGTCAGGGTGGCGAGCAGAATGCCCACCCCGACCGTCAGCCTTCTTCTTATGATCATCGCCGGATAGTAGTGAACATCAGTTCCCTATCCCAAACCGGTGTGCTGGCCGTCACGCCCGCTTGTACGGTACGCACGACGGATTGTGACAACCGGTCAGCCCTCTCGGCCCCCTCGGTCCCTCGGCCGCGTCAGCCCTCTCGGCCCCCTCGGCCGCGTCGGCCCTGCCTCCAGGCTTTGTCGCCTGGTTCTGCCTTCGGCCTTGCTTTCCGGTTCTGTCTTCCGGTTCTGTCTCCGGGCATTGCCTCCTGGCCCCGGCGGCTCCAGGCCCTTGCGCTCAGCCCGTCGTCCGGTCCGCGCTCAGCAGCGGTCCCGTCGCCCGGTCCAGTACCGAGCCGATCCGCGCCCAGGTGGTCAGGTCCCTTTCGACCGCCTCCAGTTGCAGGTCCTCGCCGGTCTTCCAGCCGGTGGCGACCGTGACCGGATCCGTACCCGTGGCGGCCGACGCCGCGAGCGCGGCCGCGCCCACGGCGACGAGTTCGCCGCTCGCCGGCACGGTCACCGGCCGCCCGGACAGCCGCCGGACGGTCTCCACCCACCGGTGCCCCTGGGCGCCGCCGCCGATCAGCAGCAGCGGCCGGGCCGCCACCTCGGGATCTGCCGGGTCGAGCCCGCAGGCCCGGAGCAGTTCGTCGAGCGCGCGCAGCACGGTGAAGACCGCGCCCTCGTAGGCGGCGCCCAGAAGCTGCTGGGGGGTGGTGTCGTGCCTCAGCCCGGTGAGGAGGCCGGAGGCGGTGGGCAGGTCGGGGGTGCGTTCGCCGTCCAGATAGGGCAGGAGCACGGCCTCCCCGCCGGGGGCGGCGTCGGCGCGGTCCAGACCGAGCAGCGCGGCGACCTTGTCCACCGCGAGCGTGCAGTTGAGGGTGCAGGCCAGCGGGAGGTACGTGCCGTCGGCCGCGGCGAAGCCGGAGAGCGCGGGCGAGGCGGGTCGGGTCCGGGATGCGGCGAAGACCGTGCCCGAGGTGCCGAGGCTGAGGACCGGGTGGTCGAGAAGTCCGGCGCCGCCGAGCCCGAGGCCGACGGCGGCGCTCATGTTGTCACCGGTGCCCGCCGCGACGGCGATACCGGCGGGCAGGCCGAGCGCCCCGGCCGCCCCGGCGGTCAGTGACCCGATGCGGGCCGCCCCGCTCGAAGCCACCTCCGGCAGCAACGCGGGCTCGATGGCGAGGAGTTCGAGCACCTCGGGGTCGTAGGCGCCGGTCGCGGTGGAGTACCAGGAGGTGCCGGACGCATCGCCCGGATCGGTGACGGCGTGGCCGGACAGCCGCTCGGTCAGGAAGTCGTGGGGCAGGCGGATCGCCGCGGTCGCCGCGGCGGTCTCCGGTTCGTTCTCCCGCAGCCACTGCCACTTCGACGCCGTCATCGCGGCCACCGGCACCGATCCGGTGCGCGCGGTCCAGGCGTCGGCCCCGCCCAGCGCGGCGGTCAGGGCTGCGGCCTGCGGGGCGGAGCGGGTGTCGTTCCACAGGAGTGCCGGGCGCAGCGGACCGCCGTCCGCGTCCAGCACGACCAGGCCGTGCTGCTGTCCGGCGACGGCGATCCCGGTGACGGCCGTGGCGGGGACGCCGGACTCCTTGAGCCCGGCGGCGACCGCGTCGCGCAGCGCCTGCCACCACACCTCGGGGTCCGTCTCGCGGGCCCCTCCCTCACCGGTGACGACATGCGGGGCGCGGCCGACGGCGAGCAGCCGGCCGGTCGAGACGTCGACGAACGCCGCTTTGGTGGACTGGGTGGAGCTGTCCACACCGATGACGACGGTATGCGGCGGCATGGCTGACCTCATTCTCTGGCCTCAGGGTTCCGGGTTCCGGGCTTCGGGCTTCGGGCTTCGGGTTCACGCCCTGCGGGTATTTGATCGTACGGAGAACAAATTAGGTGATCGAACCTGCGGAAAACAGAGGGTGGAGTGGATTTGCGGCGAGGGGGTTACGTCGCCAGGGTGGTCCGTGCATGATTAGTCATGACACTGAACAAATTGAGGTTCGGCCGCCCGACCGGCTGCGGACCCTTGGCACCGAAGGCGGATGGACCATGACCGAACGCTTCACCCCCACCCCGCAGGACAAGTTCACCTTCGGCCTGTGGACCGTGGGGTGGCAGGGGCGCGACCCGTTCGGCGACGCGACCCGGGCGGCGATCGACCCGGTCGACTCCGTCCAGCGGCTCGCGGAGCTCGGTGCCTACGGTGTCACGTTCCACGACGACGACCTGATCCCGTTCGGCTCGACGGACTCCGAGCGCGAAGGCATCGTGAAGCGGTTCCGGCAGTCGCTGGACGCCGCCGGTCTCAAGGTCCCCATGGCGACGACGAACCTGTTCACGCACCCCGTCTTCAAGGACGGCGGCTTCACGGCCAACGACCGTGACGTCCGCCGGTTCGCGCTGCGGAAGGTCATCCGCAACATCGACCTCGCCGTCGAGCTGGGCGCCGAGACGTACGTGGCCTGGGGCGGCCGCGAGGGTGCGGAGTCCGGCGGCGCCAAGGACGTGCGGGTCGCGCTGGACCGGATGAAGGAGGCGTTCGACCTGCTCGGCGAGTACGTCGTCGACCAGGGCTACGACCTCCGGTTCGCCATCGAGCCCAAGCCGAACGAGCCGCGCGGCGACATTCTCCTGCCGACCGTCGGCCACGCCCTGGCCTTCATCGAGCGCCTGGAGCGCCCGGAGCTGTACGGCGTGAACCCGGAGGTCGGTCACGAGCAGATGGCCGGACTGAACTTCGCGCACGGCATCGCGCAGGCGATCTGGGCGGGCAAGCTCTTCCACATCGACCTCAACGGCCAGTCCGGCATCAAGTACGACCAGGACCTCCGCTTCGGCGCCGGCGACCTGCGCCAGGCCTTCTGGCTCGTCGACCTCCTGGAGACGGCCGGCTACGCGGGCCCGCGCCACTTCGACTTCAAGCCGCCGCGGACCGAGGACTACGACGGCGTCTGGGCCTCGGCCGCGGGCTGTATGCGCAACTACCTGATCCTCAAGGAGCGTGCCGCCGCCTTCCGCGCCGACCCGGCCGTGCAGGAGGCGCTGCGCGCGTCCCGGCTGGACGAGCTGGCGCAGCCCACCGCCGCCGACGGCGTGGCCGCACTGCTGGCCGACCGCACCGCCTACGAGGACTTCGACGTGACGGCCGCGGCGGAGCGCGGCATGGCGTTCGAGGCTCTGGACCAGCTGGCGATGGACCACCTGCTCGGGGTGCGCTGACCTTCACCGCACCGGTTGAGGCTGTGACAGAGGGGACGGACGCGTGCGGCGCGTCCGTCCCCTCTGTCCACCACGGCTCAACTCCGTCGGCCGCGACCTCACCGTGTCCGCGACGGTTCAGGTCCGCGGCCGCGACCTCACCGTGTCCGCGACGGTTCAGGTCCGTCGGCCTCGATCTCACCCTGTGCGCGACGGTTCGACTCTCTCCGTCCCGGCTCAACGGGCCGCGGTCCGCCCCGCGTACGCCACCGGGTCGGCGAGCACCTCCGTCATGACGAGTGCCGCCGCACCCCGTGCCGCATCACCCGCGACGGACGAGGCACGCAGCCGGCCGCTGCCCGGGGACCACAGCCCGGACACGACCCGGTCCGTCAGCTCCTGGTCGATGGGCGGCGACAGCCACGGCATCAGATTCCGGTAGACCCCACCGAGCACCACGGCGTCGGGGTCCAGCAGATTCACCGCCCCGGACAGCACCCGCCCCAGCATCCGGCCCGCCCCGGCGACCGCGGCCACCGCCCGCTCGTCGCCCGCCCGGGCCCGCCGCTCCAGTTCGGCGACCCCGATGCCGCTGCCGGTCTCCTCGATACCGGCGGCCCGCAGCAGCGCCGCCTGTCCCGCGTACTGCTCCAGGCAGCCACGCGAACCGCACCGGCACTGCGGCCCCTCCGGGTCCACCACCACATGCCCGATCTCGCCGGCGAACCCGTGCGCCCCGCGCAGCAGTTCGCCGTTGATGACCAGGGCGCCGCCGACGCCGATCTCACCGGTCAGATACAGGAAGCTCCGGACCCGTTCCAGCCCGCCGAACCACAGCTCGGCCAGCGCCGCCAGATTGGCCTCGTTCTCCGAAGTCACCTTCAGTGCCTTGTGGCCGGGCCGCTCGGCACCCAGTGAGGCGGCGAACAGCTCCTGCGCCGGGACCTGGTTCCAGCCCAGGTTCGGGGCCTGGCGCACCGCGCCGCCCGAGACCAGACCGGGCAGGGCCAACGTGACACCGACGGGGAACAACTCCTGTTCACGCGCCGACTCCAGGGTGCGTGCGGCGATCCGGGCCGCCCGCGCCAGCACCTCGGCGGGCGGCGCACCCCGGTTGTCGAGGTGTTCGGTGAGCCGGACCCGTCCGGTGCCGGCCAGGTCGACGACGCACACCGACACATAGTCGATGTTGACCTCGACGCCGAGTCCGGCCGGCCCGGTGCGGGCCGTCTTGAGCGCGGTGCCGGGCCTGCCCGCCTGCCCGCTGAACGTCTTGCCGGACTCGGTGAGGAACCCGCTGTCGAGCAGCTGCTCGACGAGCGAGGACACGGCGGCCCGCGTCAGCCCGACCCGCGCGGCGACCCCGGCCCGGGTCGCCTCGCCCTCGCTCTCGTCGCGGACGGCCCGCAGTACGAGGCTGAGGTTGCTGCGCCGGACGGTGTCCTTGTCGGCCTTGGGCCCCAGCGGCGGGAGGTTGCTCTTCATATCGGTGCCGAGCCTATGTGATCCCGTACGTCAGTACGGTCGGGATGCGGGCACAGCGGGCCCGGCCACGCCCCGCTCAAGAGTGGTGGCCGGTCAAGAGGCGTGACCGGTCGGGGGAGCGTGGCCGGGCCCGTGCGCTCAGGCCGTGGCGAGGCGTGACCGGTCGGGGGAGCGTGGCCGGGCCCGTGCGCTCAGGCCGTGGCTCCGCGCTCCTTGAGCATGTCCGCCATGAGCGCGGTCTCCGACCGCTGGCCCAGCACCATGCCCGATGCCAGGTTCCTGATCTCGGCGGTGCCCGCCGCGGTCGCGGCGGCCTGTGCCATGTCCGCACCGGCCAGGTGGTGCGCGGTCATCAGCCGCAGGAACCGCACCTCGGCGTCCCTGCCCTTCGCCGCCCGCAACGCGTCGAGTTCGGCGTCGGTCGCCATGCCGGGCATCAGCGCCCCGTCGCCGCGCGGGGTGACGGTGTGGCCCATCCACTCCATGGGCGGGCCGGGCGAGCTCTTCGCGCGGCCCCACATCTCCAGCCAGCCCAGCATCATGCCGCGCTGGTTGGCCTGGGTGTTGATGAGGTCGAACGCGAGCCGGCGCACCGCCACATCGGTGGTGCGGTCCCGGACGATGAACGACATCTCGACCGCCTGCTGGTGGTGGACCGCCATGTCGCGGGCGAACCCCACGTCGGCCGAGGTCTCGGCGGGAGCGGACGCCGACGCGGTCGTGGCCGGGGCCGCGGAGGGGCGTACCAGCATGAGCGCGACCAGGGCCAGCGCCAGCAGCAGCAACGCACCGCCGGCCAGCACCAGCGGGCGGGACACCCGTGTCGTGGCGGTCACTTGGAGATCCCGCCACTGCACGCGGCGCCCGGCTCAGGGGTCTGCGGGCCCTGGACGTACTTCGTGAAGAACTGAGCCACCCGGGCATCGGCGGCGCTCTTCACGGTCAGCTGCTTTCCCCAGGCACTGAGCATCAGCGGGGCGGCCTGGTCCTCGACGGGGCTCATCAGGGAGTAGGGGGTGGCCGAGACCCGTTCGCCGAGCTTTTTGACGTCGGCCGGCTTCGCCTCCCCGCTGTACGTGACCCAGACGGCGCCGTGCTCCAGCGAGTGGACCGCGTTCTCCTTCGGTATCGCCTCCGTGTAGACATCGGCGTCGCAGTTCATCCAGACCGGGTTGTGGTCGCCACCGACCGGCGGGTTCATCGGGTAGTCGACCTTCTTGTCGACGTGCTCCTGCGAGAGCTTGTCCCAGCTCTTCTCGCCCTGGACGGGCGAGGACTTGGCGGCCGTCTCGGCCTTGTCCTGATCGTCGGCGGCGTTCATCAGGTAGCCGCCGCCCACGACGAGGCCGGCCACGACGGCGACGGCGGCGGTGATCGTGATGATGCGGCTGCGGCGCTCGCGGGCCCGTTCCTTGCGGCGGGCCTCGTCCAGCTTGGCGCGGCGGGCGGTGGCAGGCGTGTGTTGCTTCTTGGCGGAAGCCATGAGGGGTCCTCGGGTTCGGTGAGCCGGACGGTTTGCGGGCAGGTGGATGCGTCCCCGGGGGATCGGGGGACGGGTCCTGCCGCTAGATCCGTTGAACCTGGAGGCGCAGATGGTCGACGTCGTCGACGGCGTCGTTGGAGGGTCCCCGGATACCGGTGGCGCCGGTGAGGGAGCCCACCGGGATGACGACCGGGGCGGAGGGGAGCGCCGCCGGTGCGGGTGGGGCGGGCAGTACGACCGGCGTCGCGTGCTCGGACGCGACGTGGCAGGAACTCCCGATGCCCCGGTCTCCCGGAGCGTCGGCCACCACGGTCCGTGCAGCGGACACCGGAGTGAAGGACCGGGAAGCACCGGGAGCGAAGGACCGGGAGATATCGGGAGTGAAGGCCCAGGAAGTACCGAGGGAGGCGGCGCCGTGATGCGCGTCCGCCGACTTCGCGGAGGCGAGCGAACAGCACGACACCATGGCCAGCAGGACCAGCATCCAGCCGAGCACCACCGAGGCGCGGGCGCCGCGCATCCGGTCGGTCCGTTCGCTCAGCCTGTTCATCCCGGACATCGTACGTGGTGCGTGAAGTTTCAACGAGTGCGGGATGCCGGATCGGGAAGCTGTGGATGTGACCGGAGGGGGTTCCGTCGAAGGCGTGGCGGGATAGTGTGCCCCGGTGACAACGCACTCGAACGTATCTGCGGGCTGGTATCCGGATCCGCACGGCGCGCCCCAGCTGCTGCGCTACTGGGACGGATCCCGGTGGACCGAGCACACCAACCCGGCAGACGGGCAGGCGCAGGCCCAGGGTCAGGCCCCCGCACAGGCGCAGATGCCGCCGCAGCAGCCGGTCCAGCAGCAGGCGGCTCCGCAGCAGCACTACCAGCAGCAGTCGGCCGCCCAGCAGCCGACCGGGGTGCCGCAGCAGGGTGTTCACCCTCAGCAGAGTGGTGCCCCGGGTGCGGGTTCGCTCTTCAATCAGCAGGTCCTGGTGGTGAACCAGAAGGCCAAGCTGATCGAGGTGACGAACGAGTACAGCGTCTTCGACCAGCACGGCAACACCGTCGGCTCGGTCGTCCAGGTCGGTCAGGGCGTGTTCCGCAAGGTCCTGCGGTTCCTCACCAGCATCGACCAGTACCTGACCCACCGTCTCGAGATCCGTGACGCCCACGGTCAGCCGCAGCTCCTGCTGACCCGCCCGGCGAAGTTCATCAAGTCCCGGGTGATCGTGCAGCGGCCGGACGGCGGACAGGTCGGCGAGATCGTCCAGCAGAACGCCATCGGCAAGATCAACTTCGCGATCATGGTCGACGGGCAGCAGGTCGGCGCGATCAAGGCCGAGAACTGGCGCGCCTGGAACTTCGCGATCGTCGACCACAACGACGCCGAGATAGCCAGGATCACCAAGACCTGGGAAGGCCTCGCGAAGACGCTGTTCACCACCGCGGACAACTACGTGCTGCAGATCCACTACCAGCTGCCCGAGCCGCTGCTGAGCCTGGTGGTCGCGACGGCGCTGACCGTGGACACCGCACTCAAGCAGGACGCCCGCGGCCTCAGCTGAGCCCAGGCGCCGCGCACGAAACCGCCCGTGCCCCCTCACGCCATGGTGTGAGGGGGCACGGGCGGTTTGGCGGCGTACTCAGCCCGCCGCAACGTCCTTCTCCCTCCGGCCTGCCATCGGGCGGTCCCAGTTTGGCGAACACCGCCGCGAGGATCGCCGCGGCCAGTGCCCCGGCAGCCACTCCGCTGCCGAAGACCGTCCGGACCCACACCGACAGCCCCGCGGTTTTTGAGCGTCCGACCAGCTCTTGGACGTGGCTGGATGGCATCCCGTGGCTACCGAGCGTCCAACCGTGCCTGCCCGTCCGTCCGGTGAATGCCGAACACGGCACCCTGCGGGTCCCGGATCACGGCGATCCGAAGCCCCTGCGGGATGCTCGTGGGCGGCATCAGCAGCTCGCCGCCGTTCCCCTGCGCCGTGGCGGCCGTCGCGTCGACGTCCGTGACGACGAAGTACGGCAGCCAGTGCGGCGGCGCCTCGGGCGGGAACTTCTCGCCCATCGTCAGTACACCGCCGAAGTCCGCCCCGTCGATGCCCCACTGCGGGTACGTCTCCGAGGCGCTGACCGTCCAGCCGAGGACGGCGGGGTAGAAGGCGAGCGCCGGTTCGGTCGCGCGGGTGACGAGCTCGGCCCAGCCCAGTGCGCCCGGAGCGTTGAACAGGTCGGCGCCCGCGAACGCGCGGCCCTGCCACAGCGAGAACAACGCCCCGGACGGGTCCGCGACCACGGCGAACCTGCCCTGGTCGAAGATGTCCATCGGGCCGACCCGCACCGAACCGCCCGCCGCCGTCACCTTCGCGGCCAACGCGTCCGCGTCCTCGGTGGCGAAGGAGACCGTCCAGGCCGGCGGCTGCCCCGGCTGGTAGACGGGGCTGAGCGCGGCGACGCGGGCCTCCCCGAGGTGCGCCACGGTGTAGCCGCCCGCTTCCTCGCGAGGATCGGTCTCGCACTTCCAGCCGAAGAGCGCCGCGTAGAACTGCTTGGCCGCCCGGACGTCGGAGGTGCTCAGCTCGATCCAGCAGGGACCACCGGGCACCGGTGCGGTGAGCTTCATTCGATTCCTCCGTGCATCTGGCGGTCCGGGCGTCTCTCCTGCGTATGCGAACGCTATGGCCGTGCGCGGCGGCGGGCCATCGGGACGGAGATCTCGATCGATGTGTTTTATATGTGTAATATCTGCTAATATATTTAGGTGAGTGATACAACTACGCGTTCCCGTCGGTGGCCTTCCGTCCGAAGGCTCCCGCTGACAGGCCCGCTGCGCCTGGTCCGGCCCTCGGACATGTGGCTCAAACCGGCGTCCAGCGTGGTGGTGGCCACGGCGATACCGAACCTGGTGCTGTTCTCCATCGACCGCCTCGACCTCGTGATGTACACGATGGCCGGTTCGCTCTGTGCGCTGTACGGCCACAGCCTGCCGTACGCGCGACGCGCCCGGACCGTCGTCGGGGTCGTCCTCGGGATGTTCGCCGGACTGGCGGTATCCCTGGTCACGGCCTCGCTGACCGATTCGGCCGCCGTCCTGATCGCTGTCGGCGCGCTTCTCGCCGCCGGGCAGAAACTGCTCTGCGACGCCACCCGGATCGGGCCCCCCGGACCGCTGATCCTCACGTTCGTCAGCTCCGCCGCCGTGTTCTCCCCGCAGCAGCTCGGCCAGGTGCCCGGTCACCTCGCCCTCACCCTCGGCGCGGGTGCCGTCTCCTGGCTGGTCACCGTCGCCGGTCCCGCGCTGATCCACCGCGAAGGACCCGAGCGCCTTGCGACGGCCCGCGCCCTGAACACCGCCGCGGCCTACGCCGACGAGCCCGGCGACCGCACCCGGCGCGCCGCGGTCGCCGCCGTGCACGCGGCCTGGCAGACCCTTCTCGCCGCCGGACGACCCACCCCGGTACGCCGCGCACTCGAACGCCTCGTCGTCCACGCGGAGGCCGTGCTCGCCACGGATGCGTCGGCCGCGGCCGGGGGAGTGACCGCCGCCGACCCCGCCCTGCTGCGTGACTGGGCCGCGCGGACCCGGGCCCGCGGACCGGTGCCCACCCCGCCTGCCGCCGCCGGAACGGCCGCCGAACTCTTCGGCATCGACGCCGAACGCGCCGTCCTCACCCCCACCGCCCCCGGCGAAGCCCGCCGCGCGCTGCTCCGCCGCCTTGGCCCCGGATCCCCGCTGCTGCCGGTCGCGGCCCGCGCCCTCGTCGGCTGCGCCCTGGCCGGCTACGTCTCGTCGGCCGTCGGCGTCGGCCGCCCCTACTGGGCGATCGTCACCGCCGCCTCCCTCTACCAGGCCAACATCACGCTCTCCTGGAACCGGACCCTCCAGCGCACCCTCGGCAACCTCCTCGGTGTCCTGGTCTTCGCCGCCGTGCTCCCGGTCACCCGGACCGGCCCACTGGCCCTGATCGGCTTCTGTCTCTTCTTCAACTTCGCCGCCGAGGCCCTGATCACCCGCAACTACTGGCTCGGCTCCGTCGCCGTGACCCCGATGGCCCTGCTGGTCCTGGAGTACGCCGGCAGCCAACCGGCCGGTGAACTCATCGGCGACCGGATCCTGGACACCGTGATCGGCGCCGCCGTCGGACTCCTCGCCGCGATGCTCGTCACCAACCGCCGCGCCACCAGCCGGGTGGAGACGGCACTCGCCGCCACCGAACTGGCCCGCGCCCACGCCGTACAGACGCTCGCCGCACCCGGCCCCGGCCCCGCCGCCCTCGAAGCCGCCCGCCGCGGACTCACCGGATCGCTGGTCGAACTGCGCGAGGCGAACGACACGGCGGCCGGCGAATGGTGGCAGCGCGACCTGCCCCAGGAGAAGGTACTCGCCGCCGAGCGGGCCGGACACCGTACGCTCACGGCGACAGCAACACGGCAGGGGCTGATCGTCCCGGCCCCGGAGAACGGAGCGGTGTGACCGACGACATCGTTGCCTCGGTGGTACGGCAGTGGCGGGCAGTGAACCCGGAGCTCGACACCGGCCCCATGGAGCTCATCGGCCGGATCAACCGCTGCTCCGCCCTGCTCCAGCAGGCCGAGGACGCCCCGCTGCGGGCGGCCGGACTGACCCGTGCCGAGTTCGACCTGCTCGGCACCGTGCGCCGAACCGACCGTGAACTCACCCCCGGTGAACTGTCCAGGGAGACGTTCTCCTCCGGCGCGGCCGTCACCAAGCGCCTGCGGGTCCTCCAGGAGCGCGGCCTCATCGACCGCCGCAGCGACGCCCGGGACCGCAGGGTCGCGTACGTCCGGCTCACCGACGAGGGGCGGGAGCTCGTCGACGGACTGCTGCCGCAGCAACTGGCGTACGAACGCGCGGTGCTCTCCGGCCTCGACGCGGAGTCCCGCGACCGGCTCAGCGCCCAGCTCAGCGAGCTGCTGGTCCAGCTGGAGGGACGCATCGGCGGCGCCCGCCGCTGACCGCCCCAAGCGCCGCCGGTGCGCGGCGCGCCTTCGTCAGGAGTCGCTCGACGCGGGCGGCCGCCCGGCTGCGGAAAGCGGCGCGGCGGACCGCCGAAGCTCCTCGGCGCGGCGCACCAGCGCGGCATCGTCACCTCGATGGGCGGGCACGCAGGCCATCAGCGCGAGCCGGTCCCGCCAACTGGAACCGGCCAGCGGCACGGCGACCGTGTTCATGCCCGGCACCGACTCGTCGCGGCCGAGCGCGTATCCGCACTCACGGATGACCGCCAGCTCCGCGAGCAGCGCCGACCGCGAGCCGAGCGCGCGCGGGCCGTCCTCGTCCAGCCGCTCCCGCGGATACAGGGCGCAGACCTGGTCCGCGGTCATCCGGGAGAGCAGCATCCTGCCGCCCGACGTGGCGTGCGCGGGGTGCGTACGGGCCGTCTCCAGCACCACCCGCACCGGGTGCGGTGACTCGCGGCCGTCGGTGACGATGATCCGGTCGCCGATGAGCGCGACGCTCTGCACGGTCTCGCCGGTGCGCCGCACCGCGTCATCCAGCACTGCACCGACCTGTTCGCGGACGGCGGTACCGAACCCGGCGGGGCGGCCCAGCCGGACGAGTTCGGGGCCGGCCGAGTAACCGCGGCCCGAGGAGTCCCGGATCGCGAAGCCGCGCCCCTCCAGGGTGCTGAGCACACGGTGGGCGGTGGAGCGGCCGACGGCGAGCCGCACGGCCGCCTCGGAGACGGTGAGCGAGTCATGCGTCAGGAACAGCCGCATCAGGCGGAGTCCGGTGTCGAGTGACTCGATGGTGTAGCCCGCAGTCGGTCCCATGGGATGTCCGTTCCCCTGTTCGTTCGTACGGCGACCGTGCGCTCCACTCGTACGTCGGTCATGAATCCGCTCCTTTCGATCCGCTTCGATCACATGTGCCACTGTCCCGAAGCGCGGAACGGAATGGACCGCTCAGGAGCCGATTTGCTCGCCAGATGCCCCATGCACCTTACTGCTCAGGGGTATTGAGGATGCACTGATGGGTCGAGGGTCGGACTGTTCGTCCCGCAAGGCGGGACGCAGAGGGGTGATTCTTCCGAAATCTTCCTCTCCGTCACTCCCTGCACACGTTCGGAGGCGGTGCGTGCAAAACCCGCGAGTGTATTACCGCTGGAGTGCTCGCGCAGGGGGTTGGGTGAATGTGCCGAAGCACTGTTTCGATCTGGCTAAGCTCACGCGCAGTGAAGTCGAGTTGATGTGAATTCGAGTGCTTGTTCCCAACTGCCCTGTAAGTGTGTATACCTACCGAGTCAACCGCCAGAGGTTTTAGATGGTTCGTGTTGAATCACCGCCGATCGACCGAGAAACACCCGTCGTCCGTGCCGTGTTGCTGCCCGTTGTCGCCATGGCGGGAGCGACTGCCACCGCCGTGACGCTGGTTGCCGAGACCGCCCGGATGCCAGTCGTCTGGTGCGGCGCATTCGCCACCGTCGTGGTCGCCGTGCTCGCCGCCGAACTCGCCCGCCGCGGACGTACGATCCGCCGGCAGCGTGCCGAGCACGAGCAGCGCTGCACCGCCCTGGAACGGCGTCTCGCCAACCATGACGAAGAGACCGTACGGATCAGCAAGGAGCTCCTGCCTGCCGCGATCCACCGGCTGCGGGTGGGCAACTCCCCGGACGAGGTGCTCCGGGACGTCGTGGACGCCGACCCGGTCTACCGGCATCTCCCCGACGCCCAGCGCTCCCTCGTCTACACGGTGCTGGACATCATCGACAACGAGGAGGCGACGCGTGACTCCGCGCAGCGCGCCTTCGTCAACGTCGCCCGCCGCGTCCAGGCGATCGTCCACCGGCAGGCCAGTGAACTGCGGGAGATGGAGGAGCACCACGGGCGCAACCCCGACGTCTTCGACGACCTGCTCCGCCTCGACCACGGCACCGCGCTGATCGGCCGGCTCGCCGACTCCATCGCCGTGCTCGGCGGTGCCCGCCCCAGCCGCCAGTGGCCCAAGCCCGTACCGCTGTTCAGCGTGCTGCGCGGTGCCATGTCGCGGATCCTGGAGTACCCGCGCGTCGATCTGCACTCGATCGCCAAGGTCGCCATCATCGGCACCGCGGTCGAACCGCTCATCCACGCCTGCGCCGAACTCCTCGACAACGCCACCCGGTACTCGCCGCCGCAGACCCGCGTGCACGTCACCGCCGTCGAGGTGCAGACCGGCATCGCCATCGAGATCGAGGACGGCGGCGTCAGCCTCAGCGAGGAGGCCCGCGCACGGGCCGAGAACATGCTCGCCAGGGCCCAGGCCGGCTCCAGCATGAACGACCTCGGCGAGTCCCCGCGGCTCGGCATGGCGGTCGTCGGCCGGCTGTCACGCATGTACGACCTGCAGGTCTCGCTGCGGCAGTCCGCCTACGGCGGTGTCCGCGCGGTGCTCGTCGTGCCCCGCTCCATGATCACCACCGGTCCCGCTCCCGGCATCGCCCACGGCATCGGCGCCACGTCGCGGCCCACCAGCGACATCGACATCGAGGACATGAAGCACGTCGTCCCCGCACGCAGCACCCACCGCAAGCCGAGCCCGCCGGCCGTCCGTCCGGCCACCGGTCCGGTGGCGCCCGTCACCCGCTCGGCCGCCCCCGCCATCGCCATGGAGGACGAGCTCCCCGTGGTGACGGAGTGGACCGCGGGCGGACTCCCGCAACGCCGCAGCCGCGGCCGCGCACCGCTGGGTTCGCACAACTTCCCCGCCCAGCCGGCGGACTCCACCGCGGGCCGGACCAACGGTTACGCGATCGGCAACGGAAACGGCCATCGAAACGGCCACGACAACGGCAAGGAACCGCCTCCCGGGATCTGGCTGGAGGCGTTCACCAAGGCCGCCAACGGCGTTCCCCAGGAGCCCAGGGCCGACGAAGACTCCGATGACGCGTGGGACAAGGGAGACCTGAAGTGATCCAGCAACGGGGCAACATGGACTGGATGCTCAAAGAGCTGGCCGACGACGTTCCGGACATTCACCAGATCGTGGTGCTCTCCGCGGACGGTCTGCGCATCGCCCGGCACGGCGGAGACCCGGATGTCGCCGACCGGCTCGCGGCGGCCTGCGCCGGCCTGCAGAGCCTGGCCGCCGCCGTCGCCTCGGAAATCCCGTACAGCGACGGCCGGATGCGCCTCGTCGTCATCGAAGTCACCGGCGGGTTCTTCTACTTGATGGCCGCGGGGGCCGGTGCGTATCTCGCCGTGCTCGCCGGTGAGACGGTGGACGCCGGGCACGTCGGATCGCGGATGCGCGACATGGTCGTACGGATCGGCGCCCATCTGACGAGCCCGCCCCGGCACGACGGGCAGGCCGGATGAGTTCTATCCGACGAGAACACCGCACGGTCGATCCGGCGCTGAGCGATCCGGAACGGCTCTATGTGATCACCGGCGATCCCGACGGCAGCGAGCGGGCAGCACTCGACCTGGTCACGATGGTGGTCTCGAAGGCGCAGCCGACGCCGACGGTCCAGCCCGAGCAGGCCGTGATCCTGCGGCTCTGTCAGGCCCCGCTGTCCGTCGCCGAGATCTCCGCCTACCTCAGCCTGCCGTTCAGCGTGGTGACCTCGCTCCTCACCGATCTCCTCGCGACCGAACTGATCGAATCGCGAGCGCCGATCATCCGCGCAACCCTCCCGGACAGGTCCCTCCTCGAAGCGGTGATGCATGGACTTCAGAAACTCTGACACGATCACGGGCCCCCGGAGCGAGGACGTCCTTCCCACCACGGCAACCGCCGCGGTGAAGGTCGTGATCGTCGGCGGGTTCGGGGTCGGCAAGACCACGATGGTCGGATCGGTCAGCGAGATCCGGCCGCTGACCACCGAAGAGACCATGACCCAGGCCGGCGTCGGCGTGGACGACAACTACGGCGTGGAGAGCAAGACCGCCACCACCGTAGCCATGGACTTCGGCCGGATCAGCATCAGTGAGGAGCTGGTCCTCTATCTGTTCGGCACCCCCGGCCAGGAACGCTTCTGGTTCCTGTGGAACGGCCTGTTCGAAGGGGCACTCGGCGCCGTCGTCCTCATCGACACCCGCCGGCTGGAGGTCAGCTTCGACGTCATCGGACGACTGGAGGAACGCGGCGTCCCGTTCGTCGTCGCCGTCAACACCTTCCCCGACGCGCCGAAGCACCCCGTCGAGGCGCTGCGCAGCGCCCTGGACCTGCCGGACGAGGTCCCGATGATCGACTGCGACGCCCGGCTGCGCGTCTCCAGCCGAGATGTGCTGATGACCCTGATGCGGTATCTGCACAGTGCGGCCGTGTCGCTCGGCTGACGGCTCCCGCACGCGTTCCGCGCACATGTTCCACGCGCCCCCACCGCGTACCTCATTCGTCCGGCCCTTGGGGGCCTGATCCCTGGAGCGATCGTGACAACCTCATTCCACTACGAGCCCGGAGCGGCCACGGGGCCTGTTCCGCCCCCCGAATGCCCGGCCCACGGCCTGGGCATCGGCCCAGGCGGCCTGCGACGGCTCTACGGCCCCGAGGCCGAACAGGATCCGCACGGTCTGTACGAGAAGCTGCGCACCGAACACGGCACGGTGGCGCCCGTGCTGCTGCACGGTGACGTACCGGCCTGGCTGGTCCTCGGGCACAGCGAGAACCTGCACATGACCCGTACCCCTTCGCAGTTCTCCCGCGACTCCCGCCGCTGGCGAGCCCTGCAGGACGGCAGCGTGGCGCCCGACCACCCGCTGGCCCCGATCTTCACCTGGCAGCCGGTATGCGTCTTCGCCGACGGTGCCACGCACGAGCGCCAGCGCGGCGCTGTCACCGACTCCATGGGCCGGATCGACACCCGCGGCGTCCGCCGCCACGTCAACCGTTACAGCAACCGGCTCGTCAACGACTTCTGCCGGGAGGGCCGCACCGACCTGGTCAGCGAGTTCGCCGAGCGGCTGCCCATGATGGTGATGTGCGCGATCCTCGGCATGCCCGAGGAGTACAACGACCAGATGGTGCAGGCCGCCCGCGACATGACCCGGGGCACGGCCACCGCCGTCCAGAGCAACTCCTATGTGCTCGCCGCGCTGAGCCGTCTCGTCGAGCGGCGCCGCCGCGAACCCGCGGACGACTTCGCCACCTGGCTCGTCGAGCACCCCGCGGCCATGAACGACCAGGAGGTCGCCGAGCATCTGCGGCTCATCCTGATCGCCTCCTACGAGGCGACCACCAACCTGATCGCCAACGTGCTCCGCATGGTCCTCACCGACCCGCGGTTCCGGGCCAGGCTCAGCGGCGGCCACATGACCGTCCCGGAGGCGGTCGAGCAGACCCTGTGGGACGAGCCGCCGTTCACCGCGGTCTTCGGCCGCTGGGCGGTCGGCGACACGGAGCTGGGCGGGCAGCGCATCAAGGCGGGCGACGCGATGATCGTCGGCATCGCCCCGGCCAACACCGACCCGGTGGTACGGCCCGACCTCGACACCAACATGGAGGGCAACCGCGCCCACCTCGCGTTCAGCGGCGGCCCGCACGAATGCCCGGGGCAGGACATCGGGCGCGCCATCGCGGACGTCGGCGTCGACGCGCTGCTGCTGCGGCTGCCCGACCTCGAACTCGCCGTCGAGGAGAGTGAGCTCCAATGGGTCGGCAACTTCATGAGCCGTCATCTGCTCTCCCTTCCGGCCGAGTTCGCGTCGCGCCCCCCGCAGGACGACCGGGAGCCGCCGTCCATGGGCAAGCCGAACCCCACGCGCCAGGAATGGGAGGTGCAGTCGGCGGTCCGCCACACCGCCCCGATCCCCGTCCGCGTCCCCGTACCGCCGGAACCGGACAACGCGTCGGCGGACTCCGGCCCCACGGGAGCGACCGCCGCGGTCAACGGCTCGGCGGCAGCACCGGGCGAGGCGGCGGCGGGCCTGATCCCGCACCAGCGCAGGCCAGCGGCCCCGGCCCGGCTGTGGAGCGTCGTGACCCGCTGGTGGAGCGGCTACTGACCGGCAGCGGATGACGGCGACGGCCCGGTGGAGGCGGATCAGGACTTCCGCTTCCACCGGGCCGTCGTCCGCCCGGCGGCACCGGCCCGTCGCGCTGACCCCTTCGCGGTACCCCCACGTACCATGCGGAAGCGTGAAGCTGACAATTCTGGGTGGCGGCGGGTTCCGGGTTCCTCTGGTGTACGGGGCGCTGCTCGCCGACCATGCCGAGGGGCGGGTCCGCACCGTCACCCTCTACGACACGGACACGGACCGGCTCACCGCCGTCGCCAGGGTGCTCACCGAACAGGCCGCGGGCATGCCGGACGCGCCGACCGTCGTCGCCACCAGTGAGCTCGACGAGGCCTTGCGCGGCGCCGACTTCGTCTTCTCGGCGATCCGGGTCGGCGGGCTCGCGGGCCGGGCCGCCGACGAGCGGGTGGCCCTCGACGAGGGCGTGCTCGGCCAGGAGACCGTCGGGGCGGGCGGAATCGCCTACGGACTGCGCACCGTGCCGGTCGCCGTCGACCTGGCCCGGCGCATCGCCCGGCTCGCCCCGCACGCCTGGGTCATCAACTTCACCAACCCCGCAGGCCTGGTCACCGAGGCCATGTCCCGGTATCTCGGCGACCGCGTCATCGGCATCTGCGACTCGCCGGTCGGCCTAGGGCGCCGTATCGCCCGGGTGCTCGGCGCGGACCCCGACCGGGCCCGCGTCGACTACGTCGGGCTCAACCACCTCGGCTGGGTGCGCGGGCTGTACGTCGAGGGCCGGGACGAACTCCCGCGCCTGTTCGCCGACCCGGAGCTGCTCGGCTCGTTCGAGGAGGGCAGGCTCTTCGGCACCGACTGGCTGCGGTCCCTGGGCGCGGTCCCCAACGAGTACCTGCACTACTACTACTTCAACCGCGAGGCGGTCCGCGCCTACCAGGAGGCGGAGCAGACCCGGGGAGCCTTCCTCCGCGAACAGCAGGAGGGCTTCTACGGCCGGATGAAGGACCCGGGCACTCCCGCGCTGGCCACCTGGGACCGGACCCGCGCCGAGCGCGAGGCCACCTACATGTCGGAGAACCGGGATGTCGCCGGGGCCGGTGAGCGCGACGAGAGCGATCTCGGCTCCGGCGGCTACGAGCAGGTCGCGCTGGCCCTCATGCGGGCCGTCGCCCGGAACGAGAGGACCTCCCTGATCCTCAACGTCCGTAACCGCACCACCCTTTCGGTGCTCGACGCGGACGCCGTCATCGAGGTGCCCTGCCTCGTGGACGCGAACGGCGCCCATCCCGTCGCCGTCGATCCGCTCCCGTACCACGCCGTCGGCCTGGTCACCTCGGTGAAGGCCGTCGAGCGCGCGGTGCTGGACGCGGCGGCGAGCGGTTCGCGCGCCGACGCGGTCCGGGCATTCGCCCTGCACCCACTGGTCGACTCGGTCTCGGTCGCCCGTCGACTGGTCGACGGCTATACCCGGGCGCACCCGGGACTCGCCTATCTGGAGTAGCACCCCGGATCACCCTCACCGCTCCGGGCGACACCGAGTGGGGTGAGGGTGGTCTCCGGCCGTACGCGGACGGGCCGGAAGGCTGAACAGGGCCCCCACTTCCTGGGCGCCATCCGGGCATCGCCCGATGTCCCGGGCCCCCGCCCTTACGTCTGTCCGCCGGTCAGGGGGTGGAGGGGACGTACGGGCCGCCCGCGGACGCCCACGACGGCGTCACCCCGGCCACCTGGCAGACCATCAGGTACAGCGGGATCGGCGGTGTGTACGGCGTACGGCTGTCGGGTTGGTGGATCAACCGGGGCCGCACCGCGCGGACGTAGGCCTCCCGCGCGTACGCCGTCTGCGCGGGCCAGTTCAGATCGAGGTCGGAGCCCGACGGGACGATCCACCACCAGCGCTCCCCGTCGTCGAAGACGCAGCCGGTGCGCGGCAGATGCGACATCAGCCGGAAGCCGTACCGCGCCGGAACCCCCACCGCGTCGTAGCCCAGGCTCGCCGAAAAGGCCGAGGGGAGTGGGAGTTGAACGCGTCCGCCGTCACCGGGGCAGCCCGGCCCACGGGACCGGCGGACTCCGAGGAAATGGGACATGGCGTTCTTCAGCATGAGCGCTCCGAGCCGTGCGGCAGTTCTGCCCAGACGATGCGGCCCGAGCCGTTCCCGGCGTCGCGGGACCCCCAGGCACTGCACATCGCGTCGACGAGCAGCAGGCCGCGCCCGTGCTCGTCGTCGGCGCTGCGGCACAACCGCGGCCCGCCGGGCTGGTGTCCTTGGTCCTGTACGGCTATGCGCAGCCGGTTGTCGAGGCAGCGCAGCTCGCACACGACGCGAGAGCTGGCGGTGTGCACCACCGCGTTGGTGACCAGTTCGGACACGATGAGGATCGCCGCGTCGTGTGCGTCGTCGTCCAGCCGCCACTCATCCAGCCGGGCCCGCGTCATCTGCCGGGCAACAGCCACGGACTCAGGGCGCGCCGGCAGCGCGAAGCAGTACCGGAGCGCTTCCGTCCCGGGGCTGAGATCCATGAGCCGGGGGATGAGCGCACTGCCAGGTGCCACGACCGAATCCTCACAGTGGGGGCT